>NZ_CP088245.1:2460357-3066071 GCF_021117275.1 Metabacillus sp. B2-18
TTTTCAATAATATCTCTTAAAAAATCATCTGTAACTGTAAGTTCTTCCCCTTTTTCCGTCATTGTAACGTTTAAGTTACTGTTGCTTTCTGCAGCATGTTGCAGAAATTTAATGATCTTTTTATCTCTAATAGTATATTCTCTTTTCATTTGGACATCTACTTCGTAAGAATACTTTGTCCTATTTTTCTCGTCCATGACAGTATATTTTTGTCTGGACTTTCCAGGCATAAAATTGTAGTAAACTGAGGCTATCGGCATTCTCCAGTCAACGACAATAATATCCTCATTTTTATCTCTGACACCTTGTTTTCCAATATAAAAAGTCTCACTTACACCATCTTCAACCATAGTAATACGACCAAAATAGGGCTCAGCTTTTGCTCTTTTTAGTTTTTCTTGGTCACTTTTCCCAAGTTTATAACTTAACGTATCCCCTATTGAATCTGAATGAGATTTAATCAGCTGTTGTTTCTTGTCCAACAACTCCCATATATAATAGGTTTGATCTTCTATTCTTTTTATCGTTTCATCTAAGTTCTTTTGTTCCTTTATCATTTCATTCTTGTTCACTATCAATCACCCCAGCCCATTTGCAGTTTCTTGTGATGTATAAGTCTATTTTACTAGTATATTAAACTCTGTTACATATTGTAAATATTTCTATTTTTCCAGTTTAGTACCAGGCATGTTTTAAAGGTATCTTTTTAATTTTTTCTTAGTCAGCCATTTATGCTATCACAACTAAGTAGAGAGACATAATAAAACTTGATTTTAGACTAGCAGTATGTGCTGTAATCGTATACCTTCTCTTTCTACTAAAGTTCCTTAATATACATTCAATAAAGAAAAAACGAACTCCTCTATTCGGAATCCGTTCTTAAATCATTATGCTAACTGTAACCAGCAACCCGCTTAACAATTAAATAAGTTGATGAATTAGATAACAGGTATGAGGGAACATAAAGAGTTATCTATTTTTGTATTGGTTGGAAGGAACAAATCAACTATTTTTTATCCATGTTTGAATCTTACTTTCTATTAACGTTGCATCCAGACTTCCATCTAATCCATCTTCTGTGATTATCAAATTTCCAAGAGATTCTGAAATTCCTACACTTTCATAATTTGCTCTTTTCTCGTCCCAATGTTTTTTGTAAGATTTATTAATTAGCATTCCAAGATGCTCTAAATAACCAGTTTTACCTTGGTAGCGAAGAGTAAAATCAGGAATATAGGTTTTACCATTAACATCTAATAGTTCTTCATAGGAATACTCAATTTTCATCTTATCTAGTATATTAGCCACAATTACTTCAGACTTTGATCTTACCATTTCACCACGAACCGTTTTATGGATTAATTTTTCTTCAAAGTATCGTTTTTGATTATTAGACTCGATTTCAATGATGTTTGGAATTTCGAATAAGTCCGTATATCGTTGTTTGGTATCCGAATACCAGTCATTCGAATGCTGAACTAACTCTTGAATTGGTAAATCACTTAATATATTTAGTTTTTCTTTTTGACGAGAAAATGCAGTATACAAAAGTTCTTTTGTAACAAGTGAACTTTTACCATCTATGACTACTATGGTTTTACCAAAACCAGAACCCTGTGACTTATGAACAGTAAGAGCATATGCAAGTTCTAATTTAGAGTCACTACTTTCTCCACCAAAATCCGATTTTGTATACGAAAATAATTTTCCTTCAAATGAGCCAAAACGGAATTTATACCAACTAGTATTTTTATCGTTTTTACCATAATGGCTTGGGTAATCCGCCATAATACCAATTTCACCATTTGCAATATACGCTTTCCCTGATGAACCATCCCAGTATTCCTTCTCACCATTTACATTAGATATAACTTTATCTCCATATACGATATTTTGAACAGATTGAGGATTGTTCTTTGACCATGGGTATTTAGTCCATTTTTCAACAGTGTCTTGACGATATTTTTGGTGAAGTTGATTGTTCAAATAATAGCTTCCTGCTCCAATAAATTTAGTAGGAGACAGAACTTGCCAATCTTCTATATGTTTACTAGTTGGATAATTTGTATAGTTGTCTACAGTAGCTCCCAAACTTTTATTGAATCCATCAATATCATCTTCATTTGTCATGCTTGTGACATTTACCAATTCCTCAAAGAACATTTTTTCTAACTCTTCTAAGTCGGTGTATTGAATATATTTAAGACGTTGATCTGTTTGATTGTTTTGAATACGGTAAACTACATCTTTATCGACTGAATCTGAATTAGAGAATATTTGAGCAAATGATAAATCATCACCACCTGAACCCTGTCTCATCTCTGTTTTCAACGTTGCGATCTTATCAGGATAAGCACTCTCTAAATAATTAATCAAATCGACAAATGGACGCCCTGCTCCTATTGGAGGTAATTGATTTGGATCTCCTATAAAGATAATTCTCTCTGCATGAGAATCAACAAGCTTTAGTATGCCAGCAAACATATCTTCAGTCAGCATTGAACTTTCATCGATAATAACTGTTTTGGCAATACTCGAACTAGGTTGGCTTGGCACCTTATAAGTCATTGTGTTCCTATTGAAACCTTTTGAACGAATTAAAAATTGTGCCACAGTCATAAACTCAGCTTCAACATTATTCTTCTTAAATGAATTCTCGAGCTGAACTCTTGCTTTTCCAGTAGGGGTCAATGCTAATACTCCACCAGCTTTAATTTCTTTTGAAGAAGCAAAAATCCCCAATGCTGATGTTTTACCCGTCCCAGCTCTTCCCAATAAGACTGATAATCTAGATGATTCAAGGATTTTTAACGCTGTAGCCTTTTCAACACGAGCGAGTTGATCTTTTTCTTCATTATTTACTTCAAGTTGTCCAAATTGGTCATTAATAATTTCTTTCCAGTCTTGTTCACTCGATAAACTAGTTTCTAAACGGTTATTTACTACATCGACTACCAATTCTTTATAATCTTGATATTCTTTCAGTTTTATGTAAGCATTTTCAACATCAACGTACAATTCACCTTCCTGCAAGAACTCAAGAACACCTTCAATCTTTTCAGTTTGAAAATCCGTTTTTTGATCTAATGGTAATTTATTAATTTCTTCAACAATTTGATCATAGCTGAGTAAAGTATGGCCTTGATTTGCTGCTTGATCTAAAACAAATATCATCATCGCTCTAAATCGACGCTTATCACCTTCCGTTCTCATTTTGGTTGGTTTAGTAAGAAGATACTTATTTTCCACCAACGGATTCACAAACATTGCATTGTCGATTTGAGTAATAGTAACTCGGTGTTCGTCCTTTTCATTTCTTGTAAGTTCGAATAATAGGTATGGGTTTGCAACAATTGCAGCTGCATCATTTTTCAGGTTACCCCAAGCAAAAACAGCTTGTTCAACAGAAAGATTCAATCGAGACAAAAGTTCGAAGTATAGAGTTTTATTTTCATTTCTTAGTAAGCCAGAAAACTCGTCCTCTTTGTCAGCTAAGCTGTCATCCAATTTCTCGTTGCCCGTTTCTTTGTCCCCTGAGAAATATAACTTCAATTCAGAAATCAAGTCGTTTTCAGAAGTATCCACATGATGAGCAACATCGAAACCATATCTAACACCGAAAGCGGATAAGATCGAACCTAATCCTGGGAAAATACCACGTTGGTTCCATACGCTTTTTAATTGATTTTCAATATATTCAAGTTGAACATTAACCCATTCATGATTGGCTACTTTAAGATTGAGTTTAGCTATATTTTTTAATGCCGTTTTCGCTTGATTTAGCACGTCAATAGCCGCATCGTAGCTAACCCATTCAGCTGCATATGAAAATTCCGATCTAAATCCTGCTGGTTCAAATAAAGTCACACTAGACACATCAAAATCAGGATGTTTTTTTACATACTCGGAAATTTCAAGATAAGGCATTAAAAAGCCATCTTTGCCATCAATTCTTATTGAATGAGCTGCATTTGTTTCCCAAATATAATTTTTTTCGTTACTGCTTCCATCAGACTCATACTCATGAATTTCTACATTTGAGACTATATTTCCTATTCCTGCAATTACACGCCGATTATCTTCGACAAATGGAACTTGTTTGTAATATGGAAATATCAATGAGTTATGCGGATTAATTCCGGAAAAGAAGTAATCGAAAATCCCTTTTTGAGATTCTCCATGCGATACCCACGAACTTGACCAGTTCAGCATTTGTTCTGTTTTTTCTAAGTCAAAATGAAAATTGTAATAGTTTTGTTTCTTATTGGCATTATCCTTTAGTGTCCATGAAAAGGGGCGCAATAAGAATGAATAGGGGTCCATCTCAAAAGTTGTTTCTTCGAAATGCTTGAACTTAGCATTTCCCTTTTTATATGGGTGGTTCATTTTAAGTTCCAGCTTGGTATCACTCATGAACGCAGCGTTCTCTGTAATCCAGCTTTGCATTCTTACTGACCCTACTTGTTCGTAACTTTTACCTTTATTCGTTTCCTCAAAATCCAAGTCCCGTGTCGATGCTATGTTAGGGATTACTTGAGCAGCAACATTATACCTTGGGTTATTGTCAATTCGCCCAGTATAATCGTTATCCTTCCACGGAATTCTGGTTGAAAAGTGTTGTACATAGTTTGTTTGTGGTTTAACTTTCTTTTCTTTATCAATCATTTGCCATCTCCTCCTAAACGTCTATCAATAGTACATGCAATTATCGTAAATCGGTCCCCAGAAAAAATCATATGTACCTTTTAAACTCTTTCTCTTTCAGAAAGTGGTGCCTGCCCTCCAGTGCATTTACTATAGTTACTGTCAACACTCTAAAAAAGAAGGAAAGAAAACCGATACTACTACTCTATTTTTAAATTGATGCCATTTTTTAAAATATGTATATGCGCGTTACTTCGAGGTTTTTTATTATGACATGCCAATATCGCTTCAAGTTCCGTCATCAATTTTTTACTTTTTTCCGAATCTTTAGAAAGTTTAACAAACCATATTTTCAACTCTTTTTCAGTGTCTACTCCAGTTTTACTCCTCCCTCTGTTATATCTAGAAGTATTCATATTCTTATAACCGATATATTTGCTTGGTCCGAATAAATTGATTTGAGGAATAAAATACCAGTGCTTAAATTGTGATAATTGCGAAATGACATCGAGTTCTTCACTTAAATCTGTATTGAATTGCTTTATATTAAGGATTACTTCATCTAGAGATGTAACTAATTCATAATCCATATTACTTGCCCCCTAATTTCTAATTGAAATCCCTTTCCTTAATAAACCTTTAAGCTCCTCAATGCTTAAAACATTCTCACGTTTCCTGTGCAACATTCGATGACAGTTTGAACAAACAGGAACTAAGTCTTTTTCCGGGTCAATTTCAATCACCTCGTCTAATGTACTCAAAGGTTTAATATGATGAATTTCAATAAAATTTTTACCATGCTCCCCATAAAATTGCTCAAAATTAAATTCACATACGACACAAGATGTTCCATGAATTTCGATGGCCCGAAGTCTATTTATCGCTTTTCTTTCATAGCGGTTACCAAAGTATTGTTTTACTTCTCCATCTTTATAGAATGAAGCATTTTGCGACCTTTCTGCTTGTAAATCTTGCTTGATAATATATGACAATCTCTTCACGTTTAATTTATCAAAAACGGTCTTTAAACTCTGGCTTGGTTCCTTTTCCCATGAATCAGCCTTTAACCTATCTTCCTTATAATGAACCATGCTTATATCTTCCAACCTCACTAGTGGATTTCTAGAAAATAAAAGCTCCATTCCTTTATGCTTCGTAGGAGTTAATAATTGTTTTGAAGTATCGTCTTTAACCGTTGCTTTATACACTATTTTGTGGTCCTCTAATAATATAACCTCATAAATAAATGGGCCCTTATCATAATGATCAAGGAACTTCTTCACTGTTATAATATAAAATGGAGTCTCTTTTCCTTTCACATACGTTTTATTAGTTAGTTCACGATTGAACTTTTCTTGATCAAAGCCTACACTGCTAGAGTTACTACCCATAAGTTTTTCATTCCACAATTTGTTTAAGATTATCGCTTGTTCCTTACTTATTAAATAGTTTGTCTGATTAGACATTCGAAGGATTAATAAATTGTATAATGTAGAATGTTCTAATAATTCTTGTCGATTAATAAATACATCATCCAATAATCGATTTTCTATTTGTATCGGCACTCTTATTTTCATTTCTTGCCCATCTGTATTATTCCAATATGGGCTTGGATCGTCATTCATAACAGGTGTTCCAGTAACCGCTCCTTTTGCGATAATGCCTCCTGTTCCTCTTTGACCACCATCAGAACGCCATATGTAAACTGTATCACCTATATTAATTACATTTTGAAAATGCTCTTGGTTTAGAGACCACATAATGCTTGTATTGTCTCTCAGATAGTCATTTATTCGAAACTGTCTTGGATTTCCTTGAAAAATCCATGTATTATTCTGTACATCTCTTTTCGTCATTGGTAATTTATTACCTTGATTATGTTGATAATTGGACAAAAATTCATCCCACTGATCAAATTCAAATACTTTTTCTAATTGTTCTTCAAAGAAACTCTCCCATTCAGATCCAGGTAAGTTTGCATACCCCATTTTAGTAGCAACCCAAGTAAAGAAACCTTCCCCTGGTCTTTAAGTATCATGATTAACAACAAGAACAGATAAGGGTGGAAAACCATTTTTAATACACCTCAATGAAATTTCCCCTAATGGTTCATTAAGTTTAATAGGAGAAATAGCACCGCGTAACTCTTTGCTAATTTTACCGTACTCAATTAGACTATTTTTCTTAGCACAATCTACTAAAATTTCCTTTATTCTAAATAATAGTTTTTCGTTCAAATCACCCACACCCTTAATTCGTTTTTGACTTAATTCCAACAGCCCTAAATAAATGTTTCCACTCTAAAAAGGCATAAACGTATCTATTTCCATTTAATTTCCTTTAAGTCTATTCAGTGTATTTAGATTTCGTCCTTTATTTATAGCCTTGATTAATTTTCCATATTATTAAGAATTAAAGTTTCTATTAAATTAACTCCATCCATATTTTCCTATATTTTAATATTACCGCAATTTAGATAATTTTTACTACCTTTAAATTACATCGCACTAGTTAATTGGTCTGGTCTTAAGACTTTTATCTCTTGATAGAACCCCTCCCTCAATTTGGCTAATAACCTTTCGTCTATTAATCTCAATTTATACAGGTTGAATTACTTTATTGGCCAATAAGTATTCTTATTAACATTACTCCAGCCTGTAATGCATTAAACTGTGAATTCACTTTTTTCTAGAGGAGTAAAAATTTAATAGAGAAAAGAGGAATAGCAATGCCATTAACTACAGAGCAACTAGATGAAATAAGAGCTAAATCGTTTTTAAACCATATTGATAAGCTTTGGATCAAAGAAAACTACAATGTTTCTGTCAGAACTGCCGACCGAATAATAAAACGTCTCGGACTAACACATGCAAAAGAAAGGACGATCAATGTGCTTAAAGGGTATATTTCTGGTGAGCCTACTCGTAACTTGGCTCAGAATTATAATATGAGTGCCCAAAACGTTAGACAGCTTTTGCGGGTGCGTGGAATTAAACGAAGAAATACGAGTAATATGTACCGTGCCAATTTTAATTACTTCTCTGAGATAGATACAGAAGAAAAGGCGTACCTACTTGGTTTCGTTGTCGCCGATGGTTGCCTTACTAAGAAAGGGACTTTAACGATTACACTTGCCAAAAAAGACAAAGATATAATTTTAAAATTTAAGGAAGCTATGGAGGCAGAGCATCCAATTCGTGAACATATTGCCAAAACACATCACGGAGATTTCGAGGTGGTTTCTCTAGATATTACTTCTCCTAAATTAGCACTAGATTTAATGAAATTTGGTGTTGTTCCTAGAAAAACTCATAAAATTATATTTCCGGAAAATCTAGATAGAAAGTTTTATAGAGATTTTATCAGGGGCTACGTTGACGGAGACGGGACCTTCTGCCTTGCTAGGAATGACCAATATGCGATGGATATCGAAGGCACACAAGAATTTCTAGAAAGCATTCGTAAAATACTACAATCCGAATTAGCTGTACCGGCAAGTGCGAAACTTTATGCACAAAACAAAAGCAACAACATTAGAAGACTCCAATTAAGAGGAAAAAAACAAGTTATGACGGTATTAAATTGGCTATATGAAGATTCAAAGATCCATTCAGATAGAAAATATACTAAAGAAGCACAGGGACGGTTCTTGAGCTTCCTTCGCTTAGTGAAACGAAAGAAGCAAGAGATCCGTCCCCCTTGCTCCAATCACCATACGGTCCTAAATTAACTTGTTCCTTTTATATTTATGGTTCGATAACTCAGCTTGTTGTACTGGTAAACCTTAGACGGAGAACAATATATCTACATAATCTCCGCCTTAATATCAGTAATTTGATAGCCACATAATGGCGTCATATCCTGAGGACAAGCTGATATCCCAATAATTAAATCAGTTAAAGATTTAAAAACAACATAATCCCCCGCCTTTGATTCGGGTTCTGTAAAATTGGCAAATGTTCCATCTGCATTCAGAGGGGAATTTTGAAATAAATTAAGTGGGTCTGGTATGAAACCATAGTCTAAGTTATATTCCTCTAGGGCTTGAGCAAAATTGTCACGGCAGTTTCGGTGATTTTCTACGCCAAAATCTAGTTTATACCGCATTGGATCACAGCATGGATACAGCGTATCGTGAACACCAACCGTATCTTCAAGAATTTCTAACAGGGGATGGCGATAATTGCTGTATAACTGGTCCCCTTTCATCACGGTCAATCGACTGTTCATTGTACGCGTATGGGCCGTTGATAAATATTCATCTTTTTTATGAAAGGAAATGGCAATAAAATCAGCAACCTGTTTCCCCTCAACATCAGTCACTTTTAATAATTCACCCGATTTCAGCAGAAAACTCCGGGCTTCTCCTCCAGGTATATGAATGATATTTGGCAAACTGTATCCCTCCTTTAACCTTTTACACCTTCACCTACACCTGCAACTTCTGCAATTTGTTCTCGTTTTTTTGTAATAAAGCCCATGAAATCAAGGATTAGTCTGGAGGCAGTTTGACCTGTCATACCAGTTGGGTCATATTGAGGAGCAACTTCAACGAAATCAAAGGCAACGACATCACCGTGATTGGCTATGGCTTCTAGCAAATCATTTGCTTCATCATAAGAGAATCCCCCTGGAGATGGAGTACCTGTTCCCGGTGCGATAGAAGGATCAAGACCATCGACGTCAAATGTTACGAAATAACGTGCTCCTTTTGGTATGTGTTTTAAAACCCCGTCGATACCAATTTTCCGAGTTTGTTTTGGACTTAGGATCACGCTGCCGTAATCTCTCGCAGCATCGAAATCACCTTTCATGCTGCTGCCAATTCCACGAATCCCAACCTGAGCCATTTCGTTAAAATGATCCATTTCTGCTATACGGCGCATCGGGCTTCCATGACCAAATCTCTGGCCGGATCTCTCATCAGCCCAGTCAAGATGAGCGTCAATTTGAATGGCAACTAAAGGTCCAAGTGTATCCAATGCTTGTGCAACTGGAATCGTAATTGAATGATCTCCACCTAACACAACTGGCATGGCTCCTTTGGATATAATTTTACGAACAGCATCCTCAATATTTTCAAAGCTTTGCTGTAGATCTCCGTGAACCATATCGACATCGCCACAGTCAACAATTTTTAGTGGGGGAGCAAGAAACATCGTGTCACGCTCTGGATCATATGAGCCATTTAAGCCGAAGCTATATAATGTAGAACCATCGCGAATACTGCGTGGACCAAATCGTGTTCCGGAACGCCATTGTGTTCCCATGTCATATGGTACTCCTATGATGGCAATGTCAGCATCTAACTCATCTAAATTAGTACATATAGGATATTTCCCAAAGCTACAGATTCCTGTGAATGGTAAATTTAATGTTTGCTTTTCAAAAGATTGTTTTGGTTTATACATCTCTAATTCCTCCCTAATTTTTAAAAATTACTTTAGAACAGTATTTAAAAATTGACGTAGCCGCTTACTCTTTGGTGTCGTAAAAATTTCAGCAGGCGGTCCTTCCTCTACGACGATTCCTTGGTCCATAAAAATAATTTGGTCAGCGACTTCACGTGCAAAGCCCATTTCATGTGTGACGACGACCATTGTCATTCCCTCAGACGCGAGGTCCTTCATGACTTTTAACACCTCATTTACAAGCTCGGGATCAAGTGCTGACGTTGGTTCATCAAATAGCATTATTTTCGGATCCATTGTTAAGGCTCTCGCAATCGCAACACGCTGCTGCTGGCCACCGGATAAACTAGACGGATAGGCATCCTTTTTTTCGGTTAAGCCCACTTTCGACAACAATTCTAATGCTTTAGAAGTAGCTAGTTTTTTCTCCAACTTTTGAACAAGTAAAGGTGCTTCGATAAGGTTGTTGAGTACAGTTTTATGTGGCCAAAGATTGTATTGCTGAAAGACCATTCCCAGACTAGAGCGCATACGGCGTAGATGTGCCTCATTCTTTTTGTTCTGTGGGAATAGTACCTCATTATCAATCGTTATGGTTCCACCGGAAGGAGTTTCGAGCAGGTTCAGACATCGTAATAATGTACTTTTTCCTGAGCCACTTGGACCAATGATACAAACGACTTCCCCATTCTTAATCTTTAGATCAATACCAGTTAAGATTTCATTCTCGTCAAAGGATTTTTGCAAGCCTTCCACCTGAATTACTTCTGTTTTGACAGCTATTTGGGTCATTTTACCCCTCCTCCTTTAAAACTCTTGTTTTTTAAAAAATATGAATCTCTTTGGAGGAGATTCTTTTTTTCTTAAGTGGCTTGTTGCGGAAACTTCCAATCTACCAAACAGGAATGATAGTGAGCTGACAAACGCCCAGTATAATATCGCAACCATCGTATAAACTTCGACGTAATTATAGGTTTCGCTTATCGCCCTTTGGCCAACAAAGGTTAACTCTGTCACTGTGATGACAGACAATATCGCGGATTCTTTTACTATTGTAATTATCTGGTTTGCTAATGGTGCAATAATAAGACCAAGCATTTGGGGGATCACAATTCGAAATAAAATCGCAGTTTCGCTAATTCCCAATGCTTGGGCTGCTTCAATCTGCCCTTTTGGAATCGATAGAATACCAGATCGATAGATTTCTGCAAAATACGCTCCACCGTATAGACTGAGGCCAATAATTCCAGCGGCCATCGCACTCAGTTCAAGGCCAAACACTGGACCAACATAATAGAGAAGAAAGACTTGGATTAAAAAGGGAGTTCCACGGAAAAATTCAATATACATATTGGCGATGATCGAACACCAGCCTGGGAACTTCATTTTAATCCAACATGTAATAGCACCTATTATGAGTCCAAGAACAAGACCAATGAAACAAATAAACATTGTATTCAAAAGGCCTTCAAACAATACCCCGCCATATCGGGTGAACATACTAAAATCAAATGACATTCGAGCACCTCCTTTTAACGGTAAATGGCCGTTTTGCGCTCTAATAATTTAGATCCCTGTGAAATGGTTAGATTCATAAGAAGATAGAGGAGCGCGACTGCTAAATAAATTTCAGCTGGGCTATAGGTTGTACTGACAATTTGCTGTCCAACCCGAGTCAAGTCAACAACAGCAATGACTGAAACAAGTGATGAATTTTTCAATAATGTAATCAACTCGTTTGTAATAGATGGCAAGATCTTCACAAACACTTGTGGAATGATGATGCGCGTCATTGATTGTAACTTTGAAATCCCTAGTGCTGTCGCAGCTTCATTTTGTCCTTTTGGTATTGACTCAATTCCAGCACGAATAATTTCTGCTTGGAAGGCCGCCGTATTAAGAGACATTGCAAGCACTCCACTCGCAAACGCTGGAATCTCAAAACCAAAACTCGAAAAGCTATAATAGACAATTAAAATCTGAATGATAAAAGGAATACCACGAATAAGATTAATAAACACACGCGTCGGGATCACAAGGATTTTCTTGCGGCTTAAAAGGAAGATTGCTAGAATTAAGCCGCATAGTGTTCCAAAGACAATTCCTAATACAGACATTTGTAGGGTAACCCATGCACCTTTTAACAAAACAGGCAAACTACTGATCAATAAATCAAACTTAAAATCCATCGCTACCCTCTCCTATCCCTTATTTTGGCAGGTAGCCGGAATCTGGTGTGTCCATCGTAAAGCCGAACCATTCCTCCTGCATTTTTGCTAATTCTCCTAAATTACGAAGTTCTAAAATCTGTTTGTTTAAATAGTCAAGCAAGTCTTGATCACCTTTGCGAACCGCCCACGAGATCCAAACTGGGTCACCAAATGTATCAACAATTTCAAACGTATCTGGATTTTGTTTTAATATTCCTGATAGGTTGGCTTTTGTATTAATAACAGCATCTATTCGTCCTGTTGCTAACTCTTGATACGCTTCTGGAAAGCCTACGTATTCTTTAATTTCCTTAACTCCTCCTCCGTTTGCCGTTAACTCTTCATTATACTTTTCCAGAGATTGTAATTGCCCAGAGCCAAGCTGTGTCCCTACGACTTTTCCAGCAATATCTTCAGGATTTTTGATAGAGGAATCGTCTTTTCGTTTCAGGACAGCCATCGTTCCATCGGCAATTGGTATTGTAAAGTCATACTTTTCTGCACGTTCAGGCGTAATCGTTACAGATGTTGCAACAAAATCAAATTTCTTCGCGTCAAGCCCTGGTAAAATTCCTTGCCATGGAAGATCCAGTTGCTCTAACTCGACATCAAGGTCTTCAACGACGACATCTAAAATATCTTTTCCATAGCCAACGATTTTGCCATCCTTAACAAATTCAAACGGTTCAAACGCTGCTTCCGTCCCAACTGTTAACTTCCCACTGCTTTTGATTTGTTCAAACGTCGTACCTGTTCCATCACTCTCAGCAGGTGCTTCACTAATAGTTGACCCACTTTCAGATGAACCACAAGCACTTAATAATAAAGTACTGAGAACTCCTATCGTTCCAACGCGGATTAATTTTTTAAACATTTATACCCCTCCTATTATTATAAAATTACGATTATTCTGACTTTTTAAAGCGTACCTTACACGCTTTTTATAAAAATAATTCATATCATCTGATGAATTAACTAAAAATTTATCTTATCATCTGATGTTTTTGAGTTGAAAAATCCAGACATCTGATCTTTTTATATTAAGGCGTGTTTCTTAGTTTAATATTGACCTCTGCCCACATTTTCGCTTCTTCCGGATTTTGTTTGATAATCGCTTGATAAAGATTTTTATGAACATCATTATTTTCTTTGTAATAATCCTTTTCATCTTGGATCAACACATCAAGCATTTGATTAAATAGCTGATGAATAGACGTATACATGTCAATTAGCACCGAATTATGACTTGCTTCACAAATCGCATAATGAAAATCTAAATCCGATTGAAGATATTTGGGTATATTGCCTTCGGTTAAATACTGATTCCGTTTTTCCAAGTGACGAGAAATTTTTTCTAGATCTTCTTCTGTTCTTCGCTGGGCTGCTAAGCCGGAAATTTGAATATCTAGAATTTGTATCACTTCATTCATTTCTTGCCCATCTGCTTTTAATAGTTTCGCCTCAAAGGGATCGCCGGTTAACTGATATGAGCGGATATACGTACCATCTCCTTGCCGGACCTCTACTAATCCCATATAGACGAGCGTCTTAATTGCCTCTCGAATCGTCGATCTTCCAACATCTAACAATTTCATCAACTCAGTTTCCGATGGTAGCTTATCACCTAGACTGTATGTTTCAGATTGAATCATATTTTGTAATTGTACGAGAACTTGATCCACCAGATTTTGTTTACTGACTTTGTTCATACTCCATCAATCACCTCCTTCTTTATCTAAATCAATTAACTTGAGTTTAAATTATCAAATGCTTTGGAGGAGTACTACTAAACTGTTAGGAAATATAACATAGAAATTTTAATTATTAATAAGAATGCTTTTAAAACTAAAGACTAATGTTTTACCTAATTAGCTCAAGAGATAAAAACAAGAGGACAGTTCTCATGTTACTTCGTTTTGAGAAACGAAAGAAACATGAGAATCGTCCCGATGATTGCTAATAACGCTATTGCCGAAAGAGTTTGGACGTCATAATAGGAGGTATGGGTATAGGGATTTAGGAGCCTAACAAGATGAACCGTGGTGGACTTACACAAAAAAGATAACCGGAAAAGGAATAGGTTATCTTAAGGTAAGGATTTTTCATATTATATTTTAGTTAAAAATTTATAAAAAATAAATTAGTTTCCCTCTACTAATCAATCTACTTTAATATCAATACTTGAAACATCCATTTGAATTGAGCTAACATTACTATCAATTGTCTGTACATCCAATTTAATTGAGTGTACATATGAATCAATGGAATTCACATTATTATCAATTGTCGCAACATCTAGTTTTATTGAGTGAACATTGTTATCGATCATATTTACATTTGTATCTATTGAATTTAGACTGCTTTCTAGAGAATCCACCCTACTATTGAGTTCCCTAATTTCTAATAAAATATCACCTAATACATCTACAACATCTTGTAAATCAGCCAAAATTAATCCCTCCTAATTTTACTTCTTCCTCATTTTAAACTAATTGATAAAATACTGGAATATTAATCCATTATTTTTCAATAAATATTTTTATTCTATATCCTACTTACAATTGTTCAAATCTCTTCAATTTTGTACTTGTATTCATCCACCAATCACGACTCCACACATGATTAATTTCCCACCCTTTTGTTATGGTAATCTTTGTCGATAGCCTTCTCTTTCTATTACTGCCGGTGCAATCCAATTGATTCTTGACTGCTTTTGAATTTAAACTTCAGTTCCTTGCCTAGACCATTCAGATCAAATGTGCAAAAACATCTTTTCCTTATCATTTCATATATGTTTAAACACGCAAAAATTAGACACTAAATTTTTCATCAATATATGCTAGTTCATTTTCGTGACCTTCTTCAAAATAAAATTTCAGAAACAAAGAGCAGCATCTGCTACTCTTTGTTTCTTTTGGCTTGCGGGGACTCGCCTCGGTAATCTACCCAGGAGCTTGCTCCGCCGTTTTGGTGTCCGCAAATAAAGCGGTTTGCTTGGGAGATGTTGTTAAATTCGGTGTCCTCATTGAAGATGTATACATCTCCATTTTTTTTGAGCACTTTTTCCCTCAGCAGTTTTTCCTTTAGTTCTTGCATTTCTGGCTCACTTGAAATGATTTGAGCCTGGGACCCAGCCAGCACCAAGAAATTTTTGCAGCCATTGGAATACCTTGCTTTTGCTTCATAGTTACGATGGGTAAATTCGTAAATCATATCGAATTCTTCTATGCCTAAAATATCTTTTTGAGCAATGTGCAGTAGTGAACGAAATTCACTCATTTGGTCGAAAATAGACTTTTTATCTCTTTTTTCAATAGGATTCAAGGAAATTGTATTGTTATTCATAGATTCGCACGTTTCTGCTTGTTGTATCGCTTTATTCGTTAAATATTCGTAAGCTTTGAGAAAATTTAAATCCATGTCATTGTATTTGGAAGTCCAGAAGATGACTTCGGTGAAGAAGTCTTTTGAAAAGTCATTTTCGTGGCTGTATGACCGCGTCTTCCCATTTAATGAATGCCCTGTATAAGCCCCCATAATTTCTTTATTAATTAATTCACCTAACAGAACATAAACCCCTGATTTGTTTAAAAACAGCTTTGTATCGTGATGGGTTAGAAAATTTCGGTCAAAGCAATACAATTCGCTGCTGCGGGTATGAAAGTAATATTTACGTATAAAACCATCACCCAAAAGTTCAATGTTTGCCGATAAGTTTAACCTTTCCGTGGACTCTATTACGTGAATGTCCTTAATATATTCAGTAGATCGTCCGCTCATGAAATTTCCTCCTTTTTATTTTGTTTGTTTATTTAACTCTTGCTCGTAAAGTTTGATTTGCCGATGAATATCCATTTTGTCGCGTTCCAGCTGCCAATGCTTCGAGAACCTTTGGGCACCAGACTTTCCTGTCGGTTCGTCTAGTTGGTCCCAAAACCAAATTCGTTCAATGTTTTGATTGTCTTTCCAACCTTTCATACTTGCTTACCCCCTTTTCAGACAACAAAAAAGAGCATGACATAGTTCAGCCGCTGTACGGATCAGCCGCTAAAAACTTATATCATGCTCCTATCTAATAAAAACCTACTAGCCATCCTAAATGATAGCCTATTATCATCTTTGCTTTCGCTTATTTATTAAAATGCTCACTTTTGAGCTTATTTTTCCCTGTCTATTATTCAGTTTTTTCGTTACAAATGGTTCTATATCACCTCCTCTTAATGATACTTTATGACTTATTCAAAACTTTAGAACTATTTCTTTCATTTTATTTCAATAAATTGTCTAATATTTTATCAATTATTTTTTATAGCTGCTTCCTCCGTGCAATCTACAGCTGTACTTGTTAAACAATTCGTTGATTTCAAAGACTTGGAATTAGATAAGTCACTTCCGATATTTGTTTCACTGTTAACTTTACGTTACCAGCGTCTGTCGTGCTGATTAAGTATGTTAGGTAAAACGAAATATAATGACCATCCTTCAAGTTGATTTGTTTCTGACAATATCGGGGACATGACAGTCAGGATGGTTCTAAAAAAGATTCTAAAAGAAGTGACTCTTAATATAAATTTACTAATGTAATTTTATATTAGGGGTGATTAGATGACGTTAGCACTTAATTTTAAAGGTAAGGATTTTATTGTTATGGCGATAGATGGAAGGGAAACACATTATATTGGTGGGGAATTTGCATTCTATGAGGATAATAATAATAAAATTTTTATTCTTCCTAATAATTATGTGATTTCTTTTAGTGGGAGATTAGCAACTTCTTGTTCATTAGATAAAAACAAGAATGTTATATATAGAGGAAAAGATGTTCGAGACCTTGTTTATAGTTTAATGCATAATGACTATTGTAAAAAAATGAATAGACATAACTTAGAGGAATATATAATTAGCAAGTTTGGATTCTACTTTTCAGATTTTGATATAAATACATTTGTACATATTGGCGGTATTGATAAGGAAGGTTTATTCCTAAAACAGCTCATTTTTTGTAACGGAAAGCTTATCGAAATAAGAAATCCTGTGTATAGTTATTTGTTTGACGGTCCTGATTATGGTCAGATTGAAGATAACATGACTAGAACAGCAGAATACGGAGATGAGATAACCCCTCAAGATTTTGAAGGCAATTTTATTCTCAAAAAAAGTAAGGGGGAATTGATTCGATATGCTGAAAGAGTGATGCATAATGTTATTCGGGAAAACACAAACAAGAGTATCGAGCAACAAAGCATCGGAGCACATATAGATATTGCGTTAATCACAAGTCAGAAAACTGACTGGATAAGTAAAAATGGAAAACAGTTTTATTTTCGCAATAATCACAATGTAATTTACGGACTACGCAAAAAAATATCAAGTATTGTTAAGCAGCCTCCACAAAACAAAACTCAAAATAAATAACTATCACTCTTTATAGAGTCTCACCTCCTAGGACTGAGGCTTTTTTATTTTAATTTGTTCAACCTCTCCGATTGATGAGCCATGATATTCCGCTAACGCATGGACAATTTCTAAAAGATCTGCTAATTCTTCAAGAGAGCTGGCCTTGTCGTTTGCTTCCACATACTCCTGTAATTCTTCAAACCCTTTTTCCTGTAGCTTTTTTATGTATTCTTCATGAGATAAGATAGAAGTTTTATAAGCTTTTCCAGTTTTCTCAATAATTTCTGGAATTCTGTCTCTAACAAGCTTGTTATACACTGGCATATTGCTTTTCTCCCTTTTAGTAAATTCTTTTATCTGGAATAACTCCCCTTACTCCACCACGTGGCTCTTCCATGTCTCCTTTATATCTCGGAATAAGATGAACATGGACATGAAAAATGGTTTGCCCTGCTACTTCACCATTGTTGATTCCGATGTTGTATCCTTCTGGGTTGTGTTCTTTATCTAATAATGCTTTTCCTTCAAATAATAAGGAATCGATTGCTCTTCTTTCTTCTATTGTTAAATCAAAATATTGCTCCACATGTCGTTTAGGTATGACTAGTAAGTGTCCTTTGTTTACTGGGTATATATCGTAAAAGGCAATGGATAAGTCATTTTCTAATACGGGCTCTACATTTGAACAAAATGGACAGTTCAGATTTATCCCCCCTTGTCTATTCATTTCAGGTTCTTGTGCAATAACTTAATTTTACCTCATTCGACAATAATTGTTAATTTTACTTCATCATACGTTTTTAATTATTTGTTTATAAAGCTAGGCTTTTTCCTTAAATATCGACTAAAACTCATTAATTTGAGTTTATTATTCAAAAGACTAATAAAATAAGATGACCCCTGTTTAAAACAGAGATCATCTTATTAAAACTTAATAATTAAACTAAATAGTCTGTTACATCCCTTCTTCTTACTGTATAAAGAAATGTTACTTTTCACTTTATTTTCCAATCACATCAACTAACTCACTCTGAATAATATACCTATGTGGGGCTTTTCCTATAAATTCAAACGGGTAGCAGGTTGAGATGGTGAGGAGTGGCTTTTCTTTTTTTACAATGACGGTTCGATCTTCTTTGTTTGTGATAAAGATTTTTCTGATTTGATAAACGTAAGTACTACCTTCAAACTCAATGGATAATGCATCCCCGATTTTGAGTTCACCCATTTCTTCAAATACAGTATCTCGATGCCCAGATAATAGGATGTGCCCATTTTCATTTGGGAGTACTGTCCATTTGCTTTTATGCATTCCTACACCTGACTTTAGGGTTTCGCTATCCGTTCCTAAGAAGATTGGATACTTATTCTTAATCGTTGGTATATGTAATTCGCCAATTTCTTCACCCATTTGTAAGTGAGGCTTCCCATTACTTTCACTAGTTTTATTAATTTGTATTCCTTCATGATATGTATCCTTGTATCCAAGGTATTGATTCAATTCTTCATCGCTCATTTGATGTATTGCTTGTCTTTGCTGCCACCAATCAACTCCAAAATAAACAAATTGAGCGAATCCTAGAAAGATCATGACTAAACCAATTTTTCTTTGCATGTTATCACCTTCAGTCAAGTAAAGGTAGGCGTTTAGCCTACCTTTCAAACATTTAAGTCGTTATTTATTAGTCGAACTGTTTTTTTCGTAAAAGAAACAATGCACCAATAGCAACAGTCATGATACCTAGTGCCATCATGATTGGATTATTTGTTGCTGTTTCTGGAAGTGTTCCTCCTCCTTGCAGTCCCTCGCCAATTTGAGCTTCACCTTCATTTGTTTCAGTGGCACCTTCATTAGCTTGTTGATCTGCTACGTATTCGTCGTAATCAGCTTGTGATACTTCACATGGTAAACCATCATTGTCTCTGTCAAGATCATGTGGGTCATTTGTTGCACTATAACCGTTACCATACCAAAATTCTATTACCTCTTGCGAATTTGCAAAATCTCCACAGTTCATATCCTGTGCATGTGTTACTTGGAATCCACTAAAAAGAATACCGAAAGATAGAACAGTTAGTGTAATAAATTTTTTAAGCAATTTTTCTTCCTCCTAAACTTTATAATATATGTATTGTCTAGAGACAACCAAAAATAGCTTTTGTAAAAATCTGTATTATATGCACTGTTTTTTCAAACAGAATTTGAAGGCATTACTTGCTTACTTAAAAGGAAAGAATCAAAACATGAGAACGTTCCGATGATTTCCATGAGAGTCAGGCGTACTGAAGCTACTCCTTCTGCTTTTTTCTAGTTTTTAATAGTAATAACAGGAATATGAATTCAAAGGGAGAATGATATAAATGTAATAGGTGAATTTAATCTAGGTGCAACGATTGATGCAATAGAATCGGCAACTGGAATACAAGAGCAAATATTGAAGGCCCCTGCTATATAAGACATAAGTACATTGATTATCAAAGGAATAAATTGAATTGGTAAGGAGGATAAAAAACGTTGGTAAAAATAGTAGCACTACTAGGAGACTATTGGCACGATGCTGATGAGGCCAAGGCTGGTCTAGAAGCAGCAATAGAATGCTTAGGAAACAAGAACGTAACTCTTTACTACATTACGCATGAAGAAGTATCTAAGGTCCTCGATGAAAAGCCAGACTTATTCATCAACGCTAAAATGGATCAATTAAACCCTAAAGATGAACGCGTGTACACTTGGCTAACGGATGAATTGGATAAAAAGATTGTCCATTATGTGGAAGATGGCGGGAATGTTTTAGCATGGCATGCTGGTTCAGCAGGATATGATCCTAATAGCAACTACATACAAATGCTACGCGGATATTTTGACTATCACCCACCAGGACTTCAGGATGTTACATACATGCTAAAGGAAAATGAAAAAAGTGGGGAAAATACTTTTTCCTTTTCCGATGAGCAGTATTTTGTAAAGTGTGATACAGCAAATACAGAAGTTGACCTGTGGAGTACAGGTGTAGATGGCGATTCGATCGCAGGCTGGAAGCATTTCTATGGAAAAGGAAGGGTATGCAGTTTTACTCCAGCTCATACGAAAGATGGGATGTTGAATGAAAACGTCTCAAGATTACTAGCAGAAAAAATTCATTGGATGATATCTAAGATTGATAGGTAAAATTGCGTATCTTAACTTGAACTTGAAGTGCTTTATACTCTTACACAGGAATACAAATGTAATAGATATAGGATTTTTTAAAGATAATAATCTTTGTAGAATGAGTATGATTGTATCTAAAGAAACAGAGGAGCTGCTAAATAATTGCAGCTCCTCTATTAATAGTCTGTTATATTGTAGCTTCTTTATGTATAACTGATTTAATACTCCACTCCAATGGTGAATAGTTCCCATTTGGACGGTTTATGTTGATTCTTTCAGTTAGTGGAGTAGTCCGATTACACATGAAACGAGGAACGCCTGAATGGTTCTGTGAGGCAGCATGATATAAAAACGGGTGGCATAAAATCACATCTCCAGGGTTTCCGGTGGTTTCAATCACCTTAAGCTTGATCCCATTTTCATCAACATACGGATTTTCCATAAATTCCTCGATCCGATTTTTTTCATCATTCGTTGTGTTGTCCTTTTTATTAGAGGCAGTTAGTTCGGAAAACCACGGGTGCTGTTTATTCAGAGTACGGATGCCGTCTTCAAGCTCAATTCCGTCAGGTTGCTTGGAAAGAAATTTGGCTATTACTTTATGTGAACCTTCTGCAACAAGTGTGCCTCCGCCTTGTTTTCCTATTTCAGAGAATAAATTTAAGCAAAGTAGGCCTTGTTCGGGACTGTCAAGATAATGGCGAAAATGAATACCATCCCAATGCCATCCTGTAGTCGGTACATTCCATGGTTTGAGAGCACCTTGAGAAAAATTAACTGGCCACCATCCATAGCCAACCTTCTTATCACTCTCTCCATATACTGTCCTGTCCGCCCAACGCCCCTCCCCGACAAGATCCTCAATGGCATCTGCTAATCTTTTTGTATTACATTTCTGGAATTCATCATGTTCATAGGTTTCATTTAATTGGACCATTTCTTCCGTCCAGGTTGAACGATCATTCCTTTTAATTCCTCGTTTTTCAACATTCTCCCATACAATTTTTTGAGCCTCTAACGCCACTTCTTTAGGAAATGCTTGTTCAACCTTTACCCAACCTAACTCAATGAATTGATTGACTTGCTCTTGATTTAACACCTTATAATTCGTCATAGTACTTCCTCCTTTAAATATGGACAGACCATAAAGAATATATGAAATAACAATAATAAGTTTATCTTTTCTGGCTATTACTTATCTTCCTCCCACTAGTGCGAGGCTTTGACTTTAACAGCTTTACATGGTTGAAGAGCAATCACTAAGGTGTTTCATCCCTCCTTTCAAAATAGATATCGTAAGAAAGGGCTTTCATTCCTTGATGCTAAGATCATGCTGCTTGTTTACTATTTATATATTATAATAGATTTCACTTAGTTTGTCTGTCAAATAAAGTAAGTGTTTTTTTATGATTTTACTCGGTCCGTCCACTAGCTTATTTATTTTTTCAAGAGTGTATAAAACAATCTGATCAGTTATTAACTTAACTTTACTCCTCTTCAACCTCAATCAGGTAGTTTTTTCTCTAAAACCACCGCGTTCTACTTCTTTCTTAGCTCTAATTGATCATAAAATATTTCTTTAACTCTACGTTCGAATATCCACATCCATTTTGAACACAAAATTCAACAATTTCTTTGATATCTTTTTTTATCATTTTGTATCTGAATTTCTGCTTAAGGATAATACTTTATACTTTAAGATCTTTTTGGAGTTTTTTTTCTTTATTGTCCCCCTATCCTAGAACGGGTCGTCAACTAAGTAGATATACTCTCCTTCAGTTCCTCCACTTCCTTTCCATTATATAAATGGTTTGTAAATCACTAATAATCATCTTCCACAATTTGATTTTCCACATATGAGATCAGATGTATCCTCCTCATCCTGTGGCTGAGACAAAGTTATAATAATAATAGGGAAATCATAAACTAAAAAAGACTGTTCGGTGCTCGAACACCAAACAGTCCATACAATAGTTAGGTTCCCATCAAGGGGATCAGCGAATAACTCATCTATCGCCGGGAAAGCTCAAGGGTTGGTTATTTTTTGTCTCTAAAAGATATGATCGACAACACCAAACTTACAAATGCTATCATTAGCATTAACGTTTGAAATACTGTCAACATAAGCATCACCATTAATTATTCGTTGTTAACTCTCTTTTTTAATTCTTCTATTTCTTCAAGTAATGCACAAATCATTTTATCACTTTTTTCAAGTTCCGCATGAAGTGCATTAATTGTTTCTTCTTCCCATTCAAAAGGATTTCCGTTTTTGGGAGTAATGGGTAAATCTTTATATTCATCCCCATCTTCCGTTTCATTTGGCTCGAAATAAATTGCGACTTCGCAACCAGAATGACCTAAAGCTATTCTCTTTCGCAAGCTAACTTTTCCGTACCCAAACCTTCTAGCAGCTATTCCCCCAAAGACACTTGATGTCATATTGCAAAGGTGTGGTGCATCCTGTACAACCTCACCAAATGGACATCCAGTAGCTTTTACAACAACATGGTCAGGGTGTACTTCTGAAATAGTAAAATGACCTCCGATAGAGTTTTTAAGATCAACAATTATCTCAGCATACTGATCGGGAGACCAGCTTAATCCGTTGTTCTCATCATAAAAAGTTTCTATCCATTCCCCTGTACGAATTCCAATTTGACGAATGTATTCTTGCGCAGACTTTCCTATTGTTCTTGAATGTAATTGAGCATATTGTGTAATCAATTTAGATAAAAAAATCACGCCCGTTAATTTAGTTTCCTTGGTCATTTGTACCCCCGGTAAAATAAAATATTGATGTCATAGCAAAGTCAGTTTTACTACTTTTCTTAATCTACATGTAAGGAATGCTTAGTAATTTTTGCTAGGTTGATAATTGCTATTTTATCATATCCTAGCTAACTATTGTTTTGATTCCAAGACAAATGCAACTGTGAATGCTGAAAAAGTAGTATATGCAGCTATCATTGTTTCAGGAAGTACTGGAGGGCAATGGGAATATTTGTATTTTAAACGGTCTATACATCCGGTTTACCTTAATTCTATGAACATATTTTAATTATACATTGTTTCCTTTTTCTGTATTTTAAGGCGAATCAATACAACAGTCTCACTATTTATAATTGCAATGACTTGAATTCCTTTTCAAACATTCATTCATTGGTTATAATAATACTAGATTAATCATAAACTAAAAAAGACTATTCGGTGCTGTAACACCGAACAGTCATACAATAGCAGGTTCCCTTCAAGGGAGTCAGCGCTATAAGGTAAATGACTCACCCTATTGCACTCCAACGCTCAAGGGTGGGTTATTTTTTGTCTCTAAAAGATATGATCGACAACACCAAACTTGCAAATGTAATCATTAGCATTAACGTTTGAAATACTGTCAACATAAGCATCACCCCCTTCCTACCGGGGTAACGCTGACCACCCTTGAGTTGCCTTTCTATTGCCATTATATTATACTATAAAAGGAACATTCGTTCGATAGTGGTGGCTGATTTTTTAAAGTGTGTAATCCTCCTCCCTTTTTTAAGTGTCCTCTACCTAAAACTCCATTATTTCAGCCACAAGTTGGTGGGAGTAGAGTCGGGCGTTGTGGTCATAGATCATTGTGCTGACCATTATCTCATCTGCCTTCGTCTCATCTAAGAAAGATTGCAGCTTTTTCTTTACGTTGTTAGGACTCCCAATGATCGTGGAGCTTAATTGTTTTTCTAGAATTGCCTTTTCATATGGGCTCATGAGCTCATCCAAATTCTCTACTGGTGGTTGTAACTGTGATGGTGTGTTCCTTATCATGTTTAGGAAGCTCTGTTTGATGGAAGTGGCTAGCAATTCGGCTTCCTCATCCGTATCTGCCGCTATCACGTTTACTGCTACCATTGCGTAAGGCTCTTTATAATCCTCCGACGGTTGGAAGTTCTCGTAATACAAATCTAAGGCTGGTAGTGTGTTTTCAGGTGAAAAATGACTGGCGAAAGCGAACGGCATCCCGAGTTGTGCTGATAGTCTTGCACTAAACCCACTAGAGCCTAACAACCAAATAGGAATTTTTGCTCCTTCACCAGGGATTGCTCGTACAGGTCCAGAGCCTTGAAAATAGGCTTGTAGTTGTTCTAATTGTTCTGGGAAATCATCTCCATTGGTGTAGTTTGCTCCACGAAGGGCATGGGCTGTTATTTGGTCCGTTCCCGGCGCACGCCCTAATCCTAAATCAATTCGGCCTGGAAACATCGCTTCGAGGGTTCCAAATTGCTCCGCTACTACCAGTGGCGAATGGTTGGGAAGCATGATTCCACCGGATCCTACCCGTATAGTAGAAGTATGTGCTGCTACATGGCCGATCACCACAGATGTTGCAGAACTTGCTATGCCAGGCATATTATGGTGCTCCGCTAACCAGTACCGTTTATAGCCTAGCTTTTCTGCTAACTGTGCTAACTCTACCGAATGTTGAAAGGATTGGCCAGGCGTCCCCCCTTGCACAATGGATGCAAGATCAAGGACGGAAAAGGATATGTCGTTGATCGATCTTGTCGGTCTCTTTATTGGCATGGAATAACATCTTCTTTCTTTTTAATATACTAGTTGGAATGGCTTGGATGTGTTTTTCTAGTGTAGTATTTATTTATGCGCTTTTGATATAGTAATTCACACCAGGAGTAAAAAGCAACTTATAAGTAACTCAACATAAAAATGCTTACCAAAATCAGTTCCCTTTTATACGATTGGAATCGACAGAAAATAGGCTACTAATATAAGCGGAGAAATTCCTCTTAATAAGGAAATATCACGAAAAATAGATGAAATAGAAGGAAAGATTCCGCTTATTTCATCGAAAAAGAAGAAAATGGTCCATCTTACTTTGCTTAACCGGAAATACTCCGCTTATATCCCAAAAATTGAGTTCCTTTCTACGGTTAACCGGAAAAAATCCGATTATTTAAACGATCGGTTACTACTCAATTAATGGAATTATTTATCCACATCTTAGACATCAACTCTCACCCTCTGGTAGTTTAATATCGTATTAGCACACCAATTGGAATAAAAATGAGCAAGTCAATTTTTCATGCTGTCAAAACTTTTGTCACCATATTAAAAGGGGTTTAATAGACGTTTAGTTACTTCCTTTTTTAAATCATAAAGAAGTTAAACCATTACATGTTAAACTATATAAAAATTGCTAGAATAAAACCAATTCTTTCTATTCATTTCTTTTCAAACATTTATACCTTGGTTATAATAGTAGTAGAGAAAACATAAAATAAAAAAGACTGTTCGGTGCTGTAACACCAAACAGTCCATACAATAGCTAGGTTCCCATCAAGGGGATCAGCGATGTTTGGAAAATAACTCACCTATCGCCTGGAAAGCTCAAGGGTGGGTTATTTTTTGTCTCTAAAAGATATGATCGACAACACCAAACCTGCAAATGCAATCATTAGCATTAATGTTTGAAATACTGTCAACATAAGCATCACCCCCTTTCCATACGGGGTAACGCTGACCACCCTTGAGTTACCTATCTATTGCCATTCTATTATACTATAAAAAAGAACGCGTGTTCGATGTGTATCTTATATTTAAAGCAATGGCTTAGTTTTTTTAGTATGTAGGCCTCATAGTAATCTGCACTCCTTTATCAAATTTGGTTTATACTTTAATTCGAAACTAAGACTAAAAGGAATTTTACAAGTAAGACAGCAAAGAAAATTACATAGACACATGTACCACAATCAGTTGCCGTATAAGCGATTTCCAAATCTTCAAGAATCGCCAGAAATAAGCTACTAAAATAACCGGAAGAATTCCTTTTAATAAGAAAATATTACAAAAAATAGATGAAATAGAAGGAAAGATTCCGCTTATTTCACCGAAAAAGAAGAAAATGGACCATTTTACACTGCTTAACCGGAAAAAATCCGCTTATATCCCCCAAATCGAATTCAATTCTTCGTTTAAACGGAAAAACTCCGTTTAAACGATCCGTTACTCAATTAATTGGTAAGGAATCAAATTCCCCATAAAAAAAGAAGCATGAAATAAAATTCACACGCCTCTTTCTTATAAAACATATACAGACATACTTAACAACGCTTTCAAACAACGATAAATTGTTCAATCTATTAAACTAAACCTTCCAATCACTTAATTTCCCAACAAGCTCCACCAACGCACAATCCGTCATCGAAGATAGCCGATAATCAACCTCAGGAAATGTTAAATGCATCGTGGTGTCATTTGGAACAATGACACATGTTAAGCCTGCTCGTTTTGCGGCGAGAGAGCCGTTAGCGGAATCTTCGAAAGCAATGCAAACTTCAGGTTCAACACCCAGCTTTTTAGCTGCTAACAAGTAAAGCTCTGGATGGGGCTTCACTTCAGCCACATCGTCAGACGTCATGATACATTCAAAATAATGTAGTAAGCCTAACCGATCTAAATGGCTCGAAACCCATTTATAATCAGAGCTGGATGCAAGACCGATTTTTAAGTTCATGGCTTGTGCTTCCTTCAGGAAATCCTCAACACCCGGTCGTACCTTTAATGTATTCAACCTTGCTTCCAGCTTTTCTTTATTCATTTTTTTAAGTTGTTCTCGATCAATTTGTTCGATTTTCTTTTCTAAAAGATCGTATATCGAGACATTAGATTTTGTTCCAATATTTTGTATCCATGTCATAAATGGAAATTCTACGTTATGTGACTCAAACATTTCTTTATAAATCGTTGTATGAACTGATTCGGTATCAAAAATCAACCCATCAAAGTCAAAAACAACTGCTTTATACATGGAATCATTTCCTCTACGTATATTTTTACCCCATTTAGTAATCTGTTTCTAGTCGTAGCTTCACCCGATCTGCGATTAAATGGTAGTTTGAGTAATGAACAGGGATTGATTTTTCATTATAAATGATTTTATCTACTAAAATGATGGGGGTCATTCTATTAACCTCTAAATGCTTTTGAACCTCTTCTGTTGGATGAACAAATTCAAGATCCTTACAAACCTTACTAAAATTTATTCCATACTCATCGTTTATAATCCTAAAAGTTGAACTTTCTGCTGTAATTTTGGTTTCTATTTCAGGATAAAGTTCTGTTGGAAAGTAGGCATAATCCAAGCTTAATATTTGATTATTTCGATAAACTTTTCTTACTAGTTCAATGTACTCGTCAAACTGATTATTAAATTTATTATTTATATGGGGTGTACCCTTTATTTTCTCCATTGAAAGTATATCTTTTGTAATAAATTCACTTTTTGTTGTCAAGCCTTCGGTGTATCCTTGAAAATGTAAAAGGTGAATTTCTTTACGAAATGTATTCACAAATGTACCTTTTCCTCGAATAATCTGAAGAACACCTTCGTCTACTAATTCTTTTATGGCACGACGGATCGATATTCTACTAGCTTGAAAAATTTCACATAATTCAGCTTCAGTAGGAATTTGGTCTCCCTGATTTAGTCGATTATTTTCTATAAATTGTTTAATTCCCGTCATGATTTCTTCATATAAATAATTCTGAATTGAATCGCGGTTACTCATTAAGCTCGCTCCTATATGTTTAACGTTACCATTCATTATACAATAACCTTTAAGTACGTTAAACTTTTTGCATTTCTTTCGGGTAACCGAATCCACCGTATTCCTGACAAGTTCTTTCTGCGGATCTTGTTCCTTTCTCGATGGCAGCTTCTATGTGATCACCATTCATATAAGCAGTTAAAAAGCCTGCGATCAAGCTATCACCTGCACCCATTGTGTCCACCACATCAATTTTCTTCAACTTTTGCTCATACATCTCGCCGTTTTTAATAAAAATTGCTGGTTTACCCCCTCTCGTCAAACCAATGATCTCAAACTGAAAAGAACGTAAATCGCTTATAAAGCGCTCAAAATTTTCTTCTGAGAGCTCAGCAGCTGAGAAAAAAGCATACGAAATATACGGAGCAATCGATTCAATATATGGTAGGTCCTTTCTATTAGAAAAATCATACGACACTTTTGATACTTGCGATAATTTAGCTAATTCACTTTCCATGGAGGAATAGCAGCTCACATGGCTTAAATCAAAGGTTTTGATATAATCCAGCTCTTCTTGAATGAGCTGAATTTTAAATTTATGCTGTACGGTATTTTTAGGTCCTCCTACAAATACACGGTCATTGTCTTCTGTTAATGTCACTTGCGGCTGTCCAGTTATACCAATGACGTCGCGTGAATATAGATAATCAATCCCTTCTTGACTAAGTACATTCTTGATATGACAAGCTTGTTCATCGTTCCCAAAGATCCCAATATACGAAACTTCATTCGCTCCATTACGCTTGGCATTTACTGCTACATTGACACAATTACCTCCAGGATAATAGTTCTTTTGATCCAAATAGCAGTCCACTACGTTATCACCAATTGTGATTAATTTCATCAAGCATCATCCTTTCACAGAGCCTTCTGCAAGACCTCTAACCAAGTATTTTTGTAAAAATATAAGTAAAATAATCATTGGTACTGTTGCGATGACCATTCCTGATAGCAATACTCCCCAGTCTGTCCGAAGAGCATCTCGAAAGACCATTAAACCTGATGGAATCGTTTTTAATTCACTTGAATTAATGAAAACGGTTGCAAATAAGAATTCATTCCAAGCGAAATAGGCGGTTAAAATAACAGATGTAACGACTATAGGTAGTGAAATCGGCAAATAAATACGCCAAAAAATGCCGAATTCCGTACAGCCATCCATCAACGCAGATTCCGATAACTCTTTAGGTACAGTTAAAAAGAAAGCACGAATTAAGATAATCGTTAAAGGTAATCGATAAGCTACATAGGTCAAAATAAGTGCCCAATGTGTATCAATCAAGTTTGTGATTGTTAAAATTTCAAATAAAGGAATTAAAGCAACCTGTGGATTCATCATTAACCCACCAATTGTAAAAAGGAGTGCTGCGTCAATCCAGCGATTTTTATACCGTGATAAGACGAACGCAGCCATTGCTCCTACTAGGACGGTAAGAATAATCGTAGATGCTGTGACATATACACTATTGAAAAAATAGCTTGAAATGCCTTTGGACCAGGCAAGGGAATAGTTTTCAAATTTCCATTCCGTTGGCAAAGCCCAAACATTACTGTAAATTTCCTGATAGCTTTTAAATGATGAAATAAACATCCAAAATAGTGGATATAGAATGATAATAGCAAAGCTTAACAAACCGAGAAAGACGATATTTTTGGTGATGAGTGTTTGAACTGGAATTTTTGTTTTATTTGTAGGAACGGCACTAGGGATTGTGGACTTCTTCATATTCGTTTTGATCATGTGTTTCAATCCTCCTTCCCTGTTTTCGATACTTTGATTTGAATAAGCGCAAATATTGCTGATAATAAGAAGATTAGTGATGCTAATGCTGATGCATAGCCCATGTCATCTTTAAAGAAGCCTGTTTGATACATGTGAACGGCTAATGTCATGGAACTGTTTCCTGGACCACCATTTGTGAGAATATAAGGTTCGTTAAATACTAGAATAGAACCAGTCACAGTAACTAATAAGTTAACAAAAGTAGCTTCCTTCACCTGTGGAACTGTTACACTAAAGAATCTTCGTATTTTTCCAGCACCATCGATCTCTGCAGCTTCATATAGATCCTTGGGAATTTTCTGAATGGAAACGATAAACAACATCGTAATGAGCCCAATACTTTGCCATTGAGACATAGCGATCACACTATAGATGGCCGTTGTTGAATTACCTAACCAAGGCTTGGCCAACTGCTCTAATCCTATAAGCTCAAGGAAACTATTTAATAATCCAATTTGCGGATTATAGACAAATCCAAATAATAAGGCAATAACTGAGATTGAAATCATAACTGGCATAAAATAAATCACTCGGAAGACGTGCGCAAATCGTCTAAACAACTTATCCTCTAAAATAGCGGCTAGCACCAATGCAAAGAACACTTGAAGTAACACGGAAATGATGGCATATTTAACATTATTGACCAATGCAATGATAGCTACTTCATCAACAAATAATTGTTTGAATTTAGTCAAACCAACAAACTCTTTTGATTGAGAAAAGACACTAAACTCAAAAAAACTATTATAGAAGTTTTGAATAAGTGGTATGTAAATAAACAGTCCTAAAAATAAAAGTGTTGGTAACATGAATAAGATTGGAGTTATTTTTACCTTTTTTACCTTCATTACAATCCCCCACCTTTCTTTTGAAGAATTGCCCTAACTTTTGCTTTCTTAGTTAGGGCAATTCTACTTTTTATTGGTTACGTAATGTAGCGGCTGCTTCCTGTACTTTTGTCATAATCTCTTCTGGTGTTGTTTGATTCGTTGCTAATTCTTGACCACCTCGCATGAAAATATCAGCAATTGTGATATCAACCGCATTATCAAACCAAGGAGTCGCATCTGATGCGTCTAGTATAACTTGATAGGCTTCTAGACTTGTTGGGTTTGATGTTTCTTCTGTAACGCCACCTTTAATAGCGTTCAACTGACCATCTGCTTTCGTAAATTCCTTAGCCGTTTCCTCTGATGTTAGGAATTTCAAGAACTCTACGGCTTCAGGTGGAGCATTTTTACTTAACATCCAGCCTTCTGGTGCACCTGTAAGTGATTTTGGTCTTCCATCTCCATCTTCAATTTCCGGAAAATTAAAGAACCCAAACTCCACATCACCAGCATCTTGTACATATCCAACCTCGGCAAATTGCATATATAATACTGGGACCTCACCAGCAGCAAACATATTTCGAGCTGCTTCATGATCAATAGCCGTTGACACATCACCCATGTAAGTGGTTAACTCTTTAAAGATTTCTAGACCACGAATATATCCTGGATCTGTATATTCACCAGTCTCCACATTATAATCTTTAAGAAGAACATCATTAGCTATGACTCTATCAAAAATAGTGCCCATGTAATGAGAAATGGCCCAACCATTTGTTAACCCTTCTACTAATGGAGTTTCATAGCCAGCTTCCTTCAGTTGATCTAACGCATTGATCAGTTCATCATATGACCCTGGTACCTCTATATTATTTTCTTCAAAAATTTGTTTGTTATAAAAGAAAGCTTTACCGTCAACTGTAAACGGTATTCCATACGTCACATCATCAAACGTAAATCCAGCATATTGAGACTCGATAATATTACCTGACCATTCTGTATCCTCCGCGATCATATCATTTAGCTCCATAATACGTCCGGAGCTTACTAGATTTGCAGCAAACGTGTCTGACCATGAGGTGAAAACATCGGGAAGATCATCATTTGAGACTAGGACTTTAATTTTTTCTTTATAAGAATCATTTAAAACAGAATCAACATTAATTTTTACATTAGGATGCTGCTTTTCAAATTCTGCAATTTTTTCATCATAAAATGATTTTCTAGGTTCATTTGGCCATCTATGAAAGAAATCAATTACTACTGAATCACCATCAGATGTTTCGCCATTGCTTTCATTGGAGGAAGAACATGCTGCTAAAAACATAGAACTGGCTAAAATAATAACTAAAAAGCATAGGTACTTTTTCATTACATTATTTCCCCCTTGTAACCAATTTTCAGACTATTAATATTCCATTTTCCACATATATCTTCTTACTGATAAAGGATGTCCAGTATGTTCAGCTAATCCATCAGCGTATAAGCGTAAAACAGGACCCGCTAGTGCTGAACCAAAATACTCTTTCAGGTCTTCGTCCACTCCACTATAATCAAACTCTTTCACATTCACGACTTCAACTTTTTCGCTATATTTCGTTACAAAATCAAGAGCACGTTGATCAAGCGGTGTGCTTGGTCCCTCTCCAACTACGACTAAAAATGGGACATCAAAATCAGTTACTTCAAATGGTCCATGGAAATATTCTCCTGAATGAATAGCATTTGAATGAATCCACAGCATTTCCATTAACAAGCAGCTTGTGAAGGAATAAGCATGATGGATATATGCTCCACTTGCCATTGTGTAAATCACCTTATCACGCTTATATTTCTTGCCAAATGCATCTGCTACATCCTTATATTTTGCTTGGTTGCTTTCGATTAACTCTCCTAGCTTAGATAATTGTTCCTCACCACGGAGAAACTTCTCTTCCCCAGTAAATTGATTTAGTAATTTAAAGAGTAATGTGTAGTATACTCCAATCTCACCATCAATCGCATCAGAGCCATCTTTATAATTGTAATGAACTGTATATTCTGCTTCTTGACAAAGAGGAGATTCAACATCCATTGAAATCGCAACAGTTAAGGCACCCTTTTCTCTTGCATATGTAGCAGCTTTGACTGTTTCAGGAGTTGTACCGGAATGAGATCTTACTATCACAAGACTGTTTTCACCCAATGCTTTCGGTGCACGATGAATAAATTCATTTGAAGTATAAACAAAGCTTGGCATGTCAGTATCCTTGGTCACAAAATAATCCCCTAGAGAAAGCGCTGCCATTGAACCGCCACATGCAACAAAGAAAATGTTTTTAATATCCTTTCCTTTTACAGCCTCGATCACGTTTTGAATTTGTACCACATGTTCTTGTTTCATAAATTTACCTCTCCCCTCAAATTTTAACTTAGGTAGGTAGTGAATGAATTACTTATCATTTAACCTCTAAGTTTTTGTTATGATGTCATATAACATCATCTATAAGGTTATAGTACATCATATGATGTCATAGGTCAACACTCTATTTTAAATTTTCTAATAATTAATAGAGAAAACCCTTCCTTAACCATTTAGGTGCTTTGCCCACAACTCTTCACCACCAGATTTAAATGTAAATAATCCAGATTTAACCTAAATTTAAACTATGTCATGTAACATTGAATTTAATAACTTATGTTTTATTTAGACAAAACAAGAAAGTTGAGGAGAAAAAATGACATTATTAAAAAACGGCATTTCGCTTATAGCAGTCATTTCTTTTACTGTTTTCATTTCAGGATGTGGAAAAGGTGAGCCTATAGATAACGCGGAAGAATATATTTCAACAGTAGATACAATGGACATTCCAGATGACGTGGAAGTCATTGGATTAGGAGAAGCAACACATGGGAATGTTGAATTTCAGGAGTTAAAGCAACAGGTTTTTGAAACTGTGGTGAAAAGGGAAAATGTTCGCGTCTTTGTTCTAGAAGGTGATTTCGGAGGAGGTCAGCAGATTAACAATTATATTTTAAATGGAGAAGGTTCTGCAGAAGCTGCTGTTAACAGCCTTGATTATAGTATTTATAAAACAGAACAAATGGTTGATCTTGTTGAGTGGATGCATGAATATAACAAATCGGTTAATGACGATGAGAAAATTCGTTTTTATGGAAATGATATGCAGCGCTATGACTTAAGTAAAAAGGGACTTCTAGATTATTTTGCTGTTGTAGATAAGGAAGCTGCTAATCAATATAGTGATCAACTGAAACATGTATCAAACGAAACGATGCGCGATTTAACAACAGAACAGTTAGAAAAAGTAGATGAAACGATTGATGACATTCTTCAGGATTTACAATCGAATGAAGCTAAATACTTGGAACATTCGTCTTCTGACGAGTTTGCGTTTGCTACTGCATATGCACAAAATATGAAGCAACGTACACAGCTGTTTTTAACTGAAGAAAACTACACACACCTTCGCGATCAATATTTAGCTGAAAATTTACAATGGATTATGGGATATGAAAAGGAACGAGGAAATGAAAAAGTATTCTTCTCAGGACATAATGGCCATGTTGAGAAAACGTCTGCCTCACCTGCTGGCTATAAATCTATGGGGAATTATCTAGATGAGGTATTTGGAACAAAGTATTTTGCAATAGGCACTGACTTTATCAACAGCAAATTTCAGGCAAAGAACGGTGGTTCTGGCAACCGTAAAATGTTCACCGTAAAAAATCATAATGATTTAGTTGACGCATTTAGTGAAATTGAGCAAAATAATTTTTACGTTGATTTTGATAAGAGTCTAGAATCGGATGAATTGTCGGAGATTATTTCAAGTGAGCAAAAAATGGCCAATATTGGTGATGACTTTCAGACATGGTATAAGGTTTTAAAGATGTTTTATACGATTGAAATGGTGCCGGATCAGGCTTACGATGGTGTGATCATTGTAAAGGACGCATCACCAACTGAAGTGATGGAATGAAACTGAAAAACAGAGGGACGGTTCTTATGTATTAAACATAAAATCGTCCCCTGTCTTTATATCTTGCGTATCCGCCAAAAAGTTACTTTACTATTTGCATAAAATCTACGTCCAACAAACTAGAACTTTCTGACAGTCCTATTGTGTGTACCCCTTTTTCAAGCTTTACTGTTGTAAAGGCGGTACCCCAGGAATTTTTACTTGTTGGCGAATAGGTTAACTCTGAAACTTGTTTGCCATCCATTACTATCTTTTGAGTAGCTGCTACGTTTGCTTGATGTTGATAGATTACCTTTAATTGATATGTTCCTGCTTCTTTAATATCGATTCGGTACTCAATTGCGCTATTTTCGCGATCAAATGTAACTTTTTGCTTATTAGCAGCATCTAATGTGTTTTTTACTGTTACGTTACGAAGCGCTGCAAGCTCTGCCTCATATCGATATTCTGGCTGTTTCGGTACGAGTTCTATGAAATCTAATTCAGTGAATGAAATGCCTTTTGACATTCTTATTTTATTTTGTTGTTGAGTTAGCTTTATTTCTTTTTCAGTAAAATACCAAGTATCCCACCCATAACTGTTGTAAACAACTTCACCAGCATTTTCCCCATTCACGGACACATAGTGTGAGGTCTGCTGGCCCATGCCATTTGCATATCTTATTTTTAATGTATAGTCTCCAGTTGGAACATCTACGTCAAATTCTACAAAGCTATCTTGAAAATCAATATAACCAACCTTTTTACCATTAGAGGCTGATGTATTATTTACGATTCTTGCACGGTTAACCGTTGCATCCTCTGCTTCAAACTTATAAGCTACTGGAAGCGCAGGTGTTAATGTTCCTGCTTGTTCACCAGCTGGCACCGCTTGCCATGCTCCGGTTGCGACAGGAGTTCCAAAATTTGGTGTTCCGTCCTTATTCCATGAAAATTTTTGCATTCTTACATTTCGATTCCAACCAGAACCCTCGAATTTCGCTGCATGATAGATGATCCAATCTTCTGTACCATCTGGTGATGTAAAGAAGCCATTATGTCCTGGTCCAAACACACCTACATGAGGATCTTTTACAAATATTGGTTCAGGATTCTTTTCCCATGCATCGGGGTCAAGTGGGTCTGAACCTGTTAGAGTCAACAATCCTAGCTTATAATCGTCTGTCCAGCTACCACTGGCAGAATAAATCAAAAATAGCTGTCCAGTAGGATTTCTTATAAATTGTGGTCCTTCGTTCACGTGTGGTTCTCCAATTTTTTCCCATTTATATTCAGGGCGTGAGAGTTCGACTCTTTCTCCACTTACGGTCCAAGGATTTGTCATTGGGGCAATATAAAGATCTTGACGAACATTTACATCTCCTTCCCATCCTGACCATGAAAAATAGTACTGTCCATTATGCTGTAGGATTGTTCCATCAATTGCCCACTTGTCTGACGGTGTCGTGATTTTCCCATAAGTTTTACCTTCAGGATAGGAATATTCACTTAAGGGATCAGCCGTTTCTGATTGAATCACATGCATGCGTTGTTTTCCCATGTCTCCATCAGATGCTGCAAAGTAGATATACCATTTGCCTTCTATGAAATGCATCTCAGGTGCCCAGATGTGTGAATCATTCGGTGTATCAGGCTCTGGGATCCAAACGACCTTACTTTCTGCGTTTTGCAAACCAGAAACTGTCTTTGATTTCCAAACCGTAATGTTATTTCCAGTTGTATGTGTGTAGTAATAATACCCGTCTGTATGCCTTACAATCCATGGATCTGCCCCATTTCCTATTACAGGGTTTTCAAAAACTTGTGTTGCTACTTCTTCATAGTAGAACGTAATATGACCAATGTCTGGTTGTTTTCCACCGCCATTTTTTGGTGCATGCAAGCCGTTATCCATTGTATCCTCCTGATTATACTGATAGAGATTTCCATTTTTTCCACCTTTAACAAATACATATTTAATGCCAAGATTAGATTGCCAGTTGAATGTTTTAGAATCACTAAAATTGATTGTTATTTTTCCATTATGATAGGAACCGCTTTTCGCTTTGTTATTATCTAACTCAAGCTTAAAATGCTTTAGTTGCTTTATATTCTCTGGAAGGGCTTTGTCATTCCCCTCCATAGTGATAGGTTCTGAGGAAGCGAGAACGCTAGGTTCTTTCACAGGATTTACAAAGGTAATAACTAGTAAGCCAATAATGAACCAAGAGCATATTTTCTTCAAGGGCATATTCCTCCTTGGATTTTGGTCAATAGTGACGAAGAGATTGATCGTTTTCTTAGAAAATACTTCATTCTTTGTTTTTTCTGCGTTAACATCTAGAAACTAGAGTTCATTACCAGTCCATGACGTAACATTCTGGTTGTAGGTTTTCTTTAAATGACTTTGGGAACTCTCTATTTGTTTAACTGTTATGATTTTAATAAAGTAAGTAATGATAATTAATAGAGTTATTGTAAAAAGTAGTCCCTTCCACGGACCAATGATCACCATTTCGAGCACATTGGCTAATGAGAAAATAAAAATGTTGCTTATTAAGAGATAGAAAAGGACATTTTCACCCATTATTCTGAGGATACCTACCCCACTTCCCCATTTGACCAACAATTTCGTCATTACATAATAGACATAGAGAAAGAAGCTTGGACCCATAATCCAAAATACACTTGGTGGAAATCTTCCGGGTAGCGCTCCTCCGTTAACAACTAAATAATAGACAAATAAACATGTTCCTAGTGTTGCGATAAAGAAATGTTTCCACTTAAACCTGATCTGATACCTAGCGAAATACATTCCGATTAAGTAATATGGCAAATATTGAATGACTGGAAATACTGGAAAACGATCCGTACCAATTAACAACCCTAAATAAGGTGAAGACACTTGATGATAATCAATCCAGGTTGTTGCTAGAAGCAAGATCGAAGTGCCCCAAATGATGATTGGCTGATTCGCTATCCACGAGAAGAAAGGAAATAAAACAAGCCCGATGATGATGATAAGTGTAAAGGATACTAAAAACTCCGACCAGCCTGGTATCACTTTTAACAAGATAATTGGCATGATCGTTTCTGTGCTTAGCGGTAGATTTCCAACATATAGTTGAAAAGCCACACCAGATACATAAAACGCAATAAGCGTTTTTAATCCTGTTATCAGCATTTTTTTATACGACATGCTAAACGATTTGCTGTAATAAGCAAGTTGATTAACGTATCCAAAACATAAAACAAATCCTGAAAAGGTGATTAAATTAAAAAACTGGGTTATGAAATGGATAGATGGAAAAATGGAAGCATCGCTAAAAAACTGTAAAACATGTGTATAGATCATGCCAATAACTAGTAACCCCTTAAAATAGTCAATTGAGTGGTCCCTGATCTTCCTTATTTCCATCACTTCCCTATTCTAAATGATACTTTTCTAGCTTAGATATTGATTTATTTTTTGCTAATGCCAAAAATCCTGCTGATAAGAACATGATTGATCCTAAAATATCCATTACAAAATAAGAGGCTAACCCTAGAAGAATAAACCAAATAGGCTTTTTCATTTCAATTTGATCATCTCTTAATGTTTTTGATAACCAGATATTAAGAATTCCTAAAACAACAAACATCATTCCAAACGTAACAGAGAACATATATAAGCTACCAAAAACTGATTCTAATGCTTCTAGCTTTGCAACTGAATTATATGAAGCTTTTAGGCCCTCACTTTTTATATAAGATGCATAAAGAAAAATGGTAAGAAGACCTGAAATGATTTGCCATATCGCACCGATCAAGATCAACCTTCTTTCTAGCTTTCTATTCATCATATAACCTCCAAAAAAGAAAAACTTCTTTCATTACCCTTTGACCCCAGATGATAAGGAGAGTGATTCCATAAAGTATTTTTGTGTAAATAAATAAAGGATAAATGTAGGTACGATTGCAATAAGTGCGCCAGTTAAAGAATGAGCAACCTCAAGTGCGTACATTCCCTGAAGCAATTGTAATCCAGGGGTAATTGGCATCATTTCCACATCATTAAACACAATAGAGGGCCATAGGAAGTCATTCCATGCTCCTGTAAATGTAAACAGAGCAACAACCGTTAATACTGGTCTAATAAGGGGTAATATTAGCTTAATGAAAATTTGAAAATCAGACGCACCATCAACGCGTGCGGATTCATCAAAGTCTATTGGAATTCCTAACATGAACTGTCTTACAAGGAAGATATTAAATACCCCTGCTGCACCTGGAACAATTGCAGCAAAATAGGTATTTACCCAGCCTAGTGTATCAACTATTTTATATAGGGGGATTAAATTCACAACCGCCGGAAACATCATCGTCGCCATTAAAAAGAGAAAGATCGCATCTCTTCCCTTGAATTTCATTCTTGCATATCCATAACCTGCTAATGAAACGAGCACTAATACTAAAATCGTTTGTGAAATGGAGATAATGAGTGAATTCATAAACCACTTAGCTACAGGAGCACTTGTATTGGCAAAAAGAACATCCTGATAGTTACCAATAACCCAATTAATAGGCAATATCGTAAATGCGTTTGATTGGATATCAGCTTCACTTTTGAATGTAGAGAAAAGTGTGTACCCTAGAGGTACAATCCATATAAAAGCCATAACAAACAAAAAGAGTAATGAGATAGATTTAGAAAGCTTTTTTTTCTCCATCGAAAAGCACCTCCTAGTCACGTTGTCTTAAAAAGAAAAATTGAATGGCCGAAACAATCATAATACAAATTCCTAATATAACAGCCATTGCTGACCCAATACCTGCTATTGAGATTCCAGATCCAAATGCGTTTTCTTGAATATACATTAATAGAACGGTTGTGGAGCTTGTTGGTCCACCTTTTGTAAGCATGAGTGGCTGTCCATATACATTAAATTGTGCAATCGTCGTAATAACAACTGTATATAATAACTGGGCCCTAATACTAGGAAGTGTGATTCTAAAAAACTTTTGAACACTATTTGCCCCATCAATTGACGCAGCTTCATATAAATCCTTTGAGATACCATTTAGTGCAGCTTGATAGATAATCATATTTGCCCCAATTGTCCACCAAACAGTTACCGTTACTAAAGTCATCCAGGCATAAGGCTGTGTTGCGAGTAAGTTTGTATCTATTTTTAGATAATGATTGATTGGTCCAAATGAAGCACTATACAACATAGAAAAAATGATCATAACTGCCGAAACTGAAAATAATGTTGGCATGTAAAATAATGCTTGAAAGAACTTTAATCCTTTAGGTTTGGTATTAAGACCCGCAGCTAAAAGCAACGGAACAATAATACAAGCTGGTACTGTAAAGAGAACAAATTTAAATGTATTTCCTAAGCCTATGCGTAGCTGTTCATAAAAGGTTGATTCCGTATTAAGTAAGATTTCCTGATAGTTTGCCAAGCCAATAAATTCTGGCTCACCGATGAGATCCCAATTGGTAAAGGAAATGTAGATACCGTATATGGTTGGAAATAAGAAAAAAACGGCGAATAATAGAAGATGTGGGCCAATATACAGAAATGGAGATAAATTTACTCTTCTTTTATTCGATTTACTCCCTATATTAGGAGACAGATTTACATCATTGTTTGTACCTGTTTTTATCATAGTATTAACTCCTATTCTTTCGTTATCGAATAGAGTGAGAATTCCTTAAAGCTTCTTAAGGAATTCTCATTGGTTTATTGGAAAAACATGAAAGAGAGTTATTTTTTATTATTGGCTGATATTTTATCCTCCACTGCCTTTTGCGCTTTTTGTAGTCCTTCTTCAATCTCTAATTTACCAAATATAGCATCACCAACTAATTTATCAACCTCTTCGGCTACAAAACCGTTATATTTGTAATCAAAGATTTTAAGAGACTCTTGTAGCTCAGGATCCTGTACAAGGAAGGAATGTGGTAATTCCTTGAACTCTGGATTTTCTAGAGTCGATAGTGCAGCTGGATTTTGCCCTGCCTTAGCCCAAGGAAGTGAATTTTCTCTAATATAATTAAGGAAATCGATCATACCTTTTGTCTTTTCTTCAGGTCGTTTTTCGTCCTGGAACATGACAAATTGGTGGGAAGACGTCCAGTTCACAATTTTGTCAGGTGATATTTGAGGGAAGCTTGTTAATCCCCAATCTAATGTTGTTACTTCATTTAAACTATTTTGCATCCATATACCCTCTGGATAGAAAATAGCTTTATTTGATTTAAATAATTGACCAGGATCTTCTCCATCTTTGTTTGTGATCTTATCATCAACTAAGCCTTTTAATAAATCTAGTGCTTCTTTAGCTTCTGGAGTATTTAAAGTCGGTGCTTCACCATCACTAGTAATATCTCCTCCAAGCTGATTGTAAATGGATAAGAACATAGGTCGAGTCCATGTAATTCCCATCCCTACAACGCCGTCTTTCGAAGAAACCTTTGCCGCTTCTCTAATTTCATCAAATGTAACAACACCATCATCAAGTACATTTGGTGCATACTTTTCAAGTAACTCTTTGTTATAGTACATAACAAAGCTATGAACATCTAAAGGAATACTATATCGACTACCATCAATATTCCCAATATCCCAGCCCGCAGGTACATAATTCGCTTCACTTATATCTGGATAATCAGCTAATAGATCATCATAGGTTGCTAGCATATCATTATCAACAAATTGCTTAATTCTCTCGGCATGCACGATTGTTAGATCAGGAATACCTTTACCAGAGTTTACAACAGTTGGGATTTTTGCATACATATCATCCGCAGTGATGGACACATTCTTAACCTTAAAATCTGGATTTGTTTTGTTATATTCGTTCACAATTTTTTGCATATCTTCACCGTCTGGACCAGTAAATGGATTCCAAAAAACAATTTCATTTTTCGCTGAACCAGAGCTTGAGGAACTACTACAACCAGATAATGCCATAACAAATACTAAAAGTATTGAAAACATTAACGCTGCTTTTTTCTTCATTTTTTCTCCCCCTGAACATATAGTTTAAATTACTATAAACAAAACGATTTCGTTGCCTCCTTTCCAGATAAAGCGTTTACATTTCTGTTTTCACGACCATTCTTAGAAGGGTATATATAAATCCCTTAACTGAAATCAAGTAAGTTTCAATCAAAAGAGATTTAACAAATTGTTACTTTACAACATGTACATGCCACTTCTCATTGATTCTACGAATCTCTTTTAAATCACATTTTGGCTTTCGATCGTATGTTAGAATTCCATTAATCTCCTGCTCCACATCTGTTAACTGTGTGTAGCAATATCCGTGTAAGGATTCAGATTCATAGACTGCTTTCATGACTCGTTCATAATCTGCGACATAATCTTCCACATTATTGACAGAGGTATAACCCCAACCATTATCTTCTCCAACTTTAAACCCAATTCCCCCAAATTCGGTTAACAGAATGGGCTCACCACTATGTTTATATCCTTGAGTGTAAATACTTTTTCCATTTGGTTTTGAATGAAGCAAATTTTCGGTATTAAGGATGGAATGACGAAATTCATTATATTTTTCCTTTTCGTCTTTTTGACCATGATTGTAGTTGTGAATCGCACATATGTCTGTTTTGGTCATTTCCCATCCATCATTTGAAATGACTAATCTTGTTTTATCAAGTGAATGGATCAGATGGTACATGGCTATCGAATGATGTTTTTCCTGATCATTATGATCGATAAAAGGAACGCCCCAGCTTTCATTAATTGGGACCCAAGTAACAATACACGGATGATTGTAGTCTCGGTCAATAATCTCAATCCATTCCTTTGTTAACCGAGCAACAGCATTCTCGCTGAAAGTTGGTGAGGCGGCACATTCTCCCCATACTAAAAAGCCTAATTGATCGGCCCAATATAGAAAACGAGGGTCTTCTACCTTTTGGTGCTTTCTACAACCGTTAAATCCCATTTCTTTTGCTAGTTCGATATCTTTCTTTAAATCTAGGTCTGTTGGCGCCGTTAATAAGCCTTCTGGCCAATATCCTTGGTCAAGAACAAGCTTTTGATAATAAGGTCGATTATTAAGAAAGACCATCCCATTTTCAGTATGTATTTTTCTCATACCGAAATAGGAGGAAATTTCATCAAATACGGTATCTCTTTCTTTTAATCGAACGGTTATATCAAATAAATTTGGATTTTCCGGTGACCAATTCCACCCAACATGATGGAAGCCTGTTCGTAATATCTTCCGATTATATAGATTAATAGATGTTCTAACTAAACCCTCGTGAACTCTTACCAACTCACTTGCTACCGATTCATTCTTAAAGCTAATATCAATTTCAAGCTGTTTTTTTACAAAGTCACCTAAAAGCTCAAAATCGATGATAACCTCGCCATTGTCTATATCAGGTGTAAATCTCACATTATGAATCCGCGTTTTATTCACTGCCTCTAACCACACTGTTTGCCAAATTCCTGTTGTCCTTGTGTACCAAATTCCAGCTGATTTCTCAACCCAATATTGTTTACCACGAGGAATCGTTTCATCCTCTGATGGATCTTCTACTCTAACAACAATTGATTGCTTCCCTTCAACTAAATCGTTTGTAATATCGAAGGAAAAGGGAGTATTTCCTCCTTCGTGTGTACCTACTAAATTCCCGTTTATGAAAACCATTGCTCGATAATCTACAGCACCAAAATGTAGAAGGATCTGCTTATGAAGCATCGATTCTGGGATATCAAATTCTTGTTGGTACCACACCCAATCATGGAAGCTAGGATCATTTATACCACTTCGTTTTGTTTGATAAGCAAATGGAACATTGATCTTTTTAGTAAATTCGGAGTGTTTGAGATACCATTTTTCTTCTAAACCTATATTTTCATCATCAAACTCAAAATTCCATTCTCCATTTAAATTAAGCCAATTATTTCTTACAAATTGCGGTCTCGGGTATTCATTTCGACTCATGGTTAGATTCCCCTTTAAAAACGGTTATTATTTACTATTAATCTCTTGGATTTTACGTAAATCCACCTTTGGATTTCTCTCTTCATCTAATAGACCATTCACCTCTTGTTGAACATCGGTGATTTGTGTATAGCAAAATCCACTAATGTATGGAGTATCTTTAATTGCCTGTGTAATCGATTCATAACGCGATAAAAACTCCTCATCACTTTTCACCTGATTTCCATAGCCCCAACCTTTTTCCGTATCAAATGCAATTCCACCATACTCACTGATAATAATTGGCTGTCCTTGATAGTGATATCCTTTTGCCATCGCATGTTTATGCTTATTAAACGCGATTTTGTTCGTAACAACCTTTTCTTTATCATGGTAGCGACTCTCGAATTCTTCGCCATATTCTACATAATCATGTAATGTAATGATGTCTGATACAGTATGCTCCCAACCATCATTCACAATAACAGGTCTCATACTGTCAATTGCTTTTGTAAGATGATAGATTCCCTCTGTAAATTTTTGTTGTTTCTGATTTGTGAAGATATTTTTCACACCCCACGATTCATTGAATGGTGTCCATGTGATGATACTTGGGTGGTTATATTGCTGCTTTACAACTTCGATCCATTCCTCTGTGAAGTTTTGAATCGCCTCATCTGAAAATTCATAGGTTGCTGCCATTTCCGACCATACTAGTAGGCCTTTCTTATCCGCCCAATAAAGGAAACGTTGATCTTCTACCTTCATATGTTTTCTTACACCGTTAAAGCCCATTTCTAGGGTTTTATCAATATCTTCTATAATCGCTTCCTCAGAAGGTGGAGTTAAATGGGATTCTTTCCAATATCCCTGATCTAGGATGAGTTTTTGATAGAGTGGGGTATGATTAAGCAATATATTTCCATTTTCTATTGAAATTTTCCTCATCCCAAAATACGATGTTACTTTGTCTATGAGTTCACCATTTTTATATAAAGTGAACTCTACATCATATAGATGAGGAGATTGTGGTGTCCAATGAAAAACACGCCATTGATGAAATTCACTTGAAATGTTTGTGAGGATCGTTAGACTTGATCGGCTTACTGTTTGGTCAAATGACTTGATTGGCTGCCCATCATAAGAAATAGATGTTCTTAGTATTAATTCTGAATCCATGTTTCCTGAAACTTCATAAACAAACTCAACAGATTCTCGATCAATATCAGGAGTCATCTTAACTGATTGAATATGTGTTTCATTTAGAAACTCCAGCCACACTGTTTGCCAAATTCCTGTTGTCTGAACATACCAGCAACCAAAATTTTCATCGATCCATCGCTGTTTTCCTCTTGGCTGAAAACAGCTTTGACTATCCTCATTTTTAACGACAATATCCAGTTCATTATTTTCATTTAAGTAGTTTGAGATGTTAAAAGAAAATGCGATTTGTCCACCTTTTCTTTCTCCTACAAAACGACCATTTACCCATAATTTTGTTAGATAGTCAGCAGCCTGAAAATGCAAGGCTATCTTTTTTTCTTGGAACTCATTTGGTATTGTGATCGTTTTTTGATACCAAATATTTGGACAGAATTCTTCTTTACCAATTCCGCTTGCTTTTGTTTCATATGTAAAAGGAACAATGATTTTTTCGTCAAAAACTCCTTTATTTTTATACCATTTTTCTTTCTCTCCTATATTCTTTTGGTCGAATTTAAAATTCCATTCACCATTTAAGTTGATCCATTCTGTTCTTTCATATTGTGGTCGTGGATATTCCTTTCTTGGTATATTTATATTTTGTATATTTATATTTTGCATATTTAGTTAACCCCTTTTACTTAGAATTTTTAAAACAGAAACGAAAATAGATTCATTACTTCGTTTTCTTTTGTTACAGATTTTCTGTTTAATTACAAAATATCTGTAATTAAGTATAGAATACGCTTACATTACTCGAGAGTCAACTGTTTTTAACAAAAATTTCAGAAAACTTTTTTGAATACAAACAAAAAAATCCACCAAAAAATAAATTGGTGGATGTACAATTCATTACTATTTTTGATTACAAGTTATTTTTAATTTAATATCTTGCGGATGATCCCCAAATTCTCTGCCAAATAGATTGAAGCCACCTTTATGAACGGAATCGTCCTTGATGCCTATCCGAAACGTTAAAAATTGATGATCTAATAAATTTAAATCGTTTATCTTAATATCAGATAAATGAATATCATCTATCGTTGTTTTATGATGTGTTACCTTCCACGTTTTTAATACCCCATACTGTGTACTAGTCGTTTCACTCCAAGCCAACGAATTGAGTTTACCAGGTCGATCACCATAATCTCCTGGACTTGTCCAAGTACCAATATCAACGCCATTCAACCACACAGTTATATCTGAAGGCCAATTATGGTCATAATTAGGTGCTTCCGAGCAAATTTCTAATGATATTTGCAATTCATTAATCTTTGTTTCTTCTGGAATCGCAATTGGAAATTTGTACTCAAAGTAACCCTTTCTCGTCCAGATTAATTGAGCATTTGCACGGACAGGACTATAGAAATGAACGGGTTCATCCTCTGGAATGATCAGTCCATCATGATTAGCTATTCCACAAGTAGGAGCCACAAAAAAGTCAACATATTGTCCAATCGGCATCTCTAGTTCATAATATTTATTATCCTTTGCTTGATCCTTTATGGCATTTAACTGAATATGAATATCATCAAAATTACGGGCACAAACCTTCATTGCACCTCTGGTTGCAGGTCTCAACTCTGTTAGGATTAACCCAGAATCCTCTAACACCTTTACATGAGCAGCTATTGTTGAAACAGGCTTATCTAAGTTTTCTGATAGCTCATGAATATTCATGGTTCCTTTATTTAGTAAGTAGATAATTTTCAAGCGAACTTCTGATGATAATGCATGTGCAACCTTCTGTAGATTACTAGGATTATTAATCGATAATTCTAAAATAGCGGTTCACCCCAAACCTAATTAACATGATTTTAGTTACTTACATTAAATATAAACGATTTTTCTGTATAAATACAGTTTTTATATTTTTTATATTCATTTCATTAGGTTTTTCTAAGAAAAAAGAGGGGTTGATCTTTAAAACAGAGGTAAAAGAAAAAGGTGGTTCTTATGTTTTTTCAAGAACGTGAAAAACGTCCCTTTTTTTCTAGTAAACACCGAGTTCATCTCTACTAAAAGACCCAGCTATCGCAGGAAATCTTGAAAATTCCTTTTTCATATCTCGGAATGAAATGATATCATTTCCAATATAAAAATGATGATCTAGCGTGGATTCAATACAGTTTAAGGGAGCATGAAAATATGTTTCCTTATAGTGTTGAATGGCATCTTTCTTGCTCCGGGCAAAAATGAAGACAAAATCATTCTTGTTCTGCTTCAATGAATAAATTCGAACCTTTCGAAAACTTAAAAGATTTTTTTGTATCATTTCCGCTACGATCTGATGATTTGCCTGGTTTAAATCTATTTTTGATACGTCGTCATTTGAAGAAATTTTCTTCTCTTTTACTAAATGAAAAAGATAATGGGCCAATGTAGATTCTTCTAATCTTACAACTTCCTCGAAATATTCTTTTACTTTCATGTGATCACACCTCAATTTTTATATTTAAGAACGAAATCCTATTCTTATTGCTCCACAATTTTTACTATGTATTCGTTATTGTTCGCGACAATGATGTCTAAGGGGCTTTTCTATTTAGAGAAAATAATTTCAAGGGGTTGGATCTTTATCTTCAGTCCTCCCCCATCAATCATTCTTATTAAGACTAATATTTTAAAGTTATATGAAGTTCCTCTAATTCAGCTTGATCGAACCCTCTTATCAGCTGCTTAGTCTTCATCATGAAAATATTCTCCCTCGTTTTTAACATGAATTTCACATGTTTCAGGGTTGTAGTTAATCAATTTATAATGCTCAGTGAAACTGCGGATCAATGCTTGAACATTGTCGATCGAAAGACGAGTTTTCTCTGCTAATTGTTCTATTGAAATTTCATAGATTCCGTCTTGAGTTGCTTGCGGATTCGTGAGTAAGTAAAGATAAAAATACTTTTCCTCCCATGTCATCTCCTTTATAACCGGGTCTCTCCAAAAATCTGTATTAACCTTTTTACATTCTGCCATTTTTCAACACTTTCCTTTCTCCTATTAATTTCCTTTTCACACTATATATATAGAAAAACTGACGAAGAGTAGCGTGTGTTTTTTAAAAAATCTATTTTTTTACAGGGTTTAGATTCTTTATCAAGTATGACAATGTTTAGAGTCTCTTCAATCCTCACCCGCTGTAAGATCAAGCACGAACTCACCCGGAATCGGTCTTCCAGCTCCAATAGAAGTTGACTGCTTGGATTTTTGTTTAGAAGACTGGTTGTCATGATAAGAATCAATTTCTTCAATGGTTAATAAAGACTCATTTTTCCAGTTTTTAAGAATTCCAACAATATAGTTTAGCCTTCGCTTGTTATTAGCACAGGCAATACCCATTGCTTTTAGTACGACATCTTTAGGGTGTAAAAAGCAGGAATTCTCTAACCAGGATAACAGCTGGTGTTTGGCATTTATGTTTGATAAGCCAAATCCATTGCTGTCCCAGAACTCTACGATTTCGTTTATATCTTTTGATTTTTGACTTTGTTGGTCATCATCACTATTTGAATTCTCTTCAGAGGATTGTTTTTCTTCCCCAGTTTCCGTAACACAAGGGCGAGAGATTTCTTCAATTTGATCATGTTCAGTTGCATTGATTGTATGTTCTTCACCCTTATGGCTCATTTCTTTCTCTACTTCTTTATTACAATAAGAATCATATAAGCGAACGATTTCCTCTCTTTCAATTCCTTCGCAAACATACGAAATAAGCGAGGTATCCTTGACCTCTTTTAATTCTTTTGTCATACAATCCATGATTGGTTTTCCGCCCCTATGAAGGTTATTTTTCCCCCAGTTTTTTATGGCGATTTCACATGTTTCTGGATTGTACCGAATTAATTTGTGATGTGTACAAAAACGTTCTATTAATGATTCCACCTGTTCAATCGTATAATCTAATTCGAGTGCCATTTCTTTTGTTGTTATTTCATAGATTCCAATTTGCGTCGTTTTTTCATTTGTCAGTAAATACATGTAAAATAATTTATCATCCGAAGACATCTTCTCTAAATTAAATGAAGATCGCCAAAATCCAGTTAACACCATACGAAATTTTGCCATCTTTTCATCACTACCCTTTTATAAATTAAATGTTCTTTCACCTCTTATATAGAAAAAAAGAAGATTACAGTAGCGGTTTGAAATGTAAATTTTTTGTGAAGATAAAACTGGTGTGATGATTACGATTTTGATAAGGGTTTAAATTTTGTGTTAGAAAATAAAAAACGCTCCTTTACGGCTTGTAAGGAACGTTGATCTTTTCTATTGAGTTTGTTTTAGAAGATAAACTACCACTACAACAAAGTTTTCAATTTTGAGAATGGCAGCTCTTTCTAGATTATCCTCTATACTAGGGTTGTAAGCTTTTTTGTTGTTGTTTTTCTTTTTATTATTCTTCTTTTTCTTTTTTGGCCACGTATCGTAAAAAAAGATTTCTCACCTAAATTTTATATCTACTATTTAAAGCATCTACGGAAATAAATATGTTCAAATTTAAGATGTTGAAATACAGATTAACTCAATGACTTACATATAGATAAATGGTTTAACATATTTTTAAACATTTGGTTCTGTTAAAATTTAATGTTGATAATTCCATACTATTAAGGGGAACCCATTATTTATGGATTCCCCTTTAGTTCAATAGGTGAAACTACTGTTGAGTATTGCCTTATAATATTTATTACAAGATCTCTTTGGAGTGAAAGATTTTTTTAGTTATCATTCCAATGATATATTATTTGCACAACGCCAGAGGAAAATGTTCTTGTATTAACCATTTTTAAATTTATCCTCTGTTTTAAATCAATAAACAACGGTTTTCCTTCTCCCAAAACAACAGGGTGAATAGATAATCTAAATTCATCAACAAGCCCCAAATTTATAAAAGTTGTAATGAGACTCGCTCCACCATAAAGCCAGATGTCTTTACCAGACTTTTTCTTCAATTTATTTACTTCTTCAAGAAGATTATCATTTATAAATATTGCTTGATTATGTATCTCATTTTGTGTTCTGGAAAAAACATATTTCTTTTTACTATGAACCAATTTCCAAATTTCCTTTTCGGTATCAGGGTCTTCATTTTTTGGAATATATTGTCCCCATAAATCATAGCTTTTTCTACCATATAAAATAGTATCAATTTGATTTAAGAAATCAGTAAACCCCATATCAGGGTCCATAATGCACCAATCAACTTCTCCATTTTTCCCTTCAATAAAACCATCTAAAGTAACTGCTAAATCTAAAATTATTCTTCTCTGTTTTACGTTATTTGTCATAACTATTCATCCTTTTACCATTCAGATTTGATCCTTCTGTCCCGTTGACCTTGTCAACCTTAACGAACATTTGTTCTAATGTTAATTATATCAAGAATTCGGATAGGTATCAAATATCAACCTTTACCTTTAACAGAGCCAATCATTTATAAACGTGCAGTAAATCGTAGAAAAGTACTACTAATTATGTTCATAAAAAACTCTTCTTCTTAGTAAGTTTACCTGTAAGCGTTTTATTTTATAGAGAGAGGATGTATATCTTGGTTTTATTATAAATGAAGGAGGTAATATTTATGTTAAAAAGCTTAAGAATTTTCATGCTTGTTATTTTAACATCTGTACTATTATGTTCCTTTAGTCTTGGTGCATTTGCAAAGGGAGAAAAAGCAGACACATCCTATCGAAGTGTAATTGAGATACATGATTGGGGTGCAGCTATTACTAAACTGATTTTGAAAATTGGTAAACCTGTGCCTAAAGAATCTATTACAACTGATACATTTAAGGTACATGTTACAAGAAGCGATGATAGACTAGCATCACCACAATTAGAGGAAGGTTTTAGAGAGGTAACAAATGCCTATGTTGCTGATCAAAATGGAAACCCTGCAGTAAGAGGTAAATATGTGGTTTTAGAAATGAAGATTGGACCTACTGTTTCACTAGGTTCCCCTCTCAACTATTATGCTGGGTTTAATGATTGGATACAATCAGATTATACTATTACTCAAGAAAAAGACATAAAAATGAATGCTGGTAAATTCGGCACAATTTCTGGATTAGTGATTGATACCTTTGCAGGAGAAACGAGAGAAATAGTTGATGAATTCTCAGCTGGTCAGGCAACATACAAGGACATTACATTAACGTATGCAGATTATGCACCAGCAAAAGATAAGAGGAAAAATCCTTTAATCATCTGGTTGCATGGCGGTGGTGAAGGTGGTACCGATCCAACTATTCCATTATCCGCTAATAAAGCTACTTCCTTTGCAACGGCAAACATTCAATCTTATTTTAACGGTGCTTATGTATTAGTTCCACAAACACCTACGAGATGGATGGAGGGCATTTCAGGAGGAGCTGATGGAACTTCTATTTACCAAGAAGCTCTTATTTCATTAATTAAGGATTATGTCGCTACTAATCCTGATATCGATCCTAATAGAATCTACATTGGCGGTGCCTCAAACGGTGGATACATGACAATGTTAATGGTTCGGGACTATCCAGGATATTTTGCAGCAGCATTTCCAGTTTGTGAAGGTTTAAATAATCCTTTAGTTTCTGATGGAGATATTTTAAATATGTCTCAAACACCAATTTGGTTTGTTCATGCAAAAAATGATCGAACTTTACCTCCAGAAAGCAATGCAATTCCAACCTATAATCGTTTACTAGAAGCTGGAGCTAAGAATGTTCATTTAACACTTTTTGATAATGTTCAAGATACTTCAGGTTTATATAAAAATGCTGACGGTACACCATATGAATACAATGGTCACTGGTCGTGGATTTATGTTTATAATAACGAAGTAAAAACAACCATTAATGGTGAAACAACTACTCTAATGGAGTGGATGGCTGCACAGTCTCGTTAAGATTTTGTAATGTGTAATTGATAGCATTACATCAAATCGTAAAGCATCTTCTATATTCCTAAATAGTGTTTGTTTTAAGGAATGTATGCAAAAAAATTACATTTTAGCAAAAAACCAAAGGTATAAAAAAATAAGCGTTTTCTCCTTCACCCGAGAAACCGCTTATTTTCGTTTATTTGTCTTCGAAACTATCAAATGGATTCCTACTTTTTTAAAGACTGCTCCGCTAGCCATTCCATTAAGGTTGTTGTTTTTCCATTAATGGTGTTTGTTACCTCATTGTTGTATACATAAATCCATGACCAATGTCCATCATATTCGTACGGAGTACCGTCACTGTTTTTATAGAGACCTGAAGTGTCAATTACATGATCGAATAGAGATAGATGAACATCTTTTGCACCCGCTTCAATTAATCTGTTATAGGTTGGAACTGTATATAGATTCGGATCAACTACCGTGTCGGTTTTGGCAGCAATAAACCAGATAGGAAGATTCTTCATTTTTTGTATTTCTTCATTCTTAATCAATGAATCTTTTAGCGCTTCACAGGTTGGGAAGGCAGCTGCGAAATACTCCGGATAGTCCCGTATCATCAGCATGGTCATATAGCCACCATTAGAATCTCCACCAATATAAATTCTACTCTGATCAATATTCTTATTCTGTGAAACATAATCTTCAATTAATGCCATTAGTGCTTTTTGATATTTCGAGGTACCATCTCCAAATTCAGTGTAACCATCCATCCAAAAACTAGGTGTTTGAGGAGCTAATATATAGGCACCATCAAAATAGGCTTGGATTTCTTCAGATGCAAAGTTTGCGGCTTTGTTCCCGGCGATGGCTATGGTTGGGTCTGTACCTCCTTCTCCAGCTCCATGTAACCAAATGACTAGTGGATTTTCCCCATTATTTTTTGCTGGAGAATAATCAGCATAGGTTAAAGTAACATTGTCATATGTTGCTTTGCCGGTTCTGAAATCATCGACAAGCTCTCTCGTTCCACCTATGTATGTATCTATAACTAACCCTGAAATCGTTCCATCACTGGTTTGGATATTCTTTTGTTGTGTAATCGTGTATTTATTATCGGTCCAATCGTTAAAACCAGTCCCCGCCCAATCGTAGTTGATTGCAGAAGAAAGTGATAAGGTTGGGGAAATCTCCATTTCTAAAACAGCATATTGCCCCATCTTCACGGCTGGTTTCCCAAGCTTATCTGATACATAAGCATTCTTTACTATTCGATTACCTTCTTGTAAGAATGGATGTGCTAATCTATGATCATATCTTTCTACATGAACATGAAAGGTCTCTTTCGTAACCGAATCTGCTGGAACAGGTTTTCCTAAATAAACGATTACTTTTGTCATGGCTGCTCCCCAATCCTCAATTTTTGTAACCGTTTGATAAGAAGGTTGTGTTTTTACTTCTGGTTTAAAAGTATGATTCGTTACGTCTGCTGAACCTAATTGCGTTAGAGATTTCTCCGATCTATTCTTCTTATTCTCCATTATGATTTACCTCCCTTTTTTGAATGCGTTTGCATTGGATTCTTGATTTTAGACAAACGTACTACTAAATGTACAATTTTGTTATTTAACTCGCCTTAATAGATCCTCTAACTAGTCAACACTTTTGACAATATAGGTAGGAATTGAATTACTTGATTCTTCAAATGAAGCATTTCCATAAGTTACTCCTAAAGAGTCAATACCAGTATTACTTGCCTTGCCCCAATAATATCATGGTTTCTGTTACCAATCATAATAAAATTATCTAGTGTTTGTTCACTGTACTTTCTAAAGCTTTAGTAGCAATATAGCCTCTTATTTCCCCCGACTCTCCAATTATAGGTATCTTATATAGTTCATAATTCAGTCTTCATACAGAAGATGATGACTAAACTTTGTATAAAGATAGAGAGCAATGGTCTTCATTCAGGGGATGAAGACCAAAATTCTATTATAACACAATAAAGAACAAACGTTCCTACAAAATCCCCAAATACTCCTCCAACACCCGAATCATCTCCACCTGATGTTCCTTCGCCAATTCATCATTCCAACTCTCATTTTCATAAATTAAAGCCATCTTCAATGAATCTAGCTTTTCTCGATTATTATTAATAAACCGTTGACGTTTTTCGTTAAACGGTAAATTACTATATTCTGAATTAACACTTCTGGAAACTAAGGCAAGGTTTCCGAATTTGTTTAATTGCTCTTGAGATACTGTGTTTGTATCGGTCATTTTCTGATTTTGTGGGGAAATATGTTCCACAGAGTTTTTGGCTGTTACTTTAAATTCTCTCCACTTGTTTCCCTTGTTTGCGTATTTCTCCCAAAGAACATACTCCAGCTTGTAAAACCAGTAATGAGGAAATTCTGTTCCAAGCTCCTCGTGTAAAATCTTTGTACTTAGTGTTGTTTTATAATCATGTTTTTCTAGAAAATGTCTAGTTCGCTCGATTAAGGTTTCGTCATCTTTAACCGCACATAGCAAGTGATTGTCTAGGTGCTTTAAATATGTATAGCTATCCTTCCCGTTGTTCTCTATTAAATAATGTAAATAAGGAGTTAACCAATAGTGTGTAGTAATTTGTTGGGAGTGATATAACACGCTTTGCAAAAGAGCCTCTCCCCGAGCTGTTGGTTCTCCTCTTTGCAATGAGTAATAAATATTTCTTCCATTTTTATTAGCATTTTTATATGTTCTTCGAATTGAATGGATTTCATGATCCTTAGGGCCAACCCATTTAATCACATGTTTATCAAAATAATAGCGAACTTTCCACAATAGCTCGATAAATTCCTTAATATCTTCATCTTTAACTGATTTTGTTAAAAAGTTCTCCGAAAAGATTATCAATATTTCTTTATCCGAAATTTTCGGGATATCATTTTGCTTTTTCTTTGCTAAATATATTCGTAATGTATGCTGCAGAAGCATGGGAAACGTCATAATGCTCCTTACGTCTTCACTATCATATTCGTCTTCATCATGTTTCTCCTCATCATTAAAGCTAGCACGAACATCCTCAGACTCTAATATATCTAACAAAGTCATAGACTCGTTGTTTTCTTCCTCATTCTCGTCGATTGCTGCTAACACTTTGGTCGCATCAGCCAATTGTTCCTCGCCAACCTTGGCAGCTTCCTGGTCAAATAAAGGAGTCGTTTTGATATGAGTTAGATCTTTAATATTTTTCTCAATATATTGATTCATATTTGCGCAAGCATCCCATAAGTTGCTGTACTTCATGCGGTCTTTTGCCTGAAGTTTATCTAGAAATCTAGCTTTCAAAATTTCATGATGCTGCAATTGAATGCCACGGTTGTTAATCACTTCAAACAATTTATTTAAATCGGTTTGCTCTGGTACCTCGGTAAAAACCAATTGAACCTTCTCATATATAAACTTAGCTATCTTGGCTGCATTCCCAGGTTTAACCCCCTCAAATTCAGAGTGAAATCGTCTAATTAATGCTAGTGCGTCATCAATATTGGCCGTTATATCTACGTTTTTAGTTCCGTTAATTAATAACTGAAATTTCTCATTGATTACCTCACGAATCGCAAAGTTTATTCGATTCTCTTCCTCATTTTCAATAAACGATTTTAGAGCACCAGCAAATACGATCGAAATCATCCAAAGTGTTGTAAATCGTTGCTGCCCATCGATTAAATCATATACCTTTCTTTGTTGGGTAGAAACGCATGAATTTTCAACAACGAGAACACCACCTAAGTAAAATAGCTCTTTTTCGTCATTAAAAGCAGCTTCTATATCTTCTAATAACGTCTTCACTTGTCCTTCTTGCCAAACATATAATCTCTGATAAATCGGGATATTAAAAAGAAATTGTTTTTCTACTAAACTCTTTAATGTGACTAAATTAGACTGTATTTCCATTTTCAATCTCCTTAACAAATGTATCCATCCAGCTTACTTTAAAATCGAAATTGTTTTTACCGTAAAAGGTCAAAATCCTCTCTATATAATAACCTCGCACACCCTTAACATGTTCAATACTTACTTTCGTGTAAGTATCGACTTTTTCTGAACAACGTAATAAAAACGTAAACACTTCTTCTGGTGTAAACGCATGACTAATCACATCAAGCAGGTTATTTTCGCTATCCTTTAAAAAATTCATCGGTGCTTGCTTCACTACATTTTGTTTTTCTAATCGAATTGCTCCAAGCAAATGATCTAGCCATAGCGAAAAACGAAACAACTGCTGTTCACCGAATTTGTCATAATACATCAGATTCGCCAGAATGAACAATTCCTTCAAGTAAACTAAACGGATAAATGTTTCCAGACATTATCATAAAAATCTCTAAACCTCTTTATTTCCTTACTAGTAACATTTTGATCTGTAAAAAGTAAGGTAATCACTTCTGCGTATCTTTTCGAAAAAAGAAAATAACCCAGTCCCTTACTAATCGGTTGTCTTAATGTAAAAGGAAGAGAGCTAGCATCGTGGCTATTTTCATTCACTTGTACTTCATAGTCTCCGTTATCTTTTACATAAAGTTTAGCTCCATAGGTATTGTGAAAATTAGGAAACAATTCGATTGTTGTGTCATCATCATTTTGTTTCGTGTTTCGCATAAATTCGGTTAACATGTCCTCATCATTTACTAGACTGATTTGTTTTTGTCCACGCCAAGTACGAGCACGAGAAAGATATTTTGTAAATAATTCTAACGTAAAATCTCCTTTTTTATGAAGAATCGGCTTGATGTTTTGGATGTTTTCCCAATCCTTCGCACAACGCTCCTGGATGGTTATATTATTTATTGCTCTAAGATGATAAGCCTTTAGTAAATCAGTAGGCTCCAGCTTTACTCCTCGATCATTTTGCGTATCAAAAAAGGTAAAAGCCAAATCCTCTGAAGGAGTTGTGATAAATGTGAATTGGATATTAGGAAACAATAAAGAAACCTTTTCTTTCCATGCTTTATTCTCATCATGGTGAAAGAACCTTTGAATGTTTTTAATATTTTTGATGGATTCTGGTGAGTTAAATTCCATCGCAATTTTGCCTTCTATTAATCTTCTATGTAATAGATAATACAGAATACTTAACGTAGTCATACGCTGCTGACCATCGATAATGAACAGCTTTTCTTTTTCATCATTTTTATGTAACAAGATGCTTCCCATATAATAAGGAACATTAGGCTGTGTTTCGAGGTGTTCTAGTAAGTCATTCAACAGCTCTTTTACCTTATTCACATTCCATACATATGGTCGTTGATAGGTATCGATTGCGATTGGATAAACTGCCTTTTCTTTAAAAAATTGCTCGAACGTACCAACCTCTACTTTTACATCATTCATTTTACTGGTTGTGGCGTATGTCATCCTTGCTCAGCTCCGTTTGTGTAGGTTTGATTCTGTTTTTTTGTAGTCTACTACTACTCTGCTAATTCCTTAGTACTAGAGTAGTTAATAGCTTAATTTTACCTCATTCGACATTTTTTGTTAATTTAACTATTAAGAATGAATGAAAAAAGCCTTCTAGAGTTAAGAAGACTAGTTCTTTCATTAAATATTTAGGTAGAAATATTAATTTCTTGATCTTTTATGATAATCACGTTCAATATCTTCTTTCCAGCTTCGATCAATTTTCTTCCCACTTCGCAGCTTTACTACGGCCTCGCTGACAGATTCATAATTTAATTGTGTTCCAATGTTGTCTGCGTGATAGTCAACGGCAAAGTCCTCTTCTATACCAAATTTTGCAGCAGTTGAAATGGCATCAATATTCGCACCTAGGAAGATGAAGTCCCATCCATATTTCTCTTTTTGGAGTGATATCATGTTCTTTATTTTGTCAGGAGTATATTCACGACTGCTATTTTCCATTCCATCTGTTGTGATGACGAATAGCACCTTGTCCGCTCGTTCTTCTTCACTTGTGTGTTTTTGTACATTTACGATTTTTTGGATAGACATCCCGATTGCATCTAATAATGCAGTAGTTCCTCCTACCTCATAATCCTCTTCAGATAATGGAGATATACCTTTTACATTGATTCGATCGTGTAAAAGTTCATATTGATGGTTGAATAGAGCTGTTGTGACGAAAGCTTCTCCTTCAGCTTTTTTTTGCTTGCTTAGCATTGAATTAAAGCCACCAATTGTGTCTGATTCAAGTCCTGCCATTGAACCACTTTTGTCTAAGATAAATACGATTTCTGTTATATTCTTTTTCATTTCTTGTCATCCTCCGTCATTAATTTATTTATAAATCAAGGATAACAAGATTTGAAAAAGTATCGGTCGCTTTCAAAGCGACATTTTATTAACCTTTGCTTTTTGTCTAGTTCTTTATTATTTATCATTAAACTTTCTTTTTGAACCTATCTCCGGTATTGGAATAAACCAATGCAAAAATAATAAGTGATAAAAATAAAATAAGACCAATCATAAATATAGCTTGGTTTTCTAACAGCTCACTCAATCCAAATAATAAGATGCTAAAGCTAATTCCATACATAATATTCCCCATAAACTTACACAAAGCTACTTCATCGTATTGAGCTTTTTCACTGTCAGGCATTGTATTGTAACCTGCAAGTAATGATGCTCCTTTTCCTTTTGAAAGCATAATACCAAAAATGAAGAACGGGATTGAAATAATAAGGCTGGCTACTCCCAAACAAGTTACCTCCTTTCCTTTTCCTATCAATTATCTGTTGATTAAACAATCGAGCGTTTAAAATTAATACGTTCTTAATAAGTCATATGTTTCATTAATTGAATATAGTCAGCAACCTATATTCGTTCAAACGCCTTCATTACTATCTTTTTTAACAAATAGAGAAATTTTAGACTTTTTTCATAGGTGTTAATCATTAATTAATAGTTCATTTATCCTATAAAATCTATTATTTTTTATAAAAATATTATAGAATAGTAAAAACAAATAAGCTTTAAATAAAGGAGAGCATATGGACCTCATTAAATACCTATCAACCCTTACAACATATGAACCGCAGCTTCGATTACTGATAGACTTAATTCCTGAGTTTATTGTGCTAAAAGATGGTAAAGGCAGATGGCTTGTCACGAATAAACTAGTGCTTAATTCCTATGGATTTAAAGAGGATTTTCCCTACCATGGAAAAACAGATTTGGAGTTAGCAGAGATTTTACCAAGTCAACGACATAACTTTATGTATAATATGGAAACAGATGAAATGGCATGGGGAAATGGAAAAGAGATCCAAATTGAAAAATCTTTCCAAACTCCTGATGGTATAGCTAGAACTTGGGAAGTAATTAAAACACCAATATTTGATAAAAACGGTAATAGAAGTCACTTAGTAATTGTTAGTAGAGAAATAACAAAACGAAAAAACGCGGAAGATGCATTGAAAATAAGTGAAACTAACTTTCGTTTTATCGCTGAAAATATGAGAGATATTCTTATAACAATTGATTGTAAAGGAATGATTACGTATTTATCCCCATCCTTTGAAAAAGTAACAGGCTACTCAATCATAGAATATATAAATCGTGAAGCCTTTGAATTAATGAATTACATCCATCCAAACAAATACAACGCTTTTAGACAGGTTTACCGAGAGTTACTAACTAACAGAACTAATTTTAATAAAAATTTTGAATTCCAATTTCTTAAAAAAGATGGCCAATATATTTGGCTTGAGGCAAATGTAAATACCACTTATAACGAAAATGGGGGCTTTGATAAATTAGTTTTAGTCGCTCGAGATATTATTGAACGTAAACATTACCAAACTCAATTAGAAACATATGCATATTATGACCATTTAACAAATATTCCAAATCGCCGTTTTTTCATGGACAAGCTATCAGAAGAAATTTCGAGAGCAAAAAACTCTGTTCATTTCTTAGCATTAATGTATTTAGATATTGATCACTTTAAAAGAATAAATGATACAATGGGTCATGAAATTGGTGATCAGTTGCTTGTCATGCTTACAAGGAGAATTCAGAACATTCTTCGAAACACAGATGTACTGGCTCGATTAGGAGGAGATGAATTTGCTATTATATTACCAGATTTATCAAGTACAGATGAAGCAAAAATAATTGGGGAGCGAATTGTCAATAAATTAAAGGAACCCTGGCATATTAAGGGGCATACTTTCCAGACAACTTCATCAATTGGAATAGCGTTCTATTTAAATGATGGAACTAGTCCTCAATCATTGGTTTGTAACGCTGATAAAGCCTTATATAAAGCAAAGGTAAATGGACGAGCGCATGTAAGTTTTTATAGTAATTGATATTTTACAATTCTGTAGGAAACCACATATAATTAGGTTTCCTATTTTTTTATCTTATCTTTTAAATGTCATTTTTATAAGCCTTTTATTTAGCATTTTTGCTTGCTTAGCATTGAAGTAAAGCTATCAATTCTCATTTAAGCACCTAATAAAGGCTGATCAAAAGCAAATAAGGCTTCATTAATTTCGTGAATATCATAGTTGTTTTGCTGGATAAAGAATTCAACAATCACATCAAATTTACTACTGCGTGACAATGTATATCCTGCTGCTGACAGCAGATCGTTTGTTTCGACTTCATTAAGTTGTAATGCTATAGCAAAGGCTATCGCTGTTTTCTTTTTAGGTAAATATTCCGATGCATTACGTATTTTTGAAAACAAGCGACGATCAATATTTGCTCTTTTATAAGTCTCAACATCAGTCATTCCTCTTTCATCAATTAAGCGCAGCAGACGTTCTGAAAATGACTCATCAAGATCTTCTATTAGATCTGCTAAACTATTTTCTAAGATGGGCTCGCTTTGTTTTTCATAAAGCTCTTCTGGTATAGCCTCCATATTAAATCGGCGGCTAAACGTGCTCTCTATTTCCTCAACATAATGCTCATCAATATATTCATTGATCGATTTAAACAGCTTCTGACTTAAACCAAATGATGCTTTATCAAAGACTACTAGATATACCAGCATGTCATGATACAGTAAAAAGGTACTAATGGTAGAAACGGCAATTTGTAATGCATCTTCTTTTGGGTAGCCGTAAATCCCAGTTGAGATGAGTGGAAAAGCAACTGACTCACATTCGTATTTTTTTGCTAGCTCTAAAGAATGTTCATACGAGCTTTTCAACAGAGCTGCTTCTTGATGGGAGCCACCCTTCCAAATAGGTCCTGGTGTATGAATAATATATTTAGCAGGTAACTGAAATCCATCAGTGATGACAGCTTCTCCAACAGAACAGGCTCCTATTTCATTACATGCATGCCTCAACTCATGAACACCAGCAGCTTGAAAAATAGCTCCACAAACACCTCCACCCATTTTCAAATCTGTATTTGCAGCATTTACAATCGCATCTACCTTCATATTGGTAAGGTTATTACGTACAATTTCTAATGGCATGAAGATCGTCTCCCTTTTTTCATTCCTTTTCTATGAAAAATTCGAACGTTTATTAAATGAGCTAGCTACTTTATTCCATACTTTCATTCTACCACGGGCTTTATTTTATGTTTTAATCGCTACGAAAAAATAAGAAATTAATTATATTTGTTGCTAACCTTGAATTACTTTTCAATTTTCTAGTCTTTGGTTATAATAATACTAGAGAAATCATAAACTAAAAAAGACTGTTCGGTGCTAGAACACCAAACAGTCATACAATAGCTAGGTTCCCACTAAGGGGATCAGCGATTTTGTAAGATAACTCACCTGTCGCCGGCTAAGCTCAAGGGTGGGTTATTTTTTGTCTCTAAAAGATATGATGGACAACACCAAACCTGCAAATGCCATCATAAGCATTAACGTTTGAAATACTGTCAACATACGCATCACCCCCTTTCCATACGGGGTAATGCTGACCACCCATGAGTTTACCTAGCTATTGCATTTCTATTATATCACAATCCAGAACATTCGTTCCGATAATCTGCTATTAATTATCTATCTACACATAGAATAACTAAACTAACTTCTACCCCAACGATTCACTAATCTAACTCTTCTACACTATGTACTTCTTTATCTAAAATATAAACACCATAAAAAATGAAACCTTCCATTATACTTAACCGTATTAAGTATATAACCAATCAAATAACTCACATCGAAAGGAGAACATCATGGTAAACATTCTTATCTTTTCTCTTATTATTGGATTATTAGCAGCCGTTATCATAATTCCTTTTACGAAACAAAAGCAGTCAAATAAAGATAACAAAACACCTAAAAATAAGCCAAGTATAAGAGTACTTAGCATTTTTTCGGTCATCATTATGATCACAATGTTTGCAGTTTACTATTTTACAAATTTAGATCGTAATATCTCTTCATTATGGATCTTTATCATCATTGTTTCAGCATTAGGTATGATCATTGCCACAGGAAAGGAAAAACTGGTAAAGGGGCTACTCTTCTTAGGAAGTCTTGTATTTGGAATTTATCTACTTGTAGCACCGGTTTTTAATGCTGACGAAAAATTTAAACTTGTAGAGATGGAAGAATTAGTTGAAATTAAAGCGTTTGATGAAAACAAAACCCCTGCAAGTGTTCCACCTCAGTTTGCTAGAAATAAAATGAAAAAGTCGTTCGGTCAAGTTCCTAATACAAGTTATTATGAACTTGGAAATCTGCAGGTTCAAAAAGTAAATGGAGAATACGTTTATATTGCACCAGTTGAGTTCTCTGGATTTTTCAAATGGTTGAATGGCGATGAAACACCAGGCTACTTCACTTTAAGTGCCACAGATTCTTCTGATAATCCAAAATTTATAAAATCGGAAATGATCTTTACACCATCCTCTTATCTTAATAAAAATGTTGAACGTCATATAAGAATGAATTATCCTAAGCATATTTTTTATGGTGATGTTCAATTAGAGATTGACGAAGATGGTAAGCCATATTATATCCGTACCTATGGTCAATTTGTTTCAGCTCGTAATGGATTTGAGGCTATAGGAATTGTTATGGTTGATCCTAAGAGTGGGAATACAAAGGATTATAAGCTAGCAGAAGTACCTTCATTTATTGATGGAGCTGTTTCGCCTGAAGCTGTGAGCTTACAGAACAGCTATTATGGAAATTATATACATGGATTTTGGAACAGTATTTTTGGTAAATCTGATGTGAAGCTACCTTCTGATGAAGGAACCGAAGCAAACGTAAGTCCAATCTTTAATGAAGATGGTGACATGTATTATTTCACTGATTTTACTAGTCCTAAAGAAGGCGTAGATTCTATGCTAGGATATTCGCTTACGAATTCTAGAACAGGAAAGGCAACCTATTATACAGGAAATTTAGAAGAATCGTACATGGATTCCCAAGGCGCTCTTCAAATTATCGAAAAGAAATTTATTGAGAAAAAATGGCATGGTGAAATGCCAGTTTTATATAATTTTTATGGAGAAGCTAGCTGGTTAACACCTGTTTTGGACTCAAACGGTTTCTTACAAAACTACTTTATTGTTTCTGCCGCCAATCCAGAAATATCCGTATATGCCGCTTCACCTAATCAAGCACTTAAACAATACAAAATAGCCCTGCAAAAAGGTGGAAGTTCAGTAGATGGTACTTCTAAAGCTGAAGAAAAAACATTATCAGGCAAAGTCGTACGTGTTTACAAAGAAAAATCTGGGGATTTCACGATGGTGTCATTTTTGTTAGATAGTGGAAATAATTTCGTGATATCATCAGAAAATTCTCCATTGGCTATTTATTTACAAGAGAATGATCAAGTGAAGATTACCTATCTTGATACAGGAGAAAGCTTCTTGCCAGTTAAGGAGATGAGAATTGAAGGGTTGGAATAATGAATAAAAGCTTTTTAATACTATAAAATTGTCAACTTTCATTTCTTTTTAAAACCTTATCCTTTGATAATATAAAAAAGACTGTTCGGTGCGCGAAAACCAAACAGTCATCCAATAGCTAGGTTCCTGTCAAGAGGATCAGCGAGGTTTGAAGATAACTCACCTTTCCCGGTTAAGGTTCAGGTGGGTTATTTCTTGTCTCTAAAAGAGATACAACGGACTACACCAAACTTGCAAATACAATCATTAATATTTTTTCACAAAGAAATCTAATAGCTCCTTGGCACTATGTACTTCTTCATCCGGTTTATAGGCAGCATTAGCAGGTATATCTTTCTTACGATGATTCATCCAGATTGCCTGCCAGCCTGCTTGCTTTGCTCCAATTATATCCTTTTCATAATTGTCCCCGATATAAACCGTTTTGGCTTGATCAAGATCCATTTTCTGTTCAATAAATTCAAACACTTCTCTTTTCGGTTTTGCATGGCCAATACTTCCAGAAATAAACGTCTTTTCTGCAGGAATCCAACGGTCAAGACCGAGCTGCTCTATTTTCATGGCTTGATGTTTTTCTTCACCATTTGTAAGAATCCCAAGTTGATTCTCATCTTTGTAAAGAAGATTCAGTAGCTCCTCCACTTCCGGAAACAATGTAATATTGTTTTGTTCAGCTACGTATGTTTCATGAAAAATAGCCGCCTTTTCCGTATCAATCGGAATATTAAAGTCATTACAAGCAGAAATTATTCGGCCGGTTTGCCATTCAAATTGAGATATTTCACCAGCTTCACTTTTATCAAATAAGATCTCACTATACTTTCGACTAGCTTTATATAATTGGTCAATTTCCTCATCTGATAAAGCTACTTGAAACAGCTGCCTTACCGTTTTATGAAAAGATTGTGCTTGGTCGTAAAGTGTATCATCGACGTCAAAAATATATGTATTCATATTTACAGCGCTCCTCTTGATATGACAATCATACTGATTATGAGAAATAAAAAACGAAGGGCAATATTTCCCATCGTTTTTATGTTCTATTTAAATTATTTATTATTTTTAGTTTTTAGAAAATAAATTTCCTTCTCTAGTTTATTAACTTTGTCAGCAATAAATTCAAATTCATTTATCCTTTGCTCGTTTGTTAATTCGACTGACTACCAACACCATCAAGTTTTGCATCAATCTTGTCAAAACGATCGTGCATTTCATCTTTAAATTCTGTCATATCTATTTTTAAGCTCTTTAAATCTTTGTTCACTTCAGTTTTAAGTTCTGTCATTTCTAATTTCATATTCTTTAAATCTTTGTTCATTTCAGTGAGTAGGTTAAGAATTTTTTCATCCATTATATCACCTCTACCTGATATTATAATATAAATTTGTCAGCTTTTGTTTACTACTTCAGATTAAATAGATCATTACATAAGCATCATACTCCTTTTATGCTGGGTAATGATTACCACCCCTGATTATATCTATATTTTACCACAAAACAGGAACACCTGTTCTTATTTGTGTAAAAATTTATCAAAAATTCATTTTCAAAACCTTTTTAAATAAAATTTGAAATGCTATGATACTCTAGTAAATCCATTATTTGGAGGCCATCATGAAAAAAACGGTTAAAGTAGTTGCTGCCATTATAGAAAATGATCTAAACGAAATACTTTGTGCTTTAAGATCACCGGAAATGGCTATGCCTAATATGTGGGAATTCCCTGGAGGAAAAGTTGAAAAAGACGAAGACATTTATTCTGCTTTAGTGAGAGAGATTAAAGAAGAGCTAAATTGTAAGATTGAAACAGTAGAATTGTTTCATAACAATATACATGAGTATGAGACCTTTATAATAAATTTAATTGCAGTTAAATGTAAAATAGTTGATGGAACACCAACACCTAGTGAGCATTCTACTCTCATATGGTTGAAAAGAGAAAATCTTGAGTCTTTGAAATGGGCGCCGGCTGATGTTCCGGCAGTTGAGGAACTGATGAGTGAAATCTAACTTCATTCTTAACTTTATGTATGGAATAGTCATTCTCTACTCGGAACAATACAGATCTTTAATTAATATAAAATAATAAATAAAAAACTGTTCGGTGCTGAGACACCAAACAGTTTTACAAATTAACCTCTAAGCTCTTTCATTAAGTTCAGTATCATGTCTGCCAGTTTTTGAGATTAAATAGTCAATGTCAACTTTCATACCCTTCATCTCATCAGAAACATCTTGTTTTAAATCTGTCATATCTACTCTTATGTCTTTAATCTCTGAAAGAATTTGCACTTCTTCCATTAAAATCAACTCCATCAGTATTTATTCTATCATATCAAACTGATTGTAGTTATCCTGTTAATATTTGGTAATTCATAAGCCGATTTTAAGTAAATCGATCGTTCAACATGCAACTAAAAATCTCAGGTGGGCTCATAATTACATCAAACACCACAATCACAGACCTATATTCCGCCATATCGTCTTTTTCTTTGTCCGTATTCTTTTAAAGCATGTAAAAAGTCAGTCTCAGAGAAATCCGGCCAAAGGACATCGGTAAACCAGAACTCTGTGTAGGCTAGCTGCCAAAGAAGAAAATTACTTAGGCGCATTTCCCCTCCTGTACGAATAAGAAGATCGGGGTCTTTCATACCAGTTGTATAAAGGTATCCTGAAAACTGCTGTTCATCTAGTTCATTAAGTGACAATTTTTCATCATTTAGATCCTTGAACATCTTTTTCATCGCTTTTAGAATCTCATGTCTACTACCATAATTGAGTGCAATATTCAGCTGAAGCCCATCATTTCCCTTGGTACGGTCAATCGCATACTGAACGGCTTCACGTGTATGTGCTGGAAGATTATCCATATCACCGATTGCCTCAATGCGTACATTATTAGCTATAAGCTCTGGTAAATATATAGACAGAAACTCCTTTGGAAGCCTCAAAATAGAGTCTACCTCTGACTTCGGACGTTTCCAGTTTTCCGTGGAAAAGGTATAAAGCGTTAGAACCTTAACCCTGGATTTGACTGCTATCTTGACAATTTTAACGACAGTTGATACCCCTTCTTTATGACCAGCAACTCTTGGCATACCACGATTTCTAGCCCACCGTCCGTTTCCGTCCATAATGATCGCAACATGGTCTGGTGTATGAAAATCTGATGTATCTTCTTCTGGATTATGAAAGGGTTCTTCTAATTGTTTACTATTAAGAAAAGGAATTTTCATTGAAATTTTCCGCCTCCTGTTATATTCCTAATTATCCTCGCCACTTTTGTATTCTAAAATATCACCAGGCTGACATTCTAATGCCTTACAAATGGCATCTAAAGTTGATAATCGAATCGCTTTTGCCTTTCCGTTTTTCAATATAGAAAGATTCGCCATTGTCATTCCTACCCTCTCCGATAGTTCCGTGACACTCATCTTTCTTTTCGCTAACATCACATCGATATTTATAATAATTGCCATTGTTTTCACCACCTCAGACCGTTAAATCATTTTCTGATTTTATATGAATAGCCTCTTGTAAAAGTCTTTGGAGTACGGCAGCAAAGACTGCAATAACCATTGATGCACCAATAATGACCATACCGATTAAGATGAGGCCTGGTGCGTCGTCCCACTCGGCTATGATATAGACAAATGGTAGGTTTACCACATAAAAACCACTTATGGCAATGGCACATTTTTTTATCTTCTTAAGAGCTATTACAGATAAATCTGAGAAAGCTTGGTTTTGATCAATATAACTCAATAGCCTTAAAGCTTGATACAACGCAAAGTAAAACGGGATCGCTGATATATACATTAAAAATAAAATACTAAATACAATATAAGCCAACTCAGAACCCATTTTTACTTGCTCAATTGCTTCAGTTGCTATCTGAGGTAATAAAAAGATACACAATGCAAGAACAGGAATCCCCCTAAAAATAACAGCCGTTTTTAAGAGGAATGTTGATCCGCGTTTCATAAAAAGCACCTCACTGTTTTGTTATCATTTTGAAATTTAACACACTTTTTATCGTTTTACAATAAATATTTATCAGAATGTATGTAATTTTTACTGATAAACCTTATGTAATAGCAGAAAGCATTATTTATAAAGGGTAATGCCTGGATTTAGATACAATTACTATTCAAGGGGTCTTAAAAGATGTGAAAGGGAAACTTTTATGAGGGATATCATGAAAAAAGCGGTTAAAGTTGTTGCTGCAATTAGTGGAAATGACCAAAACAAAATTCTTTGTGGTTTAAGATCGCCGCAAATGGCCATGCCAAATATGTGGGTTAGGTACTACTTTCAATTATTAAAGTAGTAATTTGTTGGTAATTATTAATTGATTAGATTGATAATTTTTCCTCGATCAGCATTTTCCCCTTTATTTTACATATTTCTATAGAAGGCTTGTCTCGTGGTAAATGTTCTATCCATACATAATATGTGCTAATTATGTCAGTGCAAAATAGTAATCAATCAGGTTATTGGTTGGTAGATAAGAAAAGGTAAAAATATTAATCTTCACAGTCATCTCCTCTACAACTAGATCAATCTAATATCAAAAACCCCCACAAACGTTGATTTAACAACATTCATGAGGGCTTAACATAGTTTAAAACGGAACCTTCTTATAATACCTTCTCGTTGTAAGTGGATGATTTCGCTCTTTCTCAAGGTGGCAGCTTACTCGTTCCAGTAGAGTGGCGAGTATAATTGGAGAAAGTAGTCGTCTTAGTTCAGGAGAGATTCCTTTTAGTTCGTAGTCCTTTGTATCAAATACAGTGAGTTCCTTAGAATAATGCTCCGCAAAGCGTTGAACTCGTTCGGTAAGCGTTCGAGATTTGTCTTCTCCTTTTAAAAGGATGATACTTGTATCTTGTTCTACTAATTCTAGTGTGCCATGGAAAAAATCAGATGCATGAACTGGTCGTGTTTTAATCCATTGCATTTCTTCTAAAATACACATGCCATAATAATAGGCTTGACCCCAATCTACTCCGGTTCCGGAAAGTATGTGGTAAGGTGTTTCTCTATGTTTACTCGCAAAAACTTCAGCACGGTTTTCAGTAGCTTCCTTTACCTTCAATAAAGCAGCTGGTAGTTGCATCATCTCTTCAACAAATTGATGATACTCAGGTAATTCATTACGTTTATACATTAACCTGAAGGCTAGGAGATAGGATTGAATATAAAAAGATTCACAGGATGTATCGTCTTCGGCAAAATTAACAAAAGTGTAATCGGTCATTGTAGCTAACGGAGTATTTGCATGACCAACTAAGCTAATGCTTGTTGCGCCCTTTTCCTTACAAAAGCTTGCCGCTTCAATTGTTTCTTTTGTTGTACCAGATAACGAAGGTAGAATGACTAATGATTTTTCACTCAAATGCTTGTGATCCATATACATTAATTCTGAAGAAATTTCTGTATAAACGGGCAAAGTTGAGTTATTTTTCAGGTTATATTCGGCAGCGAACATTAAAATAGCTGCTCCACCTGTACCAACGAAAAAAACATTTTCAATTCCTTGCTCGACAATTTCGTCAATGGCTTGATTCATCTCATCCTTTAACGACAGTGCACCGTTTTGTATGTTCAAAAATCTTTCTACATCAAAATTGAACATCCATGCTCCTCCTTAATAGTCCATTTTACGGTAGTATCTTCTGATATCTAACGAATGATCTCTTTCTCGCTCAAGATATACACTAATTCGACCTGTTAGAGCCCAGTTTACATTGATTGCTACATGCTTTCGGAATTCTTCACTAATTCCTGGTAGTGCATAATCCTTCGTATCAAGAATGAAGAGTTCCTTCGTAATTTTTTCTGCAAAACGTTCGACTCTTTCAGCTAATGGCCGTGTTTCATCTTCTCCTTTAAAAATGATCATACTTGTATCTTCTTCTACCAGCTCAAGTGTGCCATGGAAAAATTCAGCCGCATGAATAGATTTTGATTTAATCCACTGCATTTCTTCTAATATGCACATGGCATAAGAATACGTATTACCCCAAAGATTCCCTGCTCCTACTAGCATATGATATTTAGTATTTTTGTGGCGGATCGCAAATTGCTCAGCTCTTGAATCAAATTCCTCCATTGCCTGAGCCATCGCTTCTGGTAAGGCAGCCAATTCATTTGCAAACTTATCATATTGTGGAAACTCATTTTGATTGTGAATAAAACGGAATGTTACTAGCTGTAGGTGAAGAAAGAATGTGTCAAACGAATGTTTTTCATGACCAGTAGAAATGCGATAATCTACGACTTCCCCTAGTGGTGTATCTGGTAAGGCAACTAACCCAATTGTTGTAGCTCCTTTTTCTTTACAAAACTCTGCCGCAGCTACTGTTTCCTTTGTTGTGCCTGTTACAGAAGCGAAGATACAGACAGAATCTTTTGTAAGATGACGATTATTCATAACAAGAAGCTCAGCCGCGATTTCTGCATGCACATCAATGGTTGAATTTGATTTAAAAATATATTCATAAGGAAGCATCATCGCAATCGTACCGCCAGAGCCAATTAAAAAGATGTTTTTAAACCCTTTATTTGAGATCTCATCTACAATATTCTCAATCTCTTCTCTTTTAGAAAGTCCAACTTTACCTACTAATTCGACAAACTGTTCTTTATCAAATTTCAACATTATGATTCCTCCATATCTATTTGTTTTTTAATGATATTGCCTTTTATATAATGAAGCCTTTGATATGTTACAAAACATATCAATGCAAATCCACCTATACCTACGCATGATAAGAGAAAGACAGTTGGACCAAAGGAATCAAATACGATTCCACCAAACAAGGGGCCAATGGTACGCCCAACATTTGCTGATCCGTTCACAATACCTTGATACATCCCTTTTTTACCCTGCGGAGCTAAATAATCGGCAATCGCAGGAACCAATGGAAAAATGAGAATTTCTCCTATAGTCATAATCACCATCGAGATAAGAAAGATATGATAAGCACTGCTTTGTGAAAGTAGCGTGAAGGCGATCATGTAGAAAATCACACCAACAACTAATTGCCACATCCACGCAATGTTTTTACGTAACATATACCATTGAATAACCGGCTGAAGCGAGATAATGACTATGCCATTTATTGTCCAAATCAAACTATAGGATGCTAAGTTAAAGCCGATTTGAAGCATATAACTGGATATCGTCGTTTGCCATTGATTATAGATAATCCAGCAGAACATAAATCCTAAGCACAAGAGAATTAGTGATGAAAGATTATTATGTTTATAAAATTTGATGGGCTGTTGGTATCCGGATTGCTTTTCATTAGTAGATTGGCTGTCACGATTTGGTTCATCAAGCAGAGTCAAGACAATCAAAAGAAAAATGATATAGGTGAAAGCATTTACCCAAAAAACATAACGAAAGGCAAACCCTGCTACAATTCCCCCTAATGCGGTACCTACTGCAACACCAATATTTAAAATTAGGTAGATAAGATGAAAACTTTTACTTCCCCCTTCTTCCCAGACATTGCCTGCAAGTGCATAAATAGGGGGAAAGATCGAACCTATGCTAACTCCTAAGAAAATCATTGAGATGATATACCATGGCCACGATAAACCTATCGAAATAAACAGTAGTAGAATGACGGAAGATATCCCTCCGTAAAGAAGAGTTCTCTTGCCGCGGATACGATCATATAAATAGCCACCTAGAAAACTACCAACAATTTCAGCTGCAGAATGGAGCATTAAGACAAATCCTGCTTCAGATAATGTCCGATTCATACCGTGTGTGATATAAATCGTGTGTAAGGGCCAAAGAAATGCCATACCTGTTGAATTAATCAACATGGCAACTAATAAAACCTTCAGATTTCTTGGATAAGACCTCCAAAATGCCATAAAATGAACCCTCTTTTTTAGGTAGCAGGCTAGCCTATTTAAGGTATGGATCTAGTAAATTCTCAATGGCAGTATTTGCGTACTGTAAACAATGTGGTGCAGCTCCCAAAAGCTCAATTTTTTGAAACTGGTATTTTTCCATTGCATCTAAAAAATACTCAAACGGATAGTGTAAATAGTGAAAGTTCATCCCGGTAATTTGCGATCTTTTGATTTTCGTCATAACATCCCTCCTTCTAATGCACATAGTTTAGAGTATTAACCCCCAATTTGGTATATACCATTTGATGTGATACTTTTTCAGCTATTTTCTAACAAATAGAAGAGGAGTAATAAATACTCCCTTTCTATCATCCCTTGACCCCACCTGCTGAAATACCTCTTACAAATTGCTTTTGAAACAAAATATAAGCAATAATCATTGGCAACGCAGATATTGCCAAGCCAGCTAACTGTATACCAAAGTTTGTATTTAATTGACTTCGCAAATTCATCAATCCTACAGGAATTGTACGAAGACTTGAATCCTCGATAAAAACAAGTGCAAACATAAATTCATTCCAGACGAACATCCCTGTTAAAAGAGCAGCTGATGCGATGATGGGCTTCCCCATTGGAAGAATAATATGCCAGAATACCTTCCAGCTATTGCAGCCATCAATGATCGCTGATTCCTCCAACTCATTTGGGATTGAGAGGAAATAGGACCTCATGAGAAAAATCGCAAATGGTAGCTGAAACGCTACATATGGGAGAATTAATGCTCCATACGTATTATATAGACCAATTGCTTGGAGTAACTTATAAAGTGGTAGTAAGCTTACCTGTGGAGCAAGCATTAATCCACTAAGAATCATAACAAGTAAAATGTTTTGGCCTTTAAAATGAAAACGGCTTAATCCATAAGCAGCCATCGCTCCCAAAAGTAAGATGATAAGAACTGATACAACTGTCACAAAAACACTATTAAAGAAAAAATCCCCTACCCCTGCATCCCAAGCAGCTTTGTAGTTTCCCCAAAGCCATTCCTCTGGAAGTGACCATGTATTTAAAAAGAAATCTCTATTTGATTTTAGACCACTTAAGCAAAGCCAGATAAGGGGAAAGATAATAACTAATGAGAAAATCCCAAACCATACGATAACAGCTAGTTGAAAGATTCGATTTTTAATTGTCATTATTGTTATTACACCTCCTTGCCTGTTTTCCCAAGTTTCATTTGTATCAGTGATAAGGTTAACGTAATAACAAATATAACTGTACCAATCGTAGAGGCATAACCCATCTCGTCATTTCGAAAAGCCGATCTGTAAAGCATTGTTCCTAGCACCTCAGTTGAACGCCCTGGTCCACCGGAGGTCATAACATATACTTCATCAAACACCTTAAATGCTCCAATGACGGTAATCACACTACCAACAAGGATCATTTCTTTTATTTGAGGCAAGGTGATGTGAAAGAATGATTTCATTCTCGAGGCCCCATCGATCATCGCTGCTTCATAATACTCATCTGGAATTTTTTGCATCGCAATTAAGAAAAGCATGGTGATATAACCGATATATTGCCATTGAGAAACAGCAACAACTGCATAGATGGCGGTTTTACTATCTCCTAACCATGAGTGAGTCCATTCTGAAAGACCAATTGCCTCTAGTGTTCCATTTACAAGCCCAACCTCTGGATTGTAGATAAGCTGCCATAGCAATCCTACTACTGCTATCGAGATAACAGAAGGGATAAAAAAGACGGTTCGGAAAAATGGTTGAAATCTACGAATTAACTTGTCTTCTAAAATAGCGGCAATGATAACCCCTAAGCCTACTTGAAAAATGAGAGATATAATCGCATATAGAGCATTATTTTTTAAAGCCGTATAAAACACAGGATCTTTAAAAAGTCTGATATAGTAATCAAAACCAACAAAAATCTTTTCTGTACCAAATGAATTCCATCGAAAAAAGCTATTGTATAGATTCAAAACAATCGGTAAAAACACCATACATACGACGATCAGCAAGGCAGGTAAAATGTATAATAACGCTGTTCGACTACTTCGATAATTTTTCATCACGTCCCCTCCAGGAGGGGGTAAACAGTAGGTGATACTGCCTACCCTTTTTAGCTTTTATTCCACTTCACTTTGAACTTCTTTCGCGACAGCCTGAACTTCTTTAATAATTTCTTCAGGTGATTTGGATCCATCCAATAACAATTGGATATTGGCTAAGTACACATCTGCAACCTTCGCGTGGACATCTGTATCAAGCCATTCAGCCATTCCTTCTGCCTGTTTCATCGTATCAACACCCTCTACTACTTGTTGTAGGGCAGTATCAGGGTTGGTTGCTCCATCAATTGGACTAGGCCAACCAATTTGTTCTGCTAGCTTAACCGCATTTTCTTTACTAGTTAAAAATTTTAAGAACTTAATAGCTTCCTCTGGATGTTCCGTTTTAGACGAAACAATAAATCCATCTGGTGCGCCCGTTATATAGTTTTGATTACCTTTTCCGTCTGAAATGGAAGGCATTTGGAAGAATCCCCAATTACCAGACAAGTTATCTTCAACATTCTGAAATTCTTCTAACTCCATATACATCATGGCTCCTTCTCCTGTAAAGAAAACCTGTTTTGCCATATCATGTGAGCTAGAGTTCACATTGTCCATTAGATAACCATTTTGATTAAGTTCTGCAAACATTTCCATCGCTTTTACATAACCTAGATCCGTAAATTCTCCTGAGCGAGGATTGTAATCATTCATTCTTACATCCTGGGGAACCATTTTCTGATTAAGACCAGTTAAATAGTGAATGGCTGCCCAAGGACTTTCATTACCTAAAATAATTGGAGTTTCTCCACCTTGTTTGAGTGTTTCAAGGACATTCATAAATTCATCCCATGTCTGAGGTGTTTGTAGATTGTATTTATCGAAGATTTCCTTGTTGTATACAAAGAACTTTCCGTTGAATCGAAGAGGTATACCATAATTTTTGTCGTCAGATGAAAATGGTTGAAGTGAAGCTGGAATAAAGCTATCTTTCCATTCAGTGTCTTCCTCTAAATAAGGAGTTAAGTCTAAGGCTGCTCCGGCACGTACAAATTTTCTAGCAAACTCGCCTGACCATGAAAACATAATATCAGGTACTTCATTACCACCTAAAACAACCCTTAGTTTATCTTTAATAGGTTCGTCTGCGATCGCTTCCATTTCAATTTTAATATCAGGATTTTGCGCCTCAAATTCCTTGACTACTTCTTCAAAGTATGGAGCATATTCAGGTTGTGGCCATTTGTGTAAAAACTTCAAGACTGTTTTCCCTTCTGCATCACTCGAGGAAGAATTAGAACACCCCGTAAGCAAAAGGACAAAAATTAGCATTGCCATTCCTAACGTCTTTGTCATTTTTCTCATATATTGACCCTCCTTATTATTGTGCTTTATCGACCGACAACTACATCATTTCAACAACCACCTCCTATAGAATGAAACTTTTTATTTTTCCTCTCAAAAGGAGAGGTTTTAATAAGAAAGTCCATGTCCAAATGCTCCATCTACTAAACATGTTTTTGCTGCAAATTCTGCACCTTTTTCAAGACTTCTTATGATAAGTTCAGCTTGAGAATCACTCTCTTTTTTACCTTTTAAATAATGCAAGATAAATGCCGTAAAAAACGAATCTCCAGCACCTAACGTATCTACTGGTTTGACAAAATGAGGCTTCTGCTTATAAAAGTTTTCCCCATCATATACCATTGAGCCTCGCGAACCCATCGTACCTATACTTAAAGTACTTCCGTAAGAATGGGTCCTTTTCAGAAGCGCTTCAATCTCTTCATCGGGTAATTGTCCACATGACAACAAACTAATATCAACATCTTTACAGACCGTTATTAATGTCTGATCCGTATATTCATTGGAAAAATCATAGGATAATAGAACACCAGCTTCTTTAATTTTATGTAATTCGGCATCCATATCGCTATATACACTACTATGTGCAATGTCAAACGTTTTGATATATTCAATGTCGTCTTTCATAAGAACTAAAGGATGATCTTTTTGAATTCCACCTTCATTACCACCGATAAAAACTCGATCACCGTCTACTAAATCAACTGCCGCATAACCATTCTCTCCTATATGCTGTCGACAATGAGATAGATCAATCTCTAAGCTGTTAAGAGTTTTAATAATATGATCTGCTGCAGGATCATCACCAAACACGCCAAGATAAGCTGCATCAACTCCTAATTGCTTTGCATAAACACTAAAGTTCAATGCATTACCACCAGGATACATGGTTCGCTTGTAAACATATTTATCTACTACATTATCACCAACACCGATCACTCGCATTGTATAGCCCCCCTGACACATTAAATGGTATATACCATTTAATGTAAGATAATACCTAAAATGGGATCATTTTAGGTTTAATTCTGAGTAAAATTTAACGATATCACTTCTTGTTAATGATGTGGAGAATTCAATTTCCTTGTCGTTTCGATCAAAGGCAACAGCTTCTCGGAAAATACATGGACTTTCAGAACGAATTTTCAAGAGCTTACTCCCATTTTCATCTGAAAACGTAACTCTCATAAATTCTTTTGCCTTTACGAGTTTAATTCCAAATTCATTCTCTAACACATTATATAAAGAAATATCATTAGTAATAAAGTCTTTAATATTTTGACAGTACTTTTCTGGAATAAATGATTCCTCTATCGCAATTGGCCGGTCGTTTACTAAGCGAAGGCGTTTTACAGTAAACAACTCTTCTCCTTCTGATAGCTGCAGCTTCTCAGCTAAAAATGGTGTTGCTTTCATATGTCCTATTGATAGCACTTGTGTACTAGGGGTTAACCCTTTTCCTAGCATATCGTTTGTAAAACTATTGAACGTAATAAAATCCATTTGAATTTTATTATTTGAAACAAAGCTACCTGCCCCAACTCGACGCTCAACAAGTCCTTCTCTTTCTAATGCCGACAATGTATGTCTCGCGGTCATTCTACTTATTCCGTATTGAGCAGCCAGATCACGCTCTGAAGGTAACTTATCACCATGTTTTAACTTCCCTATTTCTATATCTTCGATGATCTTTTCTTTAAGTTGTTTATAGAATGGGACAGATTCCTCGTTTCCTATAAATTTTTTCATAAGACATTTCCTACTTCCTCCAAGTAATAATCAATAACATTATATATGATATTGAATTACTTCATGCAAATAAAGACTTGAGTCATAATGGTATATACCATTTGTTGTAAATTTTTAAGTACATCGAGATTTATCCTATGGTGAAGTTAGTAGGATATAACACTACTCTTATTTAAGCGCTTACAAAACACATAAAAAATTATTTTTATTTTGCTTTTGTTATTATTAGAATAGTCTAAATCTTTTCACCTGTCAATTATATCAAAGGTAAAACAATTCCTCTTTTTACGACATCATTCTCTTTTTTTCAGAATTAAGAGAGTTCTCATTCCTCATCTTCTATCTCCATCTTTTTAAGGCAATTGTTAATTATACTTTCATTAATGCCATTTACTAGCTGGTACTTTTCTTTATAAATGGTTGTGATGGCTTTTTTTATTTCATCCTTACTTAGTTTATTAATGTCTAGATTTTTAATAAAAAGATCTAGTGGTATATCTCCCACTTCATCATGTAAGGCTGGTTGTAGATATAGTATTTCATCACATTTTTCATAGCCATTTCTAGAAAAAAATTGATATCTTTTAAAACAATCTTGTTTTTCTTCTTCGGTATGGACCATTTCTGGTGTTTCGGTTTCTAAGAAAATCGCTTTAATTGTTGAGTTTCCTGCTTCAATGGCATCTTTATTTAATAATTCCTCTATTTTCAATAAAGTTTTTGAACCTAGTCCTTTATTTCGGATGGCAGGATTCGTCACAATATACACAATGAATCCTCCATTTATTTCAGAAAAATAATGTCCTGTTGCAAAAGAAACCAATTGATTACCTTCTAGCCCTACTAAGAAATGATAATTACTTGGTCTTTTTGTATATTGTAAACTTCTAAAAAAGGTTTGATGTGGTTCTCGCACTTCAATTGGAAACGACTGATCGTATAACTTCATAGCAGATTCATAGTGATCTAAATTTTCTTCTGTTATTTCAACCCATTTTATTGTCATAATGTAAAGTACTCCTCTCCATACGTTTATTTAGAATAATCCATTTTTCCCCTAAAGTTTAGATATTTATTTCAATAGAAGTAACCTAAATTCCTTCATAAAGTTTTATCCATTTCATGATAAGAAGCGATTGGGATCTATTGTTCAAAAAATATGAAAAAGACCGCAGTAGCGATGCTATCGTTATCTGCAATTAACAGATACAAGTTTTTCGTTTCACCCCAATTTTATTACGCTCTTCTACTTTATTAATATAGGTAACAGCGACTGGTACTTTACACGCTGTATTGCCCATATTAACATGAACTTTACCGATTGCTTCAGCAACCCTAATAGCATCATCATGTAAAGCTTTTACATAGGCACCTGCACTAATCACAAAGCCGTTCATACAATAGCGAACCCGGTTTTTTTCTTGATGAATTGATTCTTCAACTCTATGAAGTAGAGTAAGGATTTCATCTGTATCCAGCTTTTCATCAGGAGAAATCGATAAATAGTTGGCATAAGTACTCCATCCGGCAACTGCTATCATTTCTTCATCTGACTCGATCCATTCACGTGCAAGTTCTAAAGCATACGGACTTTCAGCAGCCACACCTGCAACTGTATATTCCGCAAGCATATACCAGTCTGCTTTTTCTACCCAATTTTGAAGAGTTCCCTTTGACATAAATTTCGGATTAACAGACAGTCCCGCTAAATACATCGCATCAAAATTCTCAGTTTCATATAATGCCAAGGCCAACTCCTGATCCTTTTTCACATGTTTAACAAGCTTTTTTAAATCACCAATTTTAACTCCAAAAAGGTTTCCACTCGCTCCATGATTCATAAATGTCTTTTTTGTTTGCTCTGAACCCAGTTCTTCAAGCTTCCCCATTATTTCTACAACGTTCATTTATTACCTCCATATAATGGTATTATTTTCACTTTAACATAATCTTTAATCCTTGTTGCTGATCATCCTGGCCCAAAAAATTAGAATCCTTGGTTTTCATAGGTTTTACATTGCCTTAGGATTTTCCAAGATGCAGAAGTTACCAACTATTATTACCATATTTATACTTTACAATAAAGAACGTGCGTTCGTCAACAAATACAAAATTGAAAACCAATAATTTTAGATTTTATATAATCTCTTTATCATGATAAGGAGTTGAGCTATTATAAAAACAGATGGGAAGAAAAACCAAAGATATATGACATTGGGGACTTTGCCTTTGGACATGTTTTTAGTTATTGTCTCATTTGTATTTGTAGAATAATATCTAAGTATATGATTAGTTAAAAGGAGTTTATCCATGAACAAAAATAATAAGACATTCCGAATGGTTATATTAGGAATGCTTTCTGCCATTATCATTATTCAAACTTCTATCCCGTTTTTAGGATATATCCCTATAGGTCCGCTTAGTTTGACGATTATTCAAGTAACGGTCATTATCGCAGCGATCATCCTCGGTACGAAGGAAGCAGCCATTGTAGGCGGCATATGGGGAATGATCACGTTCATCAGGGCATTTGTTGCTCCGACAAGCGTAATTGCACCAATTGTTTTTACGAATCCGCTTGTGTCCGTTTTGCCAAGGATTTTAATTGGTGTAGTTGCTGGATATGTTTTCCACAGAATGCTCAGCGAGAAGCTCAATGAAACAGTAAGAATGAGTGTTGCAGGTGTGTTGGGATCATTAACAAATACTTTTTTAGTGCTTGGATTCATTTATTTACTTTATCGGGAACCATACGCGAACTTTTTGAAGTTGGACATGGAGCAGCTCTTGCCTGCACTGATGACAATTGTCGCCACTAATGGAATTACTGAAGCGATTCTATCAGGTGTATTGACGCCGATTATTTCAAAACCTTTATTAAAATTGATGAAAAAATAGCTCCCTTAACGGCTAAAGACATCCGGCAAACTTATGTGTTTTAAGTTTGTCGGATGTCTTTTATTTTGGTTGGTTCAGGATGAAAATGGGACAGTTAACCTGTCCCTATCTACGGAACGTTTGTTGTCACTGTTCATATAAATCTCTAAGATGAAAATAGAGCAGGAGGAGAAAATGATGGATAATAGTAAAGTTGGTAAGTTAATTTTTCATTTACGGAAGGAAAAAGGACTAACACAGAAGCAATTAGCAGATTCAATGAACATTTCTGATCGAACGATTTCTAAATGGGAGCGTGGATATGGGTGTCCAGATGTCACTCTTTTACCAAGTTTGTCTTCCGTATTAGGAGTAAATATTGAAAATATTTTAGAAGGTGAATTATCGCCGAATGATTTTGTGGGAGGAAATATGAAAAAATCGAATTATTTTGTTTGTCCCTTATGTCATAATATTGTATTAGCAACTGGGGATATAGCCATATCTTGCTGTGGGAGGAAGGTAGAACAATTAGAAGCAAAAAAAGCAACAGACGAAGAAAAATTATCAATAACAGAAATTGATTCAGAGTGGTATATTTCAAGTGATCATCCAATGACAAAGGATCATTATATATCATTTCTTGCTTTTGCTACTGGTGATTCAGTACAGATTATGAAACAATATCCTGAATGGAGTTTGCAAACACGCATACCAAAACATAAACATGGTAAACTGCTATGGTTTGATACACAGTTTGGTTTATATTATCAACATATCTAAGTTAGTATTTTAATTATTCTTTCATAATTATATTTTTATCTTCACCTTTTGACTGATGTTCCATAAAGAAGTCCACACGGCCAACGACTTTACTTCATATACTTGGCATATTTGCATGCGTAGTTCCAAGTTTTTAAAATGACAGTCGTTGGTCAAACTTTTAGTATCCTTGTTCAAGAAAGGCACTACATTTTTCTATTTTATTTTAATACTTCACACCAGAATGTGTAGTTCATTAATGAAACATCTTTTTTAAATTTGTGTATACTTTTTAACGTAGTTAATGTTTTTACTACTTCTCTTAAAATTTCCTCGGATGTTTGAGACTTACAATCTTTCATCTGTTTTCTTGCAAATAAAATTAAATGTTTTGTATCGATTCTATTTATTTTTCTAATATTCGTGTAAATAGTTAAATAGATTAGAAAACTCTCAATTCTCTTTAATGCTTGTTTTTTATTAGGGTAATCGCTTGAGTCAAGTAGAAATATGTATTGATTATATAATGATTTATAACGTATTGAATCTTTTGTAATAATAAAAAGGTCATTTTGTTGAATATCCATTTAATCCTCCCTTCTTTATGTTTGAGATAAATTTGCTGCGAAGTTTATTAGGAAAAAGTGCATCTTAAACAAATATTTTAAATATTACTTTAATCTATCCATTTGTTTTATGCAACACTTTTGTGGAAGAAATTGGTCGTTGATTTTTCATTATTAAAAAACAGGCACGAACTCGTTAAGCTTGTGCCTGTCATATTCATTTTCGGATTTCTAAGTCTCTACTTCTTATTTAGCATCTTCTAAGATGAGTAAGGAGTAATTTTTTTTATATAATTTACACTCGTCTGTTCATATGCTTTGATTAATTTCGCTCTGAGACAAATCACCGCATGACACTACCACCTGATATTTTAATTGATTCCCCCACGATATTTCGCGCTGCATCTGTTAATAAGAATGCAATGGTATTTCCAACTTCATCAGGCTGCGTAATTCGTTCAGAGGGGATACTTGTTTCAATCTGTTTATATTGGTCTTCGTATGACAAGCCATTTTGTTTAGCTTTCCGCATAATGACATCTCTTCCCATGCTTGTATCGACAAACCCAGGGCAAACAGCGTTAACTCTTATATTGGACTTGATTGCTTCAACAGCCATACATTGGGTAAATCCAATTAATGCAAACTTACTTGAAGAATACGCTGTGTTACCATAAGTTCCTCTTAGTCCAGAGAGTGATGAAACATTGACGATCACACCGCTAGCCTCCTCCTGCATCCTTTTATAAACTATTTGAGTAAGCATAACAGTAGAGATGTAATTAATATTCATCATTCTTATAAGGAAATCTTCTTTCAGATTTTCCACAGTTTCACCTCCAGCGATGGCTGCTGCGTTGACTAATCCAGAGATAAACCCCATTTGTCTCTCTGATTCTTGGACTAGTGATTTTCTATCTTCTTCTTCAGCTATATCTGCCACTTTAAGAAAAATTTTCTCTTTATTTGTAGTTTCTAGTAACTCAACTTGTAATTGTGAAAGTACCTCTTCGTTTCTTCCAGTGATTGTAACTGAAGCACCCATATTTGCCACTATTTTGGCTGTTACATAGCCAATCCCACCAGATGCTCCAGTTATAAGAATATGCTTGCCGTTTAAACTTGTATGAAAGTAAGACATAGCTTCTCCCCTATTTTTATTATTGATAAAAAGGCTATAGCTACAATATTTAGTAGCTATAACCTTAGTTAACTTTTAAAATTCTGTTTTTAATGATGGTGAAAATCGATCTGGACTTAACGATTTCAAATCAAAAGGTGTTGAATCATGAATTAGAATGTCACTTGCTATTTTTCCCAATGCAGGGGCCATTTTAAATCCATGTCCAGAGAAGCCTCCCATTACTACAACATTAGGGTAGCCAGGTACTCTACCAATCATGGAATGTCCGTCATCTGTGTAAGCATCCATATAGGCATTCACTCGAACCGGGTCTGTGTACAGTCCATTGAAAAATTTAGATACCACTTCCATGCTTTCTTTAAATTCGCTTAATTCTACCGTTCGATTCAGATAATTAACATCTTCTACTACATCACCAGGGGTGCTCACACCAACCTTCACCATACTCCCCTCCACAGTTGGAGCCCCAAATAAGCGGTGACCGCTGCTTCTTCTCGTAAAGATAGGAAAGCGGCTAGGTTGATAATCTTCTACATTTTTTGCAGGAAACCATGATAGAATGATTTTTTTTACATTTACAACGGGTTTAAACTGTGGAAGCATTTCCCCAATCCAAGGCCCTGCAGTAATTAATAGCTGCTTCACTTTATACTCATGACCATCTGATTTAATTACTATTCCATCATCATTTGCTTCAAACGATTCAACTTTAGCATGACTTCGTATTTCTGCTCCAAGTTGTTCAGCACGTTTAACGGCAGACACAACAGCTAATTCTGGACGAAGAAATCCAGCATCTTTATCTAAAACCATGATCTCATCTGGTCCTAAGATATGTTGTGGATATCGGCGTTTTGCATCCATATAATCAAGAATCTCGTGATCTAGATTAAAATCCTTCACACTTTTTAAGACATTTTGCATAAACTCATCTTCAATTGGACCAATATTTAATCCACCATTAAGATGTAGTAACTTATTACCTGACTGATCCTCTAGTTGCTTCCATAAATGCTTTGACTCCTTTAAGAGCGGTACATATTCAGCACCTTCTTTATAGGCTGTTCGAAATAATCTTGTCTCTCCACCAACTGCTGACCGATCGTGTCCGATGCCAAATTGTTCAAAGCCTATTACTGAAGTCCCTCGTTGTGCTAGCTGCCAAGCAGCCATACTTCCCATCGCACCTAAACCAATAATACCGACATCCCATGCCATTTTATAACCCTCCTGAATATCTAATAAACTTTAACATCCTTAAGCACTTATATTCGATTTTTTCTCGACTAAGGTGGTTTTAACCCATTTATTTGCTCTTGCAAAAAGATATAAAACAACCGCCCCACCTAGGGTAAGCAAGATAAATAACCATGATTGGCCTGACACAATCATGAATGGAGCAAATGTCACGACGGCAATTTCAACCGGGGCCATTGGAATATAAGCTAAGCCAAAGTCCTCTAATGTTGTGCTCTCTGTATCTGGATCAGCAATTCTTAGAAGGGCAATTCCCATTGCCATTGTTCCTGTTGCCCATCCCCAAGTAAATAAACCTTTTTCAAACCATGTATCTTTAAAGAAGTGCTTAGCAAGTAATCTGCAACTGAAAAATGCATATAATAATCCAAAAATAAATAAAATACTAAGCGGCAAGAAATAGTCGATGACGACAGGTAAACTTATAGATGAGATACCGAATGCCACAAGAAAGTCTGTTGCTCCACCGCTAATTCGATTTAACATATCTTTACTTACGTATTGGTCTGTTTTTGTTTTCGTTAAAATCAGTTTAAGAACTAAACCTATTAGAAATGCCAATGAAAATGTCGGAATGGCCACACTTGGAAAAAGACCTCCGATGAATTGACTGAGATAATACCCAGCAAGTGCTATAATGGACACTAGTGCTAAATGAAAAACTAACGGATCAATGGATATTGGAGATACTGTATCAATATAACTCGGCTTTCTAGATGATGTTGGAATCAAACCATTTCTCAGCTCAGGTGAAAGGTCCTTAAAAGATGTAAGATGATTTGTTTCTCCTTTCATCGTTGCTAATTTGATAAAAATTAATCCCCCAATAATTGAGCTGATAATCCCTACAGTTGCAGAGGTCATAGCTAATGAAGTTGCATTTTCCCACCCGTGTGATTGAAATGCCGCCCCAATTGCCGCGGCTGTTCCATGTCCTCCGCTAAAGCCGGCTGCTAACAAAAGTCCGAATCCTGAGTGAAGATCTCCCCAAATATTATTTAATACAAGTAATGAAAATAAGAGTCCACCGCCCCACATACAAATCATCACAATTTGAGAATAAGACCACATACTACCAACTCGTTTGGAAATGACCTTCCAATTAACGGCAGGAGAGATGAGTGGTAAGGCACCAAATATGACGGCAATAAGAATACCCGGGTAGCTTCCTATTTGTGAAGAAAAAGGTATGAAGCCTACACCATTTGGTCCTAACAAAAGACCTAGCAAACCAGCTATAATACCTGCTGGCAGGAAAAGCTTCTGTATGAACTTTACTTTTGACCTTAGAATGACCCCAATTAAAAACAGTATTGAAACAAAACCAAGATCAACAAAAATACTCCAAGCGTTAAACTCCATATTATTCCTCCTTTTTGATTATTCACTTATTTAAATGCAATCTTTATGCCAAGTTCCAATGTTTAAATTTTCTGTCATTTTTAGCCTTATGGGATTGAAAATTTCTCGAATTGAGAAAAAACTTTCTCAAAATGATAAAAATTATCAAAACGAGAAAGTTTATACGTTATATTGCTTTAATTTTCTATAAAGAGTAGCTTGACTAATGTTCATTTTTTTCGCTACTTGCTGTTTTCCAGTTGTAGATTTTCCGTATATTTCTAATAAATGCCTGATTATTTCTTCTTCATAGTTATTAAGATTTATTTTTATAATATCTTGATGAGAACTTGGAGGTGTTGAAGCATTCGTAAAATAAAAGGATTGTAAGTATGCTGGTAAGTGGTTTACACCAATATATTCGGTGTTTGCTGGTATGCTGTTCATAGCATACTCCATCACATTTTCTAATTCCCGGATATTTCCTGGCCAGTTATGAGACATTAGTATTTCCATTGCTTCGGCAGTTAGATCTCCTGCACTTTTTGAGAGTAATTCGTTAAATTTCATAATAAAACCATTAGTAAGCAAAGATAGATCATCTTTTCGTTCTCTTAAAGGAGGGAGGTGTAGAGGAATAACATGTAACCGATAATATAAGTCTCTTCTAAATTTCCCCTGCTCAACTAAACTAAAAAGGTTCTCATTCGTTGCCGCAATAATTCTCACGTCAAGCTTCGTTGATTCTGAGCCTCCGATTCGATCGATTTCCCGATTTTGTATGACCCGTAAAAGTCTTGTTTGCAAATGTAATGGCATCGTTCCAATCTCATCCAAGAAAATAGTTCCGTTATTTGCAAGTTCAAATTTGCCTTTTTTGCCGATTGTACTTGCACCGGTAAATGCACCTTTTTCATAACCAAAAAGTTCACTTTCAATTAAGTTTTCTGGTAAAGCACCACAGTTAATAATGACAAAAGGGCTTTTATTCCTCAAACTTTCTTGATGAATCGCTTCAGCAAACAAATCTTTACCTGTTCCATTTTCTCCTGTAATTAAAATAGTCGAGTCAGTCTTGGCAAATTTTATAGCATTTAACTTAAGTTCTTGTATGACGGCACTTTGACCTTTTATGTCATTTATCCTGATTCTCTGGCTATCTTTGTTTCGTGAATTTGTTTCAGATAAAAAACATTTGAATGTGATAATAACACCTAAAAAATAACCTTCTTTAATAATCCGCTTATATTCAGCTAATATTGTTTTGTCATTCGCTTTATTTTTTAGGACGATTTCACTCTCATCTAAATCATGATGAGAGTAATAGATTTCCTTTGGCAAATCAATAAATAACTCGAACAAATTCATCCCTGTTAAGTCGAGTTCCTTTTCGTTTAGCATTGAAAAAGCTAAGTTGTTTCCATATTTGATAGAACCAACTTCATCAGTTATTAACACTCCGTATGGATTAATGTTTGCAATAACCTTTAGCTCTTCTAAAAATGTTAATTTTTGTTCCAAATACTCTTCTTCTTTAAGCTTTGCTTCTATTAAAGATGACATTTTCTCACTAAAATTAATAATGCCATTGCGGGCATTATTAATAGTATCCATTTTCTCTTGATCGTAGGCAACCAAATTAATTGTTCCGATTACAACGCCCTCATAAAAGATTGGCGATACAATACCACCAACATATGTACACTCACCTAGACCAGGACAAACTTGGCATACCTCATGTTTCATTGATTGAATGACAATTGGCTGACCTTTAGCAATGACCTCTGTGCTAGCTGTTCCGTACAACATTTTCTGACCAACTCGATTTCTTGCAAAACCTGTTGCTGCGACCCTATTTATCCTTCGGTCAACAATCTCAACATCAATCTCAAATGCTGCCTTAATGGCTTCTGCAATATCTTGGGTTAACTTGCTTATCTTTGCTAAGTCCATTGCTGTCCTCCCACCTGATTAATTAGTAGAAAATTTAGTCCATTATAACATCTAATTAATCTTTGTGAGAAATGTGTTGTTAGGTGAGGTTTTATTTAATTTCAACAGGTATCTCTCTTCTATTGCATCCAAAGAACTCAAGTAAATTCTGTCATGTTTTTATTTGTGTTATGCCTTAGTCCATTTGCTACTCTTAAGAAAATCTTCAGACGATTTCTTTTAAAAAAGGGACAGATTACCTGTCCCTTTCAGGTTGTAGACAAAAGGGGTTTGGAATGGTCACATTCCAAACCCTTTTTGTCTTTGATTCGGCTTTTTTATTAAAAAAGGCACCCGGGCTAGACTGTTTTTATGCTTTAACCGGCCCCCCCCAGATTAAGTCCGTATAATTGTGTAAAAAGAAAAAGGGTTCATTTTATTCACTCTTGGCTACAATGTTTTCAGCTACGATAAACATGAAAAGAGGAATAAGATGACCCAGTTACAGTTTAACCTAGATTTGGAAGTTTTAAAAGATTCTGTATTAAATTCTGATATTGATGCAGTAGTTAAATCAGCAATTGTTTTGGTCTTAAATGAGTTTATGGAAAAAGAGAGAGATGATTATCTACATGCTGCTTCTTATGAACGCTCTGCAGCCCGTCGTGACTATCGCAACGGCTACTATGAACGTGAATTAATTATGAGTATCGGCAAGATACAACTCAAGGTGCCGAGAACTCGTGATGGTGAGTTTTCGACTACAGTTTTTGAAAAATATGCTAGATGTGATCAAGCTTTAGTGATCTCCATGTTGGAAATGGTTATTAATGGGGTCTCAACACGCAAGGTAACACAAATAGTTGAACAGCTATGTGGTAAATCTGTCTCAAAATCGTTTGTTTCTTCATTGACCTTGAAATTAGATCCAATCGTAAATGATTGGGCAAAGCGTCCTTTAAACGTCAAATATTATCCCTATCTTTTTGTAGATGCCATGTATATCAAAGTGAGAGAACACCATAAGGTGGTCTCAAAGGCTGTTTATATTGCCACAGCTATTACAGATAAGGGCCAGCGTGAAATACTTGGTCTAAGTATTGATCATGCAGAGAATTACGAGAGTTGGAGTCGCTTCCTTCAACAGCTAAAATCACGAGGACTTCAGTCTCCGAAACTAGTGATATCAGATGCTCACCAAGGCTTACAAAAAGCCATACAACGTGAATTTTTAGGTACTAGCTGGCAAAGGTGTAATGTTCATTTTAAAAGGAACATTATTGAAAAGTTGCCCAAAAAGGATTCAGCTGATATTCGTATGATGATCAAGCGTGTGTTTGAGGCAATCACTGTTGAAAATATCAGAACCTTTAAGAATGAACTGATGACTCAATTTGGAAATAATTCAAAGTACGAAAAGGCTCTTACTATTTTCGATGAAGGGTTCGAAGATACCATTCAATATATGAATTATCCAGTGAATATGCGCCCTCATATACGAAGTACGAACTCTCTTGAACGATTAAATCAAGAAGTACGAAGAAGAGAAAGAGTTATTCGTATCTTCCCAAACACACAATCTGCTTTTCGTTTAGTAGGAGCTGTTTTAATGGAATACCAAGAATCTGTTTACTCTACAAAATCTATAAGAAGATGCTAATTTTTTCGTAGCTTCCATTATGGAATGATCACATATCCAGGGAAGGCCCATGGAATTTACGCAAAAAAAAATGTAGGGGATAATACACATATCCAAATGTAGTAGTTGAAAACATTGTATTAAATTTACACAATATTCTGGACTTGACTCCCCCCCATGTCCAGTTGGCTATCTTTTTAAGATTTAAGGCAGCGAAAGTAAGCATCGCCTGCATGGACAATTTTTTAAGCCCTCGGAGGGTTGTCCAGCGCATGCCATGCTTTTCTTTTGCATCTGCGAATACTCGCTCGATGGTTTCCTTTCGCTTTGAATAAATCTCTTTGACCTCTGGTGTATGCCTGAGGTGGTCTGCTTCTTCGAGGTACTCTTGCCAGACATGACGAGTGACCACCTTTTGATGATCCTTGCTTTCCGTACATTGAGATAAAAACGGGCAGTTTGCGCAAACCTGCTTTGATGATTTATATTCGCGGTATCCTTCTTTGTTGGTGGTCGAATACTTCAGGACCTCTCCAGCAGGACATAGGTAACAGTCGTAATACTCATCATAAACATATTCATGTTTTCGGAAGAATCCTTCCTTGGTCCGTGGTCTTGTATATGGCAAGACAGGTGTTATCTCGTTTTCAAACAAATATTTTGTAATGGCAGGGGTCTTATAGGCGGCATCAGCTGCGACGGCTTTAGGTTTTCCTACGGTCTTGGACACTTGCTTTACCAAAGGTTCCAGAATGAGGCTGTCATGGGTATTGCCAGGAGTCACAATGGTTCCTAGGACAAACCCTTTTCGGTCCGATGCCGCATGAAAGGAATAAGCAAACTGTTTCGTCCGTTCGTCCTTCACATAGTAACCACTCTCCGGATCCGTGGTACTTTCCTTGATTTCCTTCATTTCTTTCTTTTCGAACTTCTCTTCTATAATCAGCTTTTTCCCATGATACTCCCGATCCTGGTTGATTTCTTTCTGAAGTTGATTCTGGTAAGCGCGTGTTTCCTTCACAACCATTTTCTTTTCAAATTTATGTTTATTAGCACTAGCTTTTACGTGTGTAGAATCAATGAAGATGTGGTCGGCACTGATCAACTTCTTTTTAATCGCTGTTTCCAAAATTTCGATGAAGATCTCCTCGAACAATTCACTCTCTGCAAAACGACGTTCGTAATTCTTCCCGAAGGTGGAGAAGTGAGGAACAGATTCATGGAAGCCCAATCCCAAGAACCAACGATATGCCATATTGGTCTGGGTTTCCTTAATTGTCTGACGCATAGAGCGAATACCAAAGATATATTGGATGAATGGGAGCTTGATTAACAGAACTACATCAATGCTTGGGCGACCCACTTCCGAATAGAGATCCTTAACTCGATCATAGATGAAAGAGAAGTCTATGGCAGCTTCCAGCTTACGGACCAAATGATCTTGAGGAACAAGCTGATCTACGGTAACCATCTCTAATTGATCTCGTGCGTTTGAACTCTTCTTTGATAACATCTTCATCACCTCATGCGCTATATAAGTCCATTTTATATTATGTTTTATTACTGCTGCACGTAAAGTTTAAAGTTTCTGTTGATTGTAGTGGAAGGCGCGCAGACTCCTGCGGGAGCAGCTGGACAGGTGAGACCCCGCAGACGCTTGCGTCGAGGAGGCTCACCGCCAGCCCCGCGGAAAGCGAAGCGCCTGCAACGGAAATCAACAGCCCTCTTTCACCTCAAGCCAAAATAAAAAGACTGTAGGCAAGCCCGATTTTTATCGAGTTTGTCTACAGTCTGAAAGGGACAGATTACCTGTCCCTTTGTCCCATTTTAAAGAACTTTATTTTATCTCTCATTTCATTTGTCATCTCACCTAAGTTAACTGCTGAGGCACTGACTTCTTCTATTGAAGCAGACATTTCCTCTGCTGATGCTGAAATTTCCTCTGCAGATGCAGCTACATCTTCTGCTATTGCCCCGGTTTGATCTAGTTCTTCTAGTATGATGTCTTTTTCTTTTTGAATCTTGACTGATAATTCTTTCGTTTCTTTTATTTTAGGTGAAATACTTTCAACTGCTTTTATAATTTCCTCAAAGGATTGTATCGTCGCATTCAACTGCTCTCTTTGTAATAAAAGTTCATTATTTACATCTTCTGTCGATAAAACCATTTTACCTGTGTCTTTAGAAACTCCTTTAATGATCGAATCAATTTTTCCAGAGGACTCTCTACTTTTTTCTGCTAAGTTTCTTATTTCATTTGCAACAACAGCAAAACCTTTGCCTGATTCACCAGCTCTAGCTGCTTCAATGGCTGCATTTAATGCTAATAAGTTCGTTTGATCTGAAATGGAATTAATAATTTCTGTCATCTCATTCACATTGCGAATATTTACTTCAACTGATTTTACTCGTTCAATCAATTCCATAAATGTATTATTGAGTGACTCAAAAGATTTAGTCATCATTGTCATTTCTTGATTACTCTCATTGGCCATCATTAAGATGGAAGTAGTTGAGGAATCTACATCGTTAACGGAGTGATTCATAAAATCCAAGCTTGTTCCAAATTGATTAATTCTTGTATTTATCCTTTTTAATTTTTCATGTTGCTCAGTTGCTCCTTCAGCAACTGTAGTTATAGCTGTTGCAACGTTCTCAGAAGTAGCACTCATTTGTTGAGAAAATGAAGAAAGGTTCTGAGCATGATCATCAATACTTAAAGCGTTGACCTGAAAGTTTTTAATCACATCTGTTAAATTATTTTGCATAGTGTAAAGAGATCTTCCAATATCACCAAGCTCGTCTTTTCTTTTTAATTCCTTTTCCTCAAATTCGTTAACTAATCCACCTTCAGCTACAATTTCTGCAATACCACTATATTTTTTAGCTGTTTTCCCCATTCTTCTGGAATAAACAACGATAACTGTTGTGACAATTACAATCGAAACGAAACTAGATACCACAAAAATACTTAACAAATCATTTAAGCTTGTAAATGTCAAGCTAACGATGTACAACTTTGATCGTTTAAGAATGTACAAAATTAATCATCATCTTCTTTTGCTAAGTGATCTTTAATTCTGTAAGAAGGACCAACAATATTTACGACTGTTGCGTGGTGTAAAACACGATCTAATATTGCATTTGCTAATTTAGTATCCTGGAACACCGCATCCCATTCTTTAAAGCCTATATTTGTTGTTAAAATTGTACTTTTCTTTTCGTATCTTAAATCAATCAGCTGAAAAAATAGTTTGGCATCTTCTTTGTCAATTGGAAGGTAACCAATTTCATCAATAATTAATAATTTATACTTCCCATAGTGCTTTAATCGAGATTCTAATCGGTTTTCTAGCTTTGCCTTTTTTAAGTTCAAGATAAGTTCATTACATTTAATAAAATAGGTACTTGTTCGTTTTTTAGCTGCAGCGATTCCTATGGAAGTAGCTAAGTGGGTTTTACCGACACCACTCGTTCCCATGAAGATAATATTTTGTTTATCTTCGATAAACCGCAGAGAAATAAAATCAAGAATCTGTTGTTTATTTATTGCTGGTTGAAAATTAAAATTAAACTCATTTATCTCTTTGCGGTGGGGAAAAGCCCCCACCTTAACCATCGAATTAATCATTGTCTTCTCACGCACATCAATTTCATAGTTCGTTAACTTCATCAATGTATCAACGAAAGATAATTCATTCTTGGTACTAAAATCAATGGTATCGTGAAGATGATTTATCATCTGTTTTAAGTTTAAATATTCCAAATTACTTACTAATTGTTGATAACTACTATTCAATTTTATACACCTCATCCATAGTCAGTAGATTATTTTTAGCTAGCTCGTCAATATCAGGATAATCTGGCATCCCCCGTGACAACACGTCTAGATAATGTTCTTCCTTGTAATTTAATACCTTTTTACTGACTCGATGTTGTGCGATCAAATCCATGTTATAATAAACATGTATGTGGTCGTCATAGACTTGTAAACCTACGGTTTTCCCTTTGTATTCAGCTGGTACTGAATACTGGTTTGATTTGTATGTAATCATACTTGCAGGGTTTACTTTTACGAGCCTGTGTTTGATTTTATAAGAGTCTCTTATTTCTTTCCTTGGTAAGGGGAGTAAGTGACTCTTTTCTTGTTTTAAGGCAAGTATCGGAATTTTCCTATTACCTTGATTAAAACTTTGATTATGGCGTTCACAAAGCATTTGTACAAATTGATGAAGACCTTCAAAAGTGAACTTCCCCTGATACGCATGAATTTCATCTAAAAGCTTCATAATACTCTCTACTTTCCCTTTTGTCCTTGGTCTTCCTGCAATACAGGGTTTAATTTCAAATCCACTATCATTGGCAAATTGTTCAAAACGTTCATTAACCACTCCTCCTGAATATTCTGTTCTATGTTCATCCATTACTGTTTTCATATTGTCTGTTAATATGGTCTTTGGAACCCCTCCGATTGCTTCAAAGCTCTCCATCAAAAATGACATCAATACACTTTGTGACTTTGACAGGGTCAAACCATAAGACTTGTATCTCGAATTTCCTAACAGAAAGACTCCTACATTGACCTTTAAAATTTCTCCCTCAGACGTTACGTATTTTATGTTCTCCTTCCAGTCGAATTGTGCTTGTTCCCCTGGAGGGGTTTCAAACCGAATAACTGATTGATTGGCTTGAGTCTTCTGGCCATCGGTAAAGTATGCTTGGAACTCAGGTTTGTTCGATATGTATCTTCGGAAAGAAGACTGGGAACAATCCAAACCGTGGTTGTCCTTTAGGTACTCCCAGAGAACCCTCTTGTAGTAAAAAGTTTGTATTGATTCTTTTGAGAGTAATTCAGAGATCACATCATATAACTCATCTATTCTAGACTTTCTATTACGAGTTTTATTTGATCCCATGCCCTTTAAATACCGATCCACTGTCCTCCTATCTACACCCATTTCACGCCCAACCTTACTTTTATTTATTTTCATATTTAAGCTCTCCATAAGAAATTTTAACTGTGGTAAATCTTCTAGGCTTTTAATTTCTATTTCTGTCTGTAAATCTAGCTGTACATGCATTCTCTCCACCTCAAAGTAATTATGCATGCATATTGCAGAACTGTACATTCTTATATGATCATCTTTGTACATTATTAAATTAGCATTTATATAAAAGAATCTTTTCTAAATTTAATTAAATAATCTCTATGTTTTTTTAGGTCGATTGGTAAGAATCTCATTTATTCACCACCTTTTTATAAATAAGATTTCTCCAAGTCTAACCTATTACCTTCAGCAAAAAACAAAAAATACTTCAAGTGGGTATTGATAAAATTTCCAGAATTAAAATACAAAGCGTCATTTTTGATGAAACAAGAATGGCGCTTTGTTCGTAATATAAGTTTAACCAGATTTTACTGGTTGAACTTTTTTTATTTAGTTTTATTATAGCGGTAGTCGGAGTAGAACGAAGCGCTTGTGGGACATGGATCCCGTCAGCAAAACTGTTCACTCCCTACTTGTATAATCATGTTTCAGGCTGGTTGGGACATGGATCCCGTTTAACAAGCGAACCTATGACAGTACAAGCAGCTCTAGGGACAACCGACTAATCTTAAATTCTAAGGAGGAGATGATTGATGAATCCAGTAATAGGTCTGGATGTTTCGAAAGGAGAAAGTCAGGTACAAGCATTCTTGGATAAGGGACAACCTTTTCGTAAAAGCTTTAGTGTAAAACATACAGTGGATGGTTTCGAGGGTCTATTAGTATTCTTAAAAGAGGTTGAAAAAGTAGCTGCTGGTAAACAACCTTCGGTTATCTTAGAATCGACAGGACATTATCAATCTCCAGTCATTCAATTTTTGGAGGAACATCAATATATTTATATTATTGTGAATCCCCTAATCTCTTTTATTCTATAAAGAAGAAATTGAACCGTATAAGAAAAGAGGTATCCAACTCTTAAACCTTCGTAATCTTACAAGGCAACAAGAGACCATTTCAAGTATCTCTTCTCAAACCAAGATACAGCTTCTAACAGTACTAGATCAGGTATTTCCTGAGTATAGAGGGGTCTTTGGTGATTTATATTCGAAAGTATCTTTACAGACTCTTTCCTTGTTCCCTACTTCTGAACATGTACTAAAAACTACAGAATCTGTTTTAACCGAAAAGATTGTATCGTTATGTACAAGACGTTCTGAAAAGTGGGCAAAAGAAAAAGCACAAAAGCTTATTGAGGCAGCATTACGAAATCCATTTCAAAGCAACTTGTATGAAAGCCTTATTTTTAACTTAAAGATGTTAATTACCATTGTTCTTCAATACCAAGAGCACCTATCACAACTTGAAGCAGAAATAGATGCCCTCGCTAAAGAAATGGAAGAATATAAGATTATCCAGTCTATCCCTGGTATCGGAGGAAAGATTGCGGCAACAATCATATCCGAAATTGGAGAAATAGATCGGTTTAATCACCCTAAAAAATTAGTTGCCTTTGCAGGAGTTGATCCAAGCGTTTACTCTTCTGGACGATTTACGGCAACCCAAAATCGGATAACGAAAAGAGGATCCAGAAGGCTAAGGCAAGCATTATTTATGGCTGTATACTGTGGAATTCGAGATGCCCGAAAGCAAAAGACGAGTGACACTGTTATTCCTAGGAATAGAAAATTAAGAGAGTTTTACGATAAAAAACGCAATGAAGGTAAACCCTATAGAGTAGCAATTATCGCTTGTGTTAATAAGCTTTTACACTTGATTTACGCACTTTTAAAGAACAAAACTACTTTCCAAGAATTAGCTTAGAGACTATATTTATCAAAATAAAACAAAACCTTCCAAATACTAAGATAAGGAAGGCTATTTAGCATACTCATTTTTAGTATATCATCATTATTTTAATTTTTTTATTGAAAAATGTTGACAACTATTAGCTGGTTTTGATGAAGATTACTTCTACACTATTTCGTTGTACTGCGAAGCAAAACTCTGTAGTTTATCGGCTTGTCTTAAACATACCTCTGTATAACACAATAAATCAGCACTTATAATTCAATTTGCTTAATTATTTTGGCAGGATTTCCACCAACTACAACATTAGCAGGTACATCTTTCGTCACTACTGCACCTGATGCAATCACAACATTATCACCTATTGTAATCCCAGGGTTTATGATAGCACCACCACCAATCCATACATTGTCACCAAAAGTAATTGGTTTTGCATATTCTCTTCCAGAATTACGCTCCGTAGGATGAAGTGGATGTGTTGCCGTGTAGATTTGCACACCAGGAGCAAGCATACAATTATCACCAAATCGCACTTCACACACGTCTAAAATTGTACAGTCGAAGTTTGCAAAAAAGTTTTCGCCTACATGCGTGTTATAGCCATAATCAAAACGGATATTTGGCTCCATATATACATTTTCACCTGTGGAACCTAGTAAATCTTTTAATAATTCCGTCCGTTTTTCTACTTCTGTTTCGAGTGACTGGTTATAAATCCTAACTTTTCGTCTTGCTTCTTCTCGATCCTTTAATAATTCCCGATCAGCAGGGTTGTACATTTCTCCAGCTAACATGATTTCCTTTTCTGTTCTCATAAAATAAACAATCTCCTTTATCCTTTTTCTTTAATAATCTTGACTTTCACCGGCTACAACAAAACGGATTCCCTGCTTTTTCATTTTTTATATTGTTAGAAAACCTTTAACGGTCATTAACCAACAGTAGAGCTCGTACTATCCTTTTATTTGTAGTAAAAAAAGGGGCTGTTCGATGTACTCTGAACAACCCCTATTTTTTACTCTTGTTAAATTTGCTGTAGTCGACAAACTAGCAAAGATATTCAGTTTTCTAAGAAGGATGTAATATTCTCTGTAGAAATTGCTTTGTTCTTTCTTCTTTTGGAGCTTTAAGCACTTCATTTGGTGTTCCTTGTTCAACGATGTAACCGCCATCCATAAATAAAACTTTATTTGAAACTTCACTTGCAAATTGGATCTCATGGGTTACAATGATCATCGTCCAGTTTTCCTTTGCTAAGTCCTTCATAACACTTAACACTTCACCAATTAATTCTGGATCGAGCGCAGATGTTGGCTCATCAAATAGCATTAGTTCAGGCTTAAGCGCTAACGCTCTTGCAATTCCTACCCGTTGTTGTTGACCTCCAGATAATTGATGCGGATAAAAATCCAGCTTATCTTTTAACCCAACCTTTTCCAACAGGATCTTTGCTTCTTCTATGACCTCAGCCTTTTTTCGTTTTTGAACAATTATTGGACCTTCTATTACGTTTTCAAGTGCAGTTTTGTGTGGAAAAAGGTTATATGATTGAAAGACCATTCCTGATTTTCTACTAAGGTTGACCATATCTTTTTTATCTAATTTTTTTTCAAAATCGAGTGTTAGACCATCATTAAAAGTATATTTCCCTTTATCAGGTTGCTCAAGACCATTAAAACAGCGAAGCAATGTTGTTTTACCTGAACCAGAAGGTCCAATAATCGATACCACTTCTCCCTTTTGCACATCAACATCAACATTTTTTAATACATGGTTTTCGCCAAATGATTTTGCCAAACCCTTTATTGATAAATACATGGTTTTCCCCCTTTCTATCTAGCGACATATCGATCAAGACGTTTTTCTATCACAACTTGAACTAAAGATAATACAAAACAGATCACCCAATAGATAAGGGCCGCTTCTACATATAAAAGTAAAAAGTCATACGTTCTGGCAGCGATTTCTTGGGCTTTTCGAAATAATTCTGCCACTAATACTAGGGATGCTAAAGAAGTGTCCTTTACCAAACTTATGAATGAATTTGATAATGGTGGAACTGAGACTCTTGCTGCCTGAGGAAGAATAATTCTCCTTAGTGCTGTCCATCTTGGCATACCAATTGTATGAGCAGCCTCCCATTGACCTTTTGGGATTGACAGAATAGAAGCACGAATTATTTCTGAACCATATGCACCAACGTTTAAAATAAATGCGATAACAGCGCTTATAAAAGGATCAAGATTTACTCCAATGTTTGGTAGTCCATAAAAAATGATGAATAATTGCACGAGTAAGGGTGTGCCTCTAATGGCTGACACAAAGATAATCGAAGGAAGTTGTATAGCGCGCGATTTGGATAAGCGCATCATGGCCAAAAGCAAAGCTAAAATTAATCCCCCTACAAATGAAATTAAGGTAAGCGGAATTGTATATTGGATCGCCCCAGAAAGCATTGGGAGAAGAGAGTTCATAAATAACTCCCATCCTCCCATTTCTGCTGTTATGGTATTATTTTGTAGAAACATCTTCACCAAACCATTCTTGTGATATTTTCGCTAATGTTCCGTCTTCTTTCATTGCAGCTAGCTGTTCATTCACTGCCTTAACTAATTCTTCGTTTCCTTTATTAAACGTAAAAGCCATCTCGGACACATCGTCTGATTCAGCAACAATTTTTACATCTTTATCATTTTGATTTTTCATATAATCAAGTACAGCCAATTTATCATTTACTGTTACATCGGCTCTTCCTTGCTTAATTAGTTGAATCGATTGTGCAAGGCCTTCAACCCCGATAAGCTCTGCTCCATTTTCTTCAGCAATCGCACCATAATTACTTGTTAATGATTGAGCAGATTTTTTCCCTTCTAAATCTTCAAATGAAGTAATATCATCTGTTTTGGTAGGTGTAACAATAACGGAAGATGAATAGGTGTATGGTGTTGAAAAATCATAGTTTGCTAAACGATCTTCATTAATCCCGACTTGGTTCGCAATAAGATCAAATCGGTTTGAATTTAGTCCTGCAAACATCGAATCCCATTGTGTTTCCATAAATTCTACTTCTACTCCCATACGTTTCGCAACTTCTTTCATCACTTCAACATCGTAACCAGTTAGTTCTCCTTCTTCATTATGGAAAGTAAATGGAGCATATGTACCTTCTGTTCCAACAGTTAGTTTTTCAATTTTTGCGCTATCTTGTTCTTGTTCTGTTGCATTTTCATTGCTTTCTTCTTGATTTGCACCGCAAGCAGTGATCATCAAAACGAATATAAACATCATTAAACTTTGTGCTAGTTTCTTCATAAGAAACCCTCCTAATAATCTATTTGCTGTTTGGTTGTTGTTTAAGGTATATTCTTTCCATTTATTCATCTTACCAACATATAAAGAGAAATTATTTCTTGTCCTAAGCATTTATTTACAATGCCACAACATTTTTCGCAAATCAAGACAGGGGGACAAGACAGGGGGACAGGTTCTTTGTCCCAATGGTACAAAGAACCTGTCCCCCTGTCTTTCTTTCAATCATTCACAGCCATGCGACCAAGTGGTCCGCTTTCATCGATAAGATCTTGGATGTCGTATACAGAAATCGGAAACATTGGAAAGCCGTAAACATATGGAGTTATTTCATATAATTGAAAATAAATGACTAGAGCTTTATCAGCTATATAGAAGTCTTGAGTAGGTTTGATCGTAGTGAAGTCGTTCAATAAAGGAAGGTCACGTTGTTTGATTTGCAGACTAATGATGTCTGAGAGCCTTTTGACATAATCTGCACCTGGTTTGAATAAGTCTTTGAGCTGGCACTGTTTCCCTTTTTCTAAGTCAAAGGTCAAAGATTTTAAATAGGTCATACCGTGAGCAGCATGGTAGTGATACGTATAATTAGAAAGTGATAAACTCAGAACTTGTCGTTGATTATTCTTTATTTCATAGTAACCTAGCATTTCTTCTACTGTTGTTGGCATATTCCCAACTTGCTTGTTAATGAGCTTTTGCGTTTCAGCAACAATCGTGTGATTAATTTGCCTTTGTAGTTGTTGATTTGTCATATTGAACACTCTTGGATAATAAACGGTTTGTTTCGGTCCTGTACTGGCTGTTAACGTTTTAATACTAACAGGTAACGTAAAAGGCATTGTTATCCATCCTCCTTTACTCAATGAGACGGGGGGACAGGTTCGTTGTCCCAATGGGACAACGAACCTGTCCCCCAAAAGCTCCTATTCTAATTAAAAGGAGTCTGAGTCTATATAAATATATTCGGTGCTTCTAGGTTATATAACGATACAATTGTTTACTCAGTAATGGCTGTTTGGATGGTTTTTATTTCTGAACCGAAGACTAATGTTAAGTTCAACATTCCATTCCCTTGATAGCGGCGACTGTAGTTTAATGAACGTGTTCTTTTTATAAGTTGAGCGTAAATTTCAGCCTCAGTTAGAGGACGGTCAAACTCTTTTTCACATTGCTCAATAATGAGGGCAACAGCACCTGACACATGTGGGGTCGCCATAGAAGTTCCTGATAAGACGGCGAATTCGTTATTAAGATAGGTTGATAGAATTTCTTCACCAGGGGCAACAAGATCGATCGCCTTATTCGTATTACTAAATTCGGAAATTTCCTTTTGCAAATTCACCGAACCAACTTGTACAACTTCAGGATAAGCTCCTGGATAGGCAAACTCATCTGTTTCATAACTTCCATCCCCTTCATTTCCAGCAGCACAAACGACTAGAATTTCTTGGTTAATTGCCTCCTGAATAGCTTTATAAAGCTCCTGATCATCGTCTCTTCCTCCCAATGACATGCTAATGACTCTTACACGCTCTCCATTAGGTCCACGCCATTTTGTCGCATAACGAATGCCTTCGGTCACCCATTTTGTTTCTCCATAACCTTGACCGGAGAGCACCTTCAATACAAGGAGCTTTGCTTTTGGTGCTACACCAACAACACCTCTATCATTTTCTTCAGCACAAATTGTTCCACACACATGGGTACCATGTCCGTTATAATCTTTTATGTTTTTCGGGTCTCCCTGATCATCAGTTGTAAAATTATAACCATCAATAATTTGATTTTGAAGCTCGAAATGACTGGAATCACATCCTGTATCAAGAACAGCTATTACATTTCCATGACCAAAATAACCTTGCTCCCAAGCAGTAGGAGCACCGACTAATTCAATACCAGGTGGAATAATTTTTGTATCTTTTAATACAGTTTGTATGGTGAAAGGGATTAATCCAACTTTACTCATTGTGATTCCTCCTTTATATTAAGGTGACATCATTCCATACTTCCTTTCATCTCCAAGGAAACATCTGTTTCTATTTATTTTTTCCGTACCTTTTGTTATGATTTGTATTATAATTTAGTTGTAAGCAGTTTTTATTGACGTCTTCCTTACAGGAAGCGTCTTTTCTTTTTTGATTTCTTTTTTAAGTCATCTAAATTTTTCAACCCTAGTGTGATGGAAGAGAAAAGTGTGGCAGCAGCAACTAACAATTTGAGAAGCAGCTCTAACCACTCCAACACGATTACCACCTCCTTTTTACAAAAATAGCCCTACACAGTAACAAGATGACTGGTAAGGCTGGTTTTCAAAACGGAAGAAACTCCCCCTTGGAAAATTAGGATAAATATGGAATGTATGTCAATTCTCATTGTATCATGACCAAGCTTATCGAGCATCAATATTATGAATTTTCATACAATTATACTGCATACTTGTCAGATCCCCTCTTACTTAATACCTACAATCAAAATAAAGTGATGAGAAAATATAACGAGTTCCGTTTACTACTTTGAGTTTACACTGTAAAGTGCAAAGCTTATTGAATCGATTTATACTGTTCAATTTTATGAATTGGACCATTACTTGTATGAAACATAGATACTAGTAAAAACATACGTAAAAAAGATTGCGTATGCTTTTAAACAATCAGCCACTATCATACCATTCGCAAAATCCAATAAGTGGTAAAAACAATATAGAGATCAACAAAATTTACTATAACGTCACTCATCTGTATCGTTTATAAGTTAAAAAGCATAAAAATTGAGTGTAAAACCCTCCATATAAACAAAAAAACCATCAAAACATAGTGCACTTTGATGGTCATTTCGTGTTACATTTTAAAGGATCTAATAGGTTTAAGAGTATTTCATCATCTTAATAAAATAAACTAACCAAATCCGCCTTTTCTATATTTCCAAAGTATTTTTTAACATCAATATTCTCAAACACTGTTTCAATGGCTTCTTTTTCATAACGTGCACCAACAAGAGCATTCTCTACTTCTTCAACATCTCCTGCGCCGAAAAAGTCTCCATAGATTTTACAATTCTTCACGATGCCCTTTTGTACTTCAAGGCGTAAGTCGATTTGACCGACTGGAAATCTGTGTGAGTGCTGGTAGTTAAATTTCGGCGATTTTCCATAATTCCAATCCCAGTTTTGATAACGCTCTTTTGAGATTTCATTGATCTTTTTCCAGTCATTTTCATTGAGATCATAGGTTGGTATTGAATCAGTACCGTCAAATATATAGCGAAGCAAGAGCTCTCTAAATTGTTCAATTGTAATTGGTTCGTTTAGATATTCGCTAATATTTACTACTCGACTTCTAATTGATTTAATTCCCTTTGACTCGATTTTATCTTTCCTAACTTTTAATGCAGCAACGACGCTATCGATTTCTGAGTCAAATAACAATGTACCATGTGAAAACATTCTTCCTTTTGTTGAAAATTGAGCATTTCCGGAAATTTTACGCCCATCACTAGCAATGATATCGTTTCTTCCGCTCAATTCTGCTTTTACTCCTAATTTTTCAAGGGCTTGTACTACAGGCTCGGTGAATTTTTTGAAGTTGTGGAAACTTTCTCCATCATCCTTCGTAATAAAGCTAAAATTCAAGTTCCCTTCGTCATGGTAAACAGCTCCACCACCTGACAGTCTTCTTACTACATGAATATTATTTTCTTCAACATAAGAAGTATTAATTTCCTCGATTGTATTTTGATTTTTACCGATAATGATCGATGGTTCATTTATGTAAAATAATAAATAAGTTTCGTTTGGATTTAAATGTTTTACTGCATACTCCTCAATGGCTAAATTAATTCTTGGATCCGTCATTCCTTTGTTATCAATAAAAAGCATGTTAGTTCCTCCCTAGCTTCGTTTCCTTTTCCTAATAGTATCGTATATTTTGACATTAGGATGCAAATCTGAAAACATCATAAAACCTCTTCGATAATAGACTCTCCCTCACTCTGGTCAGAATCAGTCCACTTCCACTTCTCATGTAACCTAATTCTACCATCAGGCAAAACCTCTGGCGTTGACTTACATTGACCGCCTCTTAGTTCATGATTAATGTTTACGTGGTTGTACCTAAATTCTAAGCTCCCGTCCTCATTTACTATACCAATAAGTGTTCCTTTGACAATTTCTCCTCCTTGATAGGAAGCTGAAATGATCTTTCCGTCTTGTTTATAGTCAAAAAAAGTATTTGAAGACACCTCACCATTTGCAGAATTATTAACGGAAACAAATGTTCTACCATGATAATTGATCAATTTATTCCACTCCTTGCCATTTTATTTTCTATGATTATACTAGCACATTTAAACTGGAGTTTTTTTGATACTTGAAAAATATAATAAAATCTAGTAAACTCTTCAAAGTAGTTTATGAACTAAATATTTATGACTGTATAACCTCAAGGATATGGCTTGAGGGTCTCTACCAGGAACCTTAAAATCCTGATTACAGAAAAATGAATTTTTTCGTTTTCTGTAATCAGGATTTTTTTATTTTTCTGAAACTAACTCAAATTAGGAAAGGACGGTCTATAAACTATGAATTTCAGAGTTTTCATCCTTGCTTTATCAACGATTGCAGTAGGTTTAGTTGAATTGATTGTAGGTGGAATTTTACCAACAATCGCAAACGATTTTAACATTTCGTTAAGTAGTGCCGGGCAACTAATAACCGTTTTTGCCCTCATTTATGCTGTTTCGGGTCCGGTTTTACTTGTGATAACGAGTAAAATGGAGCGAAAAAAGCTATATATCATCTCTCTATTTGTTTTCTTCATAGGTAATATTATGACCTATTTTAGCTACAGTTTTACTTTTATGATGGTAGCACGAGTCCTGACTGCCATGAGTACAGCGCTGATTGTTGTGCTTTCCTTAACAATTGCTGCTAAAATTGTAGCACCAACACACCGTGCAAAAGCTCTAGGACTGATTTATATGGGGATTAGTTCATCACTTGTCATGGGTGTGCCACTGGGAATTATGATATCCAATTCATTGGGATGGCGTTTTATTTTCCTAGCTATCGCTGTTTTATCGATTGGATCGATACTTCTTATTTCAATCTTTTTAGAGCGCGTTCCTGGCGAAAACAGCATTCCATTATCACAACAATTAAAAGCAGTAGCTAGCATGAAAATAGGTAGTGCACATCTTGCCACCATGTTTATGTTAGCAGGACACTATACTCTTTATGCCTATTTCACACCATTTTTAGAAACAGAGCTTCATCTGAATTATGGTTGGATTAGTATTTGTTATTTATTATTTGGTATTGCAGCTGTAAGTGGTGGAGCATTCGGAGGAATTCTTTCGGATTCAATTGGAGCTAGCAAAAGCATCATCGTTGTGATTAGCTCATTTGCCATTATTTTATTTGTACTACCTTTTACTACATTTTCACTTATCCTTTTCATACCAGTTATGATGATATGGGCAGCTTTAAGCTGGAGTTTAGCACCACCACAACAAAGCTACTTGATTCAAACAGACCCTGCGACATCTGACATACAGCAAAGCTTTAATAATTCTGCATTGCAGGTCGGTATTTCACTTGGTTCAGCATTTGGTGGAGCTGTGTTAAGTCATTCTGGAACTGTCGCTCATACTGCATGGTTTGGTGGCGGTATAGTGTTGATTTCCTTACTTTGTGCGGTCTTTTCTTTAACAAGAATCACGATAAAAAGAGAGCATTCTATGGCTATGTCTACTGCTCAAAAGTAATTTTATTATCAGCATGGGTGCATAATTCTTTCTGAAGAAATGCACCCATGCTTTAAAAAAACTAAACTCCCACTCCCATAATCCTCCTAGATTCTTCTTCCTTCGAAATGTTGCACCATTCACATCTATGGTCTGATCCTTGCACTAGGATTAATGTTCATTCCTCTACCAATCACAATCAAACACTGAACCTCTTCCCTATAAGTGGTAGCCATTTGTTGAGCAAGATATTTTGCATGCCTTGTATATACTGTTACATAACTCTTACATTTTGCTCCATTATATAGAGGGTGTTTTTTTAATACGGTCAAAAATTTGTGCAGCTATTCTGCCACCGGCTTTTTGTTTTTGGTTGATGATGAAGAAATACATTTATGCACCCCTCGTTAAAGGTGAATTTTTTCGTCCTCACAATTATGTTATTCTAAATTTCTGACCAAAGTTTACCTCTTCCTTACATGAAATAAAGGAAAAAAGTAGATACTACAATATGTCGTTAACACATGTGGGAGGGTATTTTGATGAAACAGCGTTACATAGTGTTTTACATTTCACTAATCATTCTTTCTTTGGTTGTTATTGCAGGCGTTATTATTCCTAATCAATTAGAAGAGATAACGGCAAATATTCAAGCATTTTTTTCTGATGCATTTGGATGGTATTATCTAATACTAGTCACGATCGTTCTTGTTATCTGTCTATATTTTCTTATTTCACCAGTGGGAAGAATTAAGCTTGGTAACCAAGATGAAAAACCTGAATTCTCTACTCCCACTTGGATTGCCATGTTGTTTAGTGCCGGTATGGGGATCGGGCTTGTGTTTTATGGAACATCAGAACCGATTAGCCATTATGCGATAAGTTCTCCTACGGGTGAAATTGGGACTAATCAAGCAATCAAAGATGCTCTTCGTTTTACTTTTTTTCATTGGGGAATTCATGCCTGGAGCATTTATGCCATAGTTGCTCTATCCATTGCTTATTTTCATTTTAGACACAAGAAATTAAGTTTAATAAGTGCTACTTTAGAGCCCATTTTTGGTAATAAGGTAAACGGTAAAAAGGAAAAGCTATTGACATCTTTGCTGTCTTGGCAACTGTTCTTGGTGTTGCGGCCTCACTAGGATTTGGAGCGGTACAAATTAATGGTGGATTGGCTTATCTTTTTCAAGTACCTAAAACGATTGGGGTACAATTTTTAATTATTGCTATTGTGACTGTTCTCTTTTTAATATCTGCAATGACTGGTTTAGGAAAAGGAATCAAAATATTAAGTAATACAAATATGGTTTTAGCTGCTGCTCTTTTGCTACTAATGTTTATCTTCGGTCCAACGTTATTTATTTTGAATTTGCTTACCGATACGATTGGGACATATATACAAACATTACCACAAATGAGCTTTAGAATTGCCCCACTAAACGAAGATATTCGTGGGTGGATTAATGGGTGGACCATTTTTTATTGGGCCTGGTGGATTGCATGGTCACCTTTTGTAGGAGTCTTTATTGCGCGAGTTTCAAGAGGACGAAGTATTAGGGAATTTATTTTCTATGTACTACTAGTCCCTACAATTATTGTTTTTGTTTGGTTCTCTGCATTTGGAGGATCAGCTATTGCCCTTGAACATAATGGAATGGCACAAATATCGAATTTATCTGCCGAAGAATCGTTATTTGGTGTTTTTGCTAATTATCCATTTTCACTCGTTACATCCATTACAGCTATGGTGCTTATTGCGTCATTTTTCATAACTTCTGCCGATTCCGGAACTTATGTACTCGGGATGATGACAACAAATGGATCACACTCACCTGGGAATAAGGTAAAATTCACATGGGGAATATTACTTTCTGCCATTGCACTCGCACTATTATATACCGGGGGTCTTCAAGCATTACAAAATATGATGATTATCGCTGCTTTACCATTTTCAATTATTATCGCTTTGATGGCCATCAGCTTATTGAAGGCTTTAAGTGAAGAAGCGAAACAACTTGGTATAGGTAAGATAAAAAAGAGAAAAACATAAATAATAAACGACATAGTATCCGCTACTATGTCGTTTATTTTTTTGATTCGATAGGTATATTTGGTTCTTCTAATAAATTAATTCCTTTTTATTAATAACATTGAATTAGCGTTTGACATAAATTCATATGAAACGTTCACTTCTTCAACACGACAACCACTGTTCATTAGATATTCTTTTATCTGTTCTAAATGCTCATACCTTTTCCCTTCTAAATCAACTAAAGGAAAAATACGAACTTCCTCTTTTGATACTCTTAATAACTCATTTAGTGTTTCGATGTGAAACTGGTACTCTAAGCGATCTCCATACATAAATAAAAAATGTGCAGAAAGAGTCATATCAAATTCATCAGAATGAAACGGTAACGTTGGCAATGCTGCAGGAATATATCTACCCTCAGATTCACTCATATGAGAAGCGCAATCTTGTAGAGCTCTTATACGATGGTTTCTAAGGTGATCGATATTCTTAAAATAATTCCATTTAAACTTGTTTTTGGCTTTTTCAATATTTTCCATAGCGTGTTCGATATCTTGTAGGCCTTTATTTTTTAGTTTTTCAAACGAATGATCATAAGCAATATCACAGGCTGTTACGTCTACACCAGATTTGTTACCTACTGCAGTAAATGAACAAGCCCCCGCTGGACAATCAAGTAGCTTCTTCCCCCTTACCTCTTCTATTGAAAGGGAGAACATATCCAGATACTCTTCAAAGGTTCTTCCAATAAAAATAATACGGTCTAAATCTAACTTTGTACTCTGCTCAACTCTACTCAACTACACTCACCTCTTGTCAAAGATTAGTGTTATATTAACATGATCAATTGGAAATGTTAACCTTTTTTTAAAATTTCAAAAGTACTCGCATTTGTTTGCCACAGTTTTCTATTCATTTACATATTTTTAAAAATTCAATTGTATATCATTTTAAATCATACTACTGTAAAAATGTACCAAAAAATACAAATAACGAGGGGAAGAAATAATTTATGAAATGCAAAATCGAAACAATTCCAGCATATCGTGTGGCTTATATTCGACGAGTTGGACCATATGGATCTATTATGAAATGCATATTTTTTTTCTTGATTCTAAATTATTTTGTGTATATCCGCTTTTGAAAATGCAAAATATGAAAATAGTAATCTACTAATCTTCTTCGTCCTTTTAAGACATCTTTATTCATAAAGAACTTTTATTATCTTTAGGATATTTTTTACTTCCCATCGTTTGAAAGCACTATTTACCATACCCGTATAGTCTGATCTTGAGAAGATTTCTACATGAATTATGTTTAGAAGTTAAAATTCAGGGTATTTATACCATATATCGTAAATTGACAAAGGATCCATCTTTTGGATGTGCCTTAAAACTACCAAGTTATATACGTAGAAAAACATGAACTTTTCATCAAATCAATAATCTATGTCACATTTTTATAGGAAGATACAATTGAAATTAGGATCTAAAGTAATTTATAAAAGTGAAATTTATTACTTTTTTTATGATCATGGTAACGGACTTTGTGAAGTTCAGCATTCAAAAACTTATGAAATAACTTTAGCAAAAATGGAGGATTTAATATTTGTTATTTAGTAAGTGTAGAAAGTAGAATTAGCGAATTTGCCAGATTGTAAATGAAAAAACAAGCACTGAACTCCTTAATAGCTATTGGGCAGATACTTAGGACTAGCCCATATTTGCTTATATGTTGGGTTTTAGGTGAACAGCTACTTTGTCGTTCATACACCTTATGAGCGACACTACTCTCTGTTTCTCGGTTACTTTTGTCGCTTATCCCAACATGCATCAACAAAAAATGGAATGTATATACAGTGTGGGATAAAGCATTTTTCCTTAAGGTTTATACATTAAACTTTTTTTAGACCCATTCCGATCCATATTGACGGATAAATTCAATATCCTTTTCATAATGATCAAGATGCCCTTCATCGATCATCTTTTGAAAAACGGAGTCACCTTCACTCGCTTTTCTTTTCATGTAGATGCATAATCCTTCTAATCGTAGTAAAACCATTTCTAAATACCCTTCTTCGATAGCATCACCGTAGGATTCAAAAAACACTTTAACTCTTTGTTTAATACGATCTGCATGCTGTGACGAGTTATAATGAACGATCTCAGCTGTTTCGGTTTGATAAACTCTACTTAATGGTACACAAGTGTAAAGCGTATAAGCTATATCCCAAAGTCTTGGGCCTGGTGCAGCAACATCAAAATCAATGATACCCACTGGTTTTCTATCATTAAAAACAAGATTGTACATGGCAAAATCATTATGACATATAACCTCAAATGGTTCAGGTGTATTATCAATCGGCTGACAGCTTTCTTCTAGAGGAAAATCAGATACAGAATCATGATAAAAGCGGAGCATCTTCGCAATTTCACTTAAAACATCATCAGACCACATATATTGTTTTAATGGGTAATTGCCAGCTTCACCTTCAATAAATGATAAAATCTCTCTATTTTTTTCATCAATGCCCAAAAACTTAGGTGCAAAGTGGAAACCTTTTCTTTCTAAGTGCTTTAATAGTTTATGAATTTTCGTGCTCTCTGGCTTTACCTCTCGTAGAACAGTATTTCCAGAACGATATACGTTTGAAACATTTCCTCCGGTTAGCCTTTTTTCATGATCATATTGACTCATTATAAATTCCCCCATCACTCGAGACATTGCGCTCAATTTTACTTACCTAGAACACTTACACTCTAATTATTTGAGTATCATGTGCAAACTCAACATTTATACCAGAATCTTGTAACTGCTCTTCTAATTCTTTAAAATCACTAAAACTTAATCCATTAGGCTCTTCAATATGTGTTAATAACACCTTTTTAGCATTAAGGATCTTGATTACTTCTAACGTCTCTGTAAAAGTTGCTTCTTCCTTAAAAACAGGATGTTCCTCAGTCATTAGCCTTTCACCGGTTAATGGATGAAATTCGAATATCCCCACTGGCAATATGGCAAGATCAGCATCTAATACCTCTTTTTCTGGTTTCCAATTATTTAACTCATCCATAGCAATAAGGACTTTCTTATCTTCACTTTCAAGTATAAAAGCATATACATAATCCTCTGCCAAGCGAAACGGAGAAATTTTTGTACCATTTAACGTAAAGCTTTCACCATCTCTCAATTTCTTTAAATCAGCAAATCCTTGAAATGCAAAGAAATTTAAATGGTCTCCACTACCAAGAAATGTTTTGAAATCTTTTTCTACCTGATCGGGAAGATAAATATCAATTTTGTTGTGTTGCGGAGGATAATTCGTCCAATCTGCACTTAAGGATTCGATAATTCTCCTTCCCATTACGTGATCTGGGTGCCAATGCGAATAAATAATTCCACTAACCTCATTAATTGTTGAGCGATTTATTTGATGATAAATATCTTCTGGTGTATCAATTAACAGATTAGGGCCATGAATAAAAATACTCGGCCCCATTCTACTATAAGGTACTCCTTTTTCTCTAGCTTCTGAACAAACATGACAATTGCATAATGGTCTTGGTATTGTGATTGCACCACCAGTTCCAAGAAATTCAATTTTCATTTTGCAATCCCCCTTTATTAAATGTCAGCGGACGTTTTATCCAACCTAATGTTTTCTAATGATTTTTCAGAAATTCATTCATAATAGAATAAGCTTTTCTTGAGGATTCCAAATGATAATTTACTGAAAACGGATCGCAAAACCCATGTAATCCATTAAATTTATAAGTATTTATACTCTTTTCATCTAGTTTTCTTATCAATGAATCAACATCAAATGATTTTTCTTCTTGAGGGAAGAATAATATTGTCGGGCAAGTCGGCACAAGGTCTAAGTAGTCTCTAATACGGGAACCATAATATCCAACAACTCCGTTAATAGATTCATGATTACTGCACAACCAGGCAATAGTTGCTCCAACGCTAAAACCGACAATGAAAACTTTTGAATAACTGTTTTTAACTTCCAAGATTAAAGAATTAATAATTTCTGTAGCTTTATCAAAGCCAATCTTGTTTATATAATGACGATAAGCAATATCTTCTTCTAAATATGTAAATGGCTCCTCTTGCTCTATTAAATTAGGACAAATCACATGATATCCATATTGAAATAAGGATTCACACACTCCCTTTATATGGTCATTTATCCCATAAATTTCATGAATAACGATAATAACTGTTTTCGAATTTTTGTGCTTTACAATCACGTTTAACCTCACAGATCCTTTTTGTATATTTTACAGGATACACCAAAGAAGCACACCTCTTTTAATAAAATGTGCTTAAGAAATTCTGTGTGATAAATAATATTTCATCATTACTTCTTGCAATTATTAGATGAATATTATCTACCATTATGTAAAACCTAATCACAATAAATGTTTCTTGGAGTGATTATATTGATTACCAATATTTTCAGGATAGCCACCCCAATTGTCATGTGGGGTATAGTCTTACTCTTTCTACCTAAACAATCTTTAAAAAGATATCTGCCTGTTTCACTTTTTTGCTCTTGCCTATTGTTAATAGAAACCCTCTTAAGCATTATTTTTGAATGGTGGAAAGTAAAAGGAGGCACCAAAAATTTAGTTTTTGATGCATTAACTTTTATTTTTGGTCTTTTTTTCACAACTAATTTGTGGATATTTCATTTTACATATGGAAAATTCCTTTTATATGCTCTATGTAATTTATTAATGGATCTTATTTTTGCTTATCCTTTGAATATACTTTTTCAAAAAATTGGACATTACAAGCTAAAAAAGTTCAATTCAACCACTCTTTTTATTACTTCCTATGCACTAGCTCTTTTAAATTATGGTTTTCAAACATTCATGGAAAAGCAAAACACTCAGAAGACGAATTACAATACTCCTACAAAAGACCTTACATAGGTCTTTTGTAGCTTGAAACGAAAATTTTCTATCATCAATAAGTAAGACTATCTTACCTCATTTGCATATTTCTTTTGCAAGTCTACATAAGCACCTACGATACGGTTAGCTATTTTTTTATTAACAGGATATTTCTCGGTTCCTGCCCATGGAACAACGACACTAAATGCAATTTCTGGCTTATTAGCTGGATAGTAACCAACAAAGTTTAGATTATTCGTTTTTCGTCCCCAATAAGTTCGCTTAGGACCATAGTAAAGAGTTTGAGATGTTCCTGTTTTTCCAGCAACATCATAATCAAACATATTCTTAGCTGTACCTGAAGTTACCACTAGTTTAAATCCTCTTTGAACTCGATTAATGTCTTCCTCAGAGTTATTTACTTTATTTAGAATTTCAGGATTTTTATCGATTGCCACCGGTCCTATCCTTTTTCTTCTATAGGGCTATGAATACTTGTAACAACTCTTGGCTGTACACGGTAACCACCATTAGCGATAGCAGAAACATATTGTGCTAATTGCAGTGGTGTATATGTGTCAAATTGTCCTATGGCAATATCAAGTAATTTACCTGCATTATCTGGATTATTTATAAGACCCGACGACTCTTGTGGTAAATCAATTTCTGTTGAGACACCTAAGCCGAATTGAGCAAAATAATTTCTTAGTTTTTGAAAATCTTCACTAGAAGCATTAAATGGTCCATTTTCTACATATGTAATATCCGCTATTCTCATTGCAACATAAAACATGTAGACATTTGAAGAGCGTCGTAAGGCATCTAAATCATTTACATAGTTTAGTTGACTATATGATCCTTTAGGTGGGGTTCCTTTAAAGTATAAAGTTTTATCAAAATACCCTTTTCCATGAGACATTCCATCTTGATATCCGGCTAAAACTGTTGCTCCTTTTACTGTTGAGCCAGCTTCATATTGTGTAGAGAATGTTCCGTATGCAAAGTCCAACATCTCTCCAGTATTTTCAGGATCAATTTGTTTTCCAGCCATTGCTAAAACATCTCCCTGATAAGGATCCATCATAACCACAAAGGCTCTATCCATTAAGAAATTTGCAGATGATCTTCTAGCAACACGTAACTCTTCTTCTACTATTTCTTCTACCTTCTGCTGAAGTTCAATATCAAAAGATAGCTTTAAATCATAACCACCGCTTCCTTCTTGAACAACTTCTTCTGTAATAACGTTTCCATTTTTATCTGATATGTACTCAATTTTGGCTTTTTTAGAATTTAGATAATCTTCATACTGATATTCAAGATAACTTTTTCCAACACGTTCATTTTTAGCATAATCTCGTGCATTATAGTAATCTTCACGAGATTGTAAAATGCCTTCTTCTGGTGATGATACTTTACCAAAGATTGTTTTTAAAGATTCATAAGGGTACTCTCGGGCCCAATCTGTAATTACATCTACACCAGGTAATTCTTCCAGGTGCTCAGCAACTCTAGCTAATTCTTTTTCTGTTAAATTCAAAGACTTAACGACCTGTGGTTCATATTGATATCCAGACGAGAAACGAGTGTATATATATGCGAGTTCTTTTTCTTCCAAGTTTTCTTCGATTGCTCTTATTTCCTCTATAGGTACTCGGTCAATTTGTAGTTTGTAAGTTTGGGATGGTTCTAATTCTAACTCTTCTTTTTTTAGCAGTTTCTTTGCCTCTTTAGGATGAGAAGCTAACCAGTAATCACGTATATCACGCTCTTTAAGCTCTTTCTTTAAGTAATCAGGGTCATAATGAATATATGTTGATAATTTAAGAGCAGTTGAGATTTTGTCAGAAGTTTTGGTTGTTTTGTCCACTGTATATGTAATCGCTGGTACACTTTTATTATCTACAACAATACGATTATGCCGATCATACATTTTTCCACGAGGAGCTGGCAAACTTGCATAATCAGATTCAGTACGAGATACCTCTTTTGAAAAAGTCTCTCCTTGTACAATTTGCACCACTCCAAGACGTACAATTAATGCGACAAACATCATAAAAATAACAAAAAAGAAAACGTTCGTTCTTATGTATCTCGACCTTTTTAGCTTTCTATTATCTTCAGAAATCGTTTTTTCCTTTTTCAATATTAACCCAACCTTTTATTTCTAGTATTCAAGATTCACAGAAGAGTCACCCAATTATTTACAATGTTAAATTATACCATAATTTCAACAGTAGATATTAAAAAATTTAGATGTACTCTCATAAATTAATCTAGTCAGTTAAAGGTTAAAAACACACTCTAGTACATTGATGTTTTTTAGTTGAATTGTTAAGGTAGATTTTCTGAAACAAATGAAGCCTGAAAATGAACTTGTATTTATGTTAATCGGTGTCATCCTCAGATATAGTAACTAAGAACAATAAATTTGTAGAATTTTGTTGAGGATGAAAGTTTATAGAATCCTATATATAGTTGTTAAAGGCAAACTTATTGAAAAGTAAGGACGTAAAGCTACGAGTCTAAAGTCTTAGACTATGACAGTCGAGTTGCCAAATGTGATCCAAATATTCTTGAAGTGTAACTTGTTGCAAAATAAGCGGAGAAATTCCTCTTATTGAAGAAATAGCGCAAAAAATAGATGATATAGACGGAAAGATTCCGCCTATTTCATCAAAAAAGAAGATAATGGACCATTTTACTTTGTTTAACCGGAAAAACTCCGCTTATATACCCCAAACCAAGTTCCATTCTTCAGTTTAACCGGAAATAATCCGCTTATTTTAACTATTGGTTTCTCAATTAATGATAAGCAAGAAGGTCTTCTTTATTTATCCACCCTCTAATCTTGGTATACTTTTTGAACTCCATATTTAAATCCACAATACTGATAATTTTGTTTTTTGTACATTTCTCTCGGAGTGTCTTCTCCATCAGCAATTAAGATTACCGTTTTTTGAGGAAATGTTTCCATTACATAGTTTTGAAGTTTACTTCCTATTCCTTTGTTTCGGTATTTCTCTTCAACACTCAAATTATCAATTTCTGCCGTTTCATTGGAGATAATAATATCAACATAGCCTGCTGGATTCCCTTTATAATAAGCCAAAATCTGAAGAATATTTGGATCTTCGAATTGACGTTTTATGAGGTCTTTTTTCTGGTTTGCAAACTCACTACCATACTCTAAATCATGCTGATACTGTAGATGAAGACATGTTTCTACATTTTCTTCTGTCACTTCTTTTATTTCTATATCAGGGTTATTGACCAACTTTGGAAAGTGTTTTGGTTGAATAGCATATAATTCTATAAATCCTATCTCATATCCCCTATCTTCTAGGTAAGCATTAAGTTCTGTTGTTGGTTTTTTATTAGCAGGAAAATAAAACTTCACATGTTTTTGACCATTTTTCTGATGATATTCTCTTAAGTACTTTTCAACTGGTTTAAATTCAGGTAATGACGGTAGTTCCTTAAACTCTATAAAATTACTATCATACCTAACTAACATCTCAGGATAGTGAAATTGTTTATATACGTTATTTTCAGCCACTACTTTTCCAAGTGTATAAATATCTTCAAATGATATTTGCTTCATTGTCATACTCCTAATTTTAAAGTCTTTCCTCTATTTTATCATCAAACGTCCCATACCATTTCACTTTTCGAAAAGCACGGTTATTAGCTACATTCTAAGTACTTATGACCATATTTTTACGACGATAGACACTTAATACAATTCCTATTAAAACAGCATTGAATAGAGTCGGCATTAATCCATAGCTTATAAACGGCAGTGACATTGTAGTCAAAGGGAAGATTCCTATTACCATTCCGATATTACTGAACAATTGAACTGCATAAAGTGTTACTGCACCTACAAGAAGAAGCTTGCCATATGAATCATTTATTTGATGAAAAACAACAATAATTCTAGCTACAAATAGCGAGAGAATGACAACAAGAATCATGGCAAAAACCCAGCCGTAATAATAGGTAAAGGTGACAAAAACGAAATTAGTATGAGCCTGAGGAATAAATTCATTTCCTATTGAGTTTCCAAACCAACCTGCATTATAAATGAACTCTTTTGAATATAAGTATGGATACCCTGCACCAGTTGCATATTTTTCAGGGTTTAAAAATCCCAATAATCTATCCTTTTGATATAGTGGCATATAATACCATGCTAATACTCCTATAATCATAAATAAACTAATCATACTTCCCCAAATACTGAAGAGCGTTTTCCGATTAAATTTGCTCCATCCTAGCATTGAGATGACCATGACAACATATATGTAGGTTGTAGCTATGCTATTTGCGATAAAGAATAAATTTGTAGAAATAAAAAATAATAGAACAAAATGCCACACCTTTAACTTTCCACTATGAAAAAAACTAGCCCAAGCAAAGAAAAACAAAGGTACTGCCATCAAGCTTTCTATTGTAATTGGTCCCACTCTCAAAACAGGAAGACCACCAATTGTTGTGTTTGAGAAAACACAAATTGATAAAAGCAGCAATATACCTAGTGTGTAAAAGAACCACCCTAGATTAATAAACTTTTTATAATCCAGTAACATAAGCCCTATAGCTATTACACTTCCGAGAAAAGTAAAAATAATCTTATATGTCATAAAATGAGTTTCATCCATATAACCTAGCGGCAATAATGGCAGAAAACCTAAACATAAAATCGCTACTAGCAAAATAATACTAAACCAATCTACTCTTGGTCGATGAATTTTATCAAAATGTCTACCAAGATCGATCGGACTTCCCATCTGCTCAATTGCCTTTTCTTCAGCATTTGATTCATCAAAGCCCTTTTCTATCCATTCTTTCTTTCCATGTGTTAAATGAAAATCAAGTTCTTTGGAAACATATTCCCTTGCTTCTTTTGACTTAATATGAGTGGTGACTTCATTTAGGAAGATGCTTCGTTTATTCTTCATATTTCCTCACCCCTCTAATAATTCTCTTAACACAACATGTTTTTTCACATTGTTTTTTTCTGCCTTATGTAATAGTTTTCTGCCTCTATTATTTAGTTGATAATGCTTTCCTTCCGATTCATCCCATCTTGCTAGTAAACAATTATTCTGCTCTAATCGATGAAGAAGAGTATAGATAAAGCCTTCATTGTCCTCAAATTTAAGAATACCTCGCCCTCGTAAATGCTTCGTTAAATCATACCCTGTTTTTTCATGAACAAGTAGCTGCATGACAGCTAAGAATACTTCTTCATCACTAATAGTAAGTTTGTTGATTTTATTTTGAACATTTTGTTGATGTTGATCAGTAAAATTCAACTGTTTAAACGTTGTTTTCTCCATCGACTTTCGAAGACGCTTTAAACGATCTTCCATTTCTATTCCTCCAAACTGTCTTTTAAAAGTTCTTTAGCTCTTTTAAGACGTGTTTTAACAGTGCTTTCCTTTTTCTCTATTAATAAAGCAATTTCTTTAATCAATAACTCTTCATAATAATAGAGATAAATCACTTCTCGATATTTTATTGGGAGGTTCATTACAGCAGATACAAGTCTATGATCCTCGTCTTTTTGTATAAGTGTCTGCTCAATAGTTTCCCCATTGGTCGAAGTATTGGTTGATTCCTCTTCTGTAACAATTACATTTTTGTTGTACCAACTTTTTAGATAATCTTTACAATGATTAATGGCGATTCTCCAAACCCATGTTCTTAGCTTTGATTTTTTATTAAATGTTGGATAAGCCTTATAACACTTAATAAAGATCTCCTGAGTTAGATCCTCTGCTACTGCTTTATTTTTTACATAGGAATAAACGAGGTGTAATATTTCCTGGCCGTACCTTTTCATAATCTCATCCATTACTTCTTCAATATTCTCGTTTCCAATTATATCTATTGTTATTTCCTGCACATCTGTCCCCCCTACTTACTTCTTAGACGAAGATCATCTAAATAAAGTTTGTTTTTATTAAGAATTTATTAAATTTATTCGCCACATAATAGCTATACAATAATTTTAGTATGAAAAAAAGATTCCTCACAACCCTATCATGTATATTTTATAAGGATTACGGAGAAATTAAGAATATGAAATCAAATAAAGTAAATGACTATAAAGCAAGTACACAAGGAATTATGAAATTTATGTTAGGGATTTATTTTCTTACATTTTCGGTAGGAATTATGACCTTTTATTTAAGAGGTGAATTAACGCAAGGGAACTTCTATTTTTTTACGAAGACAAGTTTAATCTATCTTGTAATTTGTTTTATTTTATACTGTGCAATTAAAAGTCAAAGGTTAATACTTAAAGAAGAATATTTAATTCTTACCATTTTTGGATGGAATCGATATAAGATATCTATTTATGATATCGAGAAGTGTGAATTTGGAAAAGTTAATGGTGAAAGAGTAATTCATATCACGTTAAACAAAAAAATAAAATGCGCTTTTCCATATTATCCATTTCAAAATGCTTGGGAAGAAATAAGTTATACAATAAAAGAAAAAAACAAAAGCATTCAATTACATCTATAATTAAAGCCTTTGAATAAGCTTGTTTTCCATCGAGCAGCTAATTTTCAGCAATCTGGCGCCATTCTTACAATAAGAATTGGCGCTTTTTATCATTTTAAAGGAAACAATAAGGGTAAATAATCAGAATAGATATTTTTTTCTGAATCCCTTATAATATGTAAAGGCTTATTGTAATATTTCATCTTAAAAGGAGGTAGATAAGAATGGCCATATTTAAGGAAATTACAGTAGAAACATCCGTTCAAGCACCAGTTGAAAAGGTGTGGGAATTTTGGACAGAACCAACGCATATTACAAAATGGAACTTCGCTTCAGACGATTGGCACTCTCCTTTTGCTGAGAATGATTTAAGAGAGGGTGGAAAATTCACATCAAGAATGGAAGCAAAAGATGGTAGCTTTGGCTTTGATTTTGGCGGAGTTTATGATGAAATAAAATTACATGAGGTCATAGCTTATACTATGGAGGATGGCAGAAAAGTAAGAATTTCTTTTAACGACAGAGCAGGAGAAACTGAAATTATTGAAACTTTTGATGCAGAAACTAGTAATTCCATTGACCTACAACAACAAGGATGGCAAGCGATTTTAAATAATTTTAAAAAATACATTGATTCAACAAACAATTAAAATTATCTCTATTCAATCCTTTTAATATGCTTCAAAATTAAGGTGGGGTATCTGTTATTAAGTATAGATCTACAGACACCTCCATTTTCTCACTTACCTTATCCTTGATATGCAGGATAATCTCAAGTAATCTTACTTCTAAGATAACCCTCGAATGTAATTCTGCCCATTTTTCGAGAAAAATTGGTATTCTCTCCATTAGAAAAAGCCTTAAAAAGTTTTCCTGGTAGAGATATGCTTAAAACTTTATTATTCTCGTTATTTATTTTGATTTTTAAGTCAGCCATTTCTTTTAATGTTCCAATATCAGGACCACCAAAATCCTCTATTTTACCTTGAGGCCCTTTATCCACAATACCTAATAGATGATTTGCAAATTCATTTACATCCACGCTTTGACATTTAAAGTTTCCAGGAACAAAGTATCTGTTAAGAACGGCTCTTGATAGAAATAAGTCATCGATGAAATGGTGAAACTGAGTAGAACGTACAATTGTATGTGGGATTGAACTATTTTTCAACAGAATTTCTGCTTCAAGTTTATGCTTATAATATTTAATTGGTATTTTATCTATTCCAACAATTGAAGGATAAATAAAATGTTTTATGTGTTGCGCTCTTTTTAAGAAAACGTTAAAACCTGTAACCTCAACAACTTTTGAATGTTTATTTGGACTTGTAGCTGAGTGAATAATAACATCCACATCTTTTGCTGCTTCTTCTAAACCTTCACCAGAAAATAAATCGCTATAAATCCACTCAAAATGCTCAATTCCTTTAGGCTTTTTTCTAGAAGTTATTTTAACTTCATTTTTAGAACCTTTTAGTTGATTAAGCAAAGCAGAACCGAGATGACCTGTTGAACCAGTAACAAGTATCCTCAACTACAACACTCCTACTCTCATAGTGTTTCACTCATATAAGTATAGTTATTCCCTCTCTCTTGCTCGTTGTGTATCTCTAATATTTTTTTGTACTGTAATCGCAGCAAACAAAGAAAGTGCAAAGGCCATAGCATAAAAACCCTTTTCACTAAGTGTAATACTACTTGCATTGTATAGTCCAATAGCAATTAACGATATTGCAATAACCAATGCTAACCAACTAATACCATAATAAATATTTGTAACAGGTATTCCTTCATCTTTATCTCTTACTGCCTTTTGCAAGGATATAGCAGCATATAATCCAAATACTAAAATGGCAAAATAATAACCTTTTTCGTTCAATTGCATGGTTGCATTGAATAGGCCAATTAAATAGGCGGTTACTCCAATTAATAACGCTGACCAAGATGCCCCTTTGAAGGCAGCTGTTGGCTCTCCCTCCACTCTTTTCATTTCAATTTTAAGTTCTTCCTGTTCATTTTTTTCTAACGAGCCTTCATTATTGTTTGACAATGTAATCCCTCCCTTATACGATTATAAAAACCAAAACACTCTTAAATAAATATATTTTAAAGTTATATATTCTGAACCTAAATTGACATAAGAATTTGTAAACAATCCATATCATAGTCGTATCCAGCGACAAATAACCTTTCGAAAATCCCCCTCATTAAATCACTCTTTTTTACATACAAAGACCATTATTATGTTAAAAAATGTTTAAGCTTATTTTTTATAAGTTCTAAATATAAAGCAGCTAACCATCAAACTGACTTCAACATATTAATTATCGAAATTATAAAATATCACAAAAAACACACCACTATCTTTATCGGTGTGTTTATTTTATATAAAAAATCTAGAATATTCTGATATATTTATTTCGTTTTCAAATGAAGTATTATACATATTTCTTTATTTGTGACTACTTGCAATGACGATGTTTTTATTAGTTAATGAGCCTCGATGTGTAAAGACAAAAGATAAAAAATCGTTTTTCATTTCCTCTTACCTTTAAACTTTAAAAGAATATAATATATAATAAGCCCAACTGATAGACCTGGAACTAAAAAAAGAATGGGGAGAATCACGGGCCCAAATAGCACTCCCATTATTTTTAGTTTTGTGGAATAAATTAAACCAATTGTTACAAAAAAAGCACCAAATACAAAGGGTAGATACGAATATGAATTAGTTTCTCCTTCCGCTTCTCTATACGCATCCCACATGGCAAACATATATAAACAAGGATAGAACATAAGCCATTGAAAATTTGTAACATCAATGGCTTTCTGTATTTCTCCTGTAAATGAATAGATAAATGCTAAGTTAAAGTTAGCGAATACATTCACAAGAAATTCTAAAAGAATAAATATACTTCCCTTATAATATCTTCTATTTAAGAACTGACCAAACCCTGGTAATGCAATACTCCATAATAAAGCCTCATGTTTTTTAGGTTTCTTATAATTGCTCACCATTATCACTCAATTCATCTTTTGTTTCCGATCCTCCATTTGAGGTGGCTCTTCCATCCAACCATTTTTGATCATGATTTTTGCACCATTGTGAGCATATTCAAAAATATCTTTTATAAATATTGCATTTTTTGCAGACAAATCATTTCGTAAGCTAAAAGCAGTTCCAAGAGAATTGCTTCCCATGGAAAAACTACAAAATAGACTTGTGCAATACATCATGAGCTTATCCGAAAATGGTGCTACTGTTGAACGGGTAGCATTCCCACCTGGACTTTGAGGAATTGGAAGGTTTGTTTGAATAAAGACTTCGCTCAATTCTTTTATAATACCTTTAGCAAGTTCTGCCCCTTCATTAAAAAATTGCCTAACCTCTCGATCATCTGCACATTGTGCAAATCCTAAAATCAATTGTAAGCCTGTAAGATTTGATTCAATAGCTTTATGTATGTGAGAAATTTCTACTGTATTCAATGGTCTTTTTTTGCTCAATGGATTAAGAGCTATTCCACCTAAATATTTATTATCTTTTACAAATTCAACTGATTTTGGCATCGAAACATATGGTGATCTAACTAGTAACCCCTTTTCAAGCAAATATTGTGTGCAGATTCTGAAATACTTTTGGGTAAGAGCGGTGAGGCCTTCAAACAAGAAATTTATATCTTCTCTAAACGTCATTGTTAAATTTAATGAATGTAATCCCATGCTTATCTCTTTTAAAAGCCGCACCAACATAATGTCAAAACCATTATCATAGAGCTTTGGGACATCTTTATTTACATCCTGTGCTGTATAGCCAACGGGTATAACTGCCCCTTCCTCTTCATATATCTTAACTATTTTTCCAACATATATCTCAAGGTCTTCATGCAAATTAGTCATAATATCCTTGGCTTTGTCGTCATCTGCTTTTTCTATAAAATATTCTAACATTCGCAGAATCATTGTCTTTTCCTGATATGTAAGCCATAACGTTCCTAATTCCGATGATGTAATAGCTGCTTTATCTGGCATACAACTTCCCTCCCTATATGATTCATTTTAGGTTGCCTAAATTATGGTAATTTCATTCCAATTTCTTTGTGATTGCTTAATAATTTAATGTTTAAATCATCTACACCTTTAAATAAAAAGAGCGCCTATTCTTGTTTAAGAACGACGCTACGTACGTTATATTATAATATTTACCTTTATTTAAAAATGAATGATGAAACAAAATTATGTTAGAATAGGAAATATTTCACTCCTGGCACATCGATTGTCATTCCTATTAGTTATCAAATGTACTCCAAAACTCTTTAACTCGAATCCTTATTCGTTCTATTTTATGCTCTTCATTTAAGTTAGCTTGCCCATTTAAGAAACCAGATTCTGTTTTTTCAATCTTAAGATAGGCTAGCAACGCTTTAATTCATAAAAAAAAGTGCTTCAAAGATCTGTACCTTTGAAACACCTTCTCAACTACAATCATTCTATATTACAAATCCACTTATAATAGTTTAGCAAAATGAGGATAAGAATTGGGACTACAATCAGATCATACCATATGTGCCACCAACCTAAATGGAAAAATCCCCAAGGTTCAGGGAGTAAGCTAACTGATTCGTAAACAATAATCCCTAATGTGCAAGCAATAATATAAATAGACTGCTTATAGTGATTAGTGTTGAATGGGTAAAAGCTCAATAGCATTACATTGACTGGTGGGATTAAAACAGTATGAGCAAGTAGTCCTAACCAATCAACTCCTTTATTAAAATACCAATAGCCATTCAACTTAAACTCAATTATTAAGTCAAATAATAACTGAAATGAAATAGTAAAAGTCCATATACTTACAACTCGGCTTTTAACTGGAATTTTGTTAAGTTTTAATGCAATTAAATTAAAGATGATAATTGAAAGAAATAGTAATATCATAAATAATTCCTTTTTACTTTCATTATGTCCTATGCTATATGGATAATTCGTGATTTACCTACATATTTAAATACAAAAACCTAGTTAATCAAGGAACACATAGTATGCTTAAAACTGAAAATAATACCTGTGAGGCGGTCTTATTTCGTTCTAACTAACACAAAATACTTGTAGAACTTTTATGCAATTTCCTATTAGAGCTTGAAGTTAGTCTCCTATTCCAACATTTAAATGACAAGTACGTGTAAGTCTGTTGTTGAGAACATGAAGGATCTCTAACTGTATAAGGAGATGAAATAATGAAAGATGTTGCCAACACTGTTCATATAGGTGAATTAATAGCTGTCTCTAAAGTTTTCCATCTTAATCCTTTCAAAATGGTCACATTACTAGAAAAAGATTTAATGGAAGTATTTGAAAATAAGGAAGATTTTTTGGATAAATACGGAAATAAGAAATCTTATGACGAATTAGAAGATTGGTGTGAGTTAAATAATGGAAAAATTTTTACGAAGCCAAAATAGAAAGGAAATAGAAAACTTTCCAATAGTGGTTAATTTTAAATTAATCTGATTATTACCAATTAGAAGACAAAGAGACGCTGCGTCACTTTGAACGTAGCGTCTCTTGCTGAAATATTAATGTAGGATAGATCCCGTTACTTCACGTATTTGTTTTGCAGCCTTAACCATATTTTTTAATGCGGCAACTGTTTCAGACTCTTGACGAGTTTTCAACCCACAATCCGGATTAATCCAAAATTGTTCAATTGATATAACCTGTAAGCTTTCTTCTAAAATCCCCATAATTTCGGATACTACAGGTACACGTGGACTGTGAATATCATAAACTCCTAGCCCAATCCCCAATTCATAAGCATTCTTTTTAAGTGAGGAGATTAGTTCACCATGACTTCTTGATGTTTCTAATGAAATCACATCAGCATCTAATTCACGGATTGGATCAATAAAATCATTAAATTCGCAATAACACATATGTGTATGAATTTGTGTCTCAATTTTCACACTTGATGTCGCTAATTTAAATGCCTTAACTGCCCAATTTACATATTCGGACCAATTTTCTTGACGGAGTGGTAACCCTTCACGAAGTGCTGGTTCATCCACTTGAATGATCGCGATACCTGCCTCTTCTAGCGCTCTAATCTCTTGACGTAAAGCTATAGCAATTTGATTTGCAACGACTTCTCTAGGAATATCATTTCTAACGAATGACCAATTCAAGATCGTTACCGGTCCTGTTAACATCCCTTTTACATACTTATTTGTTAACTTTTGGGCATCTATTACTTCTTTTACCGTCATTGGATTTGTCCATTCTACATCTCCATATATAATAGGAGGTTTCACACATCTAGAACCGTATGAGACAACCCAAGCATTTGTTGTGAAAGCAAACCCTGATAGTTTTTCTCCAAAAAACTCTACCATATCGGTACGCTCAAATTCCCCATGTACGAATACATCAAGCCCAATGTCTTCCTGAATCTCCACCCAACGCGCGGTTTCTTTTTTAATAAATGCTGCATATTCGTTATCAGTCATTTGATTTTTACGCCAGGCAGCGCGTGTTTTTTTCACTTCTGCCGACTGAGGAAAACTACCAATTGTTGTTGTTGGGAAATCAGGTAATTGCAGCACCTGTTTTTGAATCGTTCTGCGCTCTTCATAAGGAAGGGCTCTTGAAAAATCTGTTTCCGTTATCGATTGTAACGAAGCATGAATGTTTTTGTTATGTCTTGCTGAATGTGTTGAAAGTGCTTCAATTGCTAACATACTTTTAGAAACGACTTTTTCCTCTAACCAATGTTGGCTGCTAATATAGGTACTAACATGAACGATCTCTTTAATTTTTTCATCTGCAAATGCTAGAGCGTTTAATAGAACTGGATCTAACTGTTTCTCACTAATAGTTGTAACAGGTACATGTTGTAAGCTACAAGATGATTCTATCCATACAGACTGAGCACCACTTAATGATAGAACACTTTGTATATCAGACACGACTTCTGCTAAATTGGCAGACCAAATATCCCGGCCATTTATACAGCCTATCCCAATAAATTTTTCACTTGGAAAACCGTATTTACGTATAGAATCCATGTTTTCTTTTTTACCATGAACAAAATCTAACCCAATTCCCGCTACTGGTAATTGCGATAATCTTTCATAAGAAGTTAAAGCTTCAAAATAGGTTTGCAGCATAATTTTAGCTGCTGGAACACTCTCAGACAATTGCTTATACATTTCCTCAACAAGTCGAACCTCATCTTCTGGCAAAGATTTAGTTAATGAAGGCTCCTCTAGCTGTATCCATTCAGCACCAGCATCCACTAATTGTTGAATAACATCTGCATAAAGTGGTAGCAATTGAAAAATGAAGGTAGCACGTGATTTTTGATCATAGCCTTTTGTTAAATCTATAAACGTATAGGGACCAATTAATGTTGGTTTGGTGATAATATTAAGTTCGTTTTTTGCTTCTAAAAAATAGTCTACTATTTTATTATGAGTTAGCTTTAATCTAGTTCCTTCATACTCTGGGACAATGTAGTGGTAGTTGGTATTAAACCATTTAGTCATTTCACATGCTACAACATTTTTTGCACCACGTGCCATAGCATAATAACGGGTAAATTCCGTTTCATTTACCAATGATTGATATCGTTCAGGAACAAGACCGAACATAAACGCTAAATCTAACATGCGATCATATAAGGTAAAATCACCAACAGTTATGTAGTCAATCCCTAACTCATGTTGACGTTGAATATTTTTTAATCGCTGTTCTTTTAGATCTTTCTGAAACTGTTCCTCTGAAAGATTGCCTTTCCAAAATTTTTCTACAGTTCTTTTCCATTGACGGTTCTCACCAATATAGGGATAACCAATGACAGTACTAATTACTTCCATCTCGATAAGCCTCCTTTTTTTACATAACCCAAATAAAAAAGCTATTTCTGAATTCAGAAATAGCTTTGGACTTATCTATGCATATTTAATAAGCGTAAAAAATTTACTTTTTACGTTCTTTTCGCACAGAGCACCACCTATTTCCACGTAGGTATTTGGTGTGTACTAGAATTAGGCAGGTCTCCTGACTTTTCATCAACGCTCATCAATGCCTTCCCATTATTACAGTGGCCAATTTTGACTTGCTCCGAGTTTACAGTTGCGGGACAGTGTTGGATTCTCACCAAGCTTCCCTTTTAAGCTTATTCTCATAAGCACCTATTCATACACGTTATGTAATTAAGTTTATTATAACCTTATTATCAAGAGATTTAAATATTCAAAATATAAATATTTATTTTATTTTTCTAAAAAACTGATATTTTCCTTTTTCAGGATACTTTCTTCCTATGAATAAGACCTCTATTGCATACAATATGCAAATAGAGGCCTTATTCATAGTTAGTTATATATGTACGTTAATTTTGTCCTTTAGTATAGATCTGAAAGTTTACACCAAATTTATCTGTGACACTTCCGTAAGCTGGACTAAAGAAGGTTTCTTGCAATGGCATTGTTACAACACCATCGTTGCTTAATTCTTCAAACATCTCTCTAGAATTCTGTGGATTATCAGTTGAGATACAAATCGTCACTTGATTTCCACTTTGATGAGGTTGACCTGGAAATGTGTCTGAAAGCATAACTTCAGTTTCGCCAACCTGCATTGTTGCGTGTGAAATTCGTTTTTTAGCTTCTTCTGGTAGAGGAAACTCTGGATTTTCGGGCATTTCATCAAAAGATTGAGAAAAAAGTAGCTGTGCATTCAAAGCCTTTTGATAAAACTCAATAGCTTCAGCTGCATTTCCATTCATCACTAAATACGGAATTAACCTAACTGACATAAAAATCGCTCCCTTATTCATTATTTTCTTTCATAATTTCAATTTCTAAAATAATTATATCGAAACGAACAAGTGTTCGCAACTCTTTTTTAGATCTTTTGGTGATAATTACTATAAAAGAAATCAGCTTGGATTATTACAATATTATTGCTTTTCATACTCACCACGTTTACTCGTCTTCACTTTCTTCTCTTCTTCCTTCTGTATATCAGCTATTTTTTTAATCGTTGTTCCTGGATAATAATGATCGATGATCTCTCTGTAAGTGTATCCCTTATCGCCCATTATACTTGCGCCCCATTGACTCATTCCAACACCATGACCAAAACCTCTACCTCTTATAACATAGTAACGATCGTGTTCTTCGAATGTATCAATTAGGTAGCTTTTAAAGGAAGATCCTCCAATAAGAGGTCTTATTTTATCTATGTCGGTATCGTTGAGCTCAACAACTTCATACAGAATGGTTCCTTCTATTAATTGTCTTAAGAATTCTATTTTGATTGACCCTTTTTTTGCACGATTTGATTCATTTTGTTCTGGTGATATATCTAGCTGTGATATGGATAAGATTTTTATATCCCCATCATATCCTTGTTTTTTTAACCTTTGTTTCATAGGTTCTGTTATTGAAGCCTCTTTTTCTTTTAACTTGTCCCACCAACCTAACCTAGAAGCGTCTATCTTTTCTAAAAAAAGCTGTTCCTTCTGTAAAGTGAGTGTCCATGGCTGAATAGGATCGTAAGGGTCTTTCTTTACCGGAAAGTATGCTTTTGCTGTTTCCCCCCAAACATTCTTATTGTTTTCAGTTACTCCCCCGTTACTTGCCGAATAATAAGCATTGATGGGCTTATTTTCAAATGTAATGATTTTTCACCTTTTGTTTCATCAACCGCTTTTGAAGCTTGTTCAAACCATTCATATCCACCATAAACTTGAAATTGAATGGTATCATCCATTTCCTTGTCCATATGTGTCATCGTGTAGGTCCTAGCAGCAAGTGCTTGTGCCTTTAAGGTTTCTAGTTTCCACGAAGGATATACTTCAAAAGGAACAACACCTTTTAAATAATCCTCAATAGGGATTTGATTGACAGGTCTGATGTATTTACCATCCTCTATGATAAATTCCATTGCGCCAAGGTACTTTTTGTCATTCACAGTGATCACATGCTCTTCATCATATACATCTGGTATTAAGACTAAGGAATCATTAAACATCGTTTTGTCGTTTTGATTCGTAAGTAAAATCGAACCTTTTTTGACGGTTAAAATGTGTTCAACTCCCTCACTTATCACTTCAATTCCATTTATTGTTGTAAATCTACCTTTAACCTGTATGGTGAGCTCCTCTTTATCTCCTATGTAATTTTTTAACTTTACCTTTAATATTTCACTCGCATTGACATTTACATGATTTGAAAATATAGATACAAATAGTAACAGTAAGATTAAACGTTTCATAGGTTTTAGTATTCTTAAATTTAGCTATTCGTATTCTTTTTATCATTTCGTAGTGGAATATATATAACCTACATTTAATACCCTCTTTATTTAGTAAGTTCTTTTTATAACTAGAGAAGGTCGATCAATTTATAGTAAGTTAAATGTATTGTATGTGAAAAATAAAATAAATAATATGACTTATTGAGCAAAGCCTTTTAAATAAAAAACGCAAATGTTATTACACATTCGCGTTTTTTAAATATAGAGGTTACATTGGGATTAATAATTTAAAAAGTTAAAAAACAACTTACTCTCGGCAATATTCAGCTATTTGATTTGTACATAAATTGTAAATATCACAATTTTTATAGGTTTTATACCACTGAACTGTTTTTTCAACGGTTTCATTAATACTCCATTTTGGAGACCAGTTTAATTGATGTTTCGCTTTACTTATATCTAAACTTAAAAGTTTTGCTTCATGAACATCTGCTTGTTGATTTATATCCCACGTTCCTTCTCCCCAAATATCCACTAATAGGGGTAGCGTCAGGGAAATGCGGATTTACAACGGTAAGCATTTGATACAAGTCTTATGAGACAGTCAGAAGTCATTTAAAACGCTAATTTCATTATGTCTCAATAAACTCTACTCTATTGGAATTGTGAAGTGATACACTTAAACTAACGTACGCAGGTTTGTTGAATAAGGACTTCAAAAAATACCCTTAATTAAGCTAAAAAGTCCTTCTCTTTATTAAGAAGGACTTTTTTATGTGTTATTCCATTGTCTCATTCATTGTAATAGTTTCGCTTGCTTCATGACCAGATTCTCCATGTCCTGGTCCAAACAAATTCAATATTACAACTCCTACAAGAATCAGTGTTATTCCTGCAATGCTAGCCATGTTAAGTTTTTCCTTCCAAACTAAAACTGAAATTACTGTAGTCAAAACAAGTCCTAAACCTGCCCATAATGCATATGCAGTGTTTAAGGGGATTGTTTTTAGCGACAAGGATAAAAAGAAAAAACAACCAACGAAAGCTATTATTACCCCTATTGTAGGATAGAGTTTTGAAAAGCCTTCAGATGCTTTTAATAGGGAAGAGCCAATAATCTCCCCCACTATTGCAAGTGCTAAATATAGATATGACATTATTCGTCCTCCTGAATCATGTTTATTAGTTCATCAAAAACTTGTGTTTTTAGTTCTTCATTTAATGGTGCCATTCCAAATATTTCTGAAAACCAAAGACCATCTATGGATAATCTTGTAATTGTTATTTTGACAGGATCAATTCCATCAGTTATTAACTTTGTATGCAAAATATCGTATCTCTGCCGGAATTCATCTAATAAATCTGGATTAATAAACATAGCAGCCATTAGTGCGGAATTTAGATTATTGTTTTCTAAATCGGAAAATGTAGATTTAAGATAAGCCCTATTCCATTTTCCTATTGCGTTATCATCGTCGTTATTAACTAACGTATTAATGCATTCGAAATAATTATTTGTCCAATCTTCCACCATTCCTTTAATTAATGCTTCCTTGCTAGGAAAATGGTATAATAATCCACCTTTACTCACGCCAGCTCTTTGGGCGACTGCCTCTAATGTGAGTTTGACAACTCCTTCTTCTTTTACAATTTCAGATGCAGCAATCAATATATTTTTTTTCTTATTAGCATGCTTTGAAATAGACATAATAACCTCCATAACTTAGATACATATAATATACCGTCTGGACGGTTTTTTTGTCAATCGAATTAAAGCTCTTATTTAATATCACTCTTTCACATAAAAATAATCCAATAAATTAATCTAAAGATTGTGAAGAAATGTACTTAAAGTAAAGGGAGCTTTAGTTCAACAGTCGATTTCTTAAAATCGGCTTTATTTATGGGTGAAAATTACATTACCGTTGTAAATCCGCATTTTCAGGACTCTACCCCTAATAAGCTTACAAGATTTTCTACCGAAACATTTCCTTCTTCTCCTGGACCAAAGTTCCAAGCTCCAGAAAAAGCCGGGCCATGTGTAAGAATTTGTGATGTTAATAAAAGATATCCGCTCAATGGTTCTAACACATGCTGCCAAGGACGAATTGATTTTGGTGATCGAATGGAAATCGGTTTCCCTTTTTCTATTGCACGTACACTGTCTGGTATAATTCGATCTTCTGCCCAATCTCCTCCTCCAATTACATTGCCTGCCCTAACTGTTGAAATGACCTTTCCATGCTCACTAAATTGATTCTCATTAAAATAAGAGTTTCGATAGGAAGCTACTAATAGTTCACAACAAGCTTTACTGGAACTATACGGATCGTACCCACCTGCTGGATCAATTTCTCGATAGCCCCAAACCCATTCTTTATTTTCATAACATTTGTCTGTTGTAATAAAGATACCTATTTTTGTTTCTTCCGTTTTTCTTATTGCCTCTAAGATATTCATAGTCCCCATTACATTTACGTCGTACGTTTCTTTAGGGTGACTATAAGAATATTTCACTAAAGGCTGCGCCGCTAAATGGAAAACAATTTCTGGTCGATATTGCTGAAAGACATTATCTATTGCATTTTGATCTCTTATGTCACCTCTTATATCAATTATCTTATTTTCTATACCCGATAGAACAAATAAGTCATTATTTGTTATTGGATCTAAAGAATAACCAATTACTTTAGCACCTAACATGTTTAACCATATCGTTAGCCATGTGCCCTTAAAGCCTGTGTGACCTGTCACAAGAACTGTCCTATCCTTAAATGAGTCCGCAAAATTAATTGTCATTGATCAATCCCCCTCCTTTTCCATTTTCATTTTGTTTATACCAATTTATTGTGCGGATAATTCCTTCTTCTAACGAAATGTTAGGTTGCCAATTAAGGAGATCTTTAACTTTAGAGATATTAGGTTGTGGTGTCATTCGTTCATTTTCTCTATATTTCAATGCCCCATACTGTGGTTGTAAGTCTGTATTCATATGAGAAAAAATGGCATCAACGAAATATTTAATTGGATATACTTCACCACTTCCAATATTAAAAATCTCATTCTTAATTTTGGATTTACTACAGCCAGCAAAAATGCATCAATTACATTTTGAATATAACAATAATCCCTTAGTTGTTCACATGGTGTTAACAAGACTTCATTGTTCTGTAAGATTTGTTGGATGACATAACTAAATAACTTATGTGATTCCTCTGATTCTCCAAACAAATTAAATGGCCTAAATGTAATAAGATTTATTCCTAACTGAGACGCTAACTGATGGGCAATTAAAGTGGCTGATGCTTTTGTACTACCATATAAATCTAATGGTTTTAACATCATTTCCTCATGAATAGCTTCATTAGATTCACCATACTCTGAGCTAGAACCAATATTTATAACTTTTTCAAGATTTTTACTGTATTGTGCTGAAAAAATGAGATTGGCAGTTCCTTGTATATTTACTTGAATAGCTTCTAGATAATTGTCTTTCCTACTGTTAACCCCATATGCAGCGAAATGAAAAATAACATGTGGTTGAAATTGTTTCATTGTATTCTCTATATCAGAATAATTAGATATATCACCTGTAAATTGATGAATTTGAGATAAACCATTTTTTAGTCGCCATGGATTGGAGTTTTTTCTCGTGAAAACGGCAACCTCACAATCTTTATAAAGTCTAGTTATAAGGTGAGAACCAATAAAACCGTATCCTCCTGTTACAAGAATTTTTTTATTGGTAAGTGTGTTTTGATTCATAACTAGACCTCATGATAATGACTAACATGTAATGGGTTCTTTGCAGAATAGTTTGAAGAAACTGGAGTGCAGAAAGGTGAGATATCATAAATTCCTATTATATCTCTAAAATTTCTCGTAATATTTATTAAATGGTGAATATAAGGTATATAGATATAATTTAAGACTTCTTCAGAAAAGGATAACTTCTCAAGCTTCCAAAGATCATAATGTTCCTCATTTATCATGATCATACTGCCAAAATGATAGGAAACTAATAGATTTCCGTCTATTGTTAATGTACTATTCTCTTTAGAAACAGTATGTTCATTTTTCATGACTAAGTTCCATGGAGCAACATTAATGCCCATATGATCAATGATTTTAATATTGGAAAAAAGCTTAGGTATTGACTCTAAATATTTCTGATCCCCCCAACTATCATACTGGGGATTATATTCATTCGAACAATGATCCATACACTTCTCTTTCCACCAATCGAGAATTGTAAGAGACATATCATCGCGTTTAAATCCAATCAATCCGGCTTGATACTGTCCATGAATATTCTCTAATTCCGTTGTACCATTTTGTTTACTTAAGAAAATGGAGTAACTTCCCCATTCATTCATTAATTCTAAAGGGTTATTAAAAAAGTAGTTATCACTATCACAATAGATAATGTGATCTATTTCTTTCACTTTATTTAAGACATACTGACATAACGGGGCCTTTAAAGTCCAACAATATTCATTTATCGCACGTTCTTTTTTCACTTTCAGTAGTCTTTCATCTTCTATCTCTTCTAGTCGAATGAGAGATACATGCTGTAGGTTCATTTCAGTTAATATTTGGTGTGTTGTTTTGTCTATTGTTAATATCCACATGTGAAAATTTCGCATCTTTTGATGAATTGAACCATATAATGCCAACCCTTTTATTAAATATTCCTCACTCATAATCACTGTGAAATTCATAAAGTTATCCCACTGATCTATTTCGCGACTTAATTTAGAATATTTATAGTAAGTCTTTGCATTAGATGGGTTTTCTTTCTGTAATCCCTGTTCTAAAATATGCTTATCGATTTGTGAAATTTTATTGATACTTTTACGAATCGCTTCTAGATAAGGAACATACACGTTATTAATAATCTTACGGTCTATTTTTAAAGTATTTAATGACCATAAATCAAATTCTGAAAAATTGTAAATGGAAAGACAGGCAAAATGAAAAACAATTAATGGGTCGTTCTCAATATAAAGTCTGTTTTCATTTGTAGTTAATTTATAATTATTATTGTAGATTGTATTCCAAGGAGCTGCATCAATCCCTAAATGTGATGATATTTTAACTCTAGGAAAAAATCTTGTTAGATCATCTAAATACTTTTGATCACCGAATCTATTATTAGAAGATTCTTTATAGCACCACTCTATACATTTTTCCTTCCACCACTTAAGTGCCTCACGACCGTAGTGATCATTTTTAAACCCTACTAGACCTGCTTGAAATTTACCGTACTTTTCCTCAACCCAATCTAAATCTCTTTGTGGACATAAATAGATTGATTTTTCTTCCCACTCATTGAAAATAGGTTTAGGATTTGAGAAAAAATATAAATCTCCATCTACATATACGATTGAAGCTAAATTGTAGTTTTCTAGTAAATATTCCATTAGCGGTGCCTTTAAAGTCCAACAATATTCATTCGTTTGTCTTGTTTTTTTAACTTTTCTTAGTCTGTTGTCTTCCAAATCTTCAACTTTAACTAAAATCATATTTTCTAAAGTTAGTTTTGAAAAAATTGAATAGGTCAGCTCATCGATACAACAAACAAATAAATGAAATTCATCCGTATATTTCTTGATTGATTCGTATAAGGCAAGCACTTTAAAAATATATTCTTTTCCAGATATAACACAGAAGTTATATGGTTTATTTACTATAGTTGGTTCTTCTACAATCTCTTGTGTTTTAGATAGTTGATCATACCTGTTTTCATTTACTGGTTCTAAAGAATCCTTTACATGGTGACTAGTTAGAATCATAGGTTCTTCTAGTTCATCATAATTATTGATACTGTTACTTGAAACAACGTCGATTACCTTTTCTTCACTTTCGTTGTTCCACCATAACTTAAAATTATTTACTAATTTTCCAATATAATCACTCATTTTGAATATTTTCCCTCCTTTCTATGATTTCCATATTTTATTTGCTTCAACTAGATCTTTCGGTGTATCAATCGACATCCATAATCCATCATGCTCGTAGATTGCTAGTTCTTCATCTTTGATCAAATTCTTTAATGGATTCTCTTCAAGAACACATTGTGGATCATCACTTAAATAACGAAAAAAGTCTCGATTACATACGAAGAATCCTCCATTAATGATTGAGTTCATCTCAGGTTTTTCTACAAATTTTGTTGCAATCCCGTTTTCTAATTCTAGAATACCGTATTGACTTTGTTTTCTTATTCCTGTAAGAGTAACTGTTTTCCCTTTTTCCTTATGAAACTGAATCAATTTATCAATATTAATATCTGATAGTCCATCCCCATAAGTGAGTAAAAAGATATCATCATCTACATATTTCTCAATATTTTTTATTCTAGCGCCAGTCATAGTTTCTAAACCGGTATCTGCAAATGTGATGGACCAATCTTCTATGTTATTTAGTGGAATAGGGTTGTTCTCGTTCAATACTAGCTCTAAATCACTTTCCTTCCACTTGTATTCAATGAAGTATTCTTTAATTTTTTCTCCTTGATATCCAAGTGGCAAAATAAATTCATTATATCCATATTGACTATATAATTTCATAATATGCCAAATAATAGGTTTACCATTTACCCGTGCTAGTGCCTTTGGTATATTTTCTTCCAATCCTCTCATTCTAAGTCCCTTTCCACCGCACAAAATAACAACTTTCACTGTCATCTTCCTTTCTATCAATTTATTGGATATGTTATTCCATTTTTTGCTTATTGTATGAGGTATATATACTGCAAGGGAGAAAAACCATACTAAAAAACTAGTATTTATAGGTGATTGATATATAATGTTATTTACAAATAGGAAATATTACCCTTTTTTATTATTGATACCATACTTAATTTCTAAGACTTATAGAATACACCATTACTTTTGTGTCATTCGGATATCCCAACCTAATGCAGTGAGAAGCATCTGCTTTAGAAATAAAAAGAAAATTTTTAACTTTTTCACTTTATAGCGTTTCGTGCTCATACCTTTAACAAGACTGAGGCCTTCTTTAAGACGGTTCGTTTTTATAAGTCGATCAGCATAGTCCAGTTCTAATTTAGCCAAATATTCCCTCAATTCATTTGAGGCCTCTACCTCTTTACTTCTTAAACTATTTTTTATCGTTTCAATTATTGGATAGGGTTGTGATGTATGGAGGATTGTACACATACTATTTGGAAGTCCACGATAGTAAGTAACTTGATTTGTATGACTATATGCAATTTGATCATGAACACTAATTCTAAACCACATATCTTGGTCTTCCCCATGGTGATGATTAATCGCAAAAAGGCCTACTTTTTCAAACGTCTTCTTTGGAATAACGACTGCTGAAGAGATAATGGGAAGATCCCTAAGAACACTCTTACAATATTGATCGATTAGACCCTCCCATGGTATTGGAGGAATAGATTCAATTTTTGGTGTAATTTTTCGACCGTTTTGTAAAATGATTTGATATGCCGTAGCATATGCTCCTGCTTCTGGATATTTCTCGATTAAATGAAAGACAGTCTCAAGAAATGTAGGTTTCCATTCATCATCCGCATCTAAAAATGCGATTAGACTAGTTTTTGCTTCCTCTATCCCTCTGTTTCTAGCCGCAGAAGCTCCTGCATTGTTTTGTTGAATTACTCGAATACGCGGATCTCTAATTTCCGCCACAATATTATAGCTGTTATCTGTTGATCCATCATCAATAATCACAATTTCAAATGTTTGAACAGTCTGGCTCAAAACAGATTGTACTGCTCTTTTTATATAGTTTTCCTTGTTGTAAAGTGGTATGACTACTGTGACACCGAGCATAGTGCTCCCTCCCAATTTTTCATTGCAAGTTTTTGGGCATTTGGAAGGGGTAAAATTGGTGGAATGTACTTATCGTGCAAAATATTCATAATAGATGAATACAACTGCTCCTCTTCAAACTGAGTTGAATCAATTGTAAAACCGGTGTTTGCCTGAATTTCCTTTGCCCAACCCATGCATTTTGGATGGTAGGATAAGATCACTGTAGGAGTTTCCGTCATATAACCAAAAATACAACTATGAAGTCTCATCCCCACAATCCCTCTACATCTTGAAATTAGGTTTAATACTACAGCTGGATTATGCTGATAGGGAATTCGTGTGACTGGAATTTCTGTGTTAAGCTTTTTTATGATTTCGCTGTGAATATCAAAATCTCCTAATACTCGGTGACCGTTAAAGTCAATAAAAATTAGTTCTTCAACATCTTCTAATGTTAGACGATTTAACACATTTAAGATTTTTTCGAATCTTCTTTTCTCGACATCAGTATTTAAGCCAATATATCTTTCATAATGACATAATGAAATAGCTAGTCCTCTTCTTTTTGATGAACTATTATTTAGGTTGTTACCTTGTTGTGAAAATGGAAAAAGTGGAGCTAGATCAAACGTTTTCTCAATGTTTAGATCTGGTGCTAAACTTTTTACAATATTGAAGCTATCTTCATCACGTACGCCAATATAGGAAAGCTTATTTATAAATTTCTTACATGCTTGTTCTGCTCCACTATCTCTAAATGGACCAAAGGAAACACCTAATGCAATCGCAGCTTCTCCTCTACTTAAATCAATTAAGTCTGCGTCTCGCGTCAATTTATCCGTTGAATGAAAGACAGATCCTCCCCCAAAAACAATCATATTAGATGTTAATGCATGGTAATATAATCTCACTAAATTTTCACTCTTACTTTTTTCTCTCTCCACATACAAGGGTAATACAGGTAGTTCTTTTTCAAAGCTAGGGATACGAACTGAAGTTGCCAGTATTTTATTAGATTGAAGAAATTGGTTGCATCCCCAAGATGCTGATGCTAATAGCACATCATCACCAGTGTTGTACTCACCGTAATAACCAGATAATAGAATTTTCCTCATATTATCTCTCCCTATTTTTTAAATTAATGTACGTAAACAAATATACTAGTGTTCTGGACTTAGAAGTAATTAATGAATCTGTCTCGTTCCGATAAATATACAAATTCATATGTTATTAATGTATGTTTCTTCTATTTATTAGTAAAAGGAGGGATAAGTTCTGTTATTTAAAAAGTTAAAGCTACTATTTATTACGAAGGATTGGTCAAGTGGAATCGAACGAAATAATTACTATCTCTCCCAATCGTTAAGAAAGCTGACGAAATTAACTATTTGGGAAGAACCAGGTAATATTCATGAAATACTATCTACTCTTGATTTTATTCCTGATTTTATTTTATTAAACGATTTACGCCCATCAAGATGTCCCGAGATAAAAGGATTGGATACATGTGATATTCCTATAGGGATGATTATGCATGATTTGCAGTACAAAACGAGCTATCGAAGGCAATTTATTGAAGAAAACAATATACTGTATCTATTTACACATTATCGGGATAGGTTTTTAGAGTGGTTTCCAGAATATGAGGATAGAATGATTTGGTTCCCTCATTTTGTTCATACAGATGTTTTCAAAGATTATAAACAAGAAAAAGAAATGGACTTTCTATTAATGGGCTCAACGTACCCCCCAATCTATCCACTACGAGCAGCTATTCTAGATGGGATGAAGGATCTTCCAAATTTCACTCTTCACGAACACCCAGGATATGATAAAGGAAACTATCACGAAGAGGATTATTTTGTAGGCCGCAGGTATGCAAAAGAAATCAATAGAGCCAAAATTTTTTTTACCTGTGATTCCATATATCAATACCCCGTTATGAAATATTATGAAGTACTTGCTAGTAATACTCTTCTATTAGCATCCCATTCAAAAGAACTGGAAGACCTTGGGTTTATACCTGACATTCACTTTGTGGAGGTCAATAAAGAAAACTATTATGAAAAAGCTATGTATTACCTAGAAAACTACGAAAGTATTGGAAAAGATATCGCTAAAAATGGGTACAATATGGTTCGCAAAAAACATTCTGTCCGCACAAGAGCGAAATTTTTAGTTAAAACAATAAAAAAAATCGTAAAAGATAAAAAGTATAGGAAGGAAGGGAGATGAATTTCAAGTTGAAGTTGTTATATATCGGTTATTTAGGTTTTAATAATGTCGGAGACGAAGTATGCTATGAATCTTTTATCCAATCGATCAACAGATGGTCAAACTCTGTAGAGAAAGTTATTGCGTATGATATTAAGGAAAATAAAGGCATAAAGGATATACAAAGCAAAGAATCGATTGACGCTGTAATCTTAGGTGGAGGTTCACTTTTTCAAGGTGATATCTTTTTAACACTTGCTGAAGAAGCAATCGAGTTGGAATTACCCTTGTATAGCTATGGTACTGGAATCGATTATTTAACCGAGGAAACTTTATCTAAATATATAAATGGAGAGTCTTTTGAACCACCATCTTTTTTTGATAATCGAAAAATTAATGCACATCGGATTAAAAAAGTAATTGAGTCTATAACATATACTGGAATAAGAGGTCCTTTAACCCTTCATTTTATAAAAAGCTTAACACCAATTAAATCATCTATTGAGATAATCGGGGATTCGGGCTTTATTTATAGTCCAGATTCTGATCACTATATAATGAATCATTATTTATTTCCTATTCAAGGTCCACTAATTGCCATTAACTGGGGGACAACATTTAATAAACTTTTCGGATATAATGAAGCTTTAGTAGAGGATCAGTTGGTTGAAAGCTGTTACTACTTGATATCTAAAGGGTATCATATCGTAATTTATCCAATGTGGGACCAAGATATTGAATCATGTAGAAATCTTTACCACCGTCTTAATAACAAAGATCGAGTTACATTCATTCCTGAGGTATGTAGCTCATCACAAATATTCTCATTTCTAGGCAAATGTCACTTTTCAATTAATTTAAAACTGCACGCAAATATTTTATCTGCTGCGGCCTTTACTCCATTCATTCAGTTAGCTTACCGTTCAAAAGGTTTTGATTTTGCTTTATCTGTAAATCAAGTAGAAACCACATTATATACCCATTCCTCAAACTTACTTGAATCGATTAAAGAGAAAGAGGAAAATTTTACCCATTATCGTGAAAATTACATTGATACATTAAAAGCGGAAAAACAAAAATACACTGAAAAGCATAAAAGGTTTATAGAAAGCTATTTTTAGTTGCGATAAATTCTGCACCTTCTGATAACTAACTGCATAAATCATTTACTAAGTGAATTTTTTAATTTGGAGGTAACTATGAACGAATCTCAACATATCTCCCCCTTTTTAGAACCAACCATGAACAAGTACCTGCTGGTAAGTCGTATTTTAGGTGAAAACTCTGCTAAAGCCCAAAGACTCATGGCAATAAGTATTGAATTAGTTTTTCTATATTTTGATTCTTAGATCAGCATATTAAGTATAGAAATATTTTCACATATCCTCTCTTTTCAATTAAACTAATAAAAAAGCGCAATTGTCATTATATTAAACAAGGCGCTTCTTTATTAGTTGTCTTCTTTTGGACTTCAATTGCTACCAATCAATATTACATTTCCGAATGCATTTGGTACAAAGAAATTACTTGAATTGTTTACTCTATTCCTTCATCATGTTAACATAAGTGGTAAGTCAAAAAATGGGAAGGTACATATGGAATTAGGTACCAAAGTAATCTTTAATAGTGGAATTCATTTCATTTTTTTCGACCACGGAAACGGACTTTGTGAAATTCAAAGCAGGAAATCTAACGCAATATCACTAGCAAGAACAAGCGATTTAATTTATGTGATTAAATAAGCCAACATATCGTTGGCTTTTTTTGTTTTACATTAGTCAAAAATTTCAAAATTTCATCTCAGTTTGTTATATAATATTGAAATAAGTTTATTTGAAGGATGGTAACAATATGGTAGATTCCACACAGAATATAATAAAGCCTAGTTCTGAAGAAGAAAGATTTCGTATTTTAGTAGAACAGGTTAGTGATTGGATATGGGAAGTCGATCAATATGGTATATACACATATGCAAGTCCAAAAATATATGATATTTTAGGTTATTTACCTTCTGAAGTAATTGGTAAGACTCCTTTTGATTTAATGGAACCAGAGGAAGCGAATCGTATAGCACCGATATTTGAATATCATGTTGCAAATAAGCTTCCCATTTCAAGCTTAGAAAATATTAATCTACATCGCGATGGACATGAAGTTGTATTAGAAACTAGCGGTTCCCCTATTATTGATGATAATGGAAATTGCGTAGGTTATAGAGGAATGGATCGTGATATTACATTAAGAAAACAAAATGAACGCAAACAACAGCAGCTTTTAGAAATTATAGAAGCGAGCCCCGACTTCATTGCCACTTTTGATGTGAATGGTAAAAGTTTGTACTATAATCCAGCAGCACGTAAAATGCTTGGTATTAATGAAGAAGATCATAATAGTCATACCGTAACGGACAGATGGCTTACTAACTTACCAAAGACAGAAGGTATTCCTACCGCAATTAAAATGGGTCATTGGAAAGGTGAAACATCGATTAGTAAAGAGGATGGATCAGAAATACCCGTTTCACAAATTATTGTGGCACATAAATCGGAAAATGGGACTGTTGAGTTTTTATCAACCATCGCACACGATATTACGGAAAGAAAAGAGCTTGAAAAGGTTGTTTAAACACAAGCACATTATGATGCTCTAACTAATTTACCTAATAGACGATATTTGCATAAAAAATTGACAGAATTAATGGAACCTATCTGTAAAAAAAGATTTGCTATTATCTTTATGGACTTGGATAACTTTAAAGATATAAATGATAGCCTCGGACATGATGGTGGAGATCACTTATTAAAAATGATCGCAATTAAATTAGAGGCTTCTGTTGAGGAAAATGATTTTGTTTGCCGTTATGGAGGAGATGAATTTATAATACTGCTAGAAAATACTCATCATAATTTTAAGATCAAAAAAATAGAAGAACAGATCATAAAGTTGTTTCAGCAACCATTTTTAATCGGAGGAAATACAATAAAGGTAACTGGAAGTATGGGGATTAGCATCTTTCCAGATGACGGAACAGATTTGGATCTACTCCTAAAAAAGGCAGATACTGCTATGTATAACATAAAAAATGATGGGAAGAAAAAGCATTATTAAATGATGTTTATATTAAAGTAATCTACTTCTAAAAAAAAATGAACCTATTTAAATAGGCTCATTTTTTTTGAAATGTTGCCAGATTCATATCTAGCAGCATAAATAAAATTAATCATCATCATGTTCATCTGTTTCAATTTCCATAACAATTACCTTACCGGTATAAGCATCTATCTCAATATTCGCTTTTCTATTTGTGTTTACAACTTCTATTTCATAGATATGGTGACTGTCTTCATTATCTAATTCCAATTCTACAATGGTTCCCTCAAAATTATTTAAAGCAAACTTTTTCGCCTTTGCACTGCTTATGACAGTTTGATTGGGAGTTACACTCTTATTGGGATCAACATCTTCTGCTGCATTCTCATCCTGATCATCGTCACTATTGTTTACCTCTGTTTCTTCCGTTTTCTGGTCAGTTGCGACATTTTTATTTTCTTCTATTACCTTTTGGGAAACAGCCTTTTCTTCAAGGTTTAGTACTTCACCTGTGTCTACATGAATCTTTTGTTCATTCATATCATTTTGGTGTGTGACATTAGAATCTGTTCACATTCCTAAAGTTTCTCTTATAATATTTTCCAGATATAGAGAGTTTGTTATTTTTTTATTACATTCACCACTGTCTTTACAAATAAGATTGCCGATAGACCTAAAATAATCCGGATTGTTAGACTTTTTCGCTTTTGTTACAGCAGAAAAATAGGAAACCTCTCCAGTACATTTGCATAAGGAACAAATATTTTTTTTAGGGGTCGAAGAGACTTTACATTCAATGCCCACCAATTCTCCATCAAGATCATATATAATATACTTTCTATTAGATCTTAGATCGTTCCAACTTAAATAGGTCAACTGGCTATGGTCAACTTTTAATAAATCCGGTAGCTTTAACTTTTTATTCTTTGGAAACATCTTTTTCAGTTTTTGTTCGGTGATTTCTGGAAATGGTAACAAAAACTCGTTAAGATGTTGAATATATTGTTGGTATTCCTCATCAGTTTTCAGTACGGATAGATCCAATATTTTTTGCTGTTCTAATGAAACATTAGGAATTAAGTCTAAGATTTTGGCGTTACTTAAGTCTTTTAATGAAGTTAAAACTGAAGTAGGTAAATTCTTCTTAGAACTATCCTTTATGAAAAGCACCTGCTTTTTAATAAAATTATAGTGTTCATTTTTTAAAAATTTGTCAGCCATCACATGACACTCCTATCAATTCGCTTATATCCTTAAGAAATATTTTAAGAAGTGCAAGTAACTAATAAAAGGTGGAAAATGATTTAGAAATGTTTTTTACATAAGAAATCACTGATGAAAATGATTCACCAGTGACTTTTTTACTTTCTATGTGAATAAACAATTTTTTTAATTGATTCAACTGAAAGATAATATTCCTCAGAAAGTTGTTGAATGCTATTGCCACTATTAAAAGAATTTCTAATAGCTGAATTACGCAAATCAAGCAGCTGTCGCCCACCACTTGAAGTTCCCCATTTCTGATATTCCGTTTCAGGCTTAGGAATATAAATGGTTTCCCCTTGGACATATTTCTGGATTTCCACAATTAGCTTTTCAGGTAAAACTTTAATTGCATTCAAATATTTCACTTTTGCTCGCTCCTTATTTATATTTTCGAAAAATAAGGTGCAAAGCCAATTTAGTAGAAAAGCTTATTCAGCGATTTTTAAATCATTCGCCCCATGCAAAGTATCGCCTTTCCAATTATAGGCTTTGCATGAGTGGAAGAAGTACCAGACAATCTTATGTGATTCTCCATAATGTAAGCACCCCCTTTAATTTAACATTATATCTAAAATTTTTATTAAGTGAACTTAAGCACTCGTTTATTAAATTAGTCCCCTAAACACTATATTTAAATCATTTATTCTAGTTTAAAATTCAACATACTTCTTCCTAATAGTTTATTTTCTTCTTTCCATAGAAACTCTACCGCATACTGGGAGCCAATCTTTTTTTCATCAATTTTAATATCTAACGGAGTATTGTCAATGTTTAAACTTTCCTTTTTGATCACTTCAAAATTCTCTGTATCTATTTGAAGTAAGTTTATGTCAGTAGGCTGTGGTTTCATATTATACCAATCAATATGTATTTCATCACCGATTTCAACGTCACCAGAGTGAATGTCAGGGTAATTATATTTGTTATTTTCACTACAATTATTCCAACATACTTCCTCATAACTATAATCAAATAACATACTATCTGTTTCTGCTGAGTTGATCTTTTTAATCGAAGGTATTTCCATAAGTGTAAACACTGGAAGTTTTCCATCAGTTATTTTAGTTTGCTCGTTTGTTTCTTCAATTACAATATTGCCTACATATTGAGCCTTGTTATCTGGATCAATAAATTCAACTACTAATACATAATGACCTTCGTTGGTTGGAAATTGAAATTCTCTATTATCCTTCAAATCCAGATTGATTTGTTCTTCTCCATCTTTCCAAAGTTCAGCTGTTATCTTTGGGTTTCTCCAAATATCTCCACCGTTATCTTCGTTCTCTTTAAATTCTAAAAAAGCTTTTTGGTTTGGAGAAACACTAATTAAATCTTGTGATAACCCAAATTCTTCGATATTATCTATTGTTTCTTCTACATCTACACTGGATGAACTCCAACTAATATTTGCTTCTTTCAATTGTGTTTCTACATCTTGCATACCAATTTCGACGTGTAAATGAGCCGTAGGTACACCAACATCATAATCCTCACCAAAGCACCCTGTTAGAGCAAAAATAAAAAGCATTCCTACGAGTAATTTCAAGAGTTTTTCCATAATAAGTCACCCCCTGGTTATTGCTTACACCTAACAAACATAAGTCCGTACAAGGATCTTCAAGAAGTAAGTAAGCAACCAAACCGCTTTAAGTTATGTGTCATTAATTACTCCAAAGAAACTTTCTATTTATTCACATTTATAGCCATCAATATTTTAACATATAGATTCAAAATATGTTTTTACTTATCGATATCAACTGCATTATTAGTTAATTGGAACCTTTATAAGTTTTTATTCTGGAATATCCAAATTTTGTAATGCATCTAACAATCTATTTTGTATCTTTTCATCATCACTTACATAAAAGACCAATATATTACTTAATTCATATGCTTTGTGTTCTACCAATTCTGCTGCTGCTGTTGTCTCTTCAAACACTTGAACTCCCTTTTCTCGATCATTTGACGAAGGAAAAACATAAACAGATAAAGTATTATTTTCTAAAATATATACTTCAGGAGTGATATCATTTAATTCTTGAATAAAGAAGTTCTCACTTGATAAATCTTCTTTTTGTAATTCAAAACCTTGTTCTGTTATGACAGTTTTTACATCTTCTAAAGTAAGATTGATTGTGTTAGAAGACTTTTCTTCTACTTCTCGTTGGCTGCAAGCACCTAAAATTAATATAGTTAGTATGTAAATTAATAATTTATTAATCATCTAATTAACTCCTATGGTTTGATGAAGTTACTACTATTGACTTCAAAATATATACATTATTAAAATAAGCGTTTCCGGCTTTTGTGGAAACGCTGTTTTATTTGAATGAATCTACTTTTTCTTAATAGTTAAAATGACTATAAGGTTTATCAAGACACCAAACATTAGAGAAATAGAGAAATAAACACTTATAATCCCAATACTAAAGCCCCCTTTAATTACATTAAAAGATGCAAAAAGTAAAGGTATTAAAAAAACGGAGATTGCCAAAATTATAAGCGTAATAGTTGGTAGAAACTTTTTTGAGTAAGAAACTTTCATCGTCCAATAGGCAGACATTAAAATTATGTCTCTTCACCATTTTCTGTGATAAACACCTATCCCAGAAATAAGTTAGCTTGATTGTGTCGCAATCAAACTATCTCCTTCTTCAGCTTGTAGACTACTTAGTTAGTAACTTGGATGCGGTCAAGTGCTTTCCTTGACGGCATCCAAGTTACTAACTACCATACTGATAGCTGAAGAATAAAAGAGAGTTATGCTACTTGTTTTTTATAAGTGTTTCCTGTACATTCCAGAAATACACGTAATCTAAACCGTTCTAAATTTCTATAACCATAGGCTCTTCTTTTAATGTTTTTAACCTTATGGTTAGTACCTTCGGTCCTTCCGTTTGTATATCTTGACAAGAAATATTGAAGAATTTCAGCTTTCCAATTTTCAAGGGTTTTAGCTACCTCATGAAAAGAAGGATATGGACTACTCCATGCAAGTTGAATCCATTCTTCAAACGATTCTTCTGCATCATTATAATTATCAAGTTTATACATTTCTCTGAAGGTTTCCTTAAGGTAATAAGCTGAAGCAAGTAAAGGATATTCTTCTAATAACTCATCTAATCGGACTTTTTGTTGTTCAGATAACTTTTCATACCCTTTTAACAATAGGAATCTGGCTTTCTTTAACTTAGGGTATTTCTTTCTGACTTTATCTAGAGCTTGTGTAACTTTTTGAACAACATGATACTTATCAATCACTATCGAAGCCAAAGGAAATAAAGATTTAATTGCTTTGTGAAACGGATCCCACATATCAACTACAACCGTTTTTACAGCTTGAGATGATGAAATGTAATTTGTTAACAACTGAGAGGTAGACTCATAACTACGTTGATGAATCATACCTAGAATGCATCCTAGCTTTGCATCAAGAAGTACCGTTTCATATCGATGACCCTTTCTAACGGCTACCTCATCTAGGCTTAAGACAAGGTCATCTTTGTCAGTAGCGTGTGTAATTGCCTCTTTGTGAATAAGTGCTTTTTCATGAGCCACTGAGTAATAGATCCTTTCTAAAGTGGTATATGGAATATGGTATTTCTCACTAACATGTTTAATGGTTGTATCTTGGCAAAGTTGATACAGGTGTTCACGGAGACGATTAGTTTGATGTTTACCAGGTTCTATTGAATCGTAACACTCTGAAAATACTTCAGAGCAATTTAAACATCTATACCGTTTTACCTTAATAAGCAGATATACTTGCTTATTTAATATATCAAGATCTCTTACTTTTCTTGTCCTTCTATCATGGACAAAAGAAGAAAGAAAACCACAAAAAGAACAACGTTCTTTTACTGAATTCTTTTGAACAACAACAACATAACTGGAAGTCAAATCTTCCTGTTTAACAACTTCAAATTCTGGCAAATCTAGTGATACGGAAAGCACTTTTGGATCCTCCTAATGTGTAGTTTGGTCGCTAACATTATTGCCAGGATTTCAAAAGTGTTTTCTTATTTTTTTCTTATCACAAAATTTGGTGATGAATCAAAATTATTAATAAAGGTAATAAGAATGCGATAAGAATATTTTCCATTGATGTATCCAATAACATCACTCCATTGTGCACTTTCATGCATTTCTTTTCCACCAGTACCTTTAAAGGATTTCAAAAACACCTATTACTTTCTTCTAATACTAATATTAGGAGTATAAATTTACTGAGAACCTGCATTATCCTCCGTTGCTAGATTACTTAATGTTTCAGCCAAATAGGCAAACGTAAAGTTCTCACCACAGATACGCTTTACCCTTTCTTTCCAGGAGAAACGTTGATTCGGTTTAATGTATTTTTCAATTAGTTCATGAAAAACCTCTTGATTTTTATATAGACTTTTTATTTTAAAATTCCTCCGAATCATATCTCTAATTGCTAACGCGAAGATGTAATCCTGAAAAAAAGCTGGATTCTCAATATAAAACATCTCACTAGCAGGGTGAAAGGTTTCACCTTCATATCCAAATACAACTTTATAGCATCCGTCTGCTATGTCCTGGTAGCTTCTTTCTTGATTTTTATATAACTCATATTCAACTAGGCTATAATAGTAATTAATTTGAACCATTTTAAAATCAGTTAACATATTCACTTCTTTTATTTGTGCTAATACCTCATCTGTTAGTTTAAAGTTCCTTTTTAAAAACTCTTCATCCGTAATAATTGTTTGAAATAACTCAGCTACAGATTCTGCAGCGATGCTTGAATAAAAACGGTAGAGTTCTGGATACTCAAAGGAACTATAGTGGCCGTCTAATGTGTGACCCATTTCATGAACACCAGACAAAAACGCAGAAAAAGTGTTACGTTTATTTACTACTAATTTAAGATCATCTGGGTTTATGTTGATGGCAAAACCACCATAAGGAATTTCCAAACAATCAATTGAAACAGGAATGTTCTGTATTTGTACTCCCAGACTACTTACAGCATCGCTTAGCACTTCTTTTAGTCGCTCAGACGAAAAGATACTACCTCTTATACTATGAAAATTAAAAGTTGTAAAATAATGATCATAAAAATGTATTTTCTCCCAACCAAACTTTTTATTGATCTGATTAGTCCAGTAGGTTGAAGACTTCTCTACATTCTCTAGTAAGGCATTCATCTCCTCTATATATCTGTCTATATCAATTTCTTTTAAGCTGCATCTAAATTTATAATAGTTGTCATATCCGTAATCCTGAGCAAGTTTATTTCTTTTTCGGATAAGTTTTCTGTATAATTCTTCGTTTTCTCGACCTATTCTTTTAGATTCAAGAAAAAGCTCTTTTCGAAGGTTTCGATCTGGATTGTCCATTATATTTGAGTGAACAGTGCCCAAGTTATACTCTTCACCTTCAACTTTAAACGTACTTTCCAACAGTTTTTTTTGCAATGCTTGTTGTATTGCTACCACTTCTGGATGACTATCAAGTGATTCTTGCTTCATCTTTGATAAAAATACTTCAATTCTCCTTAACCAAATCGGATCTTCACTTAATATTTCTTTCCATTTTGTAAAGGTATGTATAAGCTCTTTATTTGTCATTAATTCGTGTTTAATCTTTTGAATTTCCTTGATTCTTTTACTATTATGTTCTTTTGAATACATAAGATAATAAATATACTCTTCTTCTTGGTATAATTTATCCAGGTTTTCAATTGCAGTTTTGTAAGTTGATTTCCATTCGTTAACGTCTGTAATATGAGTTAATCGTTCAAAACCTAAACCCATTACTTAACCTCCTTTATAATGGGGAGAATTCGTAAATGCTGAAATATGTACAAAACGTACAACCCTATAGTTTAAATTCCTTAATACTTGTTCTCATTCCTTCCGCCGCATTAGCACAAGAAGAAAATACTCTTTTTAAGAATCGAGAAATTTACTATACTAGTAAAATAAAGTTCACTCTTTATCAAGTACTATATCAATTACTGAATCCCATGCTGTTGAGGAAGGATCAATAATTTTGAAATGTTCAACATCAGGAAGAACAGCTAAGTTTACATGACATCCTTTTTCTATTGCTTTTAAATAGTAATCTTTACTCAATTCTACTGGTACATGTCGATCAAGCTCACCATGAACTAGGACGTGGTTTATTTCGATTGGTATCAGCTCTATTGGAGAAGCGACTTTATATCGTTCACTAACCTCTTTTGGTGTTCCATCCATAAGTGCAGCTACAAGACTATTAATGCCTTTTTCTTCATGATGCTCCCACATTTTATTTAAGTCTGTTACTCCTGCCAAGCTAATCACTTTTTTAATAGGTACATTTAATTTGTTAAAGGTAAGCTCTGAATTAAAAGGGGTTGTCCTAGAAGCAGCCCAAAGTGCTAAATGTCCTCCTGCCGAATGTCCAACAATAACTAGATTAGTTAAATCTAAATTGTATGCTTCCTTCAACTGATTCAGATAATTAATGGCGTCGATAACATCATTAAAAGTACCTGTCCAACCTCCACCTTCTTCCCCTACTCTTCTATACTCGATATTCCAAGTGGCATATCCCCTACTTGTTAAGTCCTCTGCAATAGGGTTATTTTCTTCGAGATCATATTTAGACTGCCAAAACCCTCCATGAATGAGGACAATTACTCGAGATGGTTTATTGTTTTCAGGCATTCTTAATACACCGAATTGTGAACAATGTTCTCCATAAGATAGTTTAATAGTACGTGTCATTGTTTCCTCCTAAAAAAATCAAAAAAAGAAATTGGTGATCCCTATAAATTTACGAATAAAGTAGTTTTATAGAATTATTTCTAAGCTCTTCCACTCAATAGAAATTTAGCCCAGTCTTTCCGATTATTTTGATTTGCCATTTCAGCTGCTCTTTCCCAATCATATGGCACATTAATTTGTTCAATAAACCAATGATTTGCTTCTTTTTGCATAATAGTATAATTTGCATATGGTGATCCAGATTCCATTTTATGAGGGATGGGAAAATCATCATTATAGGCTGGAAGACCTACACTCCCTGGGTTAACGACCAACTTTCCATTAGGTAAATATACAGTTCTAGGAATATGACTATGCCCACATAATATCACGCTTTGTTCAACGTTATGTAGACTTTTCATTATGTCTGATGAACTCCTTAAGATTCCTCCCGCTTCCGTCATTTCTTCTAAAAGATAAACTTCGTCAGAATCAGGTGTACCATGGCATAAGAGAATATCATCGATTACTACCGTAGAAGGAAGTTGCTTAATCCAATCAAGATGTTCTTCATTCAAAATTTGATTCATTTCATGTAAGGTGGAATGAGATGAATCGTTTACAGGTTCAAGTAACATACGATCGCAATTCCCCATGATATGAAGCATTTTATGTTCAATTAATTGTGTAAACGTCCCTAAAGGATCTAAAGGACCAAATAAACTATCTCCTAGGTTAATGATGTTATCAATACCACGACGTGTAATATCTTGTAGTACAGCCTTTAATGCTAAACTATTGCCATGTATATCTGAAATAACTGCTATTTTTTGTTCCAAAAGATACACCCTCGATTCACCAGAAATTGAGATATAGCTAATATGAATAAACTAGTCTATCAGTATCATTCACCATAAATCACTGTTATCCTTCATTTAGCATTATAATTAATAAATAGGGCTATTTTATTTTAGAGCGGCCCATTGATTACTACAAATTGTTATAACACAAAAGCTATCCATTCATATGATTGTTAGATTTTCTTACACTATTATTGAAAGGCAAGCGGAATAAAATTTATATTTAATTTGGAGGTTGTTTTTATGAAAATTTTAAAAGATGATTTAACTGGAGACAAAGTAGCTGAATTGATTAGAGAGCATCTTCATGCCATGACTTTGAATTCACCACCTGAAAGCATCCATGCTTTAAATTTAGAGAAGCTAAGACAATCAAACATTACCTTTTGGACTGCATGGGAAGACAATGAATTAGCCGGAATGGGAGCCTTAAAAGAACTCGACAACTCTCATGGTGAAATAAAATCAATGAGAACTTCATCATCACACCTAAGAAAGGGTGTTGCTAGAAGAATGCTCCAGCACATCCTTGACGAAGCCATAAAGCGAGGTTATAAGCAACTAAGTTTAGAGACGGGATCAATGATTGAATTTGATCCAGCAAGAAAGCTATATGAAAAATTTGGCTTTGAATATTGTGAGCCCTTTGCAGACTATACTGAAGACCCAAATAGTGTTTTTATGACAAAGAAACTTGGATAAGTTCTGTGAACTTATCCTTTTTCTTCAAATGATAGAATAGTAACTTTTAGTGAGATATTGGGTTCAAAATAAGATCGATAGCCATTCCTAAACTATATACAAATAAAAGAATTAGAGTAACATAGAATACCTTACTCCACATTTTCCCTTTTGCATATATATTCACTAAAAAGAAAAAGAACAAAGCACTTGCAAAAATAAATTGTAGGAATTCCTTTACCTTATATGTTTCTAAGATTAACTCTTTATTATAATACAGTTGCAACTTCTCATTTATTGAAATTGGGATCGTGAAAATAGATAATATCAATGCAATTACAGTAAAAAGTCCATATATATTTAGCACTCTTCTTGTACTAAATTTCTTTTTAATAACTATTTCAATTTTTTTGGATGTTTGCGGTTGTATTTGCATCATTATGCCCTCCCAAATATTTCTCTCTCTATATACGAACAGATCTAAAGAAAGGTTTCACCTGCGTACTCCACCATGTTGTGATTCAGATAATCCACGGTTAACAAAGCTCATTTTTCATAAAAGGAAACAAATCCCTGTTTAGATGGTAAAGTAATTCCTTTAATAAAACTTCGTATTTATGGTAATTACCAATGAATTACTGCCCTTTTCGAAAAGCAGTATTGAATATAATACTTTAAATTTGTTTAGTACATGGATATTAGGTAAAAATATTTAGTATGAAACTTTTTGTGAGGTATTAACATCTTATGGTTTTCTTACTCTTCTCTGTTGTTGTTTTTATATTAGTTGCTTTATTAGTCCGAAAGAAGTTACCTAGACATGAGTTATACCCCATTGCACTTTTTTCTATTGTGTTAGGTTTAGTTACAGATGTAACATTAGACCTAAAATATAATCTTTATGGATACTTTGCACCAGGTGTAGATTACGGCGGTTTTTTACCAATTTTGTTCATATTCCCTTCATCAGGTGTATTATTTATGAACTTTTTCCCTTTCGAAAAATCAATTTGGAATAAAATCACCTATATATTCGGTTGGACTATATTCAGCCTAACCTATGAGTATTTATCCATTTTTTCTGGATATTTTTATCATAATGGTTGGAACTATTGGTTATCTGCTTTGACTTATCCTTTTTTATTATTACTTCATCTACTTCATCTCAAAATATTTAGGTTATATAACAAATGATTAGCGAAATAAATAAATCATTAATTGTCTGACTCCTACTTAATTTTGTCTTCTTGTAAATAAGGAAATTATCTGAAACTCAAGCAAAGACGCCATATTCATATACGGCGTCTTTGTTTGCAGATCCAGTAGATTTATTTCGGAAGATTAAGTTGCCATGAAACACCGTACCGGTCATTTAGCCATCCAAACTTCTTACTGAAACCATAGTCACCTAAAGTCATAAGTTCTTGCCCATCTGTTTTTAGTTTTTCATATAGATAGTCAAGCTCCTCTTCACTATCACATGTAACAAAAATCGAGAATGAAGGTGTAAAGGAAAACTGATGTTTCACATTACTATCAATACACATAAATTCTTGGCCTTTTAAGGAAAAGGTAGCCTGCATTACAGTTCCTTCGTCTCCAGATTCATTCGCACCATAGCGAATAATACTTGTTATTTCTGAATCGTGAATGATTGATATGTAATAATTCATCGCTTCTTCTGCCTTACCATCTTGAAACATTAAAAATGGTGTAACCTTTTCCATAAAATCGTCTCCTATCCTACTTTTCTTAAGTTTATCACACACATAAAAGATACAAAGAAAGTTTCTTAAGGTTCGAGAAGTTGATATATAATATTGTCTAAAACATATTTAAAAACCACTGAAAAAGATCATTCACCTTCATCAGTGGTTATTTTCTTGCTCTGAACTAAATGATTTCATCAATGATGCCATACTCTTTTGCAGCTTCGGCACTCATAAAATAATCACGGTCCGTATCTTGTGCAACTTTTTCAATCGGTTGGCCTGTTCGTTCTGCGATAATTTGATTTATGTGCTCGCGCAAACTGATGATTCGTTTGGCGGATATTTCAATATCTGTTGCCTGCCCTCTCGCTCCACCTAACGGCTGGTGAATCATAATCTCACTGTTTGGCAGGGCATACCGTTTACCTTTTGTACCAGCAAGCAACAGGTTTGCCCCAAAGGAAGCCGCCATCCCCATGCAAATCGTCCTAATATCTGGTTTGATATATTGCATCGTATCAAATATCGCAAAGCCAGCAGTTACTGACCCACCAGGACTATTGATATACATTGAAATATCCTTGACAGGGTCTTCTGCTGCTAGGAACAACAGCTGCGCCACAACACTATTAGCAAGCCCGTCATTAATTTCATCCCCGACCATAATAATTCGATCTTTTAACAACCGAGAGTAAATATCATACGATCTTTCCCCTCGACTGGATTGCTCAATCACATATGGTGTTACATTCATTTCGCTTCCTCCTTCTTTTAGGCGAAAAACAATTATGCCGCCATTAAGACAGTGCGTGAAGGACGAGAGTGAGCGAGTGTGCGCTGCATAGATTTTGCAGGATGGTAATCTTTCACCAGTGAACGCAGCAACGGTATGGACTTGATCAGAATATATGGATCCTGTCTTTTAAATGAGATGTGAAGGAGATGTTCCACTTGCTCACGTTCTTCTTGCACCCAATAAAGGTCAATGAGCGGATTGCCTTCTTGATCCATCTGCTTCGTTAAGCGTTGTTTGGCTCGATGAATAGTTGATTTTACTGATGTCTCAGTTGTCGAAAAGATGTCCGCAATTTCAGTGAGTTGATAGCGAAACCCTTCTTTTAATACAAGCATAACCACTTGCTTTGGAGTTAATTGATTCATCAATCGTTGTATGACCTCAAAGCGAGTCGCAATTTTGCTAGTCGTATCGTCCGAATCCAGTGCTTCAAGATCTGCTTCTAAGCTCTCTTTATTATGCTTACGAATCGTATCAACCCATTGATTGTGTGCCATCTTTTTTACCAAAGCTGCTGGAATAGAAGACTGGTCCCCGTAATGGAGCCAAAGCTTCATTAAAGCATTCTGCACTAGTTCCTCGCCATCCCATTGATTCTTCGCTAATCCCTGACAATATCGTCGCAGCTTTGGATAAATCTCTTGTAAGCCTTCCTCTGATAATAAATCCTTTGCACCGCGCGCACGGTTTCTCTGCATTACAATCACTCCTTCAGCACGTCTCTACTTTATAAACGGATTACTTAAACGAAAAGATACGGGGGGAGAAACTTTTTTGTGAGTTTTAAATGACACCTTGATCCTTTTTAATAAATATTAGCGAAGCATCAATAAATAGCATTCCTTTTATAATATTTCTTTAAAATAGATAACTAGTTAATAAACCTACTGATATTAGAATACTAAAGTATGTATTTGTCATCGCAGTTGATTTCATGGCTATACGCATAAATTGGGGTTCCTTAGCTCCTTTTTTGAATCCACGAATGGCTGCAATTGGCTTATTCAATCCTAAGAACATTACTAGTGTCCATGCACTAACATATCCCATACAAACTATTGCAACAATCCATAAGTATGAAATGAGAAAGGCCGATGCTAAAACGATTACTGCCCTTTCTCTTCCTAAGAGTATAGCCAGCGTTTTTCTTCCACCTTTAACATCTTCATCTATATCTCTAATGTTATTGGACATGTTGATTGCACCTACTAAAATTCCAATAGGAACAGAGATTAATATGCTTTCAACACTTAAAGAATTGCTTTGGATAAAGAAAGAAATAAGGACGAAAAAATTCCCCATCAACAAACCAGAAACTAACTCTCCAAACGGCGTATAGGCTATCGGTTTAGGTCCACCTGTGTATAGGTAGCCTGCCATCATCCCAATTAATCCAATAGGAGCCAGCCACCAACTGCTATACATACATATATACACGCCAATCAATGCTGCTACGATATACAATATAATTGCTGCTGTTAACACATTTTTTGGCTTCAATCCATGTCGGACAATACCCCCGCCAATCCCTACAGAGTCAACAGTGTCTAATCCTCGTTTAAAATCATAGTACTCATTAAATAGGTTTGTTGCAATTTGCAAAGCTAAACAAGCAATCATCATAGCAACAAACATGAGCCAGTTAATTTCTGTTTCATAAAGCGAAGCGACTGTCCCTAATATTACAGGTGCAAACGTCGCTGTTAAAGTATGTGGGCGAGTCATCTTCCACATAAGTCTTGTTGAACTTACTTCTTCTTGATTTTTCATAATAAAAGACCCCCGATGTTCACTACTTATTACCTTCTATAGAGTTGTTAATCATTTTTGATATCAAATTTTGCATATCAACTAATTTTTCTTCAGGTATTCCATTAATAACCGTATTATTGGTTTTTCTAAGAACTGGTACAACTAAACTCTCAAGGTGCTTCCCCTCTTTTGTTAAATAAACTTTAAAGGTTCTTTTGTCTGAAGGATCATCTTCTCTTATGATGTATCCTTTCTTTTCTAAACTAACAATCATTCGTGCAATGTTAGCTTTGTCTTTATTAAGTTCTGTAGATAATTCGTTTGGATAAATTCCATTTTTCTTCCACAGCATCATCATGATTAAAGTTTGTTCTGGTGCGAGATTAAATGGTTCTAACTGTTTCTTTACATAACTTGAAATGCTTAAATGTGCATTGCGCACAAAAATCCCAATATGGTCATCTAAATTCAAAAAGCTTTTTCCTCCTTCAAATAAGTTGATAATACAACGTTGATATATCAACGTTAGAATAATTCATTAGCCTTGTCAAATAGAAAATTGAAGTGATTTTAATTTTCCCCTCAAACAATCACACTATAGCGAGTGCTATTCATCAATTTGGCCTTTTTCTTAAAAAGTACTCATATGTAAAAAGGGGCTGACCCAAAAGTCTAGATTTTAGACCTTTGGGTTAGCCTTTTTTAAAAAGTGTTTTTTAAATAAAGTTAACTATAAAAACTGGTTCGTTCCATTGCGCTCCAGACACTTGCTTTCCGCGGGGAGGAAGCTGAGCCTCCTCGCCTTCGCCTGCGGGGTCTCAGCCTTTCCTCTACCTCCCGCAGGAGTCAAGTGTCTTCCGCTCCATTCCACTATCCTTTTAAAATAATATTTATTTGCAACAATCTACGAAAACAACCTTTTAAAAGACAAAATTAAAAACAAAAAAATCGCCCGATTCTGTATAATGAAGTTACCACACCACTTTATACAAGAAAGGAACGATTTTTTTATGAAATATGATCATATTTCTTTCGTTAATTATAACATGAATCAGTTAGTTCTTCCATTAGACCTTGAAATTCTCATCCCTCAAAATCATTTATCTATCATTGTTCATGAAGCTGTAGAAAAGCTAGACGATACTTTGTTGGTTCAACCTTACAAAGGTGGTGGACGCCCATCATATCATCCAAAAATGTTACTTAAAGTCATCATTTATGCTTATACACAAAAAGTTTACTCAGGAAGACAAATAGAGAAATTACTAACCGAAAATATCTACTTTATGTGGTTAAGTGGTAGTCAAACTCCTGATTTTCGTACGATTAATCGTTTTCGATCGGAGCGAATGAAAGACATAATCTATCAAGTTTTCTTTTCAATTGTAGAGTTACTACGTGAAAAAGGATTAGTCAAGCTGGAGCACTATTTTGTAGATGGGACTAAGATCGAAGCAAATGCAAATCAGTATACTTTTGTTTGGAGAAAAGCGACAGAGAAATATGAAAAAAGTTTAGATGATAAATATCGTCAACTCGCTTTACAAATTGAGCATATCCTTGAAAAAGAGGAAAAGACCGCCACTTCCATGGGGCTAGAAGAAAAGTTAAAAGAAACTCCGATTACCTCGGAACAGATTGAACAAAGTATTAAAAAGTTAGAAAAGCATTTAGAGACAGAACCCAAAAATAAAGAGGCGAAAAAAGCTGTTCGATTATTAAAGAAAGACTACCTTCCTCGAAAAGTGAAATATGAAGAACAAAATCAACTTTTCAATGGAAGAAACAGTTTCTCGAAAACAGATAATGATGCGACCTTTATGAGAATGAAGGAAGATCATATGCGAAATGGGCAGTTAAAACCAGGATATAATGTACAAACAGGAACAGAAGGTCAATTTATTACAGGTTTCTCTCTACATCAAAGAGCAGGTGATCCAGGCTGCTTAATCCCTCATCTTCAACACCTGGAGGAGCACGGAGTGAAACCAGAAAAAATAGTTGCCGATTCTGGTTATGGTAGTGAGGAAAACTATGACTTTTTAGAAAGAGAAGGACGAACAGCGTACATAAAATATAATACATTTGATCAGGAACAAAAAAGAAACTGGAAAAATAAAATCGAACGTGTAGAAAATATGGAGTACGATGAGGAACTAGATGAGTTTATATGTGCAAACAAGCAACGCCTTGTATTCCAGTATGAAACCTCAAAAACTTCTGATAATGAATATGTTTCAATTAAAAGAAAGTATTCATGTTTTGAATGTGCCGGCTGCCCTTTCCAAAAAACTTGTGCCAAAGGAAAAGAACAAAAAACAATTACAATATCACTAGAAAATCAAAGGCAACGAAAAGAGATTCGTGAACGTCTTCAGAGTGAAGAAGGACGAAAATTATATAGCCAACGAAAATGTGATGTGGAAAGTGTATTTGGACAAATAAAACATAATCAGCAGTTCAGACGCTTTTCAATGCGTGGCCTCCAAAAAAATACGATTGAATGGGGGCCTCTTTGCGTTGCACATAACTGTAAAAAAATGCAGAAGGCAATAAAAAGAAATAAAGCAAAAGAGGATATTGGATGCCAATAAGGGGGAGGAATACCCCTTTTTCATTAAAAAAATCCTACTTATTTGGTTTCTATACCAAAAATAAAGAAAGGGTGCTCAAAAGGTCGTTATTTAACAACCTTTTGAGTCACCCTCTAATTCATATCTCAACTTTTGCATACATTTGTTAACGTAGTAACTTTTCGTTTACTCTCAATTTTTCATAATATATTGCTGATATTGTCTGTGTTACTAAAAACACAGGGAAAGAATATGAAAGTTGATAACCTTTTTGAAATGTTATTATTTCTGTTTTCATAAACATCCATTGAAAAATAATTCCTAGTATAGCCCACCCTAGTATGTATATGATTACGGTTCTCTTATTTATTTTTAAACCTTCATAGAAATAAAAAAACAAATATCCAAATGGAGCATAAAGTAGATAATAAATTACATCAAATACTTCGTATCTATTTGAATCACTTACTCTATAGTAGTCAAACAAGCCCCCACCAATGCTAAAGTCAAACATCATACCTAAGGTTAAACCCCAGAAAAGGCTTAATAACGTTGCCGTTTTAGTAAATTTTTTAGGTAATAAAAGGACAACTAGAATAGCAAGTAGATTGAATATAAGTAAAAAGATTTCATTTTTACCAAAACTTTCCCACAATATCATTAATTTATCACCTCTTTGTGTTCCATTGCGTTCACACCTATTAAAATTAAATATCCAAAGATGTTTAATAAGAGGAAATAAATGATATCAAAAGCAAAATTCCAATTCATATATTTTGTCACATTAAAGTACATCCCACCTAAAGCTAATAAAGATAAAAATGAAGTGGATAATACTAAAACGACTATAGACCTTCTAAAAGACTTGGATATCTTAAGTAAATTCATCGTAATGACTATAGTTAATGGGATAACAATACTTCTATTGATTATAAATGCAGTATAGTCCATCACCTCTGTTGAAAGCTTAATAAATTTTAATTCCTCATATATAATCCAAGACCAATTGATACTAATCATTAAAATAAGGAGAAAAACAAAAGAGTTTTGCATGAATGAAAGCTTTTTAGGCATAATCACGAAAATGAACGTTATTAACCATGAAACAAAAAAATAGAAAGCAAAAGCCATATTTATCATCCTTTAACTTATATTGTTACGCTCAAAACTTACTAAGAAATTAGCATCTTAGGATTAGATTCTCCTATTTATTTGTGTACTATTGTTAACAAACTATACTTACTGCCATGATTAAAATTAAAAGTAAAAATTAGTTTTCGCATAATAGTGTGGGAAATATGTCTAACTTTTTGCAGGTGGTTTTATTGGAGAATCATAAATAAAAATTATGAGAATGAGTAGTAACTTTTATATTAAGGTGGATGAATTTACTCATAATTTCACATAATAAATTAGAGGTGGTTTTATTTGACTTTTGATTATTTTATTTTGATCTTTTTATGGATTATATTTCCCTTTATCCTTTATAGGATGATCCCAAAAAATCGTCTACGAGAAGCCATCGCTACCTTTTTGTTTTTTCATATGTTAACTTGGTTGTTTAGTATTGGGCTATCGTATACTAATACAATTGAATCTCCAATTAGATTCTTTAATTATGCTACAAAAATAAGCTTCACCATGGAATATTTAGTATATCCTACATTAGCTGTAGGGTTTCAATTAAAGTTTCCTAATACATCAAATTACCCGAGAAGATTACTTCACTATTTGATATGGGTTGGGATTATTGTGTCTTTTATGTTTTTAATAGGGATGTTCACAGACATAATGAATATGAAGAAAAGTCATCTATTAATGAGCTTCTTTAATTTTATTATTGAGCTTTGGTTGTGCCGCCAATTTGTCTTATGGATACTAAATAAAAACAATATGAAGAGTGAACAAATAATATGAAGATTGAGCACACTATCTTATATGTGATTTATGCCTGTGCATTTATTTCGTTCGCTTTTATACCAAAAAACAAATGGAGACAAGCAAGTATTATTTTTTTGTTTCAACAGTTTATTACCTGGTTTTTAGGACTACTTGTAGTCGAATTGCACCTAATTGAATATCCAATTAGGGAACTTTCAAGTGTAAGTAAATCAAGCTTTCTTTTTGAGTTCTTAATATTCCCTATAATTAGTATTTTCTTTTGTTTATACTATCCAGACACAAGGAGCTTATGGATAAAGTTTTTATATTCTAGTGCCTATTGTACAGGAATAACCATCCCTGAAACCATATTTGAGAGGTATACGCAGCTCATTAATTATTTAAAATGGGATTGGTATTTCACATGGTTATCCATTTACGCTACTTTATTATTATCTTGGTATTTTTATAAATGGTATTTTAAACTTAACAAGTAATAATCCTAAAGCACTGACAAAATATGAAATTCTATGTTTACCTTTTTAATTTTAGGTGAAAACTGATGAAAAAATTAAAGAGGTTATACTTAAATGTATTTATTATTAGTTGTTTGTTTTTGTCAATATTAATTTGAGCCAGAGTGATCACTTCAAAAGTGAGCCACTTTATCATTTCTAGCCCCCATTACTGGGAGGGATTGGGTGTTTGGAGGTCTTGCCCCGAGGAGGGGCAAGACCTCCAAACACCTCGCGTTCACTCCTGGTTATGCTTTAGTTTCTCCATTTTGTTTCATACTTTGTCTAAATCGATAGGATTCTCCGTTCAGTAAGTGGATGTGTGATCGATGGGTGAGTCGATCGAGAAGGGCAGCTGTCATTTTTTCATCTCCGAAAAGACTAGTCCACTCCGTAAATTCAAGATTGGTAGTAATAATAACGCTTGCACGTTCATACCTACTTGAGAAAAATTGAAATAGGAGCTCTGATCCAATTTTTGAAAAAGGTACATACCCTAGCTCATCTACGATGATCACATCAAATTTGAGCCACTTCTTTTCTAAAGCACCGAGTTTATGCTCGTCATTCGCCATCAGTAATTCTTCTACTAATTTAGACGCTGTAATGAACTTGGTTTTATAACCATTCTTTATCATCTCAATACCGAGTCCTGTAGCTAGATGGGTCTTTCCAGTACCACTATTTCCGAGAAAGAGAATGTTTTCCTTTTTCTCAACGAATTCACCTTTAGCTAGTGTTAAAAAACGATTTCGATTTAGACTAGGCATTAAACTGAAATCATAGGTATCCAAGGTTTTCTGGACTGGAAAGTTTGCTTGTTTTAGTCGCCTCTGTTTTTGATTTTCATCTCTCATTTCTATCTCTACTTCAAGTAAGGCTAACAAATACTCTTCATAGCTAAGGTTACGTTCTTCAGCTTCTCTTGCGAGAGAGCGATACTGTTTGTGAATGGTAGGCATTCTAAGCTGCTTGGTTAAATGATCCACTAGTAATTCTGTTGTCATCTTACTGACCTCCTGTTAATTGTCCATATTGAGCTACATTCGATTTTTTAACTTTATAATCTACTAGATTAGTAGGCGTTTTCTCTTTCGAAAGGTCATGGATTTTGACGTTTGCGTTTGTCAGTTTTTGAATTATTTCATGAACCACTTCATACCTAAATATCTGCGTTTGTTCCGCCTGTTGTAAAGCTTGCGTGAGTTTCTCCATTCCTATCTCCCGATGGAGAAGGAGTAGACGAATAAACTTTCGATCTCCTGCAGCACCTTCTTGTTCACGCATCTTTTGATGGAAACGCCTGAACACTTCTGGTACTTTAGAAGATTGAAAGGCACGGGCATCTCTGACAGCACGTGGTTTCTTTAATAGAGCTTCTAGATAATGATCTAAAACGGTAACCATTTGATTTCTCTCATAGGAACGAGAATGTTCCGCGATCACTTGATTTTGAGCCACAACGATCACACGATCCACAAAAATTTTTGCCCACACAGCTTGACCGACATAGCTACATGGAACAGAGTATTGGTTGGTATCAACGGTTATTAAAGATGTTTTATTTACTTGGCATGAAACAAGCCTACACGCCTCAAAACGGTTCTCTGGCAATGGGTGAAGCTGTTGTTTCTCCTTTTCCCACATAGCTAAAACTGTTTCTTTTGAGTAAGGTACCATTCGTCTATCAGCCTCTTGTAGGCACCATTCTGAAAGGTATTCATTTAATTCCTCTAACGATTGGACTTCTGGTTTAGGTACAAGGGCATTTCTTCTTATATAACCTACTGTCCCTTCAATGCGTCCTTTTTCGTTTCCAGATCGTACATTACAAAATTCTGCTTTGAATAAATAATGAGCCTGGAGAGCGATAAAAGATTCTTGTTCGAGGCGATCACGCCCCTGAAGAATTTTAAGTACAGCTGTTTTTAAATTATCGAAGAGTCCTTCAGTTGGAACGCCTCCAAAAAACTCAAACGCATGAACAAAACCATCTAAGAAAGCTTCTTGTTTTTCATTTAGATAAGCTCTTACAAATCGTAGGCGGCTTGCCGAAAGCTGAATGCAAAAGAGGTAAACACGTTGCGTTCGACCCTGTAGAATAATGTCCGCCTCTCCCCAGTCGAATTGGAATTGGTGGCCGAGTTGAAAATCAAGTGGAATGAAGACTTCCTGTAGTTTCTTTTTACGTTTGGCAACGATTTTTCGAATATTGGATGCGGAACCTTTGAAATCATACTCGTCTTCTAGTCGATTGAAGATTCTCGCAGCTGTATGTTTTTGTTTTCCCCAGCTCTTTAGATCTTCCTCAAGCCATTGATCGATAATCGGCAATACTCGCTTTGTTTCATCAGAATACTGCTTTGTACCATAGACCTTTTGGCGTTGAATGGTTGTAGGAGCTACATTTTGTTTTAAGTATTTACTAACGGTGTTTCTTGAAATACCAAGTTTTTCTGCAATTTGTCTTTGTGATAATCCTTCAACCTCTTTTAAAAATTTGATACGATGAAATTGAGCCATATTGATCATCCTTTTGTTCCTCTTCTCTGATTGATAGTTTGGTCACTTACAATCATAAAAGAGGTTAATTAAATTGGAAATCGTGTGGCTCATTTTTTATGTGATCAAACTATTGAAAAGTGGCTCAAATCTAATTTATCAAATACATTGTTGTTGTATATATCATATTTGCTTATTTCTTTGTTGATTGGAAGAACTGGAGAAAGTATTATTCAACAATTCAATTCTTTATTATTTGTAATTTGTTATATAATTTCATTTTTTATAACCATACCCTATGGAGATACCATGCCGTAACTGTTGACTGGTTAAATCACACTCTTATCGATATTACTTTTTCTTTTTTTATCGTACCAGTCGTTATTATTATTTACTTAAGATATTACCCTAAAGGAAAAAAGCAATACTTATATATAGGGATATGGATCGCTTACTTTACAATCATAGAATTTCTTTTCTATAAAAAAGGACTTTTTATTTACGAAAATAATTGGAACCTTTTCTGGTCCGGTGTTTTTAATTTAATACTTTTTACGATGGTCAGAATGCATTATAAACGCCCTCTTACAGCTTTAATCGTATCAATACCTATAATTGCAATCCTATTAATTTTATTCCATCCTTCTCTAAATGATTTGAAATAATTGATGGTGATTTTATGGCAATTGACCAAATATCAACACCTATTTTTTTACTTTTATTGTCCACAATATATATTTTGATGTGGATTTATCTTTTTAGAAATAAAGATTGATTTTCGGTTAATATTTTCTAAGTGGTTTACGAACTAATTACATATTTTTCTCACTTATGTATAACCTAAAATTATTCTTGTAAAAAAGTAGGATTGAGATTCATCTATCAATTGCTTCGATACAAACAAGTGACTAAAAAATGTCACAGAGCTAGTTTAATTTGGGCTTACATTACTTCTGTACATAAAAGTGAGGCTAGAATAATGAAACAGCGGTTTGAAAAAAACACTCTGAGGTTTTTAATGGTCTTGGGTTTGATTATGTTCGTAAATTTAATAAGAAAGCCTCCTACTAAGGATTGGATGTTAATTTTTCTGTTCAAAGGCTATATCTCTTCTATCCTCGATAAGTTAGCGGTGACTAAAAATAAAATAGTGTATCCAGTAAACTTATTTAAATGGTTTGATATTAGCTTTATTTTTGACTATTTACTTTTTCCTGTTGTATGTGTTTACTATAACCAAATTACAAAGTCGTCGAATCTTTTTTGGACAATCGCTAAAACCTTCTATTTCAGTATTCCAATGACATTAATAGAGCACTTTTTTGAAAAGCGTACAAGTCTTATTAAATTTAAAAATGGTTGGAATATTTATTGGAGTTTAATAACACTTTCTTTGACTTTTCTCATATCTCGTACTTATATTGCGTTAGTTAGAAAAGCTGATAATACTCCTGTTCCAAAGAACAGCTAAGGGGTTTATCAGTATTTATTTGTCATTTTACAGATCAATCAATAAGGGTGGAAACAAGTATTTTCCTGTCTACTTGTTAGTTGAATATATTTTCTTAATTAAGATCGATGTCTCCTTTTAAGAGTGAGTACATAAATAAATCATCAAATTTACCACAAGTATATTCATAATGCCTTAGCAAACCCTCTCTTGTAAATCCTTGCTTTTCTACTAATTTTTGTGACGAGAGATTTGCTGGTTCAATTAAAGCTTCAATTCTTTCTAATTGATAGTGATGGTATCCGAATTTAACAACTGCTTCTAATGCTTCACTAGCTATTCCTGTCCCCCAGTAATCTTTACTTAATTCAAATCCAACTTCAGCTCGATGATGTTTGGTAACCATATTAAGAAAGCCACAACTTCCAATAATTTTCCCAACATCTTTTAGTGTAATTCCCCATCTAATGCCAGTGCCATCTTTAACAATAGATTTATACCAATTAATCTCATCCCAAACAGCTTTAACTGTTTGGAAAGGCGCTAACCCCATATGCTTCACAACATCTTTATCAGATAAATATTTAAACATATCACTTGCATCATCGATTGTTACCTCTCTTAAAATTAATCTTTCAGTTTCAATTATCGGAAATTCTTTATTCATTCATTTTCCTTCTTTCGTTTCACTGTTATTAAATAAGTTTGTTTGCTTGCTATCTACTGCAGTTGAGCCAGCTTGGAGGATCGTCTGTTATCCACATTGTCCCATTTTTCTTAATAAACACTTGCAGAGGCTATTACTGCAATGCTCCACATAATAAGTGAAAAAGAAATTGTAAGCCATACAGTATTAACCGTTGTTTTTTCTTCATTCTTTACCTTTTTTAATATCGTTACTAAATTCAAACAAAATATAATACAAAATAAAGGCATTAAAAACCATCCCATATATAGAAATGCAACAATCATTCCCTTCCCTCCCTTTAGTTTAACAACCCTTCTATGTCAGATAAATATCACAATAAATAACTTCACCAAAAAGCACGTAAATCCCTTTTTGGATTCACGCGCTTTGAAGTAATCGTTATCATTTATGGAAATAACTTTAGATGGACTAAGGTAATTCATCTTGATTTTTCACTACAATTTCGTCCTTATTTTCCATAAGTTCTTTTAATGTTTCTTTCTTTTTCTCTCTTTTGTCTGAAAGATGAGACATCAGAATAGCGAAAAGAGCATAACCTCCAATGATAAGCGCAATGATAAAAACAATCGGAGTAGCCCCACTTAAATCAAGTTGTTGCATATTTCCACATCCAATCGATTATAGAAGTATATTTTGAATTAATGAATTATTTTATTCATAAAGATGAATATTTTAAAAGAAATGCATCTAATTATCACCATTGTCCAGTTCAAACATGAACATATCGAATATAATACTAATGCAGGAGCAACTCCTGCTATCATCTTCAGTACATGTGATTAGTAACCTTGGATAAGTTGCTCATCACACAAGCATTTTCTCCTTCAGGCTATTACCCGTTCGTTGGGTAATAGTTTTTTATGTTATATCTAGGTAATAAAGCCGCCTGGCGGTATTTGGACTTGTTATATGAGAAAAATACAATACATTTGCCACAGGTGGTCAATTATAGAAGTTCCTTCTACATTTTCTTCATTATAAAATTAAACTTTAACCAATGAACAATGAGTGTGATTTTCTCCAATGTAGCATTATTAATAAAGTCGCAACAATTCATAAGAAATCACTACTTTACCTATACTACGTCAAACTTATATCATTTTGACTTATATGATATAGAACATGTTTTTTTAATAAACTCTTCTCATTAACTCTCGGGTGAACAAAAGCTTTTACAAAGTTCATACCGATTTTTCTCATAACGTTTTTTGATTGCTTATTAACATCTGCTGTAAAGCTATAAATATCACTAAAATCCAATTCGGTAAATCCATATTGTAAACAGGCTGTCGCTCCCTCAGTAGCATATCCTTTTCCCCATGCCTCTTTTTTAAGTCGCCAACCAATTTCAATACACGGTGTAAAATCAGACTCGAATATTGCCCTATGAAATCCTATAAACCCAATAAACTCTTTATTTACCTTTTCTTCCACCGCATAAAGTCCAAATCCACATTCTTTAATCTCGGATATAATTGATTTATAGAATGTAATTGTTTCTTCAGAAGATAAAGGTTTAGGAAAATACATCATAACTTTTTCATCCGAATTTAATCGAATAAATGGATCTAAGTCTGTTTCTCTCCAATCTCGTAATTGCAATCTCGATGTTTCTAAATATATCATTTCACACCTTGCGAAAATGTATGATTGGAAATTCACTAATTAATATGCAACTTTTTTGGTTTGAAAATATATCAACAACAAGGGATTCATGCCCAAAAGATATAGTATTAAATAAATATAGGAGCTACTACGTGGATCATTACATCCGCAATAAAATGGGCAATCATTGCAAACTCTAATCCTCGAAATAAAAATAGTACTCCAAAAGTAATTCCGCCAATTCCGTTTATCAGAAGCATTCCTAAAAATAGCCCCAGTGTCATCTCATAGGTAGATGCAGCAACACCATAATGTAAAAGCCCAAAAATTAAAGAAGCAATTATAATTGCTGTCCAATTTGCAGAATTAGTTAGGTTCTTCCTCTTACGAAACCTGGAAAATAACCACAATACAAAGGTAACTAAAAAGAGTCTAAATATCGTTTCTTCTGTAATACCTGCTCCTAAGGAACCTAATATCCCTAACCACCAAACTGGTTCATTTATTGAAGAATTATCAATTCCAAGTGCATTTGATATATTATAGCTTACAATCATTATAAAAATTGAAGTAATCACTCCATAAATTATGGCGAATCCTGAATTCTTTACATCTTGTTCTTGGATCTTTTCCTTACAAATAAACGAAGTTATAATAGGTAATTTCACTCCGATTTTCTTACCCATTAATAATGAAAGAAAGATTAAGACAGCACCTTCTACCAACATCTGGCCTGAGAAAATCAGAGTAAAAAGCCATTGTGAAACTCCCATTTCTTCATGAAATCCCTCTCTAGCTATAGCGTAGGGAGCCATCGCTATAGCTCCTATAACATTTAAAATTAATAAGACAAAATAAATTTTCCAATTAATAATGGATTGCTTTTCTTTTGCTAATATTTTCTTGTTGTCTTGTTTACTCTCGTTACTACATTCATAATCATTCATTTTTTCTTCAAGAGTAGCTGCTAGTCTATCAGAATCTTGAATATAAACCAACACTTTGTTCACCTGTTTTTTAAGTCCAAAATATCCAGTATAGGAAATCGGTTTATTGAAGATAATCTCATGCCTCAATTCATCAGTTATTCCAAATATTCTAGTTAGTAATCTAGGAAAAGAAGTGGCATGAAAAACTCCTTTTTCGTGAATGATTCCACCTTTATCGGTATATGTAAGTTGTGCCTTTTGAACTGAGTCAATGTCAGATATATGAAATGATAGCTCTCTTCTTGCTCCTATTTTTATTTCGACTTTATTATTGATTATTCGTATTGGCGTATTTCGTACCCAATTGTAATCCCCAATCATGTAAATAATGCTATAAATATGAAGAGCTGACATTATATTTGCATATGATGGATCTACTTTTTTTAAGTATATATGAAATACAATCATTTCTATTACTTGTTCATGCAAAAGTGCAATGAACAGCCAAAAATAATTAGAATTCTTATGTAGCGAATACTCTTTATTATTGTCCTTTATTCTCCAACGAAAAAAAGCATAGAATAATATTTTCCACTCTTTTAAAAAAATTGTGATGAACGGATTTTTTTCAATCTTACCTTGCTTATATCTTATAAATAAATAAACAATAAATATTTCTAATGTAGTAAGTAATAGTATGAGGGATATCATCATTTGTATATCCACTATTCGTTATTCCTCCCTTCTATTTATGTTTTTTATGCTCAAGCCAAAACAATACATATTGTACAATCGCCATACCTGTTAAAAGAATAACAGGAAAATATGGTATGTGATTAAGATATGCTGTAAGCGCTATTGCAATCGGGAGAAAAGATGCAAAGAAAATATAAACCTTACGAGTTGCCTTATATGTAATCCACTGAAGTCCCTCATCTTCTTCTTTAAACTCCATAGGAATTAAAGAAGGCTTTACCTTATTTTTAGGATTTTTCATATTATTTATGGGGATAGCTAAAATAAGTATTAAAATTGGAACACCCAGTACTAGAGGATCAATTTTCAACAAACTTGGAACATCGTCTGAATAGTGATTACCCAGCATAATAATCCCCAAGCCAAGTACAAGTAAAGCATTAAATATCGGGGACTGAAAAATTCGTTTTAACATGGATCATTCTCCTTCTAGATAAAATATTTGTTCAACAGGGACTTGGAATATTTTTGCCATTTTTAATGCAAGAGTAATAGATGGAGCATAGTCTCCTTTTTCAATTAACCCAATTGTTTGCCTTGATACTTCGATCCTTTCAGCTAATTCAGTTTGAGTTAATCGATATCTTGCCCGCAATTCGCGCACAGAATTATTCAACATGGTTTCACTCAGTCTCCTTTTATATTCTCATTATCATCGTAAAGTATCTATGACATAATGTAAACTATAGTTGTCATTTTGTCATAAATAATTAACATTCTTTTTTGTAAAAAAACTTAAGTTTCTCCTATAGAATATGATCTGAAGAAAATAAAAAAAGTCAATTTGGTCATCTTAAATAATGACCAAATTGACTTTTTTTCATATTATAATTTTAGACCTCTTACTTTTTAGTTTGATAGATTAGCCACACTAGTTTTTACTTCGTTTGAAGAATTGCTACCTTGCTTCCTCCAGAACAATGTCATTACTATTCCTAGAAATAGAATCACAGTCGCAAAGTAGTATGGATAGTTAATATTTACATCAAATAATATCCCCCCAATAATTGGACCACTAATGTTCGCCAGACTCGTAAACATGGAGTTCATTCCACCAACGAAACCCTGTTCTTCCCCTGCAATATTTGAAAGGTAGGAAGTAACTGCTGGTCTGAATAAATCGAATCCTACAAAAACAATAAATGTAACAAGTAAAATAGAAAAATACGAAGATACAACAGTCATTAAAAAGACTAGTAATCCCGACAATATTAAACTATAACGAATCAGTTTAATTTCTCCCCAAACTCGTGTAAGCCGATCGAACAATAAGACTTGTGAAATAGCACCAAAAATGGCCCCACCGGTAATAACAATCGCTATATCAGATGGTGTAAATTGAAATTTATGATCCACAAATAAACTAAAGAATGATTCAAATGCAGCTAGACCAAATGAGGCAATAAAAATTAACATAAAAGCGAAGAAATATTTTGGCTCAATCATACGACTGAACCCATTCTTTCCCCCTTGGGTTTGTTCGTTTATTTTCATTGCACGATTAGGCTCAGATATAAACATAATAGTTAGTATTGCAGCGATTGTACCTAGAGCACCTGCAAAGAAGAATGGAATACGTGTACCGAATTCCGCTAAAAATCCACCGATACCAGGTCCAATAATGAACCCTGTACTAATCGCAGCCGACATATATCCCAGTGCTTTAGGACGAGTTTCTAAGTTTGTGATATCAGCAATAAAAGCTGTAACACCTGGCATAATAAATGCTGCGCTGACTCCACCTAAAATCCGGGAAATAAATAACACTTCTATTTCTTTTCCTAGTCCAAATAATAACTCTGATAAGCCGAAAATAAATAAGCCAAGTACAATCATAATTTTTCTTCCAAATTTATCTACTGCTTTCCCTGCAAATGGCGAAACAATCAATTGTGCAATTGCGAAAGCAGCTGTTAGATAGCCAACTATCTTACCATTTATCCCTAATTCATTCATCAGTGTAGGTAAAACGGGAATAACAAGACCGATTCCCATAAAGGCTATAAATAAATTCAATAATAATAACCCTAAAGTAATTTTATCATTCTTCATTTCGTATTTTCTCCTTCACGATTGACCTAAAACCAAACGAATTCACTTGATTTCTTTACTGTTTTTATCCTAATCTATATAGTAACTATATAGTCAAGGGTGTTGATGAGAAAGTGAATAAAAAAAATACGAAATACTTAACTACTGGTGAATTTGCAAAGCTTTGCAAAGTTAATAAACAAACACTTTTTTACTACGATCAAATTGGTCTTCTCTCTCCCATATTTAAAAATGAAAAAGGTTATCGTTTTTATTCAATGAACCAAATTGAGTTATTCTTTGTTATCGATTTATTAAAAGAGCTTGGTATGTCGCTAAATGATATTCAACAATATACGCAGCATAAATCTCCTGAAAGTTTTTTAACTTTAATGTATCAAAAGAGAGAAGAGATTGTGAAAAAGCGGCAGGAAATTGAAATGAAGGAAAAACTAATTGAAACTAAAATCGCATTGATGGAAGAAGCCTCTCAACTTGACTTTCATCAAATTAAACTTGAACATTTGCCAGAAGCAACACTTTATTTAAGTAGAAAAATCAAAAATAATACCGATGAGGAATTTGTAGAGGTTATTTCTGATTTTATTGATGAATTAAATGAGCTACAGCTTGATACAGGATATCCTATAGGTGTTATAACAAATCGGGAGCAAGTTTTACAGGGAGAATTCTCAAAATATAGCTATCTATACATCGAGCAACCACAACCTAAAGAAGGATATTCATATTTCCAGGCTGTAAAGGGTCATTTTCTCGTTGGCTATCATATTGGAGATGAACAAACAATTCATAAAACCTATAAAAGGCTTTTTGAAGAAATGGAACGTTTAGAATTAACATTAGGAGATTATGTATTTGAAGAGTATGTTTATGATACAGTAGTAAAAAACCAAAAGGAACATTACGTCACCAAAATCATGGTTCAGGTAATTACCGATCATGTGTAAGAGAATATGAATAAATGTAAAACTGCTTAAAAAATCAACAATAAATTATCTGTTATTCATCTCTTGTACGACTGAGTTTATTCCTCTACTCTTTATTAAAACCTCTAATTTAACTTTACACCTGTTATTTCTGTAATTGCTGCTTTAATACTTATTGGGATATTGATAATCAGCGGAATATTTTGACGGACCTTTTAGAATAAATCACCTATACTTATAATGATGCCGATCATTGAGAAGGAGAGTATGATTAATACTAAAAACAATATTGTAGGTGCTACCTTCTTCAGAAATCCATCTTCTTTATTTTTAAAACTTAGTGAAGTAAAAAATAAACTTAAGATTCCCGACAAAATAGAAGTGAAGAACAATGCTCTTAATATAATGATCATTATACCTTTAGGCTGGTCAGGAGCAATTGTATAAGATGCGAATAAAGTTATTGCACAAACCACACCCAACAGTGCAGCACCTTTACTATATTTCTTATTCAAAGGATTATAACTCCTTCCTACAAAAAGCTACATATAAATATGGCAAGAGAAAACACTTTAGACCGCATGACTTTTTAAAGACCATTTTCTTGATCTGTCTATTAGAAATGAAAGTTAATCGATAAACTACCACCATTTCATTTTGTCGATCTTCGTTACATTGGCATTTATTTTGATCATTGTAATTTTTAACAAATACATATCTTGGTGTCGTATGCTTTAATAAGCCTCTCCATTGCTTCTATACAAAAAACATCCAAGAAATTTGTCGGTTAGAACGACGACTACAATTCTAAAAATCTCACATAGGTATATATCCTTTTGTTAAGTAAACATAAATCATCACTGGGATAAAACTAAATAACATAGCTAAATTTATTAATGCTAGAAGTCTATTCTTTGCTATGTAACCTAAATAAAAACCTAATGGATTAAGGATGAATGTTAGCATTCCATACGGTTTTTGTATGTTAAGAACTAGATAAGGAACCCATGAAATAACACCCAAAAGAAAAAGAGTTAAAGAAAGATAATAAAATATTTTTATTCGTAGAGTTAATTTATTCATTCATTTAAATCTCCAATATTAAATTAATAGTTCTTGAATTAATCAATTCATTTAAGTGGTTAGTTTCACAATCTTTTTACATTTTAACATATATATCCAATTCAAAGAAGATGTTAAATTCCTGATTTCATGATTTCTGAAATAAGCACATTGCCTTGTTCAGAAAATCCTTTGTTCGAAGTTACACCAATTTCAATAATTTCTAAAAGGTGAACTACACTTGTATCCAATATAAAAGAATATCTCTCTAATTAAAAATGGAGTTTTACTTTTAAAAGACTTATACATTGTGGTTGTGGTAGGTGAAGAATATGCTACCATCCCAATATCATTTGCTATCATGATTGCTCGTTTCATATGTAATGGGTCGCTTACAATAGTAAATGTTTTCAAGTTGTTCATTGTTGCAATTTCAAATGCGTTAATCAGGTTTTCTTCTGTGATTTTTGACTTTGTTTCTATCAAAATATCTTCTTCATCTACACCATTATCCATTGCATAATCCCTAGCAACTTCTGATTCAGTATAATCATCTTCATTTCCTTTACCACCAGTAAATATAACTTTTTTAACGTATCCATTCTTATAAAGCCATATAGAATGATTGATTCTCTCTCTTAATACAGGTGATGGTTGATCTCCCCACACAGCTGCACCAAGTACAATAGCTGCATCTGACTGAACCAATTGATCCTTTTGACTAAAAGACCATATACTATATGTTGAATAAGTAATGAGCATGAAAAACAATAATATTACTAGTAAACAGAATATACGTAACTTTTTTATTCTCATTCAACACACCTAGTCCCTTTCTTCATTTTTTATCGCTATACGTTGGTATTCCTCGTGATGATAAAGGATAATCCCACCCCGATTCAGTCTATTCAAAATAACTATAAATTCAACATTCCTTCCTAATTTTAACATGATTTGCATAATTGTTTTTCAACAATATCGCGCTTGGAAAATGATAAAGAGCTCAAATGCTTCCTCTCTAAGTTGTGTTCGTCTCGATTTTCTTTCTCAATATTGCACCTAACATAACAATAGTTTATTGTTGTATTCAGCAATATGGTTTATCAACTTAAACCATTAATCCAATTGCTGGAGGTATATTACTGATGAATAAACAGGACCAACTTAATTTGATCAAGGAGGATTTCACTAATTGTCAAAAAGTATTATTGGCAATTGGTGATGAAACACGTCAATCGATCTTATTAGTTCTAATGGGGACGGATTGTCAAACAGGATTAAGAGTAGGTGAAATTACTGAACAAACACATCTTTCTCGACCTGCTGTGTCCCATCATCTTAAGGTTTTACGTGATGCAGGTGTTATTTTAATGCGTAAAGAAGGGACAAAAAACTTTTATTATATTAATGTCAGTACAGAATTAGGTTTATTAAGAAGGCTTATGCTGGATATTGATCAGTTCATGCAGAACTTTTATTAGAATAATGGAAGATGAAACACAAATTATTTGGAGGTAAAGACTATGAAAGCAATGGTTATAGATAGGTATGGGAAAGTTCCAATGCGTTTGGCAGAATTGACCATACCCGAAATTGGTGAATATGAGGTACTAGCAGAAATTCATGCAGCTAGTATTAATCCTATTGATTTTAAGATACGTGATGGGAAAGTGAAATTGTTAGTTAAATATAAAATGCCTCTTACCTTAGGGAATGACTTTTCTGGTGTCGTTGCAAAGGTTGGCTCAAAGGTAACTCGTTTTAAAGTTGGTGACGAAATATATGCACGTCCGCGTAAGAGTAAAATAGGTACTTTTGCTGAATATATCGCTATTCATGAAGATGATATTGCCTTAAAACCTAAAAATTTGAGCTTTGAAGAAGCGGCCTCGATTCCACTGGTTGGGCTAACCACCTATCAAGCCCTAATAGACATTTTGCAATTACAAAAGGGACAAAAGATTTTAATTCAAGCTGGGGCTGGTGGTGTTGGTACATTTGCTATTCAGCTGGCTAAATTAATGGGTGCCACTGTTGCAACAACTGCCAGTGATGCTGGTGAGAATTTAGTGAAATCTCTTGGTGCAGATAAAATGATAAATTACAAGACAGAAAAATTTGAAGTGGTACTAAAAAACTATGATGCCGTTTTTGATACACTTGGGGGTGAGATACTCGAAAAGTCATTCGAAGTGTTAAAAAGCGGAGGAAAAATTGTTTCCGTTTCGGGATTACCGAATGCTCGTTTTGGTAAAGAATATGGCTCAGGATTTTTTAAAACGTTGTTGTTTTCAGCAGCAAGTCATAAACTTAGTGCGCTTGAAAAGAAACATAATGTTCAATACACCTTTCTGTTTATGAAACCAAGTGGAGAGCAATTACGTATAATCGCAAACTTTATTGAGTCTGGAAACATCAAACCTATTATTGATAGAGTTTTTCCATTTGAAGATGCTCAAAAAGCGATGGAATATGCGGAGTCAGGAAGAGCAAAAGGAAAGATAATACTAAAAATCAGATAAATTTGTCAAACAAAGCAACTTAATCCCTCTTTCCTTTTACTTTTTTAAATGGTGTGACATTTGTATTGATTTTATATATGGTGTAAAGATAACTTTTTTCAATAATTACTTATCCTAATATCAAACAAATTCACCGTTTTTATAATTAATAAACAAAATGTTACACATAAATATTTGCATTTAGGCAAAAATTATAGAAACAAGCAAATTGGAGACCAACATATATGATTTTTCTTGCTCTTTTGTTAATGCTAGGTGGATTAGTTACAATTAATGCCATATATGCTTATCACACGAAGCACATTGATACTCATTTTCTATCTACTTTATGGTATTACATAAAACTTTTCCCTTTTTTTCTATCTTCGAGTATGATGATTGGTTACGGTGTAAAATTTCTAGCAAAAGTTGTAGATAACTTAACCTTCTCTCTTATTGTTTCTAAGGGATTGGAGATCCTGGTAAGTGTGGCAATTGGTTTTATATTTCTAAAGGAAGTTCCTAGTTGGCGTACTGCAATTGGTATCATAATTATATTAATAGGTTTCTGGATATTAAAGGGTGAATAATCCTTAATTAATCGTCTCAAGTATTTAACATACGAATTTATCTATTACATAATTCTTATGCTTCTTTTCTATTTATTTTAGTTTGTTTTTTGCCAATCTCTTTCCATCTTCATCCAACCGAATAAAGTGAATACCATACTTAGCGACAAACAAATAATCCAAACGATCAATAACTCAATAATTGTTACCTCAAGTCTAAATGAGTTAAGTAGGAATTTAAGAATAAGATAGTCAAATACAAATGGTATTGATAAGATTAGACTATACAACAAGACAAATCTTTGCTTTCCTCTTTTTCTAATAAGTCCCCAGTCTATACTGATAGACCTCCAATCAAGATCCGTTTTTGGTTTAAACGTTTATTGATCTGTATACAACACTTGTGACACATTAAAGAATTAAAAGTCATGTTACCTATATTTCAAAGAATATGTTAGAGCTATACAAATATATAATGTTGTATGATCCAAAACACTTTAAAACTGCAATGCTTTTTAAAAGGTACAATAGAACTAACAAAATTTTGGATCTCATTATAGACAATTTGGTAATATCTAGGAAGTTTTTTGTCTGGAAAAGATGGCTCTCCATTCTTACTAGTTTCACTTAATCTTTACCATACTGTTAAGTTTGCTCTCGAATCATTCTTGTCAGTAATGTATTGGAGATGATCAAAACCTTTATTTTTTGCATTTTCATACAATCTTTTTAGGCTTTCATTGTCTTTACAATAGATTGTGACATAAGCAGAATCAACAATTAATAATACAAGTTGACATTCACTTTTCAAGTAATCCTCATAGGTTTTAATATTATCAAGTTGTTTATTTTTTGGGTAAGCTTTTAAATCCGTAAAAATTAGGTAATAGTTGTTTTCTTCTATAAGTTTTTTAAAGTGCCTACCTTCCAGCCAATTTATCTCATCTTTAAAAAGTAGCTCCCCTAATTCATCACCTTTTAGCAAATATGACTCCTCGCCCCCAGTTCTCCAGATGAATTTAGCCGTTTCAAAAGGCATTAAAATCTCTCCAAGTAAACTTCCATATTTGTTTGGGATTTCAAAGCTGATTCCACGTTCCAATTTTATCTCCTACCTTTAACATGCCGTTTACTAGAATTTTAAAAATTATAGAAGAAATTATATTCCCCATTAATTTTTTTCTCTTTTGGAATTCAAAAATCGTTTCCAAATATCTCCTTTATTTATAGGAAGCCTACCATTTTCATCTATCATGGGACCGAATTGTAACCCTTCACAGTCTAATTTTTTGAATATCTCAATTTATAAAATGTCTTGCAAGGTCTTATCAAGAGTTCCAAAGGTAAACGTGTAACCTTCACGTTCTAACCGTTCTGGTAGAACCCAGCGACTTTTTAATACCAATTCTGTTTCGGTTTTGATTAGAAAAGAGCCAATCTCCAACATCCATTTGGGAGATGGTATTCCGAATGGTACATTCATAGTTTTTCTTAGTTCTTGCATCAATTTACGATTACTTACAGGTTGTGGGGAAGAGCAATTAAAAACACCACTTAAACTTTCTTTATCTTTCAAAAAAAGAACGATTTGAAATAAATCCTCTACATGTATCCAACTAAACTTTTGGTTTCCCGTTCCCTGATTTCCTCCAAGTCCAAATTTCACTAAATTTCGATAAGGTATAATGACTCCGCCGTTCTTACCTAATACAATAGCAATGCGTAATGCGATTTGTCTCGTTTTAGGTAGATCAAAGGAAAAGAATGTTTTCTCCCAAGTTGTTGCAACATTAACGGAGAATCCAGAACCAATCTCTCCATTTTCCTCTGTCATCGGACGATCTTCTGCATGTCGATAAATGGTTGCCGTACTGGAATTCATCCAAATCTTAGGTGGATTATTACAGGCCTGTATAGACTCTCCAAGAATAGTAGTGGTCCTAATCCTTGAATTCATTATTTCATTCTTATTAGCTTCATTGTATCTACAATTGACTGATTTTCCAGCAAGATTAATAAGAAGTTCACTATCCTCTAATGCCTCTATAATCCCTTTTTGATCTTCCCAAGAAATATGTTGTATTTGCCTTGATATGATATATACCTCATATCCTAATTCCTTAAATTTTTCATAAAAAAATTCACCGATGAAGCCTGTACCCCCTGCTAAAACTACTTTTTTCATAAAAAAACTCCAATCTACTTATTCTTATAATCCCTACTTGAATAAACGCGCTTTGTTTTCCTGAAAATAAAACTAAAAGATTTCCTATTTAGTGATCACCATTCAGTTTATATGCACTGTTAAATAGGTAAATAAGTTCCGCTTCTCCTTTTTTATGACATTTAATTTTACCATATCACAATTCCATAAAACTGGATATAACTTACCTAGTTAAGAACTTACTCACACTAAAAAAAGGGCTAATCTTCTATACTTGATTAGCCCTTTCATATTATTGATTTCCTTTTTTCACCCATTCAGCTACTGTAACAGTACGCTTTGCTTGATGTTTAACTGCAGCTTGAACGTCTTCAATCATTTTTCCATCTTGACCAACTGTTACACTAGTTCCGTACGGGTTGCCACCAGCAGCGAATGTAACTGGATCAGTATAACCAGGAGAAGCAACAAGAGCCCCCCAATGATGCATTGTTGTATAGAGTGATAGAAGTGTTGCTTCTTGGCCACCATGTGGATTTTGTGCTGAAGTCATTGCACTAACAACCTTATTAACAAGTTTTCCATTAAACCAAAGGCCACCAGTTGTATCTAAGAATTGCTTCATTTGCGCTGGCATATTTCCAAAGCGAGTAGGTATGCTGAAAATTATAGCATCAGCCCATTCTAAATCTTCTAATTTTACCTCTGGTACGTCTTTTGTTGCTTCTACATGTGCTTTCCATGCTGGATTAGAATCAATTGCTGCTTGTGGAGCTGTTTCAGGAACTTTTAATACTTTTACTTCAGCCCCATTTTCTTTTGCACCTTGCTCTGCCCATTGAGCTAACTCGTAATTTGTACCTGTTGAACTGTAATAAATAACTGCTAATTTTACATTTGACATATTATTCGTCTCCTTTACTGTAGAACTTCCGAATAATTTACTTAAAATACCCATTGTCAAAACACCACCTATTCATTTTTACCTTTTTTCCTCAGCTATAAAACCACCCCTTCCAAGAATCCTTACAGATCTTTTCCAAAAATAGAATGGAAGATAGGTAAAGGCTCTAAATGGAAATTAAGTTAATTTAATCTTACTGAGTTTTCTTCAATTGATAAATCTCAATTTAAAATATTTTTAATTCGAGATAAATTATATAACAATTAGTTTTCAAAGTCCACCAATCAAGTTTTCATGATCTTAATTTTAAAATATTAAATAGATTGTCCATATTCGCTACCACTGTTCCACAGCTGTTAGAGATAGCTCACAATCTCTAACGCCGATTCCACTAGTCATTTCACTATTTGAATTTCTAAATGACAATAGTGGATTCATGAGAGCGGTGTTAGGTCCAAAAGGAGATTTATCTTTCCAGAAAAAACTAAAGGATTTTATGAGTGAACATGTACTTGAAAATAATCAAAACAAATTAGTTAAAGAAGAAAATCTACTTGTTCCAATAGAATATTTATCTTCCTATGTTGCATCTGCACATATAGGAGTCATTCAACAGTGGTTGAATAGCGGTAGGAAGGAATCACCTCATGAAATGGCACGAATCCTTTCAACCATTACAGTTAATGGTCCCCTTTTTGCAGCTGGTATTAAAAAATAAATCTTAAATAAAGAGAGGGATTGCTTGATAAAAGTAGATTCCATCCCTCTTTTCTATTAACTAGTTTCACATTTCTAGAACGTTAGCCTTAGTAGATTCTCTGTGATATTTCTAAACACAGTATATTGTTTAGTAACCCATTAATTAACTCACCAGTTTAATGAATAACTAAAGATAATTCATTTGATGTTTGCGAACAACTTCTAAGCGCGAGGTTCCCCTTACAATAGAACAAGCGAACAGCCTTAGCCGGTCGCTCTTTTACAAACATGATAAAGAGCGCACATCCTTATTCAAGAATGGCGCTTAGATTGCTAAGATCTTTATTTTTTTGTTCACTTCACGCTAACCTAGTTCAATAAAAACATTTCATTTTGAGGTCATCTTTCTGTTGGAAAATGCCGGTTCTTTTTTTGTTTCTTGGACCTTTTGGGTACTAAGGACAAAACTAATGATTGCTGTAATGCTGCAAACATACGGAAGATAAGGGTATCCCCAATTAGATATAACATAACCACCAATCATGGAACCAATGGTAATACCAATATACAGAGCCGTATTATTCCACGCCATAACAATTCCTCGTTGCTTTGGATATTCAACTGCTAATCTTGCTTGGTATGATGTAAATCCTGCATAACCGACCAAAGCCCATATGAACAGAAAGAAATAAATCCAATCGCCAGATGAAAAGAATATACCTAAACAAACGAGTATTACAGTCAAAAATATTAGCGTAGCTTTCGAAATCTTCTTTACTCCAAACCTATCTGTAAATTGTCCACTTATAAGACTTCCTAATACCGCTCCAATACCATAAAAACTAACAGCTAATGCAATTTCTGATGAAGAGAATCTATTTTCGGAATAAAGAGCGGCACCTAAGTAAACATATAGTGCATACATTGAAATCGCCCAAATGGTGGTAACACTTACCGAACCAAGTATTCTTAGTAGATTTCCTTCTAATTGATTCCTTGTAAAATCACTTTTAGAAATATGTTTCCACGTTTTGAAATTTATTACTGCCAATATAGTCCCTATAATAGCCATGATAACAAATACTGAACGCCAACTAAGAAAATGCTCTAGTAACGTACCGACTGGTGCCCCTGCCCAAAGAGCTGTTAAATGTCCTGAAACAACAATTGATAGCCATGTTCCCCTCCGATTTGATGGTGCAATATCCCCGATAATGGCATAAATCAATGGGGTAATCGCTGCAACCGACAAACCAGCTAAAATACGACTAATAATTAACCAGGTAAAAGAAGGTGAAAAAGCAGTTAAGATATTAGAGAAGGAAAATAACAATAACCCCAGCGTAATAAAAATCCCTCTTCCATTCTTATCTGAAGCCCAACCAAAGAAAGGTGCTGCAAGAGCATATGTTAAAGCAAAAACAGTTACCATCCATCCTGTCATCGATGAACTAACATTATACACTTCCGAAATGAACGGTAGTAACGGAGACACTACAAATAAATCAGTACCCATTAGAAACAAGGTTATCCAACCAACACTTAAACTTACACTCCCATGCGAGTTCATTACATCCCCCATTTACACTTATTGTATATGTATATTCTTTAGAGTCAAAAAAGACCTTCTTGGTCAGTAAACTCCGTTAGTGGAACAACAAATAGGGCTGCCGTAGCAACCCCTGAATCTTCAACTCAAGCGTCCAGTTAGTTGATGAGGGTATGCCTTGTTTTTTTTGACAATTAGTTTGAGATGGTTCAATCCATATTAAAAAATGTCCTACTCAATTGGTTTGGTTTGCTAATTTTCTTTCCAATATCACATTTATTGAAATGACTTTATTGAGATAATGCTTAAATTCATTTTAAAGCTTGGAGAGGAACACTTTCTTAATGACTTCGTGCATAAAGAAAGTGCCATTTATGGGAAGAATAGATATATTTATTAAAAGACAAGGAGACTATAAATGGATTTCTTAATTCGACAAGAACTCACTACAGAATATAAGACGACTGAAGATATAATTAAAAAAGCCTTTTTAAATGAAGAATTTAGCGACAAGAGAGAACATTTACTTGTAAATAGGATTAGAAAATCAGAAGCATTCATTCCTGAACTTTCATTAGTTGCATTAAATCAAACCAAAGATGTGATAGGTCATATTCTTCTCTCTAAAGTAGAAATTGTAGATGGTAATAATGCAGTAGATTCTTTGGCACTTGCTCCAGTTTCTGTTACTCCTGAGCACCAGAAAAAAGGAATTGGGAGTCAATTAATTTACGCTGCATTAAAAAACGCAAAAGAACTTGGTTATCATTCCGTCATTGTTTTATGACATAAAGACTATTATCCTAAGTTTGGATTTAAACCCGCTAGCTTATGGAACATACAAGCACCATTTGAAGTGCCTGATGAAGTGTTTATGGCTCTTGAGCTTACACATAATTCTCTTAAAAATGTGCAAGGTGTCGTTCATTATTCAAAAGCCTTTTCAGAGTAAAAGCTAGATAAATGATAAATTTTTCAAAATAGAGGCTGTTACGAAATTTGTTTTAAAACATGTTCTATGGACTGCCTCTTTTTTATGTCTGTATTACCTGTTCCGTCATCAGATTCTTTATTGCGAACTTCGCAACACTTCCATGATCAACTAGTGAATCATTCTTTTATAAAAAAGTTTGCTTACTTTCTACTTGTGCTCTCCTTCAATCAGGCCCAAAACATGAAAAAGCACTTACCTTTCATTCAAGATAAGCACCTAGTTTAAACGAACAAGAACGTAATTAGCATTAACCTGTAAATTAGGAAATTGGAACATGAAAATAAATAACAAAAAAGAAAACAATCGGAATTGAGGCTAGTAATGCAATAATTGGGTATCTATAATGTAGCCATAGCATAGGAAAAATAATAGTATTAAATAAGACTGACCATCCTATTATCCAACCATTATGATGTGTAATTAATTCTAAATATCGCAAATTTATATATTCTATTATCGAAAATAAAAATACCCAAAATAATACCCATAAAACAATTTTAATTTTCCCCATTGGGAATCTTCCAAGATACAATAAGACACTTGATGGATAAGCAACAAACATGATTAACAATGAAATAACAGTATGATTTGGTAGCAAATCAACCCCGAATATATTTTCCTTATATTCCCACATTTTGTAGTCATGACAAAGAAAATTATAAAGCAAATCACCAAACCATAAGAACAATATCGTGGAATGATATTTCCTCCAATTTCTCCAGTCACCCCATATTATTCCTGCAATAAAAAATAAACCGTTAAAAATTAAATGCATGTTATCAGCTCCGAATTTTTCTGTTACACATTATTCCCTAAATATGTAAGTTGTATTAAACGGACTGACACTTTAAATCCTCTCTTTCACTAAAGCGCTTTTTTTACTGAAGAATACAATTATCTATTCTTTAACTGATCCTACGACAATACGAGTGATAAAATACTTCTGTAAAAGTGGATAAATTAATAATAATGGAATAGTTGAGATTACAATTTTAGAATTTGCTTGATCCATTTTTCTGACGATACAATAAGTAATTATTTTTTATTTTTTAGGTCTAAAAGTATAGGTGCTATATTTAGTAAGATCGAAACAATTGTTAAAAACCATAATGCCTTTTCCATAGTAGGTACAACATCCAATAATGCAGCCCAATCTTCAGCTTTTACCCAATTAGATACAAGGCTTTGCTCTCCACAGAGTGTCAATGCTGTAAATGATAATCCCATTGCCATCGCAAATTTATAATCTTTTCCTGTTTTATACATATAAAGATTTATAAAAGTTGCTACTATGGCAATAAGCCCTAAAATTAACCACATAATTATCCTCCAATCTCATACTTAAACACTTCACTTCCTAATTTTAGCATTTTTCTCATTCTAGTTGTTGAACAATCTGATGTTCTCTTTTATATTATGGTAAGATATAACAATCGTTATAATATCATTTGACCTATTAATCATTAGATAATTTCAAAAGTTCCTAATTACCGGGGCGGAAATAGTTAAAGGAAGTTTTGCTAGAAAGGGATGTTTATGAATGAAAAAACTTAATAGAATTCTTTTTTTCAATACTACTCTGCTATTGGCAGGTCTCCTACTCAGTGGTTGTTCTGATGAGAAGGACACAGTATCAAATACAGATCCTACAGACAAGGAATCTACTGTAGAAACAAACTCCTTATCAGAGTCGGAAAACTCTCATACTGAAGTAAAATATAATGAAACATCATCTGAAATTACGAAAAATGAAAACTCTAAAGCCGATTCTGTAAATGAAGAAGATGAATTAAACAAAGAAAATGAGAGTACTGTTTCTGATGTAAAAGAAAGTCATGAAGAAACAAAGCCTAACGAAAATGGAGATCAAGAAAAAGAAAACAACACAAGTACACAAAGTGAAAATCAGCAAATTCATGATTCTGCAACAGCTGACGAGAAACAAAAGGCTGTTTCTTTAGTAAAAAGTTATTTACGTGATAGAGGTGAATTAGAGGAAGATGAAAATCACTTTGTAGAATATGATGGAATGATTAACGAATACATAATTGTAAGGTATTCTACCTTATTATCAGGTCATTCTTCAACTAACGGACGCTATGCAGTAGATTTAACTAAGGGTGAAGTTGAATCGGCTACACTTAACTAGACAGAAAAATTAAGGTCAAGTAGACTACAGATAATATTATCGAGGAGAATCTACAATGACTAAAAGAGAACGCCGAACATTTACTGAGGAATTTAAACAACAGATTGTGCAGCTTTACAACAGCGGCAAACCTAGAAAAGAGATTATTCAAGAATATGATCTTACTCCTTCGTCTTTAGATAAATGGGTGAGTCAGAATCAAACTTCTGGTTCTTTCAAGGAAAAAGACAATTTAACACCGGAACAAAAGGAACTAGCTGAGCTTAGAAAGCGAAATAAGCAATTAGAAATGGAGAATGACATTTTAAAGCAAGCCGCGCTGATACTAGGACGAAAGTAAATGTGATTAAGAATAACCAGCACAAATACTCGATATCAGCAATGTGCAAGGTCCTACAAATACCTAGAAGTACTTATTATTATGAAGCAAAAGAACGTCAGGCTGAAGACGACATCACTTCAGATATTATTGAGATTTTTCATGAGAGTTTCCAAAATTACGGGACTCGTAAAATCAAAAAGGAACTAGCTAAGCGTGGAAAGGTTGTGTCTAGACGTCGAATCGGACGAATAATGAAAGAACAAGGCCTGGTGTCTTCATATACTCTAGCGCAATTCAAGCCACATGCCAGTGGGACAAACGAATCGGAACAGAAAAATGAGCTTGATCGTCAGTTTACACAAGACGAAGCATTATCAGTCGTAGTAAGTGATTTAACATATGTGAGAGTCAATAAAAAATGGCAATACATATGTATATTTGTTGATCTTTTTAACCGTGAAATTATTGGATATAGTATCGGTCGTCATAAAAATGCTTTATTAGTTTATCGTGCGTTAGCGTCAATCAAAACAGATTTACGTAAGATTAAGCTGTTTCATACAGATCGAGGAAGTGAGTTTAAGAATAAGCTCATTGACGAGGCATTAGCGACTTTTAATATCCAGCGATCGCTAAGCATGAAAGGATGCCCATATGATAATGCAGTAGCAGAAGCTACATTTAAAATCATTAAAACTGAGTTTGTCAAGGGACGTCATTTTGATAGTCTTGAAGAATTAGAGAACGAACTACAACAGTATATCCATTGGTTTAATCACAAGCGAATCCATGGAACATTAGGCTATCTTAGCCCAATTGAATTTAAACTTGGACACCTTAAAAATGTTGTCTAGTTTAGTGTTGACTATCCAATTGTTCTTTATATAACACTTCCCCCCTTTAAGTTGAAAAAGATTTTTAATACTTTTTGTTTTTAGTAGTCATATTAATAAGTAATCATCTCTTACCTTTTAATTCTAAAATTATAGGTGCTATATTAAGTATGATAGAAACAATTGTCAAAAACCATAATGCCCTTTCCATACCAGGTACTACATCCCCTAAAGCTGACCAATCTTCCACTCTTACCCACCGAGATACAAGGCTATATTCTGAACAAAGTGTTAATGCAGTAAATGATAGTCCTATTCCCATAGCAAGTTTATAATCCTTTCCTACTTTATACATATAAAGATTTATAAAAGTTGCTATTATTGCAATAACCCCAAATATCATAAATAACATCACTAACCTCCATATATTTTTGTCGTGTAAGAATACCAACGTGCGTCATCTAAGTTTTTTGTATTACTTATTAGACATTAATACTTCAAATCTTATCTTATAGTAGATGCTCTGAACAAACCTGCCTGGTGTTTAAGTGTAAATCTTCGATATGAATTTCATTCTAATTGATCTTCTCCAATCTGACCTAAACTGAAAATAAGCGCCTTTCATTGTTCAAGAAAAGCGCTTCGTTTTTGAAGATCTTATGGTCCTAAAATCAATGTTCCCCAAATCATATAAAATGGTGGAAAAAATATTATAACCATAAATAAACTTCCAATAAAACCCATTTTATTCATAAATATTACTAGAGTGCTTTCACTTTCAAATCTCAGCCGACGACCAATAAGATTCGAAAGTAAACTCAAAACACTTAGTGAATAAAAAGCTATATATTCTGAGCCAAATATATTAATCTCAACAAAGTAGACAATAATTGAGAGGACTAAAAATAGAACAGAAATCCATATACAACTATTCCGGAACATTGAACCCCTTTCTAAATAAATTCGATCAACTTTAGCCAAAATCATCCTCTAGTATCAATTAATCAAACCCTTTACATAAAGAGAGACTACCGTTATTACGTATTTGCGCTTTGTTCGTAATATAAGTTTAACCAGATTTTACTGGTTGAACTTTTTTTATTTAGTTTTATTATAGCGGTAGTCGGAGTAGAACGAAGCGCTTGTGGGACATGGATCCCGTCAGCAAAACTGTTCACTCCCTACTTGTATAATCATGTTTCAGGCTGGTTGGGACATGGATCCCGTTTAACAAGCGAACCTATGACAGTACAAGCAGCTCTAGGGACAACCGACTAATCTTAAATTCTAAGGAGGAGATGATTGATGAATCCAGTAATAGGTCTGGATGTTTCGAAAGGAGAAAGTCAGGTACAAGCATTCTTGGATAAGGGACAACCTTTTCGTAAAAGCTTTAGTGTAAAACATACAGTGGATGGTTTCGAGGGTCTATTAGTATTCTTAAAAGAGGTTGAAAAAGTAGCTGCTGGTAAACAACCTTCGGTTATCTTAGAATCGACAGGACATTATCAATCTCCAGTCATTCAATTTTTGGAGGAACATCAATATATTTATATTATTGTGAATCCCCTAATCTCTTATCGAGCAAGGAGTGCAAGTTTAAGAAAGGTTAAAACAGACGCTGTCGATGCCTATCTTTTATGTGAATTATTCTATAAAGAAGAAATTGAACCGTATAAGAAAAGAGGTATCCAACTCTTAAACCTTCGTAATCTTACAAGGCAACAAGAGACCATTTCAAGTATCTCTTCTCAAACCAAGATACAGCTTCTAACAGTACTAGATCAGGTATTTCCTGAGTATAGAGGGGTCTTTGGTGATTTATATTCGAAAGTATCTTTACAGACTCTTTCCTTGTTCCCTACTTCTGAACATGTACTAAAAACTACAGAATCTGTTTTAACCGAAAAGATTGTATCGTTATGTACAAGACGTTCTGAAAAGTGGGCAAAAGAAAAAGCACAAAAGCTTATTGAGGCAGCATTACGAAATCCATTTCAAAGCAACTTGTATGAAAGCCTTATTTTTAACTTAAAGATGTTAATTACCATTGTTCTTCAATACCAAGAGCACCTATCACAACTTGAAGCAGAAATAGATGCCCTCGCTAAAGAAATGGAAGAATATAAGATTATCCAGTCTATCCCTGGTATCGGAGGAAAGATTGCGGCAACAATCATATCCGAAATTGGAGAAATAGATCGGTTTAATCACCCTAAAAAATTAGTTGCCTTTGCAGGAGTTGATCCAAGCGTTTACTCTTCTGGACGATTTACGGCAACCCAAAATCGGATAACGAAAAGAGGATCCAGAAGGCTAAGGCAAGCATTATTTATGGCTGTATACTGTGGAATTCGAGATGCCCGAAAGCAAAAGACGAGTGACACTGTTATTCCTAGGAATAGAAAATTAAGAGAGTTTTACGATAAAAAACGCAATGAAGGTAAACCCTATAGAGTAGCAATTATCGCTTGTGTTAATAAGCTTTTACACTTGATTTACGCACTTTTAAAGAACAAAACTACTTTCCAAGAATTAGCTTAGAGACTATATTTATCAAAATAAAACAAAACCTTCCAAATACTAAGATAAGGAAGGCTATTTAGCATACTCATTTTTAGTATATCATCATTATTTTAATTTTTTTATTGAAAAATGTTGACAACTATTAGCTGGTTTTGTAAAAAATGATTATCGAAATATGGCACCCCTTGGTTAAATTATTTATTACACGAAGAAAATATTTTTTGAGACAGAAAGTAAGCCAATGTTGCGACTAATAAAGTTCCCAAAAATGGAATTATTGTAGTCTGTCCAAACACCACCTCTTGAACTGCTGGATCCTCAACTATTACACCCATTAGTTGATTTAGAAATGGTATTTATTTAGCTATAGTCACTATTTTTCGGTGGTATCATCATTATTATTGCTAGTTGTCTTTGTACCATCGCGAATTTTAACACCTTTACTTTTGTAGGGTTTGGCACTCTTTGCCTTTTTTGCACTAGCTTGCCAACGGTTCCAACCTTTCTTACCTGTTCCTCTGCCTGTTCCGCCTTTACCCTTAGCTTTACTCATAGAATCAACTCCATTATTCTTGTACGATAAGGTAGCTTTAGTCATTGTTCCTTAACTACTTCCGATAGACCTTTAAACATACTTTTTAATTACACAAATAAAAAGAAAACTTCATTAATTAAACAAAGTCGCTCGATTGTTGAAGTTCATTCCAATACTTTTTTCTTAAAGTAAGCATCCTTTTTTTAAAATAATTGTTTTCTTATTAGATCTTCTATTTCTTCAGTAGGTAATGGTTTACTAAAAAAGTACCCTTGCCCTAAGTGACAATTATTTTCTTGTAAAAAGTTTATTTGATGTTCATATTCTACACCTTCAGCTATCACCTTAAAACCTAAACTATTTCCTAGTTCAATTATTGTTCTCACGATTACTTCTCCATTGAAATGTTTATTAATTTCATCTATAAAAGACTTATCTATTTTTAATTTATCTATAGGAAAATGTCTTAAATAATTTAATGAAGAGTAACCCGTACCAAAATCATCAATTGAAAGTTGAACACCCAGTGCCTTTAATTCCTGCATGATTTGGATTGATTCCTCTACTTGATGCGTGACACTTTCTGTAATTTCAAGATCCAAGTAATATGAATCTAGATTTGTATCCTGTAAGATTTGATTAACTGTCTTCACAAATTTCTTGTCTCGAAACTGTAATGATGAAACATTAACTGAAATACTAGGTATTGTTAAACCTATATCGATCCAATGTTTACACTGCTTACAAGCTGTTTCAAGGACCCAATTACCAATTAAGATGATAAGTCCAGTTTCTTCTGCAACAGAGATAAATTCAGCAGGAGAAATAAATCCATATTCCGGGTGTTCCCAACGAATCAACGCTTCTAATCCAATGATTTTCTTTGTTTCTAGGTCAATTTGTGGTTGATAATATAATGTGAATTCATTGTTTTTTATCGCTTTTCTTATGCCTATTTCTATTTCCATTTTACGATTATTAATAACATTTAATGAATTTGTATAATATTGATAATTATTTTTACCATTTTCTTTGGCATAGTACATTGCTATATCCGCGTTTTGGATTAGATTCTCAACACAATCTCCATCTTTTGGATATAGACTTATCCCTATGCTTGTTGAAATAAAAGTCTGTCTCTCCTGAATAAAAAATGGAGTAGACAATGTATCTCTAAGGTTTTCTGCAATCTGTGATACTTTACTAGGTTCAGGATAGGCCAATACAATAACATATTCATCTCCCCCATAACGGAAGAGTCTTCCATCTTCTCCTAAGCATTCACTAAGCCTGGTGGATACTTGTTGCAATAATTGATCACCAAAACTATGCCCATACGTATCATTTATCATTTTAAATCGATCTAAATCTAAAAACATAACAGCAATCATTTGAGCTTTTTCTTGGTTATTTGCAACAACTTCATCAAGGTATTCATATAATAGATTACGGTTTGGTATACCTGTTAAAGAATCATAATACGCCAAAAAATTGACTTGCTCCTCAGCTCTTTTCCTTTCAGTAACGTCTCTAACAACAACTTGTACTGCATCTTTTCCTTGGTAAGTTGTTAAAAATCCCAAGAGTTCACCATATATTTGTGTCCCATCCAACCGTAAGATTTTATACTCGCTTATTTCAGAGATTCCTACTTGTACTTTTTGCATTCGTTTTTTTGCATACTCCCAGTAGTCTGGTGAAACAAAATCAAATATATTTTTACCAATTATTTGACTAATATGATCAGCACCAACTAACTTTAATCCTGCATTATAAACATATACAATTTTCCCATCTACATGAATAAGTATCGTTTCGGGTGAGAACTCTACAAGCTTTCGATAACGCTCTTCACTTTCCTTAAGCTGTTTTTCTGCATTTTTCTGTTCTGTTATATCGCGAGAAAAGAAGATGATATGTTCAACTTCCCCGGTTTCACTTATTGTAGGTACTCCTCTACCTTCTACTAAAACAAAATGACCATCTCTATGCATTAAATTAAATTCAGCTGGAATTCTTTTTTTTGAGTTTTTACATTCTGTAAGCTTTCTTTTAATTTAGAGATTTCTTCTTCTTTTACATATTCGAAAACAGATTTTCCTATTAATTCCTCTTGAGTAAAACCAAAAATTGTTTGATGAGAAGGAGATATGTACTCAAACTTTCCATTCAAGTTAATTATAGAGATTAAATCTGATACATTCTCAACAATAAGACGATATTTGGCTTCAGATTTTAAAGTCGCTTTAACCCCTTTCTGAATCAATTGATAAAAAATTAAACCACTAATCAGTATAAACACACAACCTTTTGTAATATCTATCCATTCTGATCTAAAGAAAAAGTAATTTTTCATTAGATAGTCAGAAATAACAATCCATATAATACTACTAAAAATATAAATAAGTACTATTCTTGATGCAGTTTTTTGAGCAACATTTCTCCGCATTCTTTGCTACCAATTCCTTTCATTCAATCATATGTCTCCGAATTATTTTTACTATTATTTGTAACTTTTCATTAAACATACTTGTTCGGTTTTCCTTGAAAGTTTAGATTTACCATAAAAAATCCATTTTTCATGAAATACACCTCACTTTTAAATTCATAGAAAAATAATAAAAAACCACAAAGTTTAGAAGATAATTCGCTAGAGAAAACCTCTTAATACTTCGCTTTTTTCATCTGGGTTATATGACCTTATAAATAAAAAGCAGCTGTCCTTTAATTCAAGAACAGCGCTTTTATTGTGGAAGATTGCACCCACTAGTGAATTCTTTTAATTAAAGGTCTCATTGTAAATCTTTATCCATTTCTTTCGTTTTAAAAATAAAGTTGTAATTAAGACAGCTTCACCTACAACTAATAAACCGATTCCTAATAGTAATCCTCCAAAGAATAGAAATTCATTTACGCCCCAAGTAAAGGTAAATGTGACCGTCAAGTAGAATGACACAATTTTTGCTCATTAATTTGAAACACTTTGTTCCCCAAATATGGTAGAACGATGCTTCATACGATAACTATCTTCATTTAAATGAATAATCTCTACTCGATGCAGAATTCTATCTAGAATAGCTGTTGTTATAGCTTGATCTCCTAATAATTCTCCCCATTCTTTTGGAGCCTTGTTAGAAGTTAGAATAATGGACGATTGGTTATATAAATCGTTTATTAAATGGAAAAACATATTTGCTTCTTGTTGATCCATTGCCATGAACATCAAGTCATCTATGATAACTAAATCTGCTTCTCTAATTCTCTTCATTCTTGCTTTAGATTTGCGCGTGAATTCTTCCGTTTTCAGATTATGAACTAGGTCTCCCATTGAAGTAAAAATAGCTTTGTATCCTTGGTTTATTGCCTCTATACCTAGCCCGACCGCCAGGTGCGTTTTGCCTACACCAGGCGGTCCTAGTAATATTAAATTGTATAACTGTTCAACCCAAGTTAAGTCTCTTAATCTATTTAATTGTTTATTACTTAAAGACTTCTGTTCTTTCAAATTGAATTCCTCGAGTGTTTTACTAAAAGGAAAGGTAGCCCACTTTAAGCGATTATTTAATTGCTTTTCCTCTCTTCGAGCTTGCTCATAGGTTGTTACATCTAATAAAAATTGAGTGAATGATTGGTCCTTTTGCTCAGCTTCTCTGATCAAATGGGGTAGGTGTTTGGCAGTTTCAACGAGTCTTAATGCTTTCATTATGTCTTGTATTTGTTGAAGTTGACTCATCTTATTTTACCTCCATTAACACCGTGTAAGAATCTACTTTTCTTTTGTGTGCATCTGTTTCTAAAACCCATTCAGACAGCTTGTTCAAAGGTTTGATTTCTATTTTGTTTTCTATAACTGTTTCATTTATCTGGCGTTGACGTTTCACATATGCAACGATATCGCTAAAATCTGTTGCACTAAATAGTTTCCTTTTTACGCACTCTGCTAACGCCTTGGTTAGTACTTCGCTATTGCTTTCTTTTGCTTCACGCAAGATAATTTGCAGTTGGTCTTTAATGTAACGAGGATTTTTCTCTCTAACCTTCTCTAAATATTGATAGGCTCGTTCTTTATCTTCAAATTCCTCGGCCACTGTGCTAATATATGCTTCGACTCCTTTTGTACGGTCTCTACTATGTTTTCTATCTTTTACTAATTGGCCTTTGCCATTTGGAATCATATGTTTTGCAATGATTTCGCCAGTATCAGGGATATAAATAATCAGTTCTTTATTCTCCGTTTCCTTGATACATACTTTATCCAATTTGTTGTATGTGCCAAGTGGAAGAGAGTACCGATTTGAACCGAAACGAATTGTATTGTCCTTATGGACACACCTTGCTATACTTGTATCATAGTTATTTTGAATATCTATTTTTTTGGAGACCGGCTTTAAGTGTTGCTTTTCGAGGAGAAACACTTCAAACGGTCTTTTTTTTGTTGTGTTGTGTACCTTAAAGTTCCCAGTTCTGTTTAGCCATTCCCAACCTTGTTCGTTCCAGGAATCAATGTTATGGAATACTCTATGTTTGGCAAAGTTTTGTTTTATGAATCCTACAACATTTTCTATTCTTCCTTTACTTTCTGGGTCAGCTTTGCGACAAACACGAAGGTTCAAACCCCTAGATTCCCTATAATTTTGAAACTCTTTTGTTAAAATTAAATCTCCACCATTTTCACTAACTACAATTAAACTATCTTGATCATACACAATCTCATTGGTCATTCCACCGTACCACTTGAATGCATTCTCATGCGCTCTAATTACATCCTGTGTTGTAAAAGGTCTATCCAACCACTCTTTATATTTTTGTCTAGAGTGGGAGAGGACAAAGGCTATAAAGGTTAGCTTAATCTCCTTATTATCAGCTGTCTGTTGCCTTGTATGTCCGAAGTCTACCTGCATTTGTTCGCCCATCGGGGGATCGGGGATTGCCTCATACATTCGAGGAGACGTTTCTTTTTTTATCTGGTATTCTTCTCTAAGATCCTTTACATAACTTCTAACTGTACTCTCCCCAATATTTATATCTTCATATTTCTCCAGAAGCCAATCATACACTTGTGCAGCTGACATATCCGGATGCATCCTCAACCAAGATAGTATCAGCTCTTTATTGGGATCTAGTATTCTCTTTTTATTCTTAAGAGATTCTACCCAATCAGCCATCTCCGAAGGTGATTTCTTCAAATGTCTGTAAACTGTTGACCTTGAAATCCCTAACTTTTCAGCTATTTTAGTTTGACTAAATCCTTGTTTTAATAATTGTCTTATTTCCATGTACATTTCCCACTTATCCACCTTTTCTGACCCCCACTGTAAGTAATGAAACTATTATTCATTTTACAGGGGAGGAGTAATATTCATTGCTGGTATATTTGGGTAAATAAGTGTTTCATCAAATCAAGCAAAACTTGTATACTTTATTCTAGCAGTCACAGTAAACCATCCCATTATTGCAAGTACACCTAATGCCAGGTTGATTGTTCCTGAAATTAAGGCCTGCGGTATAAACAATCCCGTTTTCCTAATCATAAACGATCCATATTTAAAACTTACAAAAGTCGCTACTATCATAAAAATAATATATAGAGTCATCACAATATCTATCTTACTCATAATCCCACCCCTTTATATAAAGTCGTATTGTCAAAACTTCTATAAGAAATAGGTTATAAAATATCTCCATAGAGGGCTTTATAGGCAAAAAAATTGCCACCCCCTAAATTCTTTGGATAATTGAGGTTACCACACACCCAACAACCAAGAATGGAAGTGACAATTTGTACCCTCAAATTATAACCTATTTATTAACTTTTATAAACTATCAAGAACAACTCATTCGAACATTGCTTACTTTATTGATTGGTAAAAGCATGTTCGATAAACCTACTGAACAGCCCGTAAATAAACCTTATCGAAAACTTCAAGTGGATGACCTTCCGGTCATTGAAGTTCTAGAACAGCTTGATTATCGAGTTCTTCTTAGTGAATATCTAGAGAAGAACGGGAAAGCTCTCAAACCTGTTCAAAGGCGTAAGAATGCAAAAGTTTCCGTACCTAAAGCCATGAACTGTCCAAAGTGTGGTGCTCCATCGGATTATCTTTATGCCAACAATGGAGATAAAGGTCAGTATCAATGCAAGGTGTGTACAGAACTTTTCAGTGAAAAGAACCGTTACTCTAAGGAGGCCATCCTGAAGTGTCCTCATTGTTCCAAGACTCTCGAGAAAATAAAAGAAAGAAAAGATTTTCACGTGTTTAAGTGCAAGAACAATGACTGTTCTTATTATCAAAAGAAGCTCAATGGGATGACTTCAAAAGAAAAGAAAAGGTTCAAAAAGGACCCTCAAGCATTTAAATTGAGATACATTTTCCGTCAGTTTTATATCGATTTCCAGCCGTTATCTAAGGAATCACCAGAACTGCCGGCCGTGGACTTATCAAAGATTTATGCATCCCCACATACATTAGGATTGATCCTAACCTATCATGTAAACTATGGCCTTTCGGCCCGTAAAACAGCTGCGATTATGCAGGACGTACACGGAGTGATGATTTCACATCAGACTGTATTGAACTACGAAAATAGCGTAGCTTTATTACTTAAACCTTATGTGGATCACTATCCCTATGAACTTTCAGACCAATTCTGCGGTGATGAAACGTATATCAGAGTAAACGGTCGATGGCATTATTTATTTTTCTTTTTTGACGCCGTGAAAAAGATTATTCTTTCGTATCCGGTGTCGCCTAATCGAGACACAGCAACAGCCATTCGAGCAATTGATGAGGTCTTAATCAAGATGAAAGAGATTCCAGAAAATCTGACCTTTGTGGTAGACGGGAATCCAATCTATCTTTTAGCCCAACATTTCTTCGCTCAACATGAGATTTTATTCGATGTGAAGCAGGTCATTGGATTAACCAATGAGGACCCTGTTTCAACCGAATATAGACCAATGAAACAAATAATTGAGAGACTTAACCGCACCTTTAAGGGCAATTATCGCTCCACTCATGGATTCGGCTCTGAACATGGTTCCATTTCATACGTCACCTTATTTACGGCCTACTTTAACTTTTTGCGTCCGCATGCCGCCTTAGAAGGAAAAGTGCCCGTAGTGAATCCAGAACTCAAGGGGCTTCCAACAATGCCAGCACGTTGGACAAAGCTCATTGGATTAGCACAACAATGGATAGTAGAACAAAGACAAGCCTAACTTTTTGTTTAGCTGAGCCCTTAAGCTAATTCAGCAATCGGCGGAGCGAACTCTTGACAAACCGAACTTGCCAATGGTTTAAAATGGAAACAACCAAGGGCTTATTTGGTATGCCTTCTTTTGTTCCCTTCGCCCTTGTTAAACAATCCACAAACCATTGGCGTGTTTGTCAAGAGAGATTGCGGCGCATCTCCATCCAGTAAATAGGAGAGAAGCTAACCCTTTAGGTAGTTTTCATAAATCTTTTGACACTACCTATAAAGTTTAAAATATATATCCATAATCCCTATTAAAGATTACTACGGGGCAACTTAAATAAAATACATAAATATAGCTCAATCCATCCACTATCAAAGCCCTCATATAAATACAAACCTTCACATACTTATAATCAATAAGTAAACCTTCAAACATATCAACTTTAGCTTTTGGATTACCTTTAACAACCATATCAAGTTTAACCCTAACAATCTCATTTTCATTTTAATTGCTCTTCTCAATCTTTCCTTAGACTGAAATAAACACTTTCCTTGTCTCTGAAAGGCACTTCTTTAATTGAAGATCGTTCTGGTACATCCATTTTCCAGAAAAGCCCCAATTAATAACATCTATAATATGAGTGTTGATATATAAAGTGCCATAAATGCAAGAGGTACTTGTATAATAAAACCTAACACTAAATAGTTTAAAAGTCTCTTTTTAGTTATTACTCTTTCAGTTATAAGAAATTTAGCAGTAAAAAATGAATAAGGATACAATATAATAAATGATGTAACTATGCCTGGAACATAATCTTTAAAGAAAATGAATTGCAAGAGATGACCGATTCCATTTGCCAAAAGAATTCCAGGTACTAAAAATGCGAGGAAACTAGTTGGTTTCATGCCAATAAACCTTTTACCAATAAATGCTCTAAAACAACCTATTGAAGCTAAAATCCATAGTAAAGTAAAAGCAAATGAAAACTCTAAAGCTGTTACGTTAAATGGTATAATATTTGAATTTTCTTCAAGAAACTTCTCAACTGTTATGATTTCTTCAATATCATGAATTAAATATAACGGAGGAAAAAGTAATAAAATCCTTTTAAACTTTGATTCATCATATTCTTTAACTGTTTCCATGCTTTCCCCCTTTTGAAGAACCCTTCTAATTTACTTTTTATTCCACTAAACTGCCCCTTTAACTTAATAACAATTATTTCAAATTTCAAACATTTCCACAATACATTACTCCAGAATATGGCCTTCAAGCTTAGGCTATAGAATAAGATTTCTCAAATCCCTGATATTAATGAGAAAGAGCACAGTAATTTGTGCTCTTTTTCATTAAGGTTTTTAATGTCTTCCTTTTTCAACCAGATACTCTTTCAATATTTCCGTATCACCAAAACATCTCATCAGCACATCTTTTTAATAACACTAAATGTTGCAGCTACTAAAGTTATTAATAAAAATAAATAGTATACTGCCCAAAACCATGAAGGCTTCTATAGACCATGCTTTCATTGAATTCTTTTTCCTAATTTTAACATATCATTGCTAATGTTGGTCTTATTGTTTTATTTATTTTCAGCAATGATTCTCTTACAAATCTTTGTGATAATATAATTAAACAAATGTATATTTTAAAAGGATGTGTAAGAGCAATGGTTGTACCAATTTTTCGTATTTTTGACTTAGAAAAAGCAAAGGAATTTTATATTAATTTTTTAGGCTTTAAACTTGATTGGACACATCAATATGAAGAAGACATGCCTATCTATTGCCAAGTATCTTTAAACAATATAGTTTTACATCTTTCCGAGCATCATGGAGACTCATCTCCAGGTAGTACTATAAGAATTAAAATAACCAATATAAAAAAATATCACTCTAAATTACAAGAAATGAAGTATCATTATTCAAACCCTTGTTTAGAGAAATCACCCTGGAATACGGTTGAATTAACAGTTATTGATCCTTTTTTTAACAGAATTACTTTTTATGAGGAAATTCTGTGATCAAAGCCCTTTTTCGGACCTTTTACTTCACTACATACGTTAATACCAAAACAAAAACGCCTCTCTTTATTAGGCTCTGTTAAAGTTTAATGTTGATATTACTTATAAAAACGGAACTCCTAAATTTGTGGAAGTTCCGTTACTATAATATTTGCTTGTTAAACTAACGCACCCGTTCGTAGAACGTATCTGCTTTCAACTCGTCTGTTCTAACCCAACGTTCATTGAAGTATCTTTATTTTTGTTCCACTTCCTTCTTGCAGTGATTCTCTATTTTCTGCATCCAAAATTACATATTTATATTTAAGTGTTTTTTTACTATCCCATATTGAACAATATCTTTTGAAATTTCCTGTTGTTTTTGCCAATATCAGTTGAACTTCTATTTCATCTTCAACCATTTTAATTTTCTCTAAAATTTTTTCAGCATCTTTCTCTCTTTTAATATTTTTACTTGTTTTCCATTAAATTTGATAAGAACAGTATTATTTTTGGTAACTTGGTAGCTAAATGGAAGTTCGTTTAATCGATTTCTTTTATCGATATTGTCCACTTATAACCCCCCAATCAGGATTTCTATCTATATTTTATTTAATTCTATTTCCCTCCCGAAAACCCCTGCTTTAACTCAACAATCCGGCTTCGATTGTAGAAGATAAATATTCTATAGAATAGTATCCTTGTACTGTGAAATAGACATTTATAATTTCACATAAAAGTTTAGATTTTTGCCAACCTATACTCATGGAGGTAAAATACTTATGAAAAATAAATTAGATAAAACAATTGAATTATCAGCATGGATCATAACGTCGATATTATTAATTAAATATGTTCCTAAAAACAGAATACGGGAAGCCCATATATCCTTTTTGTTTAAACAAGTCATTACATGGCTTTTCGGTTTACTTGTAGTTGTGTAAACGAGCACATTAGTTCAGCACTCCGTTTTCAAATTACTTCGGGAGTTTATCTGAAATAATGTGCTTATTTTTTCACTTTAATCCTGAGTTTGAAAAAATTTGATCAAATAACTTCAGTTCTTAAACAAAAAAGAAGACCCTAAATCGGGTCTGAAACCTTTATAAAGTTCTCTAGTTCAACTCTAACTTTATAGACTTCATTTATATGCAACACAAGTTTGACCTCATCCACTAACGTAATAAACCAATCTAAGTCTTTCTCAAGAAAGGCTTGAAAATATTGATTTCTTATCAATAGTTCAAAAGAATATCCTTGTTGTATCCAGTAGTCACAGTGACCCACCCACAATTTCCACTCTTTTTCTTCTCGATCGAATATAATAATACCTTCTGTTTTCATATCCCACTATCTTCGATAGCTAAGCGCACAACTTCATCATCAATTTGTTCTTTTTTTAATTGTGCTCCAAATAGTAAACTATTGGTTGTCAGTCTGTTGATTACACGGGGCCAGCCTTGAGAACGCAGGGCAATGGCTTCAATTGCGGTTTCCGTAAAAATTGGTATTTTTGAACCGGCTAGTTTCATGTGATGGTCGATATACTCTGTAACTTCTTCTTTATCCAAGGGCTGAATTTCATATTTCATAATTAAACGCTGGGAGAGTGGCCGGTGATGGTTAATAGATAATCGTGTCTTTAAATGCGGTAATCCAGCTAATATCAAGATAAAAGGATTACTTGAATCCATTTGAAAGTTAAATAAAATGGCTAAATCCTGCAGAAATGCATCTTTTGCCATATGCATTTCATCTAGAATAAAAACAGGAGTAACCTTTCGCTCGTTTGCCATTCGTTCGATCCCTTCTTGTATTTGTCGGAATAAATCAACCTTACGGAATTTTGGTTCTTCTCCAAGTCCATAGACTAATCCACGATAAAAATCCATTACTCCTCCTGTAGAAAGAGGAAAATAAACAACGTGGTAAAGGGAAGGATTCAATGATTCTTTAAATGATCGTAACGTAAATGTTTTTCCAGCGCCTGGATCTCCAATAAGAAGCCCCATTCCTCTTGACTTCTTTAGGTAATCAAGTGCTCCAAGAGCCCCTTGATAATCGCTCGACCGAAAAGCATCGGTTGATCGCAAATCTTTTGAAAATGGAGTTTGAGCCAAGGAATAGAATGTCTTATACATGGTTTATTCCCTCCGTATCTTCCGATAAGTTAAATGGAGAACGCACTCTCTTTGAATGTGCATTATCTGTCATAGATACAGGAACAGCCTCAGCGACCTTTTGGTCGTTTTCAAACACAAAAATACCTGTCTCATCAAATCGAACATCAATCGAGTGACCTATAAAACGTGGAGGTACTTCATAGAGTTGTTTATTTAACGTAATCGTACTATCGGCCTTCACTTTACGATATTCTCTCTTCAAAAAGATTGTATCTAGGATTTTCGTATTCTCTAAGAAGGTTACACTCTCTACTTGAGATTGATAGACTTCATGTGGAGTCTTCCCATCTAAAGAGGCGTGAATACGACGATGATAGTCTTCTTCAAGCCACCTCCAAAAACGCTCGTTTAGCTCCTCCAACGAATCAACTGGTTTTGCTTGTAGTAAAGGATAAAACCTTGTTTGAATGGTTTTAAAAAGTCTTTCGATTTTTCCTTTCGCACGTGGATCATATGGTTGAGTGTGAGCCAGTGTTATACCTAACTGAGCACATGCATATTGGAGCGTCTCAGAACGATAAATCTTGCCGTTATCTGCATAGATCACGGTTGGTTTTCCTCTCCGAAGGAGTGCTTCCTTCGTCACAACTCTTACACCTTCAAACTTCTCTGACGAGAAAAACTGGCCGAACGGAACAAGCCGAGAACAATCGTCAATGTAAGCAATTAAAAACGTCTTTCTCTTCTTACCATCAATCGGAATGTAAGGCCCATGAGACAAATCCCCCTGCCATAGATGATTTATTCGATCATGGGCAAATCTTTTCCTTTCAGGTATTGCGATTATTTTCTTACCTACAAGGTTGTGTTTTTTTAATAAACGATTTATAGTTGAATAAGATATTTTGTTTTTTTGTATTTCTCCTAGGTCAATGAGATGTTCGTAGAAAACACTCACTGGCATATGGAGAAATTTTTTTCTTATATGAAGAATTTGATCCTGATCTTCTGCAGTGAGTCTCCTAGAATTCCCCTTATCAGTCCGTTTCTTCGGCTTTAATGCATCAAATCCACTTCGGCGATAATGAAGCAGCCATTCCTTGATTGTTTTCTCTGCCACTGTTCGCTCCCCATAATAAGGAATAGAGTGAACCTTTCCTGCCAACTCTCCAAAGTACTCTTTGACATCTACCTGTTCATTTAATAGTGGGGCAATTAGACCATACCGAAATAAGGCCACTTGTTCACGTTCTTTTTCATTCATGGAATCTTCCTCCTTTTTAGTAGAAGGACGACCGGTCATCCATGATTATTATTCTACTTTTTTCAATTTTTTCTGACTATGAAAAAAGTATGTGGGACGAATAATATTTTTATCTTTCTAAAAATATGGTAGAATTAATGTGCCATAAAGTAGGATGAACTATGCCCCCATGACCTTCGTAAGAAGGTGGATTCGCCAAAATCTTGGAGCTTTTTCATATATTTTATGGCTTCTTTTTTTATATCTTTTGAAAATCCACTTGCTTGTCCCAAAGCGACAAAAAAAGAATGAATCCATTTGATACTCTTGTAGTACCTCGTAAGATGGAACCTTAATAATTGTCGACTTCCATTAGCCTTCTTATCCTCTAGAATCCGATATAGCCTATGCAGAATGGTTTCAATTGTGTGTTGAAAGTAAGGGATAAAGAAATCCGGAAGGATAGAAAAGCTAACCTTGCATTGTAAACATTTCATCCTGCAAATAGGCACTCTCAATGACACTTCCTCAGTCAGTCCAAAACGCCAGTAATAACCATTTCTATGTAAGTTTCCCGAAGAATGACATTTACAGTTTGGACATTGATCAAATAATGGAAACTCATTATTAATTCCCTTTTTGGCATATTCTACTAAACTTAAACCAAAATCATAAGAAATGATCATAATAAAAAACTCCCCCCTAATAATATGCAAAAAATTTAGCACATTGTCATGGAGAAGTATAGATAGTGAACTGTGAGTATTTGAAAATAATGAATGGTTTTTGGATGAGATATAGTGCTCGTTTACAGTAGTTGAAAAAAATCTAATTTCTTATCCTAATCGTCTATTCTTTAAAAAAGCAATCAGATCTAGCTTTACATTTGAATACTTTGTTTATCCTGCGTTATGCTCATTATTCAATTTATATTATCCAGAAAAGAGTAATAAAGTTGTAAAATTAACTTATTACTTTATCCATACATCCATAATTTCATTTTTTGAAATAATTGCTGTTAAATACACTAACCTAATTAAGTATAACAATTGGACATGGTATTGGAGCTTTATTACAATTTGGTTAACTTATTACGTATCACGCATTTACCACAGATGGTTTTATAAAAGTAGATCTATTAACAATAGAATTTTCTAAAATATTTTTAAATAATCGAAAGAGTAGGCATAAATTTCACAAAACATCCTACTCTTTTTTGTTGCACAATATCAGTCTACTACGTAATAAAAGAGTCATTGCAAAAATCTGTCCTTAAACTGATATAAGCACCTTCCTTGTTTCAGAAAAGCCTTTTATTGTTGAAGATTACTCCTACACTATTTCCTTGTACTGTGCAGCAATCTAATTCACACCTCCTTATCTTATGGGAATAATCTCATTCTATTTTGTAAACGATATATACATTAATAGTAATAGTGAGGTTATAATATGAATAACACTCAAAATGTAATAAATATAATTGATGAGAATATTAACCAAATAGAAAAGCTTATACAGCAAAAGGTTGATATATGGATTGAATATGTTATCTTCTCACCACTTTGGTGGTTTGGAGTTGGTTTATCAATCATTCCATGGATTATTTGGTATTTTTTTCATAAGAAGGAAAGTAGAGATCGTCTTCTATACTCAGGTTTCATAGTCATGGTTATAGCAATAGTCCTTGACGTTCTAGGTGATCAATTGGCTTTGTGGCATTATAGGTTTAATGTCATACCAGTACTACCAACTTATATACCATGGGACTTAACTTTAATGCCTATAACAATAATGGTTTTATTACAAATCAAACCTAATACTAGACCAATAATAAAAGCTATCCTTTTTGCTCTAATTACTTCTTATATAGCTGAGCCTTTCTTTCAATGGTTAAAGCTTTACCAACCTACAAACTGACGATATACATATTCAGTACCAATTCAGATAATTATTTTCTTAATTGCGCATTACATGAGCAATAGAAAAAATTTTTCAGATTTAAACTAAGCTTAATTTCGAAAAACTAAATCCTTATTTTTCAATTCAAACGGAAATATTGATCTTTGAAAATAAGATTGCTTTAATACGCTAAATCAGTCTACTACGTAACAAAAGAGTCATTGCAAAAATCTGTCCTTAAACTGAAATAAGCACCTTCCTTGTTTCAGAAAGGCACCACATAACTTAATTAGAAGTTGTTTAATACCCTTCCCACCCCTTGTTCTTAGGGTACTTATTCTCTCCATTCCAGTAATGATTGGTTTTGCACGCTTTATTAAAGTTTGTGTAGCTTCAAGAGCTAGAGATGCTTGATGGGCATTTTCATTACTCCACACCTCATAAACATAAACAGAATTTTGTTCTTCTTCCGAAATATTTACAAGATATATCTCGCATTCATCAAGATTCTTCATTGATTCTGCTGCTTCCAATAAAATATCTACCATTGTGTCACGTTCACCTTCTTGTACCACAAACTTACCAAACAAACTGAATTTACTCATTTATAATCCTCCCTAATTTTGTGACCTGTGTTAATTGTTTCTACATCTCACCTCCGTTTTCCTGTTATTTCCATTTAAAAACCAATAGAGGTTCTAGCTTTCCTGCTATTAGCTTAAAAACATTACAAAAAAGGCAGTTAATCCTTCTTGAACCAACGCACCCATTAAAAAACAATTATATTTTCACCATAAAATTTAGTGATATAACCACTAACTTCAGTTGTTCCTGTACAGATACCCATTCGTAAATTTTGACAAATTGTTCAATATGAATGGGGGTTTACTCACCTACTACATCGTTATTATCATTATCGAGCATATAGGTGTATAACTAATGGTCACTCTCTGTATAGTCCTTAAAATATAGGTGAAATAGTTTTAAACCTTTTGATTATTGGATTGTAGTTTTGCCCATTTAAACTAGGGCAAAACTAATTCATTATTAGTGTATAAAGATAATAAAATTATATAATTTTAAGTTAAAAAGATAATAGCCTTACTACAACTACAAATAGGTTGTGGTAAGGCTTATTAAAGGGTGTTTTAAATTCTATTCATCTGCTTAAATAATCCTTGAATAATGACTAATAAAGTTGTTTGCTTCTTGTTTAACTAACGCACCCTTTAGTTAAAATAAGAAAAGGGACCCTTAATGTAAAATGTACCCTATAGAGTAGACACTTAAAAAAAGTGCTCTCTCTATAGGGTGCTTTTTTGTATAATGTAAGCATCACAACTACAGACATAACTTGGAGACGGAGAATCATGAGTAAAAAGCTATTTACAGAAAAAGAAATCAAACTATTATCTAAAAACCCATATGTGAAATCGGTCAGTTCAAAGGGAATTACTTACTCGGATGAGTTTAAACAACATTTTGTATCTGAATTCAGTAAGGGGAAGCTTTCAAGACAAATCTTTGAAGAAGCTGGATTTGATGTTGAAATTATTGGCATGCAAAGAATTAAATCTTCTTCAGAGCGTTGGAGAAACACTTATAAAACTGAAGGCTTGTTGGGGCTTAAAGACACTAGGAAAAATAATTCTGGAAGACCGCGAGTAAAAGAACTGTCCCTTGAGGAGAAGTATGCAAGATTAGAAGCTAAGATGAATCTTGTAAAGGCAGAAAATGAACTCCTAAAAAAGATTCGTATGTTAGAAAGGGGGCTGAAGAAGTAAGGCTTCCTTCTAGTCAGAGGTACATTCTTATTCGTGAGGTTATTGAAAAATACAACCTAAAACACATGGTGAAATTCCTTTGTGACGTTGCCGGGGTGTCACGAAGTGGTTACTATAATTATTTCTCAGCTAAGTCCGAAGAACAAAGGAAACGTCAGGAAGTGAGGGATGAAGAAGCTAAAGCATTAATTTTAAAAGCCTTCCACTTTAAAGGTCGAAAGAAAGGGGCACGCCAAATTAAGATGACATTGGCGGGTCAATTTCAGTGTGTCTTTAATTTGAAACGTGTTCGCAGAATTATGAAGAAATACAATATTTTCTGTCCTATTAGAAAAGCTAACCCATATAAAAGAATGATGAAGGCAACCCAAGAACATCGCGTTGTGCCAAACATATTAAACCGCCAATTTAAGCAAGGGATTCCATATAACGTACTTCTTACTGACATCACTTATATGCATTACCATAATGGCCAAAGAGCTTATTTATCAGTAATTAAAGATGGATCAACAGGTGAAATTCTAGCTTATCATCTATCGGATCGTATCACCATGGAGTTAGCTACAAACACCTTGCACAAGTTAAAGAAGAACCGAAACTATAAGAAAGCTAAAGACGCTCTCATTCATTCAGATCAAGGAACTCACTACACCCATCCAGGATTCCAAAAGCTTGTGAAGAAAATGGGATTACGGCAATCTATGTCTAGACGGGGAAACTGTTGGGATAACGCACCAATAGAATCATTCTTTGGCCACCTTAAAGACGAAGCAAATATTAAGCCATGTAAAACTTTGGACGAACTAAAACGCGAAATAGACAAATACATCACTTACTATAACCATCATAGATATCAATGGAACCTAAAAAAGATGACCCCTGTAAAATACAGAGATCATCTTCTTCAGGCTGCTTAATGCCTTTTTTTAAAACTGTCCTTTACAAAGGGTACATTTTAATGAACAATCGCGCTTTTTAATATGGAATAACTACAGGCTATATTGTGGCATATATTTACCTTGTACCTAGAACAGGTGCAAGATTTAATCAAAAAGGAAAAATGCTCTAATTATCATCCCTAATAATTGAATGTTAATATTTCCTTGCGTAATAAACCATATTTAAAAATACCACTGATATATAAAGTGATCCAATCAAACTTAACAGATGATATGCAGAAATATTTAATACACCTAAATATGGATTTATAATTAATAATAAGAAGAATAGTATTCCTAACATCCAAAAATAACTTACGTAAACTCCACGTTCTCTTATTTTTTGAGCACGTTCATCTTTTGCAGCAAAATGATCTGATAAGTATGCTAAACAAAAGCTCATAATTGTAATTGATATCAACATTAGACTTTCTGGAAATTTCCCACTTGAAATGTAAGCCCAGTTAACAAATAGAGCGTTCAAAAGCATAATGACACCTAAAATTTCCAGCTCCGATGATAAGAATACTTTTTTTCAGCATATCTCCTCATTCCCTATACTTAGCATATACTCTGTTCATTGCTTATAGAAAAGTTCTCATTAAAATAACCATGAAGTCATAAATATTAATGCTAAGAATAAGCACAGAGGAGTGTAAAGTTTCGTATCGTACTTTGAGAAATTAGTATTTTTAATTCTCTTAGTGAAACCAATATACTTGAAGTCTCCAATTGCTCTAAGGAAAAAAATGAAGGTAAGTATGATACTTGACCATTTCGTAAAGGAATTCGGTGTAAAAAATGAAATTAAGTTATTCTGTGCTAATAATATAAAAGCCACACCAATCAATCCAACTGCAACAATTAAAGTTTCAATCAATCTCGGAGTAAATACAGATCCACCCTCAACTTTTTCTGGTATGGAGGCTCGGATTCCGCATGTGCCACCAAATACCCAATAAAAATGTAACACGCTTACTAAACTTAGGATTATAACCGACAAGTAAATTAATAGTTGTTCCATCTCAATCCCTCCCATTTAATTTAGGTCTTGTTCAATACCTTCCCAAACCACTTATATTGCTTTTCGAAAATAGAGACAATATGCACACTCTCATCTTGACTTACAGACCAACTAATTAGGGAGTTAAAATAGATTCCTACAAGAACAGAGGCAATCGTATTGGAATCAAAACGAGTATTTATTTTTTTATTTGTTTTTGCTTCTTCAATCAGTGCAGTCATGGTTTCATTAAATAAATTTATGTTTCTTGATTCTTCCTTTAGAGCAGAGCGAATGGTTTCTGACAATGTAAGCTTTAAGAGATCAGAATTTTCCAAGTATATAGTTAAGAGTTCCTTAAAAATGAGTAAAATTCTTTGTTTAATTTTTACATCCTTATATTTTTGTGCGACCTCTTGAAGGTATTCATTTTGTGAACTCCCTAAATACAGTAATACGTGTTCCTTCTTTGGAAAATAATTAAAGAAGGTTCCTTTAGCAATTCCACAAGATGATGCAATTTTTTCAACAGTAACATTGTCATACCCATACTCCTTAAATAGCTCGATTGATTTGAAAAATATTTGTTTTTTTAATTCTTTTTTCCTTTCTTCACGTAACATCGAATTTCTACTCCCCCCAATCAATATGACCTTGGTCATATTATGACTAATGTCACATTAACACCAAAACCATATTTTAACAATTAGTATTATGAAATGTTTTTTCTAAGCAAAAAAAGCATTCCCTAATAAAGAGTTGTTCGCATTCTAAGCCTCTGTATAAGTTAGCCAGCATACCTTTTTTTAAAAATGTTTTACTTCAAAAAGCTGGCTGCTGATACGATCTATACAGCGCAGTAGGTGTCAAATATAAAAAAAGATCACTTCAAAAGTGATCGGGTTAACATACATATTTATTGACTAATATTCTTGTACTGTGCAGCAAAATAACCTTTAGTCCATATACTTTCTTCAAACTAAAAACGAGTTATCAATAAAAAAGAAAGTAATCCTTTCGAATTCAAAGTTAAAAGAGATAAGGAGATCACCTACAATTCTTATAAGTTAAACTATTTGCTGTAGCAATCTATTATTGAAGACGCCACCCGTTCGTAAAACAAAAATGAAGTATTAAACTATCCTCTTAACAAACAACACCCTATCTTGATTAGGTCCATCATAATCAGAAAATACTGGTACTCCATCCACTTCTTTGTCACTATTTTGAATAGCAAATCCCATCTTGAGATGATAAGCGATTGAAACCTTATTTACCGGAGAAGTTACAGCTCGAACAACATTTCTATTATTCTTTTTCACCACCTTGAAGAATTCATTATAAAGTTGTTTTCCAATATGTTTTTTACGATAATCAGGATTAACACCAACAAAATGGATATATGCAGTATCTGTATTAGATTGAGATAAAAAACCGATTAAAAAGCCAATAATTTGACCATCATTTTCAGCGATAAAACTAGTATTATTAAAATGGTCAAAGAACATTTTAGGCAACATATCGGACATTTGCCTACCACCCCACCATTCATTAATCAAAGGTGAGATTATGTAATAATCAGAACTTTTCACATTTCGTATTTCCATGACAGACATCCTTTCTTATGTGTATAAGCCAATATTAACATAAGTAAAACATCGTTCTTCATGTTTATTGCATTAACCTGAATCGTATTTTAAAAGTATTTATTCGCAATCTTCAAGAATCATAAGACTAAAATTCACAAATGTTATAACACAATATGGCTTTTAACAAAAATAAGCACCTTTCCTTGTTTAAGAAAGGCGCCTTGATTGCTGAATATCGAAATCGACCTTTAAGTGAAAGACTCCTTTGTTACTTTGGGCTGTTCTGAATCGGCTACACTTAACTAGACAGAAAAATTAAGGTCAAGTAGACTACAGATAATATTATCGAGGAGAATCTACAATGACTAAAAGAGAACGCCGAACATTTACTGAGGAATTTAAACAACAGATTGTGCAGCTTTACAACAGCGGCAAACCTAGAAAAGAGATTATTCAAGAATATGATCTTACTCCTTCGTCTTTAGATAAATGGGTGAGTCAGAATCAAACTTCTGGTTCTTTCAAGGAAAAAGACAATTTAACACCGGAACAAAAGGAACTAGCTGAGCTTAGAAAGCGAAATAAGCAATTAGAAATGGAGAATGACATTTTAAAGCAAGCCGCGCTGATACTAGGACGAAAGTAAATGTGATTAAGAATAACCAGCACAAATACTCGATATCAGCAATGTGCAAGGTCCTACAAATACCTAGAAGTACTTATTATTATGAAGCAAAAGAACGTCAGGCTGAAGACGACATCACTTCAGATATTATTGAGATTTTTCATGAGAGTTTCCAAAATTACGGGACTCGTAAAATCAAAAAGGAACTAGCTAAGCGTGGAAAGGTTGTGTCTAGACGTCGAATCGGACGAATAATGAAAGAACAAGGCCTGGTGTCTTCATATACTCTAGCGCAATTCAAGCCACATGCCAGTGGGACAAACGAATCGGAACAGAAAAATGAGCTTGATCGTCAGTTTACACAAGACGAAGCATTATCAGTCGTAGTAAGTGATTTAACATATGTGAGAGTCAATAAAAAATGGCAATACATATGTATATTTGTTGATCTTTTTAACCGTGAAATTATTGGATATAGTATCGGTCGTCATAAAAATGCTTTATTAGTTTATCGTGCGTTAGCGTCAATCAAAACAGATTTACGTAAGATTAAGCTGTTTCATACAGATCGAGGAAGTGAGTTTAAGAATAAGCTCATTGACGAGGCATTAGCGACTTTTAATATCCAGCGATCGCTAAGCATGAAAGGATGCCCATATGATAATGCAGTAGCAGAAGCTACATTTAAAATCATTAAAACTGAGTTTGTCAAGGGACGTCATTTTGATAGTCTTGAAGAATTAGAGAACGAACTACAACAGTATATCCATTGGTTTAATCACAAACGAATCCATGGAACATTAGGCTATCTTAGCCCAATTGAATTTAAACTTGGACACCTTAAAAATGTTGTCTAGTTTAGTGTTGACTATCCATTCCCACTCTTCTCTTAATAGTCCCATTCTGATAGAGTCATAATATTCTCCATTATAGTAACGACATTTTCTAAGTCTAGCTTCCAATTTCATTCCTAGCTTTTCTCCTACTTTCACCATTCTATAATTGCCCGACCATGTGGTGAATCCTACTCTTACTAAAGGTAAAGTGTAAAATAAATGATTAATCCATAACTTAAAGGCTCTAGTTCCATATCCTCCACTCCAATATTTTGGAGCATATATGCCTATACCCATTTCAAGCCAATTTGAAGGTTTATGTTCCCAATAATAACTAACTGTCCCGATAATGTTACCCTTAACTTCTATAATCCAGTAATCATCTTGATTAACAAGGTTATCTTGATTAGTTAAATACTTCTCATAGGTTATTGCCTTATGTTCAAAATAAGGAGCATCCCACTTCTTCCATTCAGGTGACTCTTCTTTATAGGTTAACTCCCAAAGAACATATAAATCATTTGTCGTTACAGGTCTTATCATTAAATCTAAATCACTATACATATAAACATACCTCTCTTTCACTATACACTAAAACACATTCTCTCATTACCAGGAAAGCACTTCTTTATATATATCCCTTCTTCTACTATCCTGCTTCATTAGTTTAAGTGTAACATTTCACAAATAGGTTTTAATCAGGATGTTTACTCTTACTTATTCCTAGAAAATCTGGCCTTATAAAATGATAAAGAGCGACATCCTTATTCAAGAATAGCGCTTCTTTTGTGGAAGATAGTTATTTTTCTCATCATTCTTTAAAATTCTTATAAAAGTCTTGCAGAATAGGTTCAATATTTGGCTCTGTAAAGTAATATGTATCATTAATTTGATTAGATGAAAATGAATAAGTTTCATTTCCTTGAAAGAGAGAGACATTATATAAATAACCTGTCCTATCCTCTTGGTTCTCATCTGGAATGAACTTTATTTCTTTTATTTGATATAAAAGATCATCTATAATCTGTTTATCATTTACAACTTTTTTATCTCCAGTGCTTCCATCAATAATTTCTATTTTTGTAACATCTTCAATATCTCTCTGGTAAAAATCATATAAAGTTAATGGTTCTGACTCACATGCTGCTATAAAACAAACAGAGGTAATAATATATATAAACCTTTTCAAAGTATCCTCCCCTTTCATATATTAATTTTACCATAATAATCCATACCCACCTGTTACACTATATTTTTTTCAGCACAAAAAATAAGATCACCTAGATGATCTTATTTTTAACTATTGCACTTATATTGTGGAAGATCACTCCTTCACTATTTAAGGGAACTGCGAATTAAAGCTTTTTTAAATGATATGAATAATAAAGCTATTCCTTTTTCATAATAGACAAGAGTATTATTTTAGGGATTGGTGAAAATTGTGAGTAAAAAACCAATGATGTCCATAATTTCATTAGTTTTATCCCCTTTTTCTTTATTAATTTTAGGGTTGATTATTCCATGGGAACCGTTAATGGATGTTCATACTTATTTTGGTGATATTTCAATGTTTGCAGCCTTAATTGGTACGATATTGGGAATATGGGCAATGTTTAAAAAGGAACAGAAAAGCCTTGCACTATTAGGTTTAATTTTGAATGGTGTTCCCTTAGCTCTTTTTATCTTAATTATGATAATGATGTTTCTCTCTTTTGTTGTAGGAATTTAAACTTTTCTTTATTTCGCTTTTTAGGTCAATACCACAACAAAAAGACGCCGTATATTTATATTAAACAAAGGCGTTTTGTTTGTTGAAGATCACTTTATTGTCTAAATTTATTTATCACCAATAACTAACATATCATTCTCATCAAATTCCCAATTATCTCCATAAGCAACTTCCCAATAGTATCCATTTGGGTCTTGAAAATAGCCACTATAACCACCCCAAAATACAGTTTCTGGCTCCTTCATAACTTTAGCTCCAGCTTTTTTTGCTAAAGTAAATATCTCATCAACTTCTTCTTTTGACTTTCCGTTATAAGCAAGCGTGATTCCTCCAAATCCCCTCCCTAATTCTAGTGGCCTTTCTGTACTAATATCTTTTACTAACCTATCGATTGGAAACAATGAGATTTTTGTTCCTGAATTCTTAAAGAAAATAACGTCAGGATTTGATTCATCTCCATATACTAAGACTTCAAATCCTAGTCCTTCACGGTAAAAATGAAGTGATTCTATCATATCCTTTACACCCAATGTAATTAAATTTAAACGATTCATCTCTTTTACTCCTTTAGTTAATTATTATCAATTTCTAATCTTAAAATTCTTAATAATGATTTCTACATTTCTAAAGAAATACCTTCCATTTATTTTTTTGATTTTCCATTAAAAGTAAATAAGCACCTTGCTTTGTTCCAGAAAAGCACTTCTATTGTAGAAGATCATTCTTATCAATTATGTGAAGTGTTCACTACCTAAACATTTTCATTTTGTACACATCTAATTGAGCTACAAAGCTTTTTTCTGTAGCATAGGTCCAGCCGTCTTCTTTTTGGAATACTACTTCTTAAAAGGTTGAGATAAATGGTTCTATCCCTTTTCAAGAACAACGCATTGATTGTTGAAGATAATTATTAAACTTAATAGCAAATGAAAACACCGCCAGAATAATGGTTGTGTTTATAAAATTGTTAACCGATTTTCTTTGCAAAACAAACACTATTTTCACAATCTACATACTCCCCAAAAGTAGTAATCTCATTATAGCCATTCTTCCTATAGGGGTAGCGTCATGAAAATGCGGATTTACAACGATAAGAAAATTCCAAATTTAAAAGCCCAACTTCTCCGCAAAACAAAATAGAGAAAGTGAGCTTTTAAGTTACTTCGTTATTTTTATTTGAACTAATATAAAACTGCTAAGTTGGTTTTTTAGCTCAGCTATTTATTGAATTCATTAACTGGTAGAAGTATTCAGGTTTATGAGTCTTATTTAGGTTATACCATGAATGTAATGTATCTGGTGCAAATACATCTAATTTTTTCAGTACTTCCATCGTAAATTCCAGAGGAGCTATTCCTGATGCAGTAACTAAATTCGCATCAGTTACCGCAGATCCCACCTCATAGAACTTTTCTCCTTTATAGTTAGGACATACCATTTTAGTGTATTCTAAATTATTACTTGTATGCTTTCTAGTATCTAAGTATCCCATATTCGCAAGAGCCTCAGTTGCACCACAAATTGCAGCAACAATAGTGCCAAGCTTTAAAGCTTGGCCAATTCTTTCCAAGATAGGTTGATGAATTTCTTCATTCCAAGTAGTCCCTCCTGGTAAAATTAAAAGATCTTTACTCTCAAGAGTACACTCATCAAGGGAAATATCTGGTTTTATGCTCAGTCCCCCCATCGTAGTAATCATTTCCTTATTAGCTCCTACTGTAACTACTTTTAAAGGTTCTATATCTTTTTTAAAATATCTTCCTGTGTCTAGTTCAGCAATTAAATATCCATATTCCCAGTCCGACATTGTATTAAATACATATAGAAAAACTTTTTTTGTTTGCATCCAATAGCACTCCAATCACAATTGATATAGCTATTATAATAAAACTTCCCTGACAGTTAACGTCAGGGAAGTTATCATACTTGATGAAATTTTATTAATTCCGACAGAACTTCAATAAGTCTTTTCTTTAGACTTATTGGCTCAATAACTTTAATAGATTTATTGTACGGTAAAAGTAAATAAGGAACATATGTATGTATCATATCTTTTTCAAGAAGAAAAACTGCTTGATTTGAAGTCCGTTCTTGTAAATAATGTCCTAAAAACCAATGTTGGCAAACATCATTCAGCGTACTTTCATTTCCATTAATAATTAATGAAGTAATCCCTTCCTTATCTTCTAAAGTTGGAAGGAGGTTTTTCATAAAAAAGTCACGTGCTGAAAAATTTTCTGGCCGGTTAAACTTATTTTCGGTTAACATTAGACTTTCAATTCGATCTACTCTAAAACTACGGATATCATTCCTAAGATGACAAAATCCAATCACATACCACTTATTATTCCAATAGATAATTCTGTACGGATCGACCAATCTATAATTTAATTGCTTTTCTCCAGTTTTATGGTAAAAAATTTTTACTGAGTACCCGTCAGCTACGGCCTGCTCCAACTCTTTCAAAAAAGGTTCCACAGAGAGTGAACTTAATCGACTTATTACTTCAAGACTAGTTAAATGTTTGTTTATCTTTGTTTCCTGCTCTTGATTTGAGTATTTACTTAGTTTTGAAATGGCCCTATTTAGTGCTTCACCTCCATAATATCCGGCTTCTTCTGCAAAAACAGCAGCGTGAAATAGTGAAGTTTGCTCCTCAAAATCAAAAAAAAGAGGAGCCTCAATAAAATTGTTCAATAAAGTATATCCACCGTTATGTCCTGGTTCAGAAATTATAGGTACACCACTTGTTGAAATTGTATCAATATAACGATACACAGTCCTTATATTCATCTCTAACTTTTCTGAAATTTGTTTTGCAGTAATTTTTTCACCTGAACGAAGCATCCATAGAATTGCTAACATATTGTCAATTTTAGGCATATAACTCCACCTCTATATGAAATTTATTTTCTAGTGACTTAATCCAACTATTCCAAGCACAACCTTTTTACCTTTTGCAACTCTTGGAATTTTTTTCAACAATGTTGTTATTTTATCTTCAAATGCCAATCCCATCCTACTTTTAATATACATAATTACATTAACCTGTTCCATTCGTTAAAGTTAACTCTTTACAATATCATTTTCATATTAGTTGTCCTGCACGAGTTTGTTCTTAAAGTAAAATAAGCACCTTCCTTGTTCCAGAAAGGTGCTATTATTGTTGAATTACATAGATGAATTTACTTTGTAAGAAACATAGCTAAGCTATCTTCGCAATATCATTTGATCAGTTTCAGTAAACCCTAGTGTTTTGTATAGTTTTCTTGCATTATCACTTGCTAATAATCGGATTGTATGAATTTCTCTTTTTGAAAACCATTCTAACACTTCATTTGTTAACTTACGTGCATAACCTTGATTTCTAAATTTTGGATCTACATAAACATCTCCAATAAATCCGTACTGGTTTTCTTTATAAAAACAATATGGAATATCTTCTTTTATGAACGCGCCAGCACATGCAATTATTTCATTGTTGCGTTCTACTACAAAGTGAATTGCTTTCTCTAAAACATATAATTCTTCATATATCTTATCAACTACCTGAACAAAATCATCTCTGAGAAGGTCTTCCATACCCACTTCTTTAAACATTTTTTGTTTTAGGTTTGTTATTGAAGAAATATCTGTAAAAGTTGCAATTCTTATCATTTTAAACACCTACATTATTAGAATTTGAATCAGTTCATTTCCTCTTTGAATTATGTTCGATTTGTAATACTGAATATCCTTTTCTTTCAACATTTAAAAAGCACATTTCAGCATGAAATGCACCTCTACTTTTAGAAATCATTGATAATCTAATTTATTATCTTCTTTCAAAGACGTGCTTCTATTGTTGAAGATCTTGAACTAAAGTCCCCGTTTGTTTATGTACATTTTTTCACAAATCTATTTAAAATAAACCTCTTGGTTGGGTCACTTAAAATTATCGAGTTCTATTAATAAGGTCTATATATTGTATATCCCCATAACCTACTGTTGGGAAAAGAACAAATAACCTCTTGATTAATTCTGATGTTGGTAAATCTTTGTTCTTTTTAATATACTTTACCACTTCATTATCTTCTTTTAACATATGTAAATAGATGCCAATCGCCTGGTACATAAGTGGAAACAGTTCCTTTGAAGGTTTAACTTAATTAACCATCACTTCTCTATATACAAAATCATAATGACCCAATTTAAGTTCAGTTTGATTAACTTTAAATTCATCCTCTCTAAAACTATTTAAAAACACTTTCCCCTTATAGTCTGATTGTTCGAGATAGGAAAGTATGGTAAGTAGGTTCATTTGACAAAACATATCTTCCCCAAACCATAAAACGATACAGTTATAATCTTTATTGAAGAAATTAGCTAATGGTACAATAACCTTGTCAATATAACCTTCTACTGAAACCCGATGACCTAAAGATCGTATCTTAATAAACTCTGTATCAAAAATTTGTTCAGTAGTTGGGTTCACACACATCGCTTCATTAAACGGAGAATAATCGGAATCTCCCATTAGTCTGTTTTGTTTAAACTCCTGATACATAACTTGACCATTTAAAATATGAAGTACGTCTTTGTCAAACAACTCACTCTTTTTATGTTGTAAATTTTCGACCTCAATCTTTCTAGAAATGTCCAAATCACACCATTCCCTATCTTTATTATAGTAAGTTTAACAACTGATTGAACAGGCAACTTGTTAAATTTGATATTCTTTAGGATTTATAACAAAAATGTTTTTAAAAGCTCTACTATAAGCTTCTTGTAATGAATAATCGTAATTAAACACATTAATAATTTTCTTATTATTCGCCAAATCTTCTGTAGATAAATACAATCTTTCTTATTGAACACTCCGCGCTTCAATTGTTGAAGATCAATATTCTATTGCATAGTATCCTTGAGCTCCGTAATATTTTTTTCCTTTATCAATAACACAAACAATTATTACTCTTGATTACTAAGTTCATAATACCTATAATTTAATTAGTTCTTTTACACTATTTAATTTAGGATGATTATTATGATTTCTAGCAATGAAATGGTAACTTTTATTAGAGAAATATATTTGTTGATCAACGAATACAACAGATGTACCGATAACGAAATAAAAGAATACATCATGTTGGAGATAACAACGCTTAGCAATATCATTAAGAATTGATTATTGGAGGAGGATTTTTTATTTATATTTAGTAAATTCCGATTTACAAATATGGAATATATTTGGTAAAATCAAAACTAATAAATTTAGTTCTTTTGAATCAAAGGAGTTTAATAAATGAAACTTCCACTAATATACAAACAAATACCACCTTCTAATGACCTACTAATTAAGATTAACTCCCTCAGAAGTGAACTCATAGAAATTGGACTACTTATTGGCTTGAACCACCCTATAACGATTTCTCTTAGTCAAAAATTAGACAATTTAATCACTGAGTACCAGAAAAACCAAATTTCCAGAGAATAAGTTTTTTAAAATCATCAATAGAAAAAAATTATTATATCACTAAATAGGTCTAATATGCATTATAAGAGTTATTCCACAAGCAGGTTTATAGTGTAACTACATTAATTCTTTTATGAAAATTTACAGAGCTCTTTATTGTATAAATAGATAAAATGGATCATATCCAGCCTTTGCTCTCAATCTTTTTAATAAAGTTCTTCTGTCCCTCTCCTTTATTAAAAATAGTAATATACCATTCCTTACCTTCAGCTTCTCCTACCGAGACTATATCAGTTTCAGATTGCTTTAATTTGTCTATTGCATCTGAAGCATTAATTTCTTTTGTAAGGAAATCTGGTGTCCTATTCAAAACAACAATAACTAAAACTATAGAACTATTATCGCTATAACTAGTATTTTCCTCACATTTTTATCTTAGCTTCACTTGTTCTTTCATCTGGTTTAACAGCAAACGCAGCAACAAATCACGGCGAAATTGCCTCTGCTTCTGCTTCAATTTCAGATCCTTTCCCAATTACTATCTAGAGTTCACAAAAGGACCAATACAAGGTTCCGAATGTAAAAAAAGTGACGCAAAAATTCAAGGTTTACATAAATACAAAAAAGCAATGACATTATTCAATGAGTATTTTACAAATAAAGGATTAGATATCTTCTAGGATATTGATACTAATGAATACCAACAGAACTTTTAAAGCTCTCGGTACAGTAATGGACGAATTCTCAGAAAAAGGTTTCAAAGTAGTCTTAGAATTCGTGAAATTTATTGACTCATATGAGAATTACGGCAAAAATGGAAGGATTAATAAATTAAAAGTTAAAAAAGAGAAGAACACACTTACTAGTAATGAGGAATACGAATTAAATGAATTACTCCCTATTAATTTAGAAACGCTCGACACAAATGGGTAATTATTCTTCTCCAATATAGCCTTATAAATGAAACCTTTACAATTTCTTAATAAATTTTTTCGATTATTATCCGATATTAAATACATAAGAAAAATGTCGAACTATGTCGTTATTAAGTAAAGGTGGGATTTATATGATGAAAAAGTTTAAAAACAGATTTTCTAGTCTAAGGATAAAGATGCTTTTAGTTTTTGTACCGATTATTTTACTATCAACTATTTCTATTACTACTTTAAGCTTTATGGATACAAAAAAAGAAGTATCAGACGTAACAAGGTTAAGTGTTAACAACGAATTAAATGCCATTTCAGAGAAAATGAAAAATGAAATTGCCTCTCATGAAAAAGTAGCTGAGGGTATTATCGCTCTTTATCAATCAAAAGGAACTTCATTATCAAAAGAGGATTATCGCATATTCTTAGAAGAAATGATTCCACTAAATGCAAACACTTTAGGAGCAGGTATATGGATAGAACCATATCTATATGATGAAAAAGAAAAGTTTTTCGGTCCCTACGTTTATAAAGATGGAAAAAACGTTGTCTACACTGAAGACTATGAAGACCCAGCATATGATTATCATAATACTGATTGGTATCTTGCAGGTAAAAATGCTGAAAAAGGAAAAGTCACTTGGACAGAACCCTATTTTGATGAAACAATGGGAATTACTATGATTACAGCTGCCTTGCCTATAGTTGATAATGAAAAAGTCATTGGTGTTGTAACAGCTGATTATGATTTATCAACCATTCAACATATGATAGCTGAACAAAAGTTTGAAAAAACAGGATTTTTCTATATGTTAGATTCAACTGGTATGATCATCTCCCATCCTGATGGTCAAAAAGTGATGAATGAATCAATTTTAGATGACCAAGGCCTAAAGACATTTGGAGAAAAGGTAATAAGCACAGAATCAGGTACTGAACTTATTCAACGAAACGATCATGAATGGGAAGCATATTATAAAACGTTTCCTTCAACAGGTTGGAAGCTAGTAGCAAACGCTCCAACTAGCGAACTATATGAGGCAGTTCAAAAGCTATTATACAAGTCTATGATGATATCTTTTATTATATTAGTTTTTGCTGTTCTTGTTATTTTTATTTTTACAGATCGTTTTTCAAATCGTATCAAAGAATTTGTTCATCAAATAGGATTTTTAGCTGAAGGTGATCTTAAACACCCCATAAATGTTAAATCTAATGATGAAATTGGGGAAATGGGCACTCACTATAACAATGCCCTGGAAAAACTAAAAGAAATGATTTATAAAATGAATGACACAAGCCAATTAGTTGCATCCAGTTCTGAAGAATTATCTGCAAGTGCGGAAGAAACTAGTAAGTCCATTACAGAGGTAGCAAATTCAATACAATTTGTAGCAACTAACAATACAGAACAAACAAAATTTGTAAATACGATGAATAAAAATACCACTGACATTATTGAAAAAATGAATAACATTGCAGAAACAATCGAGAGTGTAAAAGAGCATTCATCAGCAACTTCAAGATTAGCACATGATGGAAACGATAATGTCCAAGATGTAAAAAAACAAATGAATGAGATCAATCTAACTGTTACTAAATCTTCAGATGCTATAAATGAATTAAGTGAAAAATCTAAAAAGATAGAAGAAATTGTGTCTATGATTACATCAATTGCAGCACAAACAAATCTACTAGCATTAAATGCAGCCATTGAAGCAGCAAGAGCAGGAGAGCATGGAAAAGGTTTTGCCGTAGTAGCTGATGAGGTCCGAAAGCTTGCAGAACAATCGAGTAATGCTTCTTGCGAAATTACTAGTTTAATTCTAGAAATTCAGGAAGGAATTCATGGTTCAGTTCAGATGATGGATTCTAGTACAGAATCAACAAAATCTGGTATACAAGTAGTAGAGGCAACTGGAGATGCATTCCATAATATATCTTCATCTATTAACGATGTTAGTAACCGAATCGATCATACTTATCAATTGCTTATGGAAATTGTTAAAGAAACAAACTCGCTAAAAGAAGTAGCAAATGCAATTAATGACATTTCAATCTCAAATGATGAAAGTGCACAAAGTGTTTCAGCCGCGACTGAACAGCAATCTGCTATTATGGAACAGGTAGCAGCAGCAACAGAAGAATTATCAAGAATGTCGAGTGAGCTACAGAATGAAATCAATCAATTTAAAATTTAAATGATTAGGTATAGTCGCCTCTTAGATGGACAAATGGTTAAACGATATATTTAATATCTTCTCATTGTACTGATAACCATTCATGAAACAGGTAAAAAAGAACGTTACATTCTGAGTAACGTTCTTTTTTATCTTGATTACTTCCACATATTTAGATTAACGCGCTTAGATCGTTGAACATCTAACATCACATTAGTCTATTAAATAGTATGTCGTTTGTTAACTTCAATCTTAATGAACTCCGGCAAATAGCTGGGAGTACATCCTTTTGCTACTACTTCATCTTTGTAAAGACCCGTTTTCTCACCAAGTTTAATACAACGTGCACGATTCTTTTCATCATAGACGCCTATCCAGCCTGCGGTGAAATTCATAGCCCATTGAACTTCCGGTTCTTCCTGCGTAATATTAGCTTCTAATGCAGATAGCAAGTCTGCGGTGTTATCAGGCGGTGTTTGTCCAGTCCATCTCAATCGTCCTTGATAATACCAGAAAGCTCGCCTTTGAAGAGCTGAAGGACTATTTTCCCATGACTCCATCAATGCAATTTTCTTCTTGTCTTTGGTGAGCTGATTAGCCATTAACCAATCCATTAAGTTATTTCTCTCATCAAAAGAGTGAGTCTGCATATCCTTATCAAGCTTATTTAGCACATCTTGTGAAAGAAGTTTTTTATCCATAATTAAGATTGCGAATAGTCTAGGCAAAAACTCTTCGGTAGACCAAAGTTCCATAGCTAGTTCGTGATCTTTTTTAATATCCTTCGCGATTTTTCGTAAGTCACCTAGCTTAGTTTTACTATTGATCTGAAGTATAATGTTTTCTGCTTTTGAAGATCGCTTTATTTCTGTATCATTTTTTTCATCCATTTTAAACAGCTCCTTTATTTGCCCTTGTCGGGATATACCAAGAACTTAATTTCGTTATAAGTCTAGCAGTGGTGTGCTGCCTCCAAAGTTTACCTTTTTTAATATTGTAGCATGTATCGTATTAAAGCTTTCTCCACTTGTAATAGAAGAGCAACCATCTTTAATATATTAATAATTTATTCCTTTTAATTGGTACGAAAAGAGCATTCCTTTTTAATATGTCAGCAATGGTTATTTTATAGAATATTTTTCTGATTTCATCAAAAGCTTCAATTGTAACTAGGGAACTCCAGAAAAACGGAGCTCCCTTTCTTTATAAAAACACAAAATTTTTGCTTTATTAACAAAAAAATTTAATTAACTATCTAGTATAAATAGAAAATACTTTATAAAATAAAATTAAACCTTTTGGGAGGATACTGTATGTATCAATTAATTAATAGTCTTCTGATTGATCTTCTTTTAATTTTAACAGTGATTCTTATTGTTAATATTATTAATTGGAATTCAAGTTCGATGATAGGTAAAAAGCATTATGCCCTTCTTATGGTCGGTTCAATTTTAATAATATTGAATATTTCCCTATCCGTTCATATGAGTAATGGTTTCTATTACGACTTACGATTTATCCCTTTCTTATTAGCTGGATTTTATGGTGGCAGACGCGTTTTATTTCCTTTAGCTGCACTACTTATTTCATACCGTTTGTTTCTATATGGTGGCGACGAAGGTTTTATAGGAACACTCATTTGTACTTGTATTTCAACGATAGCCATACAGTATATCTCTCCAAAATTGTATAAAAAACGAATACTGAGAAAAGTTTTTATGCTTACTTTACTATCATTCTTTTATTCGATTTTAGCATTTCTTGTTCCATCAATTTTATTTGGGTTTAATAATGTTCCAATTTATATTGCTTATTCAATAATTCTTTCTGGATCTACATTTTTTGTTACCTATCTTTGCGAATTACTTATAAATAACTATATCTACCAACAACAGCATGTTAAGTATGCTAAATTAGAAACAGTAAGTCATCTAGCAGCAAGTATCAGCCACGAGGTTAAAAACCCCCTTACATCCGTAAAAGGATTTTTACAGTTAGCTCTGGAAGAAAAGAACCTGCCAATACATGTTAACAAATATATATCAACAGCACTTTCAGAGGCAGAACGTGCGTCTGATATTATTACTCAATATCTAACTTTTGCTAAACCACAACAAGAAATCCTAATAATTCTCGATATTGAAACAGAGATTAGAAATACTATAGAACTAATTCTTCCCTTAGCTAATAGTAACTGTGTTGAAACATTCCTTGATTTCCGCCATAAACATAATATTATTGGAGATCCAAGCAAGTTTAAACAAGTCCTTCTTAACGTCTTTAAAAATGCTATTGAAGCAATGGAAGACGGTGGTACTCTTTCAATCATGACTTCAGAAAAAACAATATGATTGAAATTTATGTTATAGATACTGGTTGCGGAATGACAGACGAGGCTATAACTAGATTAGGTGAACCTTACTTTTCTCTAAAAGAGATAAAAGGTACAGGATTAGGTATGATGGTAGTTTATCAAATAGTTGAAGCAATGAGCGGAGTTGTCTCTGTTCAAAGCCGATTGAAAAATGGTACTACTGTTACCTTATCTTTTCCGTTTACAGAAAAAGCTATGTTTATTAATTAAATGGAGGAGCTAAAGCTTACACTTATTAATCTTGACCTGGTCATCGAATCTAATTAATCTTAAAATAAAGCCTCACACCTCCAATTTAGACAGAAATCAACAAATTAAGTTCAGCAGGTCATTGATAGCAATTTATTTTATTGTTATAGATTTGAAATTGGTTTAAAAACTTAAGTTAAACGTGAAATGAGTAGATTAAGTATTAAGTGATCTACTCATTATTTGGTTTATTCTGTTTATAGCCACCGCTCATTTTGATTGCTAGATGATCTTTTATTTCTTTAGTGCTTAATTGATCTTCACTAATCTGGCCTTTACATAAAAAAGACACGAATGTTATTACACATTCGCGCTTTGATTGAGGAATAAGAAAATTCAGCAATATAGGGTTTTAAATCAAACTTTATCATACCATCAACCTATTATAGTAAAGCCCCAATTAGAGTTAATAATTTGATCATATTCTACAAATTAATATTTTCCTCTCATATTAAGTGAATGTTCAATGATTAAGTCAAGTAGCTTATGATAAGGAATACCCGCTCCCTGTGCACTTTTTGGAAACAAACTATTTTTCGTCATCCCAGGTAATGTATTTACCTCCATCACATAGGGTATACCATCTTTCATCATTATGTCGACTCGGGCATAAACACTACATTTCAATGATTTATAGCAAGTCATTGCTGCTAAAGCAACACGGCTCTGTATTTCGGGAGAGAACTGGACTACCTCTTCAATGGTAGCCACATCATCATATTTGGACGTATAATCAAAAAACTCACCCTGATGACGAATCGAAATCACCGGTAAAAGCTTCCCATTTAAAATGGAGCAAGTAATTTCCTCTCCCGTAATTAGCTTTTCGATGATTACTTCGGAATCCCATTTGAACACTTCCTCAATAGCAGGCTTTAGCGTTTCTTTGTCATAAACAATCTTTACCCCTACACTCGAACCACCTGAATTAGGTTTCACAACTAGCGGGAAACCAATCTTCTCTAGTTCTTCTAGTTTAAAATCCTCCATATTTGTAAGGTGAATCCAATCTGGCGTTTGTACACCTTCAAAGCGGATGATTTTTTTTGAGATATTTTTATCCATGCATAAGCTGCTAGACAGGAGGCTGCTCCCTGTAAACGGAATGCCCATTGTTTCTAATGCACCTTGAATCGTGCCGTCCTCACCGAATTTTCCATGCAAGGCCAGTAGTGCGATGTCAATATCCTTTACCTTTTCCACTAGGCCTTCCGTGTTCTCTAAGTAGATTGGTACAATTACATATTTATTTTTATCTAAATGCTCGATAAATTCTTCACCTGTCATAATCGATACTTGCTTTTCGGAAGAAACTCCTCCCATAATTATGCCAATTCTCATTTTTCTAACCCCCATAATAATCATTTTTTAAAGTATCCCCTATGATTTTAATGCCTTGCATAATCTCTCTTTCTGTCAGTCTAGAAAATCCTAAGCGTAAAGTATGATGTCCACTGTTGTCTGTGTGGAAAATATTACCTGGCACAAAAACAACGCCCCTTTGATAACATTTTTCTAAAAGCTTTCGTGCATCGATGTGGTCTTCTAGTTCTATAAAAAGATGCAGTCCACCGTCACCAGTTAATCGTTTGAATGGAATAAATTGCTTACAACAATGAACCGCTAATTCATGCTTTCTCTTATAAACGGATTTAGCTTTTTTTAAATACTTCTCAAAGTATCCATCATTCAAATATTGATATAACACCGCTTGATCTAATGTAGACGTATGAATTGTTCGCGCTCTTTTCATGCTTTCTAGGTAATTAATTAACTCTTTATCTGCCAAAATCCAGCCGACACGTAAACCAGGAAAAAGAATTTTAGAGAAGCTGCTAATATAAATAACATTATTTCCCTGTCCGGCGAAGGATGCCAATGATGCAAGATGTGACCCTGAATAACGTAATTCTTCATTAAATCCATTTTCAATGATCGGTAGCTGATATGCGGAAAACAAATCCATAATTTCTTTCCTTTTTTGTGAGGACGTTACGATACCCGTTGGATTATGATAAGACGGAATTAAGTATGCAAAATCATATTCTTTTTTTGATAGTAATGTTTCTAACTGACGTATATTGACACCGTCATTATCCATTTGAATTCCATCGATTTCGAAACCATGTAATCGAAAGAGCTTAAGTGCAGAATCATTGGTTGGATTTTCACAAAGAACACGCCCGCTCTTTTTAGTTAAAGAGGATAAAACGAGATCCAGACCTTCCGTGAATCCATTAGTAATTAAAATATCTTTATTTCTAGTGTCTACCCCTTTAATTTCCATGTAGTGAAGCAGATATTCGATAAGTGGTTGATAGCCCTTTGCATACCCATAGTTGAGAACGATGTCTCCTTCCATAGACATCCGATTTAAAAAAGCCCTTTTAAAATTTTCTACATCAAAAAGCTTTTCATCTGGTGCGATGCTATTAAATGAAATAAATTCCTTATTCCAGCGAACACCATGCTTTTTAAGGTCCAACTCATCTACCAACAAGGTTTGTTCATTGACTTTATTAGGCCAACTTAACTGGATGGATAGCGATTTGAATGTCTCAACCCAACTTACAAAGTTTCCCTTCCCCTTTACAGCATAGATCAGTCCTTCTTGTTCCAAATCCGCATAAGCAGTTAGAACAGTGTTTCGGCTAATTGATAATAAAGAGCTAAGTTCACGAGTGGATGGAAGCTTTTGGTTCTCAAGTAAATACCCATTCGTTATCATTCTTTTTAAATATTCCTTAAGTTGAATATATACAGGTCGGCCTTCCTTAATCTCAAAATCGTTAAACACGTCATTCATCCCCTTGCTAACATTTTTACATTCCTGGACTAATTTCAAAAGGTCCACCCAATATGTATTTTTAAGGTTTTGTGGTCGGTTGTGGAACTACATATGTATATGATTATTTTATTTTAATGTAATATTAAGGAAATATATTGGATCAAGCGGAGGAGAAGGAATAATAGATCAGCCAATTGAACTGTATAAAGGGTTTAAACAGTCTGTAATTACACTTAATCATTGAAAAAAGGGCTAATCAACATTATTTGATTAGCCCTTTTTTAGTTATTTATTTCCTTTTTTCACCCATTCAGCTACTGTAACAGTACGCTTTGCTTGATGTTTAACTGCAGCTTGAACGTCTTCAATCATTTTACCATCTTGACCAACTGTTACACTAGTTCCGTACGGGTTACCACCAGCACTAAATGTAACTGGATCTGTATAACCTGGCGAAGCAACAAGTGCACCCCAATGATGCATTGTTGTATATAGTGATAAAAGCGTCGCTTCTTGACCACCATGTGGATTTTGTGCTGAGGTCATTGCACTAACGACCTTATTAACAAGTTTTCCATTAAACCAAAGGCCGCCAGTTGAATCTAAGAATTGCTTCAATTGTGATGGCATATTTCCAAATCGAGTAGGTATGCTGAAAATAATTGCATCTGCCCATTCTAGATCTTCTAGTTTTACTTCTGGTACATCTTTTGTTGCTTCTACGTGTGCTTTCCATGCTGGATTAGAATCAATTGCTGCCTGTGGAGCTGTTTCAGGGACTTTTAATACTTTTACTTCAGCACCATTTTCTTTTGCACCTTGTTCTGCCCATTGAGCTAACTCGTAATTTGTACCTGTTGAACTGTAATAAATAACTGCTAATTTTACATTTGACATAATTTCCGACTCCTTTACCGTAGAATTTCCAAATAATTTACTTAAAATACCCATTTTCAAAACACCACCTAATTCATATTTTTCTTTAATCCTAAGTCTATAAAACCACCCCTTCCAAAATCCCATTCATCTTTCCCTAAAAAGGGATGGAAGATAAGTAAAGATTCAAGTGGAATTAAGTTTATAGAGTTAATTATTTTATCATTTCTAAGATTGCCTTAATTCGTAAATCTCAATTTAATATATTATTAATTCGAGATAAATTATATAACAATCTTTTTTTATAATCAACCAATTCGCTAGCATAATTAAAATATTAAATAGATTTTGAGATAGAATTGTCCTTATTGAAAATTAATTGATTAATTGAAAACATTTTGCTTCCATTGATAACAAGATAAGCTGCGATAGCCAAAAATGCTAAATCTAGTTCATATCCTGCCATTTGTCCATTACCGAATAATCCAACTAAGAGTTTGACTTTTAAAGTTGCAACAATCATTAATAAACCGAATAGGGCAGATATTAGTTTTGTTGCCAAACCAATGATTAAAGCAACACCACCAACCATCTCAAGCAATGCAACCCCATATACAAGAAAACCTGGTCAACCAATGCTATCAAACCATCCTACAATACTTTCAATTCCTCCTTGGAAAGAGGTAGCAGGTCTAATTCATTTCCACCAGTACCATGAAGTAATAGTAATTTCATCATTTATCCCCGTTTAGAATACGAACTTCTACACTAGGCAAGATATCTTCTAATTCTTGTCGTTTTGACTCTAGCCACGAAGGTAACATGAGCTTATTACCAAGTTCGTCTATAGGTTCGTCAACTGAAAATCCTGGTGGGTCAGTCGCTATCTCGAAGAGTATCCCACCTTGTTCATGAAAATACACAGCTTTAAAATAGTTTCGGTCACGGATTTCTGTCGGATAATATTCCTTTTCTTTAAGGAGAGATTCCCATCTAAGAAGATCTTCTTCATCCTTTGATCGCCATGCTATATGATGGACAGTTCCTGCTCCCATTAGCCCACGAACAGAAGGAGTTAACTTGATGTCAATGATATTACCTACATTCGCATCAGCTCTAAAGCGAAGAAATCCCTCTTCATCACCGACACATTCAAGTCCCAATATACTTTCTAAAACTTCTGCAGTTTTATTAGGTTGGGTCGAAAATAATGTAGCTCCAGCAAACCCTTTAATCGCGTTATCTGCCTGAATTCCCCCAAAGGACCAACTGTTTATATGCTCCTCTTGTCGTTCTACAAGCTCAAGCTGAAGCCCATCAGGGTCATTAAAGATGATATTTATCTCACCAAACCGTTTAGAAGTCTGGAATTCAACACCGAATTGCTGTAAACGATGTTTCCAAAACGGTAGGGATCCAATTGGTATTACAAAACTAATAACTCCAACTTGACCAGTTCCAATGCGCCCTTTTAACTGTTTAGCCCATGGAAAAAAAGTAATAACAGTTCCAGGTTCTCCATTTTCGTTACCAAAATAGAGGTGATACACTTCTGGGCGATCAAAATTTATCGTCTTTTTTACAAGTCTTAATCCAAGGACACCCGCGTAAAAGTCGATATTCCTTTGAGCATCGTTCACCATTGCTGTAATATGATGGATACCAGTTGTTTTTTGCATTCTCAATCCCTCCTTTCTTAAATTTGTTTTAATTTGGTCGTTCTATGGAAAATATCTCACCTATCTTTGCGTAATTTACACCTGCTAATCGACTAACAGCCCCTAAGCCCTTTGGATCAATTCTTCCTTTTTCATAAATACTATCTTCAATATGAAACTGAACAACTTTTCCTATTATAAAATCACATCCTGGTGTATCCACACCACCAAGTTCTAAAGAATGTTCTAGCACACATTCCATTCGAATTTTAGATTCTTTCACTCCAGGAACTGAAACTCTCTCACTTTCAATTGGAGTTAATTTAGCTACCATTACTTCACTCTGATTAGATGGAAGGTTAGCAGCTGTTTCATTCACCTTTTCAATGTTGTCCTCATCAACGATATGAACAACAAATTCTTTTGATTCAATGATGTTTCTCGCTGTATCCTTTTGTCTCTCCTTTGATCGTTGAATCGATAATGAAATCATTGGCGGATTTGAAGATACGATATTAAAATAACTGAATGGTGCGCCGTTTAGAACGCCCTCCTTTGAGCTTGTCGTGACAAAGGCAATAGGTCTCGGTATAATGCTACCTATTAAAAATTTGTAGTTCTCTCTTTCGCTATTGTTTGTAGGGTCAATTGATAGCAAAGAAATCATTCCTTTTCAAAAAATTAGTCAATCTAGCTCTCTTACTTTAATCGGTATTAACTCGTGTTCGATTCGTTCTCTAAATTGTTCATACTGATGAGGCAACATCAATTTTTCTCCCATTGTCTCCAATGATTCATCATGTGCAAATCCTGGAGGATCAGTTGCAATTTCAAAAAGAATCTCTCCATGTTCTCTAAAGTAAATAGCATTAAAGTAGTTTCTGTCTTGGACAGGAGTAACCTGATAGCCATTCTCTGAAATATATTTTTGCCAATCTAATTGATCCTGGTCATCAACTGCTCGCCATGCGATGTGATGTACTGTTCCAGCGCCCATTTGTCCTCGCCCAATAGGAGTTTGTTTTAAATCAATGATATTTCCAATCTCTGCTGTAGAACGGAATCGACTAAAATCGCCTTCTTTTGCAACAAGTTCAAGTCCCATTACACTTTCTAATAATTCCGCAGTTTTATCTGGTTGGGTTGATAATAAGGTCGCTCCTCCAAACCCTTTAATCGAAACTTCAGGGGTTAATCCCCCAAAGTTCCAAGTGTTAGCCTCACCCTCTTCTCTCTCAACTATTTCCAAGTGAAGCCCATGCGGATCATCAAATTCCAAGTATTTCTCACCAAATCTATCCATTTCAGTAAATTTTACTTTGAATGTTTCTAATCTTGTTTTCCAAAAACCCAAAGCACCTTTTGGAACAACGAAAGATGTAACTCCTACTTGCCCGTCTCCTATCACACCTTGTCGAACTCCTGCCCATGGAAAGAATGTCATAATTGTTCCTGGTTTACCAACTTCATCACCAAAATAAAGATGGTAAGTCCCTGGATCATCGAAATTGACCGTTTGTTTTACTAGACGCAGACCTAACACACCTGCATAAAAATCAACATTCTCTTGAGGATGACCCACGATTGCCGTTATATGGTGTATACCCATTGTTTTTCTACTCATTTTATTCACACTCCAATTTATTAAGAATTTAACTAAGTTTCTATCTTATTTGTTATAGATAGGTAACAAATTCACTTATTGGTTTACGATAACCTCGTGCTCTTGTACTCTCTACCTTTTCTTTTCCTAATGCCATCATTAAAACGATTTCGTCTTGATCATCTATATTTAATATATTCTTGATTGCGTCAGAGTCAAAACCAATCATAGGACATGTATCCCATCCTTTTTCCTTTGCTGCCATCATAAATAGCATTGCTGATAAGGAGGCATTTCTAATTGCTTCATCTCTCTGAAAATCTTGACCTCTAGATTCATAAAATGTAACTGTATCATTGACCATTTGGTCATATTCTTGTTTATTTATAATTCCTAGCATTTTTAACCCAGCATAAATTTCCGATGCTTGTTGAAATGCTTTTTTATCACCGAGAACAATAATAACCGCAGAAGAACTTGATACTTTATATTGTCCATTAGCAGCCGCCCTTATTTTCTCTTTCACAACTGGATCTATTACAGTTACATATTTTGTATGTTGTAGATTAAAAGCTGATGGAGCAAGTTTGACTAATTCAAATATTTCATTTAGTTCTTCTTTTTTTATCGAATGATCAGGAAGAAAGTTATTTGCTGATCGTCTCTCTTTTACTAATTGTATAAAATCCATACTATCCAATCTCCTTAATTAAAGTATCTCTGTTTCGAGATATTTTAGAATAAAAAATAATCAAGACTATAACGGCCAGCACCGATTAAAGCTATTCCGATAGCGACAACTAGTAAGGAAAGATTATATTCATATCCATTTGATGTTGCCCATAAACCATTTTGACCATGTACTTTTACAATAGCCATTAACATAGTTCCCGCAATGATAATTCCTGCAAGTGGTGTTAAAAGTCCTAATGCAAATAAAATTCCTCCGAAGAGTTCTGCTAACCCTGCAAAAAGGGCCATTGTCATCCCTGGCTTCATTCCGATAGATTCAAACCAACCACCAGTACCCTTTAATCCATAACCACCAAACCATCCAAATAGCTTTTGCGCACCATGACCAATAAATAAGAAACCTATAACTACCCTAATAATTAACAAACCTATATCTATCAATGTAATTCCTCCAATTATTACTTAATTTTGATATGAAACTATTTTTCTAACCTTTGTCTTACTTTCCTCAAAAGAAAGGACAAATCCTCGACCTCGTTAGGGTTCAGAGACTCAAATACCTTATCAACGAGTTCTTCATGTTCTGGCATAATAATATCCATTAATTCTAATCCTTTTTTGGTTAATGTAATGTGTACTACTCTCCTATCTTCAGGACAGGCATTCCTTTTAATCAAATCCTTTTGTTCTAATTTATCTATAACATATGTCATCGAACTACTAGCTATTAGAATACTTTTAGCAATTTGCTGTATCGTTTGTTTACCTTTGTGAAAAAGGACTTCTAAAACTGAAAATTCAGTAATACTCAAGTTTTTTTGAGAAATGTCATCCCTTATTTGTTCTTGAAATAATCTTGCTGTTTGCATTAGCAATAAAAACGGATGATTCGAACATTTTCTTTCCATGTCACACCTCCTATTAAAGGTAAGATAAACTTACAACACAATTTATCTCGAATGTAATTATCTTGAATTAAAATATCTTGAATATGAGATAATTTTATTTAATTTATCTCTTGTTGTCAACATATATACTCAATTTAATATATTTTTTCTTGAAAATGAGATTATTTAATATCTACCTTGTACAACAATCTGGCCCTTTAATGAAAAAGCACTTTCCCTATTCAAGGAAAGCGACCGATTGTGGAGTACAGGTTAAACAAACTTTTCAATAACCTACAACCTTTATTCATTTATTAATAGAAATAATGCATAATCCTTCACTAACTCATCTTGTCAATTAGCTTTTTTATCGCACTTACTACCTCTTCAGGTTCGACATTTTGAATATAATGAGTACTGTTTTTAGCTATTACCAATTCTCCATCAGCAGATATTTCAAGAATTTCTCTCTGCATTTCATTCCATAGCTCTTGTGATTCGTTTGAGTAATGATCTTTCTTACCAGCTGAAAGAACAATTACTGGGACATTTAATTTTATTTTAGTATCTTTTAAGTGTTCTAGACTTTCCATAAATTCATCATAGTTGCCTTCATAAATGAATTGTTTGTTGTATGCTCTTTGAAACTCTTTTGACATCATTGGGAGAAATCTTTTTCTATAGTCTTCAGGTGTAGAGTCAATCAGGACAAGCCCGCAAACATCATTTTGATATTCAGTTGCAAATATTCGCATATTATTAACTCCACCGAACGAATGACCTACTAAAATGTATGGAGGTTCTATCTTAGCTTTTACAAGAAGCTGTTTCAATTCTTTTACCATATCACGGCTGGTTCTTGGATTCAAACTTCTTTCGCTTTTCCCGAGTCCAGCTCTATCATAAATTAACACACTACTAAGTTTTGAAATATCCCCAATTACAGAATCCCAAGCCTTTGAGAAATCTCCATATCCTGCGTCCATAATAATAGTTGGTTTTCCGGTAGTTTCACTCAATAATTTAGCATATAGTTTACAATCACTTACTTGCACAAACATCTCTTTACTCATTTATTAGGTTCCTCTCATTTTAACTAATTAATATTTTACAGCCAAATAGTTTCTAAATCTTTTTATAAAAAGTAAGGGTTGCTTTATCGTTTAACTTCTTGGTTATTCCTGTTTTTTTATAACCAATTTTTTCATACAAATAACAATTTCTTTCTTCCTCTAATAATGTGGCTAATTCCCAAGAAGTTGCATGGGGGAACATGTCTTCAATTAGTTTAATTGCCTTCTGTGCAATTCCTTTTCCTTGATAAGTAGGTAGAATGAACATTGGGCTAATCCAAAACTGTGTCTCCTCATTGGTAAAAATGCAAATAGCGCCTACAAGTTTATTATCAGCTAATATCTTATAAAAACCACCGTCAGATCTATTAATTCTTGATACTACTTTTTCAACACTTTCATTTGCTGGATTAGTTTCATAATCTTTATACTTATCCAACAATGGCATAAAGGCCTCAACTTGAATATCAAAAATTTCTTTGGCGTTATTGGCAGTAGCTTTTTCTAATATAACTTTCATTACAACACCAACTCTCTGAATTTTAATTATTATATATTATTCAATGCTTAACTAAAATTCACCTTTTAAGGAATACCTTAACCAATGAAAAAGGGCGACATCCTTATTCAAGGAGTGAGGATGGGTATTGAACTAACACTACACTAGTTTGATAAGGTTTTTAACCTCTTCCACGATTATTCTTTATCACTTTATAAATGAGAAAAAAGCTAAAATACTCAAAACAAAAAATATAATCATTTTAATAATAATTTGTTGTCCATCAAAGAAATCATCAAAAGGACTTCTCATTTCATATTCTGCTTCTCTATTTGCCTTTATATATTGACCATCCTATTCTCCAACTGCTATTGCTTAGTCTGTACTTATCTCTTTAATTGAATAGTATTTAGTGCCTCGCTTATAGGCATTAGAGAAGTTACTGGAATACTGTTCCATATCCGAATGCCTAGTGACATGTCCTATTTCATTATCAATTTCCGTTACATATTCATCACTTATCACATAAATATATCCATCCCAAACTACAAATGGATAAGCCCAAGATGTTGCTAATGTCTTACCTGGATAAAAGGAAATAAATAAAACAAATAAAACAGCAATAGATAATAAATGTTTACTTTTCACACAAGTCCCCTTTCTTAAATTTGACGGTTATATTTAATGTAAGTTTCAATTCAGGTTGAACAAAACTGCTCGATATTTAAGTGTAACGCTTCACAATCTCTTTTCCATTTCTAGCAATTCACATAAAAAAGACACGAATGTTACACATTCGCGCTTTTATTGTTGAAGAATAATATCAATAAAACAAACAATTATAACAAAATTTTAGTAAGAATAAACAAAAGAAAAGAATTTACTTTTTGGGCTGATCAAGTGCTTGGTAAGCTACCTGGTACTTTCCTCCATCAGCAACTTCTGAATGGTACAAGGCCTTAAGGGCATTGTTTTTTTCAAGTCCCATTTCTGCCTTCAGTTCTTTAAAGCGGGTATGCAGTTCTTTATTTTCCTTAATTAGTTGTTGCATTTGCGATTTTATGTACTTCAAAATATTTAGCTCCTTTCTGTATATCTGAGTTTAGCCTAATTTTAACTAGAAATAACCTGTTTAAAAAGATTCCTAAATTGCTCCCCGTCTTCTGCTGTAAATGGCTTTGGTCCCTTTGTTCGCTTTCCGCTTTTTCGAGCCATTGCACTTAAATAACGTGTTTGCAATAACTGGTCAATATTTTCATTTGTATAACTGAATCCTGTATGGTGGAGGACGATAATTCCTTTTGCTAAACCTAGCGAGGCAAGACCATAATCTTGCGTCACAATAATATCTCCTTTTTCTACCAACTTCATAATCCGATAATCTGCAGCATCTGCTCCAGAATCAACATAAATGGTTTCCACTCCTGTTGGCTGTTCTGCATTAGAAAAATGAGAAAAGCTTGTAACAAGGATAACCGGGATTTCTAAATTTCTTGCTTCAGAAATAATAATATCTTTCACCGGACAAGCATCTGCATCCACATAAATTTTCATTTTTCTTCCTCCTGTTAAGAAGTTTGACTTACTCTTTAACTAAATCTTTTTCAACTATGAAAGGGACTGGTGACTTTTATATAATAATATAAAGGATTTCTTCTGCTGTATTTTATCCTTATTATACTTTATAGGATTTTGTTGGCAATTGGTCGTCCCAAAAAAACGTCCAGAAAAAATAGGTCAGGTGGGGAATATGGGTAATAATAATCCGAAGAGAATGAAATCAATATAAAGAAAGCCTAAATAATGCTACTATTAAATAAAAGGGCAGTTATTTCTCTAGTATTAGTATGTATTTCATTAATTTTATCAGTCATAAGCTTGATAGGGATACCTATTCTATTGTAGGTTTTATTGTAAGTTATTTTAGTTTAAAGGAAACATATATAACAAGGCACAGAGGATACGGCTTTGCTATGACGGGTTTAATTTGTAATACATTAGCAATCATTTTACCTTTATTAATAACCCTAGTTTTCTTTCAACATTTTTTACATCATCTTCAGTTAATTTTTGTAATTTGTAATAATTTTGATTTGACCAAAAGTTTATATTATCAATCATGCTATATCATCCATTCAAATTTTTTTCTTTAGGTATATTATAATTATCACCGAATTGCTTTACATTCATTAGGTCCTATAATAAACAAAGCGCAAATGTAATTATAGATTCGCGCTTTTATTGTTGAAGATTGTTTTTTTACTTTATTAGTTAAGTGAACACTAAACAACCTAAAATATTCCAACTAGTGTTATTATAAAAATATATACTTATTTTGGAGGTTAAACATGATGTTCTCATTAGAAGTTCATAATGCAATTTGGCTTTTTTTAGTCATATTTATGTTACATGATTTTGAAGAAATAATCAGTGTTGAAAGTTGGTCTAGGAAAACTTCGAGTCTAATTGAAAGTAATAATAATCGCCTAAAGAAGTTAATTTGGAGCTTCTGGAATATTAATTCACATTCTTTTGCTAAGAGAGATGTGGTAATATTTTTAGTTGCCTCAACTATCGTATTCATTAAGGTACAATTCATTGAAAGTGGATGGACAGCAATCTTATTTATGATTTTTTTGTGTTTTGTAATATTACATAACCTTGTTCATCTCATACAGACCCTTATTTTGAAAACTTATACCCCAGGTCTCTACACGGCAATCGGACTTGTTACACCGTATACAATTTATTTATTTTACAGATTAGTATAGTTTGTCACCTTTTTTCAAGAACAGCGCTTTTATTGTGGATGATCATTACAATGGTTATTGTATTTTCTGCTTAAAGACTAATACTTCTGTTAGATTCAGCATCAGCTTCATAAAATTGTTTTTTTGAAGGTAATAAGCTAAAGGTACACAAAGTAATGGATAATACCAACATTACTAAAACACCCAAGAAAACAACTACCTGAATTGAAGTAATCTGAGCTGCAACTCCCATAATGCTAGTTATAATTATAATTAAAATCGCTTGAATTAAGCTATAAGCACTTCCAATACGTCCCATAACATCAACTGGTATATTGTTCTGATAAAATGTTAGAAAGCCTGTATTAGCACAAGCGATGAAGAAAGCTAGGATAAAAAACCCAAGTGCTGCAATGATAAATGAACTTGAAATAGCATAAATCATATATCCAGTTGATACTAGTACTGATCCTAAACCAATCAAAATTGAGGTTTTTAGTTTTTTAGCTGTTAAAGAGTTAATTAATGCTCCAACTACAATACCTGCCCCAGCAATGGTTACTAAAAATCCATACTCACTGTCTGACAAAAATAAAACCTCTTTGGCAAAAGCTGCTTCAAGAGAATCTATAGCACTTGCCATAATGACCATTACACAACTAAACAAAAAATAAATCATCATAATGTAACTAGATCCGCGACTAAATTCAACTACAGCATACCAATCCCTTTTAATCATTTTTATTGATAGCTTATTATTACTTAATGATATAGCTGTTTGTTTTTCTATATCAGGCATTAGTAATGTAATCATACCTGAAATAAATAACGCAATTGCATTTGTATAGATTGCAAAAATTGAAGTTCCAATAAAGAACAATAACCCTGCAATGGCTGGCCCTATTAAAAATGCTCCAGAAGTAACTAGACTATGAAGGGAATTAAATTGTTTTCTTTGTTTTTGAGGAACTAACTTTGTAATATATGTCATTGAAGTTGGACCAAACATAGAACTCGCCATGTTTATAATAAATACTACTAAATAAATTTGTGCAATGGATAACATAAATGGTAATAAAGCTATAAATAAAGCTCGGAATATATCAAGAAAAACCATTAGTTTTCTTTTGTTTAATCGGTCAATAATACTACCAGCCCAAAAATTCGTTAATAAAGTAGCCAGTGGTTTGATGATATAAAGTCCTGATACCGCAAGGGGTGAACCAGTCAAATCAAAAACGATCAAATTAAGTGATATGAAATAGATCCATTCACCAAAATTCGAGACCCCAATTCCAATTAATAGGATTGAGGGATATTTCCAAGACACAAGTTTTTCCTTCAAAACCATTCCTACCTCTCTCCTTTCTTACAAAAATAATAAATCCACCCTACAAAAAAACTAATATTTACTTTTTCCGTATATTTAAATATAAAGGCACAATACAAAAAAATCCCACCCCAAGATCAATGTCTTGGGGACGAGATTTTATAATCGTGGTGCCACCCCAGTTTATTAATATGTCGCCATACTAATCTTATCAGGTACAAAAAAACTATTACCTTAGCTCTATAACGGGAGCTTCCGTCATACTATCCCCTAAAAGGTTCCAATATGATACTCAGAGGCTTGATTCAATAAATCATCCTTACTCCTTTCCACCAAACGGAGCTCTCTTGAAAGAATGAATCTTATCTACTCTTCTCTTCATCGTATTTTTCATTAAAACTATATTACCATGACGTTAACATAATAAGTAAATATAAAATTGGTGAAATTTTCTTCTCCCACAATATGGCCAATATAAAAAGACACGAATGTTATTACACATTCGCGCTTTGTTGAATATCAAATTCTATTGTATTTCGTATCAAAAGTTCTATCTATAATTACTTCTTTTGTACAACATAAATCCACTTTAGCCTTTAGTTTTAGTTTAAGCCTATCATTCTATATTTTAATTCTGTATAACTAAATCGGCTTGTTCTATTGGCGAAACTGTTTTCATATAATAATCTTCTGCTTTCCAGTATCTTTTTTCAAACTTCTCAATGTTATTTTGTGTATCAACACTTTCACGTTTGAATCTCTCTTCTCGTACACAATTCAGAAAAATCATAAAATCGAAGTAATTTCTCCACTCTTTTCTTTGTAAAAACACTCCTTCGATAATAATTAGACAAGTATCTGGTATCATGACCGAATATAAATTTTGTGAATCTGAATTATAGTCATATGTTAATAATTTTAATTCATTAGATTCTTTAAGTCTTTTGAATAAATTCTCTTTTAGCCATTCTACATCCCATTGCAAATTGTAATACTCATACCACTCTTCATTACCAGTGCTATAACGTCTTTCTCTCTCTACAATGTAATCGTCTATATGTAAAACACAAGAAAAAATACCTTTTTCTTGAATATGCTGTTCGATGTTTCTTACTATTGTTGTTTTACCTGAGCGACTTAATCCATCTATTCCGAGTACAACCTTTTTACCTTTTTCAACTTTTGGAATGTTTTTCAATAATGTTGTTATTTTATCTTCCAAGCCCTAATCCCACCCTATTTTTAATATACATAATTACTTTAACCTGTTCCGTTCGTTAAAGTGTAACTCTCTTAACAAACTCAATTTCATTTTAATTGTTCTTCAAGAGTTTGTCCTTAATAAAATAAGCACCTTCCTTGTTCCAGAAAGGCGCTTTTGATTGCTGAATATTATATTTGTGAAAGAGCGTCATTGCTTTTTCCAAAAAACACTCCTGTTAATTAAGAAGACTCCCTATGTCCATTTCATGAAAAATCCGCCACTGTATGATTTTTTGCAAGCGCCTCTCTGTTATAAGTCAATAACAATAGGATCAAGTTCAATTTCTTTATGACCTTCTCCATAATTATTACTTACAATTTCAATGGGTTGAATTATTAACTTTCTCGCACCTTCTTGGATGGTACCAAATTCAGTTGTTCCCTTAAATGTTTTACCTTTATCGGGTGACATACCTCCACCACCAGTTTCATTTATATACACATGTCCAAGATCGTCTGAAACTCTGAATACGGGTGTCACACTTGGCCACAATTCAAGTAGTTCATCTGTTACCACTTGTTCATATGAAATAACAGTTGATACTGGCGTAAATTCAACAGATTGGAGTGTAAATGACACGTCTTCGTCCTGAACCGTCATATTCACAAGTTCTAGATTTCCTTCTAAACGTTCTAATGAAAAGGCAAAGGACCAATCACCTTTTATTTCTAATCCTTCATGATTGGTAAAAGTTGCAGGCTCCCAAGTTACCTGTACCGTTTCTGGATATACATCATCTTTGAAGTGAGGTGTAAGTGTCGCAATTCCAACATAATGTGTATTGTTAATCTTTGTAATTGTACCCGTACCACCACTTGCTATTGAGTCCTTTACATCAAACCAGTGAGGTGCGAGTGTATCTAGATTTTCACCAAATGGATGCTCGGTTTCAATTGCATAGGATACCGTAATATTCGTCCCATCATATACGGCATTATCAATCATGACCGTAATACCATTACTCGTCTGTGCAAGACCAATATCAGTAGAGAAGGTCTCAAAATTTTTATAGTGTTGCTCTTCGCCATTAAAATAACTAATGACATTATCCATAAACGGAATTTGTGATGCAAGAGACGGGAATGCAAAACCCGTTGCCGTACTTGTTACAAGAATGATAACAGCAGCGACACCAATATTACGCCAGATAGGTACTTTTTTTCGTTTTTTGAGTACATGTTGTTTCACGCGTGCTTTTTCGACCTCTGTTACGTCTACTAAATCAAGTTGATCGATATCCATATCTATCCATTCTTTCATACACATACAAATAGCTCCTTTAACGTGGTATTTGTGGCTAAGATTTTCTTACCTCGATACAACCGATTATCGACCGCAGCTTTCGATAAACCTAGATTGTCAGCAATTTCACTATTTGTAAGCTCCAAATAATATTTCATTATAAAAATATCCCGGTCAATTTCTTTCAATTGACTAATCGCAAATAACAACGCGTTTTTTTCTTCTCGTTTCAAGACAAATATATCTGTTTGTATAGCACTTGCTTTCTGTTCTAGTGGTGCGTCCTCTTGTTCATGTGCGACTTGATTTTTAGTTTGACGGTATTGGTCGATTGCTCTGTACTTCGTAATCATGCCAATCCATTTTTTGAAATCTTGTGTATCACCTTGAAACTGATGAGCATTTTGCCAAACAGTTAGAAAAACATCATTGATACACTCATCAACATCTGTTTGCTTCATATTGTGTAAAATTTTTGTGGCAATAGTTTTAACAAGAGGCATATATGCATCAACGATATACTCGAGTGCATCTTCCTTTTGTTTTTTTAATCTACTGATAAAGTTTGTCGATGAACTTTTCATTTAGTTTGCTCCTTTTGTGATTGAAAAAGCTTTTTCATAAAGTACAACGAATTGTTTATAAGTTTATTCTCAAAATTTTTTTGATATTTTTTTATTTATTGATAAGACTAATTTTCCCTCCATTACTATGCAAGAAAAATTGAAAATTGAAAAGGCGTTCCTGCATTTTGCAGAAACGCCCCTAAAGTGCGAGCACCTATCCTTGTTCAAGAACAGCGCTTTTGATTGTTGAAGATAGTGATTGAACAGAACTCTCAGTTTGTTTGATAGCATTAATAACCATTACTTTTTATGTTTGCTTTCATTAATAAGGCGATCTGTTGCTCATCTGCATTGAAATTTTGTTCAAGTTGATTGATAACTAACTCTTGTCTCTGTAAAGAATGATTTTGACTTAATTTAACTTTTCCTTCTATTTTATTGATCTTTATTTTAAAACCTTGAACTCCTTTGTTCATACCAGCAAGAAACTCAGCAGGTACATCCTGTAATCTATATGAACTTTCAGGAGTTTCATATTTTAATACCATGTCATGTAAGGAATCTATTAACTCATTTTCATCCTCTAAAAGTTCGACTTCCCCATATACATGAACTGTCACGTAATTCCATGTTGGTACTGCCTTATTCGTCTCATACCAAGATGGGGAGATATAACAATGAGGACCATGGAAGATAGCTAGAACAGTTTGATTTTCAATATCTTTCCACTGAGGATTTGGACGAGCAAAATGTCCATATAAGTATGAATTCTCCTTGTTCAAAATTAACGGTAAATGAGTTGCAAATGGAATTCCATTGTGTTGCGAAAAAAGAGTCGCAAAACTATGTTCTTTTATAATGTTGAGAGCTATCTTTTCATCTGTGATCTTAAAATATTTTGGAATATACATTCATAATCACCTTTCAAGAAAAGTTATTTGAGTATTTTTGTCATTATCATGTCCGTTTGCTCTTCATCACCCATAAAAAAAGAGTGGGCTCCTGTTTCAACAAATCCCATTTTCTTATAAAAAGCAATAGCATTTTCATTTTTTTCCCATACACCTAGCCAGATTTTCTGTCTATTTAGCTCCACTGCAATTTCAAGAGCTTTATTTAGCAGATGTTTACCAAGCCCATGTTTCTGAAATTTGTTCTTTATATAAATTCTTTCTATTTCTAGTGAATGTTCCCCCATTTCTTCGGATTGAGCATCATTTGTGTTGATTTTTAAATATCCAGCGACATCATTATTAAAATAAATAAAGAAGAACTGCGAAGAAATATTGGATAACTCTTTTTCTAGTTGTTTTAAGTTAAATGCCTTTTCCAAATAAGTATTCATATTTTGAGGTGTATTCTGATGCCTAAATGTATCATTAAATGTTTCATAACTAACTTCTTGAAGTGTTCTTAGATTTTCAAGCGTGCATATTTTAATATTTATAGTCATTTATGTAACGCTCCTTATATATTAATAATTTCTCTTGTTTCCTTTCTTAACGTACTCCCAATCGACTTCTACATTTCTCCTTACTCTTTGTAAAAGATTAAGTATGGTCTCCACTTCAATTTCAGAAAATCCCTCTAATGCAACATTATTGGAATGTTCATTTTCTCTTTTTATGAATGGATAAACATTTTTTCCTTTCTCTGTTGGAAAAAGCCTTTTAATTTTTTGGTTATGTTCATCATCTTTCTTTTCAATAAAACCATTTATTTCAAGCTTTTTTATAGCTCGAGCTGCTGTCGTTCGATCTACTTTTATCAACTCAGCTAACTTTTCTTGTATAATTCCCGGATTTTCGTATATTCGGATTAGGTACAAATACTGCCCTTTTGTAAGGTCAAATTCTTTAAATTCAATATTGCTTATGGAATCTAAAGCCCTTGCTATCATTCCAATTTCTCGAAGAATTTCCTTCATAATTAACTCCTTTATATAAATTTTGTTGTAAATACAATAAAATCACCATATATTAAATGTATCTTAAATTTATTGCATTTGCAATAAAAAAACAGAAAGGTAGGTGTAGTAAAGTGAAATACGTTTTTTATGTACTAGGAATTTTAATTTTAACCCTTGGTATTTCATTAACTATACATTCAGACCTTGGGACTTCACCCTTTGATGCGCTTTTAGTAGGACTGTCTATAAATGTAGGGCTTACAGTTGGAAGTTGGGAAATAATAATAGCTTTAATATTGATAGGTTGTAATTCATTTTTAAAAAGAGAAAGAGTCGAGGTTTTGGGATTGCTAACAGCATTAATAACAGGTATTGCTATTGATATTTGGCTAATATTATTGGGAGATTTGATAACACCTGAATAATCACAAAAATTTCACATAAAAAGACGCAAATGTTATTACACATGCGCGCTTTGTTTGTTGAATATCACCTTGTTATGAACAATATGGTTGTACTGTTCATAAAGAGTTCCACATAAACACAGGGGCTTCTTCAACTAAAGCCCCCGTTAGTTTAAGTACAATGTTTCACAAACAGACAAAATTACCACTTCATTTATTACAGGAATGCTTACCCTTAAGTCGAATAAGAGAAAGGAAGAATCCCTCCATTTCCTACTGCACAAGGTAAAAAACTCAGAGTTACGTCAAAGTTATGATGACATTTCCCTTTTTGTGTCCCTTTTCTACATATCGGTGAGCCTCGGCAACTTCTTCCAATGAATATCGTCGATCGATGACTGCTTTAATCTTTCCTACCTCATAAAGGTCTTTAAGATAATTCAGATTTGCTTGGTTCTGCATAAGTCCCGCGGTTACAAAAATTGCTTTCTTTTTCCCAAACATCGTTGTCTTTAACATGTCAAATAGAATGGATAATGAAAGTACAGTGGAAAGGTATGTTCCTCTTTTCGAGAGAGAGCCTTTACATTGTGAAAAGGAACGTTTACCCACTACATCAAAAATAACATCATATGTTTGACCGTTCTTCGTAAAATCCTCCTTGGTGTAGTCAACTACCTTATCTGCTCCATGCGACTTTACCATCTCTATATTTGTTGTACTGCATACTCCAGTAACTTCTGCACCCAAGTATTTAGCTATTTGTACCGCATATATCCCTACTGCTCCAGATGCACCATTAATCAAAACATGTTGTCCGTGCTGTAACTTTGCTTTATCACGAAGGAACGTCAGTGCGGTAGGTGCACCATCACAGATGGCAACAGCTTCTTCATAGGTCATATTAGACGATTTGATCGCCAGAGGAGTATCTTCGTGCAGACATTTGTATTCGGCTTGAGCACCAAGCGTCCTTGCACTTAACCCAAAAACTTGGTCGCCTACTTTATATTTCAATACCCCTTTTCCAATAGCTTCAATTTCGCCAGAAAGCTCAGCACCAAGTATTGAATTTTTTGGCCTTTTTAGACCGTAAACAAGCTTAACAATGGGGGAACCTTTTCGAAAGGTACAATCTGCTGGTCCAACTGAAGCCGCGTGAATTTTGATCCGGACTTCATGATTTTTCGGGATTGGCGTATCGATCTCTTGAAGTTTAAAAACATCTGGTGTTCCATATTTGGTGCATACGATTGCTTTCATATGGCCACTCTCTCCTTCTTTTCATCTTCTTACTTATAGAATTTTTAGAGGTAAACTAATACTAAAGGAATGTGGAAATCTATCTTGTTGGATTATTTCAAGATGAGGGTAACGTCTGTTATGGTTTTGATTAGTGGTTTAATTTTTTATATAGTAATTGCCTTACATTGAAGTAAACTCATGTTTAGTAAATTTCCTCTTTTCAGAGATAGAAGCAACCGCTGTTTCATCAAATCCCTTAATGAGGAGCCAAACTGCTAAAATCATTTCATTAGCTGCTACTGGCACAGCTAAAATAGCACCCCAAAAAGATATTTGAGGAAATACGCCGAACATGACGAACAAAGAACAAACAAAAACACAAGTTGCCCCTGTCATTCCAAGAATTGATATGAATCTCGGTACAAGTTTTGTTTTATAAAATATATAACTATACATCATCGTGTTTATACCTAGCATAAAAAGTGGACCAAGCATAAATGTCCAGTCATGTATTGCTTTTAGGATGATTCCTGAAGAATGATAAGATCTGGAATCTAGGGATTCTGTTGCTACAAATTCTTGGCTTAAGGTTAAAAGGGACAATACACTGATTAAACCAATCGTAATAATAATCGCTTCAAGAAATCTAAAACAAACGTGCCATAGTGCAATTGTTTCATTATACTTTCTTAACAATGGAAACAAGGTAGTAGCTGTTCCTATAGCCGAAACTACAAGAATTAACTCCATAAGCGCCCCTAATATTATCTGGTTTGAGTGTTCAAAACCTTTTGTTAGGTAATCTGAATCATTTAAGATAGGGGCGTATAAATTTAGACCTAGCACAGCCGAAACAGCAGCTAGTATAAACAATACACCTACAATTTTTGCAGCTTTTTTGTTTGAATTCATCTATTTATCCCCTCACATTATAAATTCGAAAACAATATGGTTCTTTATTGCTTTGTGTCTTCCCCATAATAAAATATCTCTTCTAACGGTAAGTTAAAGGTGTGTGCAATGCGAAAAGCTAGTTCTAGAGATGGGGAGTAATTCCCCTTTTCGAGAGCCACGATGGTTTGTCTTGTTACGCCCACCTTGTCAGCCAACTGTTGCTGAGTCATTTCATCATGGTTGAAACGTAATTTTCGGATGTGATTGCCGACAAGATTTTTACCCATTTTTTATACTCCTCTCCGATAGTGATAAAGTTTTGTAACGGAGCCCATCACATCTGAAATGAACCCTGAAGTAATCAGAATAATGAACATCATATGTGAGGGCTGAAAAATGACCAGTGATCCCATTGCAATAAGAAAGCCAATGATAAACACGAAAAATGAGTTCCGGTGCGCTTTCAATTCAATTAACTTATCTAATTCATCTGCAAATGTGGGTTCTTTTTCGTTGGTCGTAATTCTAAATATAATGTTGAAAATAATGCTGATTATGATATGTGCAACGATTGAAAACAATGTCAGGAAGAGGACAAAGGAACCCCAATAACGAAAAGCTTCAATTGACTCCAGTCCCCCTCCTGGAAACCGTGGATACATGTAAAAGCAATAAGAAACGAAAATGAGTATTGCACTAATTACTGATACAATGCTTTTCTTTTCTTGGTATGTCATGATTCAAACCTCCTTGTTTGATAAATTTTACAAAATGTAAAATATGTTATACATAATGTAAAATAAACTATACACAAAGTCAAGTATAAGTTACAAAAAAATAGGCAGGAACATTACCTATTGAGTAATGTTCCTGCCATAGCAATGAGTTAAAAGAACACTCCTTGTTGATGCATAGCATTGTCTTCTGGGACATCAACGATTTCTAAAAGATTAGCTCCGATATATTCACAAGTTTTTCTTGAAGCGATGTTATCTGGATTACAGGCAATAAACAGTTTTTCCATTTTATGAGTTTGTACCACTTTCCTCAAAAGCAATACAGATTTTGCAGCATAGTGATTACCTCTATTTTCCTCATCTACTGAATAACCAATATGACCACCATTATATAAGTTTTCATTGTATCCAATCTTATATCTATCTTACCAATAGGTTTGAGCGAACCACTTAAAGAAATGTTGAAATGATAAGCTGGAACCTAGTTCTTTTCCTTGTTTCCTGGTGATGTCTTACAAGATGTAATTCAATTTCCTCTCCTTTAATAATATTAAAATCCAAAAATTCGAATTCCACTATTCTCCCCCCTAATATACCTCTACTTATTCCACCAAACTGTCCGTTAGCCATCCATGAAGCAGAGCTTCACCACAGAAGGTGTAAGATAACTAAGTTCTTACATGGTAGTTTAACAATGAAGTAATATTTATACCTTAAACTTAGTTTTAGAATATAAGGTACATTAAACTTATTTATTTTTTATATATCCTTGGATGGTGTTTTAAGTAGATAAAGATCTTAGTTATTACAATTGCCATTATTAAGATGCCTAGATAATTAAGAAAGAGATAAAAGTAATTCATACCATTTCCTAGTTTGATTAAATCCCAAGCAACCATTACAGGTTTTAATAAAAATGAGAAAAAGGCACTCGTTAATACGCCGTAGAGGAATATATTCTTATTGTTATTAATACACCATTGATATACTAACATGAATGTGACAGGGACAAGTGAAGCATCTAAAGCAAAGTTAACTGGCATAACTGGTATCACCTGAAACGGATAATATACATACAGCAATTATCGCTTGTGTTAATAAGCTTTTACACTTGATTTACGCACTTTTAAAGAACAAAACTACTTTCCAAGAATTAGCTTAGAGACTATATTTATCAAAATAAAACAAAACCTTCCAAATACTAAGATAAGGAAGGCTATTTAGCATACTCATTTTTAGTATATCATCATTATTTTAATTTTTTTATTGAAAAATGTTGACAACTATTAGCTGGTTTTGTGGAAGATTACGATTATACTAAAGCCATTGTTACTTTAAGTGCATAGCACAAATTAAGAATATAAAGTAAAAAATCCAACCTATGTTAAGACTGAATTCTTTTTTCTAGGCTATTTATCTTTGTGTCATGTTTACCTGTCTTCTCGCTTAAATACTCAATATCGTAAATCATACCGTCAACCTTCTTAGATATTAGGTTTAAAGTTCCTTGAACATCTTCCTGTTGACTTCTCTCAATAGTATCAAGTCTATGTAAGACCTCTTTAAATTGCAGATCAACTTTATCAAACCGTTCTAAGATGATTTTTAACAATTGTTCATTATCCATATAATCACCTCGTTAATTCGTATATAGATAATTATATCATAAGTATCACCCTTAACTTTCATTAATTTTAGTAAATTTTATATTTTTAAAGGAAGCGCATCTTCAAAACTCTCTCCAGCTTCTATCCAATACAAATATTGATTACTAGGTATCTCCGAATTTATGTATCATTTCTGTATCCAAAAACGTTTATCAGTACTTATAGTATATCCATCATTGTTTTCCAATGTGTTTGTTCATTCTCTAGCATTACATTTCCCCCATTGTAAAAATAAGTATCTTTATTACAATTATAAATTAATTACTCAACATTTTAGATTTTTCTTTTTAAATGAACTGGTCCTTACAAAAAAGACGTTTTTTATTTAAGAACCCCGCCCAACACGAAAAAACACTTACCTTATATTCAAGATAAGTGCTTCTGATTTCGGAAGAATTCCTTATTATTATTTTGCGAATTCTTTTTCAGGCAACCCCAATATGTCTGTATTTTTAGGTATATGGCCAAGTAAACGTAGCATAGTTACAATTTGCCCTTTATGATGTGATTCATGAGTAATTGAATGGATTAGTAATTGATGTGGCGTCTTTCTTATATACCCACTACCTGCTCTCCAAGAAGGCTCTTTTTCGATAAATTCATCAAATTTGTTTTTGAATTGTTCAAGTACACTCTCTACATATTCATCAGCTTGTTTAAAATACCGTTGAATATCATCTACCTTCATATTATTAATTACTTCCTTCGTTAATAATGGAGATGATGATTCTGATAGCACAAAAGAACCTAACCATGCATGATAGCAACCTGCCACATGAACTAGGGAATCTCTAATGCTATGAAAACCAAATTCAAACTCTTTAGTAAAATCATCTTCATTCAATTCTCTACACTGATCTACTAAAATTTGACGTGTTTGTTTTACCCATTCATATTCTAACTTTTCCATAGCATCCTCCCACCCCTATTAGGAAAATTTCCCTTTTTAATATACACCAATTTACATTATCATTACACTTAATTTGTTTTTTATTGTGCTACCCTAAAGGTTATTAATACACCTTCAAAAATCCCTTCTACTTTAGCAAAAAATTCATCATACGTTAGGCGACAATCGCATAAGCGTATGATGAATATGGTATCAATCTTTTTTATCTGGAGTAGTTAGCTATAAAACAGTGACTCGTTTTCTATTTATTTGTGCATATAAATTATTAATTATCCCTTTTTGATTTTGAGTATATAGGAATTAAAAGTACCCCTATTCCAAATGTAGCATATGAAATCCATCGAACTATATCGTACCCTTCTGATTGTTTGAAAAAAGAAATATTAATAATCATTGCTAATGCAGCCAAAAATTGCAAGTGTTTTTCCTATTACCTGTTTAGACAAAATGAATTTCACTCCTTCCAAAACATTTTAACTAAATATCACCATATTTTTCTAACAAATTTAATCCTTTTGTAATCTGAAACAATTATTAATATTTACACATTAAATTCCTCAACAATATGGCCCTTAAATAAAACAAGAGCGCAATTCATTACTGCAGAATTGCGCTTTGTTCGTAATATAAGTTTAACCAGATTTTACTGGTTGAACTTTTTTTATTTAGTTTTATTATAGCGGTAGTCGGAGTAGAACGAAGCGCTTGTGGGACATGGATCCCGTCAGCAAAACTGTTCACTCCCTACTTGTATAATCATGTTTCAGGCTGGTTGGGACATGGATCCCGTTTAACAAGCGAACCTATGACAGTACAAGCAGCTCTAGGGACAACCGACTAATCTTAAATTCTAAGGAGGAGATGATTGATGAATCCAGTAATAGGTCTGGATGTTTCGAAAGGAGAAAGTCAGGTACAAGCATTCTTGGATAAGGGACAACCTTTTCGTAAAAGCTTTAGTGTAAAACATACAGTGGATGGTTTCGAGGGTCTATTAGTATTCTTAAAAGAGGTTGAAAAAGTAGCTGCTGGTAAACAACCTTCGGTTATCTTAGAATCGACAGGACATTATCAATCTCCAGTCATTCAATTTTTGGAGGAACATCAATATATTTATATTATTGTGAATCCCCTAATCTCTTATCGAGCAAGGAGTGCAAGTTTAAGAAAGGTTAAAACAGACGCTGTCGATGCCTATCTTTTATGTGAATTATTCTATAAAGAAGAAATTGAACCGTATAAGAAAAGAGGTATCCAACTCTTAAACCTTCGTAATCTTACAAGGCAACAAGAGACCATTTCAAGTATCTCTTCTCAAACCAAGATACAGCTTCTAACAGTACTAGATCAGGTATTTCCTGAGTATAGAGGGGTCTTTGGTGATTTATATTCGAAAGTATCTTTACAGACTCTTTCCTTGTTCCCTACTTCTGAACATGTACTAAAAACTACAGAATCTGTTTTAACCGAAAAGATTGTATCGTTATGTACAAGACGTTCTGAAAAGTGGGCAAAAGAAAAAGCACAAAAGCTTATTGAGGCAGCATTACGAAATCCATTTCAAAGCAACTTGTATGAAAGCCTTATTTTTAACTTAAAGATGTTAATTACCATTGTTCTTCAATACCAAGAGCACCTATCACAACTTGAAGCAGAAATAGATGCCCTCGCTAAAGAAATGGAAGAATATAAGATTATCCAGTCTATCCCTGGTATCGGAGGAAAGATTGCGGCAACAATCATATCCGAAATTGGAGAAATAGATCGGTTTAATCACCCTAAAAAATTAGTTGCCTTTGCAGGAGTTGATCCAAGCGTTTACTCTTCTGGACGATTTACGGCAACCCAAAATCGGATAACGAAAAGAGGATCCAGAAGGCTAAGGCAAGCATTATTTATGGCTGTATACTGTGGAATTCGAGATGCCCGAAAGCAAAAGACGAGTGACACTGTTATTCCTAGGAATAGAAAATTAAGAGAGTTTTACGATAAAAAACGCAATGAAGGTAAACCCTATAGAGTAGCAATTATCGCTTGTGTTAATAAGCTTTTACACTTGATTTACGCACTTTTAAAGAACAAAACTACTTTCCAAGAATTAGCTTAGAGACTATATTTATCAAAATAAAACAAAACCTTCCAAATACTAAGATAAGGAAGGCTATTTAGCATACTCATTTTTAGTATATCATCATTATTTTAATTTTTTTATTGAAAAATGTTGACAACTATTAGCTGGTTTTGTGGAAGATGGTGATTGAATTAATTCACCCATAATAAATGGTGCATTGACTCAAAAATTGTATCCTACAAAACACTAATTTACTATTCTCAATAACCAATTGTCTTCCATAGTTGAGAGTTTGTTGAAAATTCCAATTGCCCTAATTGTTATTATCTTTCTATATTTACTATCTGATTCCAATGCTTCTTTCAACTAATGTAAATACACCAGCGCTTATATAATGTTATCAAAATGAGTTAAGCCTTTGGAAATGGATACAATTGAACAAAACAGCTATTTTAATAGCACTAAACATTTTAAGTAACTTTATCATCATGAGAGTTGAATAATAAGATATTAAATGAAAAATCCTTATTAATCTTAATGAATATTTTGGGTTATAATAGAATTATTTTATGAGATATTATTCTAATATTTCTAGTGAAAAAGTTTGAATTTATTAAATATTAATTGTTTTGTATAAAAAATCCTGTTATTGTAATTTTTGCGAGCGAGTTACTAATGGGGGAAGAGAAATTGAAAATTAAGAGTCTGCTATTATTATTAATCTGTACTTTTGTAATTGGAATTACCTTTCCTTCGTACATTAGTGCGGCACCTAGTAAACCAAACTACGTACCAGTTAATGAAGGAGGCAGTTGCCCTAAAATAGACAGTACCATCCTATCCAAGAGTGATATTTACATAACAAGAGGTACTAACTATTTAATAGGAGCGGCAGTTGGTTTGTCATTGCCTACAGCATATCTCTCTATACCAGCAGGTATTACAGCTTCACTTGCAGCACCTATTGATTCAGCACTTATAGGGTGGAAAGTTGATACTTATCAATGTGTTTCACAGGTGGACACCTTTCCTAATGATCGTTGGAGATTCGACTATACATTAGTGTATTATGATGATAAAGGAAGGTACCAGAGCTCTCAAAGCGGTTATTATTATACTCCGCCATATTAAAGGAGTGAGAATATGGAAATAAGTTTTGATCCACAATGGATTATTATGCTTATAATAGTTATAATAATACTTTTTCGAATTAATATTTTAAAAGCAAGACTCAAAGAAAAAAATGAAGAAATAATGAAACTAAAAGAAGCTTTAAACTATTTCCAGAATAAAAAGTAATAGAAGAGAGGTCGATTCAAAAGCTAGTTTAATAACGATCTTTTGAATCGGTTTTTCATCTATTCCTCCACTGTTTTTAAAGGAAGCTACTAATACGGAAGAGTTTTAACCAAACATTTTTAGTGTAATGGTTCTTCATAATTACTTAACCCCATTTCTTTAGATAGTAGATAACAACACAGATAAGTTCTTCTAAATTTTGAGTTCGGTATTGTCACTAACAATAAGACCTTCATACTCCCCGTTAATACCCCAAATCAATATATAATATTCTCCATACAGTGTTTTATCACCTGTTTCTTCCTATTCTTAACTGCTACACTACAATAAAGGAACGTCAAACAGCAATCCTTTTTCTACCATAGCGCTTTTATTGTTGAATAACATTATTATCATCACTAACTAGTCATAATAATATGAGTTAGTCCATCCATATTCTTTACCATTATCTGCACACCATTTAAGAAAACCTTTTTTACCCTCATTTTTAAAAGCAATCCAATCGCTTAACAGATTTTTGTAGTAGTTTACACTTTCAGCTACATGCTTTCTACTATCAAGATTTGTGATTTCTTTAGAAAGGTTTTCGATTTTCAAAACAATGTCTTGATCCTCTGAAATATCGCCAAGGTAGGCATCCTCAGAAATGTGGTGAAAAGAAAAATTAAGGAAATTAAGATAATAGTTAATGATTGCCATTAATACTTTTTGTTCACTCTTTCCACCAATTCTTAGTGCCGTTTCAAGGTACTTTAAATGGTTTTCTGTTTTTAAGAATAAACCGTACCATCTATATGGTTGAGGGTCTATTGGATTTTCATACAACCACTCATCAAGAATTGGTTTTAGTATGTTTTCCTCAAGTGGATGTACTAGTACATCCTGTATATCCACTGATTCCTCAAACAATTTAAAAAGCCAGTGAGCAAATTCCTTTTTCTGTTTAGGCTGCCAGGCCTCTTCCTCATTAATAAAAAGGTTAAGCGATCTAAAGGCATCTTTCCTAAGTCCCTTTTCTTTAAAAAGGCAAAAATCTTTAAAATGCGGATAAATATCCAAAGTTTTATCTTGGATTAAATTCGTTAGTAAATCAATCAAATCAGCTACACCTTCTTTCATTGAGGAATTTTCAGCTTATTATGAATCAGCACCCTTAAATTTTCAAATTTGTTATATAGCTCATTTAAATCAACAATCTTCTTTTTCTATCTCAGGTAACCTGGATTCTCTATAGTTAGGTAATTTCATATCTTATCTGTTCGAGTAATTTTCTAGCTGGATTATAAGTTTTATTTCGTCTTAGGATCTTTTCAATAATATCAATTGCTAATTCTGATTTCCCTTCCAATATAAGTGATTCAGCGTATTGAATAGCTACCTTGTCTTGTTTAGGATTTTGAGTGTATGCCGTTTTAATATATGGCTTTGCCTCCAACTCTTTTCCTAATTTCAATAAACATTCATATATTCTTGCATATGTTCTTGAGTGTTCAGACAACTGATTGGATTTAATAAAACAATTTAGAGCATTTTGAAATTCATTTTTCTCGAATTCTAATAGACCTTTTTGATAGAGAAGATATGACTGTTCATGATTATCCAACATATTCAATCCTTTCATTGCTAAATCAACAAATTTCTTTTGCATAATAAATAAAAAAAGTAGCTATCCATTTACAACAACAGCGCTTTGATTGTTGAAGATCACATTAGTCTGTTGAATAGTATCGTTGTACTGTGCAGCAAAAGACCTTGTTTTTATTTGTTCTTCTAATACATTAGTTACACTATACTTCCCTTTAATAATGTATTTTGCAATCAAAACATGCTGTTTATGGCAGCTTTGAATGGAAAAAGAGCTTGAATATATAAGAAATGCATAAATTCTTGCATATTATGGGCTCTGAAATTTTATTCCTTGTTGTATTAAAGCTCTTCATATATACAGTATGATTTTTGACCGTATTCATCGTAACTAAAGAAACAAAAACAGCCCTTTTCTATCTTTGTTTACTCGTTATATTCTGTAAGTAAATATAGTTCTCAACGTAAACAAAGATAGGACTTTACTTGGAGAGGTGGGTATGATAGGCTAGTATGCCTTATGAAACACCTGCTTCAGCCTTTCAAGACAAATCGTACCCACAGAGGATCCAAGTCAAGTCCTTTAACACTCATTCTACATTTACATATAAACAATGATAAAAGGTGCATCATATCAATATTTCGCTGCTGATACTGTATATATGAACAATTTAGTTTAAGTACAATTCTTCACATGTTGTTGAGGTTCAAACGTTTTCGTATAGATTGTAAGACCCGAACTACAACCAACAGAATTACAAATGAAGACTTCGTATTAAATGTCATTGATTATTAGAGGCTAATTAATTACTGTTTTAGAAAGAACCTATTAATATTTTGATTTATTTAGCCCATAAAATTCAGCTAACTTCTCATATAGTTTTATACGCGTATCAAAACCTCTTTGAGTAGTTGTAATAATTAGTTCTTCCACATTTAACTCACTAGATAGGGCATCCAGCTTTTTTTTCAAATCATCCCATGTTCCAATCACTAACGTGGAAAGATAAGACTCGGACATTAATTGAAGCTGTGGTGGAATTGTTATACTTTCAACATTTGACAAATCTACGTTTCGTAAAGCGCCTGCGTTTTGTAGATGTTTTATCGACATTACTTTCTTTTGGACTGCTACTTCTTCAACTGTTTCACCACTAATTACAGATAGACCCAAAATAACTGGAGGAGCATCCAGCCCGTGATTTCTCCGATAAAGATTGCGATAAAGTGAAATAGCCTCTTTAGCGCCTGTTGGATTAAAATGATAGGCAAAAGAATAACTCAAAGCTTCTGCAGAGGCTAATTGAGCGCTGTATGAACTAGAACCCAAAAGCCATATTGGTGGCAGCGGTACTTCTTCAGGCATTGCAACTATTTCGCTAAATGGGTTTTCCTTTTTTATCTGTTGGTTTGCATCATATCCTACTAACTCATGGAGTAATGCTTGTAAGTCATCTGCATTATAGGGCTGCTTAGAGCGACGGAGCGCAAGTGCTGATAAACTAGATGATCCCGGAGCACGTCCTATACCTAAATCAATTCTTCCTGAATAAAACGCTTCCAGCAATTTGAAATTCTCTGCTACCTTTAAAGGTGAATGGTTAGGAAGCATTACCCCTCCCGAACCTACACGAATGCGATTTGTAACAGCTAATATTTGACCAATTAGCATTTCGGGAGAGGCACTTGCTACAGTTGATATATTATGATGCTCAGTAACCCAAAAACGCTCATAACCGAGTTTATCAGCTTGCTTTGCTAAATGTAGCGTATTTAATAAAGCTTCTTTCCCAGTAGTTCCATAATCAACTGGTGCCATATCTAAAATGGATAATCGTTTAATCATAACTTTACTCCTTTATATTGTTGTTACCGTTTAATCGACCGTATTGATAAGGCACTCCTAAATGTTCACGTAAGGTTGTCCCCTCATAATCTTTATGAAACAATCCACGCTTTTGTAAAACAGGAATAACTTTTTCTACAAATGCTGGCAATCCATCATGAGTTTGGTCTGCACAAATCGTAAAACCATCGCAAGCACCTGCTTCAAAAATTTCTTGCATTTCATCCGCAATTTGTTCTGGTGTTCCAAGAACAGTGTGGTGAAATTCGGTTACGCCATGTGCTAGTACATCATGAACAGTTAACCCTTTTTTAAATAGTTCAACAGCCCGCTTCGAATGCAGCTGGTAATGATCAGTCACTAAACGATTTTGTATTTCTTCCGGCAATGGCTGATGAAGGTTATTGTATGGAATTGATACACCAACTAATGACGATAAATAATACAATTTACCAAGTAGTTCATCAGACATTAAGGAAAGCATCTCTTTTCGACGATTCAGTGCGTCTTCATACGTATCGCCTACAGTAACGAACAACCCCATAAACATTTTTACTTCATTTGCATTTCGCCCAGCAGCTTGAGTTATCTGTTCAAGGTTTCTTCGATGTTCTCGACCTGTATCTATATCTGCTGCAACTGAATAAACTCCGGAAGCATACATACCAGCAAGCTCTAAACCCTCCTCTCCCCCTCCTGCTTGGAAAATAACAGGCTGTCCTTGTGGTGACGGTGGAATCGGTAATGGACCTCGCGAAGAAACATATTTACCTTGTAAATTAACGGGCTTGATTTGGGAACCATCTGCAAATATTCCTTTTTCCGTATCAAGTTTTAAGGCAGCTTCCCCCCAGCTTCCCCATAAGGACTGCACAATTTGGATAAATTCATGTGCACGTTCATATCTATTTTTACGATCAGCAATTCTTTCTCCATAGTTAGCAGCAGTCCGTGGATCGTTTGTGGTAACGGCATTCCAGCCGATACGACCTTTGCTTAAAACATCAAGCGCCTTTAATTGACGTGCAACAGTATATGGGTAATTGAATGTGGTTGATTGGGTAAGGACTACCCCGATTTTTTCAGTTTCTTGAATAATTTGGCTTGTAACAACGATTGGATCAAGCGTCGCAGAAGGTGCATGATTGGTTAAATCTTCACGTAAAGCAGGATGATCAGCTATAAAGACAAATTGAAACTTACCTTTTTCCGACCATTTCGCTACATTTACAAGGGAATCTGAATCCATAAAATGATATGGATTCGACCCTTTTGATCTCCAAGCACTACCCGAGGATCCATAACTTAAATTTTGTGAGGCTAGTAGCATCTTTTTGGATGATTTCAATCGTTATTCCTCCATTATCATTAAAATAATAAATTAAATGTTGGAATGATTATTCCAACTAATTATGTTATTATTAGCGTAATTAAATACTACAATTTTAACAAGTACTGTGTTTTTTAGTATATACTATCAAAAATCATTGTATTGTGTGTTTCCAAGCTTTACAGTTCATACTACATACATTTGGAGGGGAAGATATGAAGAAAACAATGAAGTATTCGCCTGATTGCGCACTATCCAAAGTACAAAAAGTGATTGGGGGAAAGTGGAAATTAATTCTCCTATGGTATATTTCCGAACAACCAAGAAGATTTGGAGAGATGCATCGAAGTTTCCCGGATATGACACAATCCATGTTAACAAAGCAACTCAGAGAGTTAGAAAATGATGGACTATTACATCGTGAAATTTATAAAGAGGTTCCACCTCGTGTAGAGTACTCTTTAACGGATCTGGGGCAGCAGTTTGTACCGATCCTTCAAAATATGTACGCTTGGGGAGAGCGCCATTTAGAAGAATAGCTTGTGTTCAGCTCCCGGTTTCTTAAAAGGCTATTTTGATAAAGTCTTTATTTCAGGATTTGCATACAATAAAGAAGGGGAAGGGCTGCTGAGAGATAAACGCGTTTTCTCTCTATTTACCTTTGGTGCACTCGACCCATATCTTGATTTAACTAATCAGTAAAAGGTACTTGAAATGCTTTGGGATAACATTTTCGGAATGGTAAGCTTTGTAGATGGTGCCTTGAAATATTTTACTCAAGTTCCTTCTACTACAGATGAAAGATGAAAAAAATATTTAGACGAAGCTGAGGAGTTCGTTAATCAGATTTTCGACACTAAATTAGGAGAAATTGGTTCAACTGGAAACCTCCGATTACTAACGAAATTGGCATCAGGAGGGTATCTGAACGGGAAAATTGATATTAAGTAAGCTCCCTAACTATTTTGCTGAATTAGTTTACTTCAAAAGTATTCTTGGTTAAACAGAAGAATCAGGTGATGAATGCTTTCACCTTTATTTGCAAATATCAGTAACAACTCAATAACAAAGGAGTTTGTGAAAAAAGTTCTATACCCGTTAAAACAGCCGACTAGTGACCGGCTGTTTTTTCATTTCATAAGATTTAAAGGCGAGAATCGCTTTCATGATATTATCTTTCCCCTGAAACTCTTTCGAGCGGATACAACAAGGTGGTGTGTAACAATCTATTACGTACAGTTTTTATGACAGGGCTTTCCACAATTAATATCTACGTACTTGCCTGTTCGTAAGTAGTATTAATTATAGTCATATTTTAAATCTTTATTAAACTAACCTGCTCGTTAGTACCTTAATTCGCATATATGAATATTGTATATTTATTCATAATCATTCAGAAATAATTCATACCTTATAGCAAATATTACACCAGCACCCAGAAGAGCTTGTTTCAGTACATTACTTTGCAAAATCACCAAAGCTATTATTGCGTAGTATCGGGTCTACTACGAAATAAGTGTTACTCCACAATATGGCCTTTATCTACAGTATATAAAGAAGTAGTATTTAACGTATTTAAAGTTAAGTATTGCTTCTTTTTTGTTTCTTTAAAATCAACTTATCTACAGTGGGAAAATATAGTATTCATAGTTTTTATAGAAAGAGTTTCATAAATGTATCACTATCTAATCTGGAGGTGATGTTTATGAAAGTTCAAGAGTTTCAAATTGATAATAAAAAACGATATGTACTCATTGATGAAAATAACAAACCTGTGGTTCCTGTTGTCAAATACCTTAAGTATCTAGACAACATAGGTAAAGCGGAAAATACGTTAAAAGCATATTGTCGTCATTTGAAGTTATACTTTCAATTTTTAAGCGAAAAAGAAATAGGATACCAAGAGGTTGACTTAAATTTATTATCGGAGTTTATATCTTGGCTAAGAAGTCCTTATCAATCTACTAAAGTAGTTCATCTTGAGAAAACTCAAGCAAAGAGATCAGAACGAACAGTGAATACTATATTAACATGTGTCCAAGGTTTCTATGATTATTTGATTAGGATTGAGGATTATGAAAAGGACCTATCCGAAAAAACAAAGAAGCAAGTTACTGGTCAGTACCGATCATTCAAACCCTTTTTACATCATATATCAAAGGGTAAACCATTTGAAAAAAGCATATTGAAAATAAAAGAACCTCGAAGGGGAATTTTAACACTCACAAAAACTCAGGTGCAAACTGTTCACGATGCGTGTAGTAACATTCGCGATGCTTTATTGATTAGGATTTTATATGAGGGTGGTCTTAGAATTGGAGAAGCCTTATCTTTATGGATTGAGGATTTTGATATTGGTTCCACTACCATTCAGGTTCGGAAATCAAAAACTGTAAATGGTGAAGGACGAAAGGTGTATGTATCTGCCGATACTATGAATGTATTTCAAGATTATCTTATTGATCTTCACGATGTAGATACAAATTTTGTTTTTATCAATTTATCAGGACCTAATAAGGGTAAACCGTTAAATTATCGAGCAGCTTTCGATGTGATTGAGCGTATAAGGAAGAAAACTGAGATTGATGTTACTCCACATATGTTAAGACACACCTATGCAACTGAACTTCATGAAAAAGGAGTAGAAGCTTCGATTATTCAGAAGTTGTTAGGTCACGCACAAGTTCAAACTACAATACAAACTTATATGCATTCTTCGGATGAAACAATTCGGAAAGAGTGGCAGAAAGCACAGGATAATATGAAGGGTGATCAATTAAAATGAAATTATATAAATTTACTAATTCGACCAAATCTCCACGATATGAGCAACTAGTACAAGAACTAAATGGATATTGGAAAAATGATCTATGGAATGCCATCGATTGCCCTTTCTACACTAAAGACACTAATTTAGGAAAACAAAGGCTTAAATTCGACGAGACTTTAAGTTCAGGAATAAACCATGAATTGAAATATTATTTCTTTAGACAGTTGACTGATTCGATTTTAAAAATGACAACAATATGGAGCAGTGCTAGTGCAATCAATAAATTACAAACTTTTATTTTAAGGTTTTATCCAAATATTTTTTCTTTTATAGAAATTCCTCATGAGAAGTTTTCAATTCACTATAAGACTTATCTTTTAGAACTTGGTATAAGCAATTTAACTATTAAAGGATACCTCCAATTATATAATCGGATTAGTTCTTTTTACTTTGAATGGTATGACGAACGTATCGAAACAGAAAAAGATATTTGGGATGTTAGAAAACTAGGTATTGACTACAACAATAGTAAATGTGGTTATACCTTAAATTTCACTTTTATACCAAGCCCTTATCGAGCTTTGGTAAAAAGATATTTCGAAAAACGTGTCCTAATGCAAGAAAGTTTAAGCTGGGGTACTGCCATACAAAACATAGCAAAACTTCAAGAGTTCTTTAAATATATTTACTGCAAGTACCCAGATTGGAAAGGCTTAACCTCTTTAAGTAGAAGTGATATAGAAGGATTTATATATTATTTAAGAACTTCTCCTATGGGAGGGAATAGTGTTCATAAAGGACAAGCCCCTTCGGATAACCACGTTCATCGGTCATTATCTGTAATAGAATTGTTTATTTTATATATTCAAAGATATGAATGGGCTGAAGCCCCAATTAAATCTGCAGGAAATTTAATCGTTCCTGAAGACAAACCTAAACTACCACCTAAAGCTTCTAATGAAATAAAATATATATCTGATTTCGTTTGGAATCAAATCCTGAACCATATAGGAAAACTACCAAAAGAAATTATCCCGATTGTGATTTTATTAGAGGCAACAGGATTTAGAATTTCAGATGTGTGTACTTTGAAAATAGATTGTTTGATTCAAAGAGAAGATGGTTGGTGGATTATTGGAGACCAACGTAAAGTTAAAAATAAAGACCATAGAGTGCCAATTTCGGAAGAAATAGCAATGGTTGTGATTTCTCAACAAAAATTGACTAGAGAAAAAACAACCATTGAAACAAACCCCTTTAATTATTTGTTTCCTACCTATTATGGGCCGAGAAAAGGTCAGCCTATTTCAAGGGACAATGTAGTAAACAATTTAAACAAACTAGCTATGGAAAATAAAATAATCGACGAAAAGAGAGATACCTATCGATTTAAAGCACATGCGTTTAGACACCGTTATGGAGTCAATCTTATCAATAACGGTATGACCATTTTGCATGTACAAAAACTTATGGCTCATGCGAGCCCTGAAATGACATTGGTATATGCCAAGATTCATGATAAAACTCTTCGAAAAGAATGGGAAAAAGCCACAAGCAGTGGAGCTATAAGATTAAATCAAGGCGGTAAAATAATCGCCACTAGTATAGAGCAACAAGCAGACGAAAACGGATTAGAGTTGGAATGGATACGTCACAACTTAGATTCTATTCGATTAGATCATGGTTTTTGTATTAAAAGCCCTAAGAACAATTGTGATTTTTTAGAACAAACTTTAGAACCACCATGCATTAAAAATAACTGCCGAAGTTTTCATGTAGACCAAACATTTTTGAATTTCTACAACGAACAAATTACTAAAATGGAATCTGATATACAGATATATCAGAAATCTGGAAGAATTCGTTCAATCGAGATAATTCAACCTAAACTAAAAAAGTATAAAGAAATTAGAGACGGAATCATTAAAAACGGTGGAATATATGGACAGCAAAAATTAAGAAGAGAATCCAGAAATTAATATAAAGGTGTGTAAAACAAAGTGGCTAATAAGAATCCTAATACTGGTCCCCTATTAAGAAGCATAGAAGATAAAAAGAATATAACATTTCAAAAGGTAGAAAAAACACTTAAAAAAATGATAAAACAACAGAAAAAGATTAACTTCAACTCTGTAGCAGAAGAATCTGGAGTTTCTAAATCATTTCTTTATAAGTACATTGAAATTAGATCTCGTATTGAAACTTTAAGGAAGCAAGAAGAAGGATTAGAATCACCCATGAAAGTTAAACGGGATATGACAGAAAAATCAAAAGATGTCATAATTGCATCACTTCGGAAGAGAAATAAGAATTTGGAGGAAGAAAACAGGAAATTGAAAGAACAACTTAAAGTTGTATGGGCAACAATTTATAAAGAAATCAAGTAAGATGATAGTCTAACTTTAAAGTCATGTATTCAATGAATGAGGTTCGGTAGAACCTCATTTTTTAACAACTTACTGTAGATAAAAGGCCAGATTGCTGAATAACAACTAATACCCCTATTTTTATAAATCATCATAACGATTCAATTTTTTTAATTTAAATAAACTGGTTTCAAACAATGAAACTTGCTGCACATGTCTGCATGATTTAAGTGAATTAGATTAAGCTGTGTAAAGTGAATTACTAGCATTATTAAAATATCATCAGTTTCAAGATAAGGAATTCAATAGATAACCCGTATTTTCCAATGATATTGACTAGATTATGGAGGTGAACTTTTTTACTATATCGGGTGGAGCAACAAGGAACGTCCTAGTTAATAAAAATGAAACATATTCTTAATTAGGGAGAAATGCAGGGAAGTTAATCCTACTCGTGGGTAGAACGATGATGACTACAGACCATTAAATACAAAGAAATCAACTTTGAAAATAGTTAAAAATTAAAACCTGACTACGATCATCTCGCAACCAGGCTTTTAGAAATCTATATAAGTGATTAACTTCTCAGAACTTACCCCTTACTTATATAAGGAAAATAAGGATATTTAATAAGAGTTTTTTTATCATAATCAGGCTTTATGATGTATGTATTTGACGAAAGTACTGTTGGAGATAAACTTGCATTACCGGAACCGTCATAATAAATTGGCTTCGCTTGCTCTTTGCTCATGTTTATTAACCCCTTTTTTAATGGTATTTATACTTTGCTTTATTAGAAGTATGAGGAAAAAGAACTATTATTACCTCATATCTATAGATCTATTATACCATCAAACCACCGATTTCATATCCTATTTTTTACAAAAAAGGAAGTTTATTATTATTCACTAATTTTCTTCTTATGAATATGTACCGCGTGCATATGAATCTGTCTTTTTCTCCACAATCTCTCCTGTATGTTTGTTGTAATTCACCGAGATGTATCCAACAGATCCATTTCGATTTTTTGAGACGATGATATCAAGAGTATTGTCGTGAGATTCCTTATCGTAATAAGCTTCACGATATAAGAATAAAATTACATCGGCGTCTTGTTCAATGCTTCCTGATTCCCGAATATCTGACATCATTGGTCGTTTATCTGCTCTTGTTTCGACCGATCGGTTTAATTGTGCCAAGCAAATAACAGGGCATTCAAATTCCTTCGCCATCATTTTGAGTGATTTGGAGATTTCGGTTACTTGTTGATGTGAATTACCACCGTGAATTTGTCCTGGTTGGATGAGTGTTAAATAATCGATAAAAAGGATCGGTTTTTTATTTGGAAATATATTCATCATTTTACGCGTTTTGGCTCTCATCTCCGCTACAGTTTGTCCAGTCCATCAAAAATTTGTATATGAGTTTCATTAAGGTGACCGATTACATGTGACCATTTATTCTTCTGATTTTCACTTAGCAATTTTTGGGGATCTCGCATTTTTGAACGGTTGAAACCTCCTGTAGATGCAATTAAGCGTTTCGTAATAAGCTTTTCCGGCATTTCTAGGGAAAAGATAAGTGGTAAATACCCAGCCCATCCTGACATTTTGGCAAAGTGAAGCATTACATCCGTTTTTCCCATTGATGGTCTTGCAGCGATGATTGTTACTTCGCCATCCTGAAATCCTCCCGTCATTTCGTCAAGCTTATTAATACCGGTTGTTGCAGTTTGCATATTATTTTGTTCTTCCCAAGGTGCTTCATAAATCGTTGATAGTGCTTGTTGTAAAGAAGTATGATCGTCAACTTTACTTTGATTGATTTTATCCAATTCAGAAATAACCTTAGCAATTTCCCAATCATTATTGGCTGCTACTGTTAGGATGTTTCTCTTTTCCCGCTCCTTCCAAGAATCGAGAATAAGCTTCTCAATTCCTTCAAATTTCTCAAGTTCAGCAAAACATAACAATTCCGAAAGATAAGACATTCCACCAAAGCTTTCAAGGTCTGGTAAAGTTGTTAGTGAGATTAAGTCAATATTTTTACCTACTCTGTTCCATTCCACCATTGTTCGCATTAATTCTTGATGACGTGTACTTTCTAGTTGTTCAGGTAGAATAATAGTATCCTTAAGCAGGTACTCCGCTTTCATTAAAGTACCTAAAAATGCTTTTTCAGTGATATTCATTTTCTTCACCTGCGGTTAAATCAAGTACAAATTCTCTTGGAGCTGCTTTTCTATCAGGAATATTGTCTGTTTGTTTATTCCTATGAATTTGATTGTGTTTTTGCAAATAAGAATCTATTTCTTCAACGGTTACTAACGATTCATTTTCCCAGTTTCTAAGAATACCAATAACATAGTTAAGCCTTCGCTTGTTATTTGCACAGGCAATTCCTAATGCTTTTAGTAAAACCTCTTTAGGATTTAGAAAGCTAGAATCATCTAACCAAACTACCAGCTGCTCTTTTGCATTTACATTAGAATAGCCAAATCCATTGATATCCCAGAACTCTATTATTTCTTTCTCATCTGCAGTTCTTGAATGATCGTCTTTTATTGCGTTGAAATCATTTTCTTTTTTCTTTGTGTTTTGATCAGGGGACATAACAACTACATCTGCTTCTGTTTCTTGAACGATATTATTTTCAGTTTTTTCATTATCTTGTTGTATATAAGGTTCAAAAAGACGAACAAATTCCTCTTTTTCAATGCCTTCGCAAACATATGAAAGTAGTGAGGTATCCTTCACTTCTTTTAGTTCTTTTTTTATACAATCCAACATAGGTTTGCCACCCTTATGAAGATTATATTTCCCCCAGTTTTTAATGGCGATTTCGCATGTTTCAGGATTGTAACGAATTAATTTGTGAAGCTCTGTGAACCGTTTCATTTATAATTCCACAATCTCAATTGAATAACCTAATTCAAACGCCATTTCTTTCTTTGTTATTTCATAGATTCCAACTTGAGTTGTTTTTTCATTCGTAAGTAGATATAGGTAAAACAACTTATCATCCGTAGTCATCTTCTCTAAAGTAAATGCTTCTCTCCAAAAACCAGTTAACACCATTCGAAATTTTGCCATTTTTCATCACGTCCTTTTCTAGTTATCCTTTCATTAATTATTTATAAAATATAAGGGCTTAGAGTAGCGGTTCTATTGTAAATATTTTGTAAATTATAGATTGATAAGCAAAAGAAAGACGTGATGTACTACTTATATTCAACACTTCAAAACGTTCGTTACAGTCAATAAAAACGTCTTATATAGTTCGAATCACCTCATCTTAAATTATTTGCTTTCTATGCTGTTTAAAATTTTTTTTGTTGTTGTTTTTCTTTTTTTTATTCTTTTTCTTATTGCCCACGTATCGTAAAAAATCTGTTTAAGTGTGGTATTACAGGCTTTTTGTATACATATAATCATTTATTAATTAATAAGTGTTAGATTTAAACGATACACTGCAAAATGGTCTCCGATAGATAAATTCTTTTAGGAGAGACTCCCTATAAAATTGGATATTTTTCTTTCAATAGTGAAAAATAGGCTTTTTTTCTCAATATGAAATCCAACTTATTTAATAAAATAGACTTTATACTAAAAAAATAAATCGATAAAACTATAAAAAAAATGCAAAATACGACAAAATCACACAAGCTTTTCTAGTAAAATTGTAGATAAAGTTTAATATTAGTAAAATAATCGCAAACTTTGTAAAATGGTCATAAGAAAAGTAACATGTAGAGGTATTATTGGGGGAAATGTTATGGGAAACACTGCAGCACAAACTACTAAACAAAGGCACGACTATCACACAGTTACGTGGTACAAAAATTGGAAGTTTATCACAAGTGGTATCGGTATTATTTTGATACTCATAGTGATTGGACTGAGTTATTATCAAGCAAACCACTTTAATGCCGAGATTACGATGAATAACGTAAATGTTGGTCACTTAACCGCTGAAGAGGCATTAAAGAAATTGCATGCATCCGTATTGACCAATGAAGTTTATATTGAAAGTGAACTCATTCTAGACGGCAAAGATACACAGATGGAATTTACAGAAGATGATCTACCAGCAATCAAAAAACATTTAAAAAGCCAGTGGACGTTTTTCCCTTCTTTCAAATCAAAGAACTATTCATTATTGCCAAAAAACAAAGATATATATCGTAGTGAAACGTTGAAAAAAGAGTTTGAACAAAAACTCATCTCAATGAATCAGGCTTTACAAGCACCAAAGGATGCACAAGCCATTCTTGAAAATGGAGAAATTATTATTTCAGAAAGTGTAGATGGCACTCAATACGATGTTACTACTCTATTAAAAAACTATGATAAGCAAGAGTATAGTAGCGATATACAACTCGAGTCTTCATTCATTCTTCCAATTAAGGAAGACAGTGAAATTGTTAAAAATGAAAAGAATAAGCTTCAACAGCTTTTAAAGCAAACTGTTGAGTATAAAGTACAAGATAAATTGTATTCTTTAAAAGCAAGTGACCTGATAAAAAATGCCACTGTCACGAAAGATTTGGAGGTTTCTATTGACCCTGCCAATATTACAAATGAAATATCGGAAATAAATCGGTCTCAATCCACATTAGGTGAAAATTTCACCTTTAAAACTCATTCAGGACGAATTATATCCGTTAAAGGTCAAGGCTATGGCTGGGCATTAGATGTAGAAAAAGAAGCAGCACTTGTGATAGAAGCTTTTGAAACGGGAGGAAAATCATTATCTGCCACTAATATAATCGGAAATGGTTGGAATAATGAAGGATATGGCTATAATACGCTCACAAACAACGGAATTGGCGATACTTATGCTGAAGTGTCAATTAAAGATCAGCGGATTTGGCTTTATAAGGATGGTAAACTTGTCCTAACAACGAATGTGGTGACTGGTAAACATAGTACGCAGCAAGATACTCTTCCTGGAGTATGGTATATTCTCTATAAAAGAAGCCCATACATCCTTACTGGTAGTACTGCGGGTAACCCTAATTACTCTATAGAAGTTGACTATTGGGCACCTTTCACAAACAGTGGACAAGGATTTCACGACGCAGGCTGGCGTAACAACTGGTCAAGCAATGCTTATCTGACTGCAGGATCCGGTGGCTGCGTGAATGTCCCTCCTAACGTTATGAAAGAGGTTTATAATAATCTCGAAACTTATGAACCGGTTGTTGTTTATTAAAAGACTAATGACTATTTTTGTGTGAAATTACTTTCAAGTTCTATTATTTTTTATATGCAGCTTTAGCCACTTCCAAATGTTTCTGGTCAGGTTCAAACGGGACAATCTACCTGTCCCTTTGTCCCATTCTAAAGAAAAATCTCTGCCAATAAATGATATGTTTGTACTTTGTCATTAAAATGAAACGTATTATTAATAATCATAAATTCATCTGTTTGATAGTATTCGCTTAGTCTCAGTATTTCCTCTTTTACCTTATGTGGTGTCCCTACGATCATCCTTTTCCTATTTTCAATGATTTTTTCTTTATCTCTTAGTGAAAGCTTCTTTTGTTTTGGTGATGGAATTCTTGTATCTAGTCCTCTTTCAACAGCTAAAAGCCATAAATCTTGACTCAAGGCGATCTCTTCTGCTTTTTCTTGGGTATCAGAACAGACAACAAAAATACATACATTTGCTTTTGGTACTTTTTGTGTTTTTGATGGCTGAAAGCTCTTTCTATAGGTTTCCATTGCATGTAAACCGTTTGCAGGATGAATGAAATGGCCAAATGTAAACGCTGTACCCATTTCCCCAGCCAATCTAGCTCCACGATGTGTTACACCTAATAACCACATTTCCGGAACTGTTTGGATACTCGGATAGGCTTTGACATTGTGAATTGGTTGAGAACTTGAGCTAGTGTCAAATAAATAGTCTTGAAGGTCTGCAACCTGTCTCGGAAACTCATTCATACTTTTCCTTATCCCATCTGTTAAGGCTAAGCGAGTTGTTGGTGATCCGCCTGGCGATCGACCTATTCCAACATCAATTCGATTTGGAAACAACGTTTCTAACATTTTAAAGTTTTCTGCTACTTTATATGGACTATATTGTGGAAGCAGTACACCTCCTGAACCAATACGTATCTTTTTTGTATTTGCAGCGATTTGTGATATAAGTATTTCTGGAGATGTCCCTACGATCCCATTTGAATTATGGTGTTCGGCTACCCAAAATCGAGTATACCCTAATTTCTCTGTTATTTTTGCCAGTTCAATCGTATTATGAAGTGCATTTCTAGCAGTTTGCCCTTCACTAATAACCGATTGATCAAGAACACTGAGTTTCATTCTTACACCGCTTTTCTTAAATAGTGTTGTGTGATTAGTCTACATGACATTTTAATGGTTCTCAATTATCTTGCTTTTACTAAGAACAATTAAATTTTATTTTTTTACGATATAATTTTACCAATGATTCAATTGCTCTTTTATTTCCATTTTGATATATTAATAGAATAAATATACTAATTAATTTATAAATATTGAAAGAGTGATGTAATTGAAGAAATATTCTGTTTTGCTGTTTCTTGTGTTGGCTAATTTATTTTGGGCAGGAAATTATGTGTTTGGTCAATACTTAGTTGTTGAAATGTCACCGTTGCAAATGACGTTTTTTCGATGGTTAATCGCTGTTTTTCTCCTCGTACCTTTAGCGCATTATATTGAGCGACCAAATTGGAAAAGTGTTTGGAAGGAGTGGAAAACTCTCCTTATGTTAGCAGTACTTGGAATCATAAGTTATAATTTTCTTTTATACGAAGCTTTACAGTATACCACTTCACTAAATGCAGCTTTAGTCAATTCTATTAATCCCGCTGTTATTGTTTTATTTTCCGTGTTATTTCTTAAAGAAAAAATTAAGTTTAAAAATATGATGGGGTTAATTATTTCATTATTAGGTGTTCTCCTAGTATTAACGAAAGGACAGTTACATCTAATCTTCCATAATAACTATAATCAGGGCGATATGCTAATGATCTTTGCAATAATCGTTTGGTCTATTTATTCAATAATTGGTAGAAAAATAAAAACTATTCCCCCTATTGCATCTACCTCTGTTTCAGTCATATTTGCGTTATTACTGTTGCTTCCAGTGATTGCAGTTAATGGAAGTGACTTTAATTTTAATCTTAGTCATCAAGCAATGATTGGAATTGTGTATATGGGAGTCTTTCCTTCTGTTGGCTCTTTTATTTTCTGGAATATCTCATTAAGACATATTGATGCTAGCAAAGCCGGTATTTATTTGAATTTAATAACAGTTTTTACAGCAATCATTAGTTTAATTCTTGGCAAAAGCATTTCAATCGTTCAATTTGTTGGTGGTGTTTTGGTGTTTATTGGGGTTTATTTAACGAATATGAAAGAGAGGGAAAGGAGAAAAACAGTGGAACAGGTACCGGTGGAAACATATAAATAAACCCCTTTCCTATCAACTTAATTTTTTTAAAAATAACAATACACTCACAAATATCTTCTTTCAATCTGTGAGTGTTTTTATTTTTAAATAGGACCATTTAATTGTAAATCACACTCACTATAGATAAACATTTAATATTAGAAATAGCCCATAAACCAAAAGTAAAAACTATGGTTTATGGGCTATTTTTGTTTATCAAATATTAAATAAAATTGATGAAAATGATTCCTTTGTTTTTGGCAGCTTCTTTTATTAGTTCTAATTCAGTATTCATTACTTCTGAAAGCTCTTTATTTTCTATTTTTTGTTTAAACTCAAAATAAAACTCTATGATCATTTCGCTTGATAAACAGTCATATTGTGAACACAATGTCACACCGCCTCTTGTCCTTTTGCTCTCCACTCCCTTAGATACCCTTTACAATTAAAAATAAACCTAAATTCACAATTTTATTTTTACATAAAAAAAAATGTTATGAACTTTCTTCTTTGCGTCGATAGCTAATAAGAAGAAGTGAAAATAAAAAGACCGCTAATCCTTCTGAGATTAACTAGCCGTGAGACAACCTATCTTTATTTCAAATTATTTACACCTAAATAGTTTAATGCATCCTTAACATTAGAAAAAGTAGTTATATTTTTTAAGTTAATGCCAATTTTGACGGCTTCTACAGATAATTGGGGCCTTACCCCAGTTATAATGCATTTTACCCCTATTAAATTTAGTACATTGTTAATGGTCAACAGAGAGTCAATAACTAGATTATCAAATTTATAAACTCCTGAAGAATCAATTATTAGTCGGTTTATCCCATGTTCTTTCACATTTACTGGTACTAATTCTAAGAGTTGTTTTGCCCTATCATGATCTATTACACCTAACAAAGGAAGAATTGCAATACCTTCTAAAAGGGGTACAACTTGGGCCGAAAGCTCATTTATTTGCATATTCATTTCATAATTAACATTTTCTTGTTGTTTTCTCTCCGAAATGTCTTTTACGTAGGTTTGTATAGCTATTGTATCCCCTATCTTAACAGGATGACAATATAATTCAACTTCAACTGAAGTTCCATCCATTCTATAAATCGTTTCCTCAATAACTTCGGCTGGTTTACTATAGGCACCCGATATTCTTTTTGTAATTGCAGGTTTAGATGTATCTTTAAAGATATCTAAAGGACTTGCTCCAATTACTTCCTCTCTCGAAGCTCTAAAGAATTTTTCTGCTGCACCATTTACATAAATTATTTTCAAATGAGAATGAACGATTAGCGGATCCAATGAATACTCAATTACTTCTTTATAATTAATATCTTCAATACTCTCTCTCAATTACCTCACTCCCTAAATAAAGAGTAAACCATTGTCTCCTTGTAAACAAGGGGGATTATAATACTGAGTAATCTAAAAGAAATTCAATCAAGCAGTTGAACTTCATCCCCTACGTATATATCTCCTGTTTTTATCACAGAAGCATACACACCAAAATGATTGTTTCTTTCTTTTATTACCGTTTTGTGTAAACTCGGATCTCGTTCAGCATTTTCAGGATCCACAGTAATAATCATACACCTCTTACAATGTCCTACAAATTCAATTTCTACTTCATTTCCTATTTTAATACGTTTGCCAAGCCACTCTTCTTCAATAAAAGGCACCTTATCTTTTAAAGAAAGTAATAAGTTAGGACGGAAACGTCTCGAATCAACTTCGTCTTTCCCCCATAGCTCCTGCAGCTTATGTAATGAAGAATCTGTTGCAAGGAGAATGTGCTCAACTGCAATTGGTCCAATTGGTACATGTGAAGGGGTATATTTCCTAGTGGAAATTTTTCTTTTCGATTTGGTTTCCATTTCATTCATTAATTCTTGATGATCCCAATCAAAAACCTTCCCTTCAGGCGTCACCACTTCGACTTTAGGATATTCTTCCATCGATTCTTTTCCCACAAATCTTGCCTTATATTTAACCATATCATTGAATTGCGTAATAGTTAAGAAGTCACCATTTTTTGTCTCATCTAAATAAGCATGGCTACGGTCTCCATATAAACCATAATTCATTATTTTAGACTGCTGTATACTCTCACCCCGAAATGATTTTATCGGATGACGAATAATTTCCTTGATATGACCTACTAACATTTTTTTCACTCCTATACTAATTTTACCTTTCTATAGTATAACAGAAGGAATTTTACATGCTTCAACTGTAAGCAATATTGCAGAAATCGACTCTTTGTTCAAGATTAGTGATTTCAATGCCTAAGAAAAAAATCCTACACTCATTACAGGAATGTTAATATAAAACAAATAAAGGTACAATGACTCTACAAGAGTACCATTATACCTTTATCTTTTTACGATTTTATTGATAGTATAAAGGGGAGTGCCATCGAAAATCCCACTTTTACATTTGGCTGGATTTTTTTAATAACCGCCCGTGATTGTTTATGTGCTTCTTTCATAAGCCTGATCGATTCTTCATCAGAAATCATATGAAAGATAAAATATTGACTTGGATCTGCACCACATAATGTTGCTGCAGACTGTCTCCACTGTGGTGAAGAAAAATGATGAAGAGCTACAATTGGAGTTAATCCATGCGCATGGCAAGTTTCTAAAACATCTCGATAATGTTCGAAATCATTTAAAGATCTCCTGCAGCTTCAAAAAATAAGCAAAGCAGGTTTGATGCTCGTAAACTCCAATTTACCAATCCCTGAAATCGCCGATGAAGTAGGCTACTCAAGTGTAACTTTCTTCTATAAGTGAATTTTTTGATTGATTTCTTAAGTTTCTATCACTTCATTTTAAATAATCTGATAAGGTGTTTTTAATAATTGGTAAGGTTGCATGACTGCCGCCCTTCTCTTTTACATCCTCAAAAACAACTGCAAGAGAGATTTTAGCAGTTTCTAAATCTGTTGCGATAAACCAGCCGTTTTCCGTTCCATTTTCATCAACTTGAGATGCTTTTATTTCAGCGGTTCCTGTTTTTCCAGCTAAAGTAACTCCTGATATTTTTGCATCATTAGCTGTTCCCCCCTCTTCATTGATAACAGCAGTAAATGCACGTTGCAAAGTAGATAGATGGGCAGAAGCTATAGCTGATTCTTTCCAAATTTTTATGCTCTGATTGTCTTCTTGAATCAATGATGGAGCCATAATATTTCCATCGTTGGATAATGCACTATAAGCAAGGGCCATATTTAATGTTGTAACCAATACTTCTCCTTGGCCGTATCCTGAATCAGCAAGCAGGATGTCGCTTTTAATGCTTTCACTATTTGATACTAGACTATCTCCTAATGGATAACCCATTTCTAATGGCTCTCCAATACCAAATCTTTTTGCACCAGCAATAAATTCATCGCTACCTAACTCAAGAGCACTCATCGCAAAATAAATATTATCTGAATATTTTACTGCATCTTTTAAGTTTACAGATGATTGATTATTTACTCTCGTTATACTATAGTTCCCCCAGGAAGAATCTTTTTGCCAGGAACGGCCGTTGATCGAAATTTGCTTCTCCGGATCAATTGTTCCTTTTTCAAGTCCAGCAGAAGCAGTCACTAATTTAAAAACAGATCCGGGTGAATAGAGTTTACTAAAACGATTCACTTCATCAGCAAAATCACTTTCTTCACGAGTTTGTTGTTCTTCCTTTGTTACATATGTTGTATAGCGATTTGAGTTATAAGAAGGCGAGCTTACTAAAGCAAGAACTTCCCCGGTTTTTGGATGAACAGCAGCTGCTGAACCTTTTTCTTCATTCATTTCATCATAGATGATACTTTGTAAATTTGAGTCAATTGTTAACTTAATATCCTGCCCATGCTGTGGTTCTTTACTTGCAATTGTTTCTACCTTTTCTTGATCTCTTACTATATAAATCTCTACTCCATCAAGTCCCCTTAAAGTATCTTCATATACTTGCTCAAGGCCGGCTTTTCCGATAAGTGAAGTCGTACTATAACCTTTTTCTTTGTTCTTTTCCAGTTCCTCAGCCGTAATACTTCCAACGTATCCAAGTAGACGTCCAAAGGCTTTATGATTGATATAGGCTCTTGACGTTTTATTGTTTATAAAAATACCATTAGCACCTTTATCTTGTAATTTTGTTAATATTTCATTATCAGGCATCATGTCTACAATTGGAACGAAATATTTTGGATTTTTATTTTGTTCTAATTTTTTTATGATTCTTTCTTCATTTATGTCTAAAATTGTTGCAAGCTCTTTTATTTTCCCTTCTCGATTGCTTTTATCAAAAACCTCTGGATTGATTCCAACTGTTTTGATTTCTCCATCTTTAGCAAGTGGATATCCATTCCGATCAAGAATACTTCCCCTTGTTGATTTAATCGTCCGAACTTTAATCTTATCTCCTGGTTTCATCGTGGGAAAAATCAAGCTTTCATCCCAAGTAATCTTCCATTCCTTCTCTTCTTTTACTAACGGTAACTGATAAGAGGATGAACTTACTTTTCCAGCTGCAGTGATCATGTTTATAGAGAACGGAATCACGTTTTCCTCATGCTCTTTCTCTATTCTATTCACCCTTATATCTTCAGCTTCAATACCAGAATATATATTTGTATATTTTTCAACAAACTCTTCCTTTGTTATTGTTCTTTTTGATTCAGTTGATAATAAATCATATAACTGATCATGTTTTTGATTTGATAATAGATTTGAAAACTGTTCAAACGTTTCTTCTTGTTTTTTACTGTTTGAGCATCCTGATATTATCAATAAACAAAAAGTTATCATTATAAACAACGGAATTAGTAGATTATTCTTGTTCATAATATATCCTCCTAAAAATTAGCAATACGATTATTACTATTACACTCGTAAGTTTTTAATGCATGATTTATGTACGAGTTTTAAGTTAATTCGTCCATAATTATTATCACCACTCCTTCAATTAATTATTACAATTGTAAGTTTTAAGGGTGAATCATCTAGTTTGCTCTTTTGCTAATAGTATTCGCTTTAAAACTTAATCTACCTTTAAATCAAAATATGCTTTTAAAATTTTTTGTCCTATATACTTATTAACCGGGTCAGTATCACTATCTAAATATGGAACAGCAATTGAGAACGCTACTTCTGGATTGTGAAAAGGAGCATAACCGATTAGTGTTAAATTGTAAGTTGCGTATGTTTTTTTCGTGTTTGGGTCTTGATAAAAAGACTGAGCTGTCCCTGTTTTTCCTGCTGCTTGAGATTCATTGTATCTACGATCTCCACCAAAATATTTATAAGCAGTTCCACCGGGACTTTGGTACACTTGTCTAAATCCTTCTTGCACCTGACGTAAATATTTATCTTCCATTGTGATTTTATTCAATACTTCTGGTTGAAATGCTTGAAACACCGGTCCTATCTCATTAGTACTTGAAGGTGTATGAATCGTTTTTACTAATTGCGGCTTCAATCTATAACCACCATTTGCAATAGTTGAAATATACTGTGCTAATTGCATCGTTGTATAGTTATCATACTGTCCGATAGAAAGGTCAAGGAATAAACCGGGTTTTGTATATGCTTCTTTCCCTATTAACCCATTTGATTCATTAGGAAGATCAACTCCGGTTTTCACACCTAAACCGAACTGACTAAAAACATTTCTAAATTCTTGTACTGCCTCAGGTTTTTTAGGTAGTGACATCCCTGATTGGTATTCCTTCCCCATCATTCCAATGACCGTTTTAAACATATATACATTTGATGACTTTTTTAATGCTCCTTCAATTCCATTTGTACCTAATGATGTTGAATGTGATCCTTTCAATGGTGTCCCTTTTAAATTTAATTTTTCATCACTAAAAATTGTATCAGATATAATGGCGCCCGATTCTAAACCAGCTAATATCGTTGCACCTTTTACTACTGAACCCATTTCAAACTGAGAATTAATTGTTCCCAATGCATAGTCCCGAAACATGTTTTTCCCGTTTTCGCGAACAAGCTGCTTACCAGCCATAGACAGTACTTCCCCTGTGTTAGGGTTCATCATGACGACAAAGGCACGATCTAAGAATCTGTTTCTTCCCTTTGCTCTGCTAAGTTCATCTTGAATCACTTGTTCTACTAGCTTCTGCAGCTCAAAATCAATCGATAGGACGAGATCTCTCCCACGTTGGCCTTCTGAGATTTTCTCTGTTTCCAATAGGTTTCCATTTTGATCTGTTATATGTTTTATCTTTGCTTTTTGACCTTTTAGGATTTCTTCATAAAATAATTCGAGCTGACTTTTTCCAACTCGATCATTTCGGTTATATCCTCTAGATAAATAGTATTCTAAGTTAGAGTTTGGTAATCCTTCTGATGATGATGATACATTGCCTAAAACTGAACGAAAAATATGTTCGTGTGGATAAAGGCGGTCCCAATCAGATGAAAGATCAACATTCGGCAAATCGGCTAAATGCTCTCCTATGATTGCAAACTCTTCGTCAGTCACATTTCTTTTAATAACTTGTGGAGTTAGAGCATAGCCACTATTCATGTTAGTAAATATTGCCGCAACTTTAAGCTCTTCCTTGGAAATTCCCTTTAAATCTTGAGAGTTAATTCGTTCAATTTGTCGATTATACCGATCTTTATCAGTTAACGTTTCATCTAGTAATTCATCTTTTTTAATCTTATTTCTTGCCTGATCAGGTCTAGTGACAATCCAATAATCCTTTAAATCTCTCTCTTTCATATTCTCTTCATCTATATCAATCATTTTCGAAAGCACCTTTGCTGTTTCTACCATTTCTTTAGGAGTTGTTCCCTTCATCCTCGTATACGTAATTGCTTTGACTAGCACATTATCTACAATGACCCTTTCATTTCGGTCATATATTTTACCTCTAGGAACCGGAGTACTAACGACCATATCCACCGTTTTATTTACTTCTTTTTTATATTCTTCACCGTAAACAATCTGAACATAACCAAGTCTAATAATTAGAGCCACAAAAAATAAAAATACGATAAAAAAGAGTATGTTAACCCTTAAAAGTCTATTTTTTTGTACCCTGCGTTGTTCAATTTTAACTGTCAAAACATGATCTCCTTTCGAATTTTTTTGAATGAATAAGCTAAATATTACACATGTAATATTTAGTGTCAATCCTTTTTGTTGCTTCATTGACTTCGTCATATAGGCAGAATATAATAAAAATATTACAACTGTAAGTTTAAAAGGTGGTTTGTATGAAAAAAATACCGCAAATTTCAGATGCTGAATTAGAAGTAATGAAAATAATATGGAAATACCCTGCCATTAATACGAATGAAGTGATTGAAAAATTATCAAAAACAAGTGATTGGAGTCCTAAAACAATCCAAACAATGTTGTTAAGGTTGATTAAAAAAGGAGCACTAAAAAATCATAAAGAAGGCCGTATATTTGTTTATACAGCAAATGTAGAGGAAAGTGATTATGTAGAAGTTGAAAGTCATAGTTTCTTAAATCGCTTTTATAATGGTACTTTAAATTCAATGGTATTAAATTTCTTAGAAAAAGATAAGCTGTCTGAGAATGAAATTAATGAATTGCATCGAATATTAGAAGATCGCAAGAACAAAAGGAAACATTAATATGGACAATTCTTTCTTCACTCTCTTCTTTATTAGTAACATCATTTTATCTGTCATTTTTTGTACGATTATTGGTATAAAAAAAGGATTAAAGAAGCAAATAACTGTTAGTACACAATATCATTTAAGTATGATCTCTCTTTTGGTATTGATTGCTCCTTTTATTCCCACTCATTTTCTAGGGATGAATGATTTAATACACTTTGGAATTAGTTCTTCAACATTAACAAACACCCAATCTCCGGCTAACATGACAGAAACCATGTTTCAGAATGGAAATTGGCAACAAGATTTTCCTACTTCAATTGAACAATCACCTTATCGAATTCTGGATTTTATCTTGTTTTACGTGTGGCTAGCAGGAATGATTATTATGCTTTTGGCTACACTAATTAGTAATCTTAGAATCTATAGGGTCAAAAAAAGTCTAAAAGTAGTTGACCACGGTGAATTATCAATCCTTCTTACAACATGTAAAGAAGAAATAGACTATCAAAAAGGAGTCGTTTTAGGATATTCATCTTTGGTAAAGTCCCCTATTACCTTTGGGCTTATGAAACCAATCATTGTTCTACCACAAGATCAACCCATGCTTAGTTATGACGATATGAGGTGTGTTTTGCTTCATGAGTTGGTCCATTGTAAACGTAAAGATATACTAATTAATTATTTCCTGGGTCTGTCTAGAATCGTTTATTGGTTTAATCCACTCGTTTGGTATTTTTTAAGTAACATGAAAACAGAGATGGAGATTACTTGTGATTATGCTGTTTTAAAAAAGCTGGATGAGGAATCTCAACTTAAATATGGAGAGGTTATTTTAAAATTTGCTTCTCAAGCAAAACAAACCCTACCTTTGATTACTACTTCAGAAATTAGTAGCTCGTATAAACAAGTAAAACGGCGTATTGTGACAATTGTAAATTTCCAAGTAGAATCAAAACAGCAAAAAATAAAAAGTTCACTAATCTTTATGGCTGTTCTTGCTATCATCTTAAGCAGTATTCCTTCTATATCGGTATTAGCCTTTAACAAAGATCAACATTCTTTTTCAGAACAAAATGTGGTGTACAAAGATTATCAGACTCTTTTTCATAATCTTACAGGAAGTGCCGTACTATACAACACTAAGATGGATCGGTACATGATTTATAATGAAGATGAAAGCACAACTAGGTATGCTCCCAATTCCACTTATAAAATATTTAGTGCATTGTTTGCATTAGAAAACGAGATTATTACAAAAGAAAGTTCTAGAATGACCTGGGACGGAACTCTCCACAAATATGATAAGTGGAATCAAGACCAAGACTTATTTACCGCAATGAAGAATTCAACAACATGGTATTTTCAACATCTTGATCAGCAGCTTGGTAAAAAGAAGTTGCAAACTTACTACGAACAAATTGGCTATGGAAGCAAAGATATATCAAGTGACATAGCTAATTATTGGATGGATGGTCACTTAAAAATCTCCCCTGTTGAGCAGATCGATATGTTGAAAAGATTTTATAATAATGAATTCTCTTTTGATCAATCGAACATACAGACTGTCAAAGACTCGTTACTTCTAGAAGATTCAAATGAACTTCGATTATCAGGAAAAACGGGAACTGCAGATGTAAACGGAGAAAATGTTAATGGTTGGTTTATTGGATATGTAGAGACAGCGGATAATACATTTTTCTTTGCCGTTCATATAGAAGGAGAAAAAGACGCAGGAGGAAGGGATGCAGCGAAGATCGCCCTTTCTATTTTGGAGAAGGAAGGTATATATAGACCTAGTGTCAAAAAATCATCATGACTTTTCTAAATACTTTGCAACTATTATAAGTTAGTAGATAAAATGATTGTGTTTACCTATATATTAAAAACGTTCCTTATCATGTAAGGAACGTTTCAATTTTAGCTTTCCTATATTCTTCTGTACTCTTATCTGACTTCTATTAAGTGTAAAGTCTTCCCATTAGCCAGGGCCGTTGTCGATAAGGACCTATTGGAATTTGTATTAAGCTTGTTTTTCCAAGTGGGTCTAAGTTGTAAATATGATCTGTTACGTTCACGTTGAAACCGAGGAGCGGATGCCCGCCCATTTCAAGCGCAGATGCTGCCAAAAGCAATTTTTGGACAAGCATCCCCGTTTCCATTTGTTGAATTCGATAGCCTCTGTAACCAAGTGAATCTTTATAGTGATCATTATCACCAACAACATGCAGGGTGATCGGTACTTGTAGTAAATTAACATTATCTAATGACAACCCAGATTGTAGTAGGAGCCTATGATCTCCTGCATTCACCAGGTATAATGAATGCTCAATATTGTCATAAAAATAAGCTCCATCAGGGATTCCTTCAATATTATACAAACAGACGTAAATAGAGACACGTGAATCATCTGAATGTTCTTTCTCTAAGTCATTTCGATAACGGAAAGATGCTGTTGCCTCATATAGAAGAGAAGCAAGTTCTTGTTTACTTATTTTTTTCAATTGAAAATCCATGTCAGGGGAAAATCGCTTTTGACATGTAGACATAAAATCGTACGAAAGCCGATTAACTAGGGGTAAGGAGACCACCTTACCCTCTTCATTTCTTCTCTCCTTTTTCTCGAACCAGCGAAAAGGTGTAGAATGAAGCATAGAAGCTTCATTCATTTTTATTAACATTGGAAATTCTTTTATATTCTTTGTACGAACGTATTGCTTCGTCTGAATTGGCCTTATTTCTCGTATTAAATCATTAGTTAAAACATTCTCGCTATGACGGTTTCCTGACCACATGGCTGGTTCTACTGTTAGTGGGATGACTGAATATATGCTTTCTTCTTGTTCCTTAAAACCAAGCAGATGGTTAATTGCACGATCAAGATATTGATAATAAACACCTGATGCAAATCCAAAACGTTTTGCTACTTCTATTAACTGCCCCATCAGAACACCTGCATCTAACCCCTGTAGCCTGTAAGAAAAATTATTGTACTTAAAAAAGTTTTTCCAAAACATCGTTGATATAAAAACAGTCCCAAAGCAAGATGTAAGATCACATCGACTTCCAAGTGAACGAGTAAGATAATTATCAAAATTACCTTCACGTAGTAATACTAAACGGTGATGTGAGACATCAAAATGGTAAAGGCCATCAGGCACATCGTCAATTTTTAAATATACGTATAATTCGTTTGGATACAATGCTCCACCTGAAGGAGCAAACCTTCTATATGATTGCATGACTTCTAGCTCTTTCTTGGTAGAAATCATCGGTGCAACAGACTGACTAAATTGAGTAATTCCATAAACATACCAAAGAAAATGACCGATTTTCCGAAGATCTGGTTTTACAGGCACTTCCTGAGCTTCAAGAGTTAGGGGTATATCCAAAGATAGTGGGATTTCGGGTAAGTGATAGTAAAGCTTGTAAGCAAGTGGACCATCTTCCCAATCCACTTCCCAGTTCGGAATGCTTGCTTTATCAATGTCAAAATGTAAGTTATGCAGAAACTCATCAAGAATCACCCTTCCAGCCTCCCTTCTTATGGAAACGGGTGTGGAAGTGGATTAAGCTTTTCACGTGTCAGAGGTTCTGTTGTATACCCCAGTTCCATAGGGACACGTAATATTCTCTCTAACCCTGATATGCGCTTTAAATGATGTCCAAATGTCATCGGAAGCATTCCAGGAATCAACACTTTTACACAATGTAAACCGTTTCGCTTAATTTCCGGTGTTGTTTGATCGATTACAATAACGTCCATGTTTGCGCTTTTTATCGCTTGAAGAATATCTTGAAGATCATCGGTAAGGTCAGCATGGCTTGACCTCCACTTGAATTCCTCGTTAAACGTATTAGCTGGTTGGTTATTGTTAAGTAAAAAATGTAGGCGCTCTTCTGCTTCTGCTAAACCATATAACATGCCATGGTCATCCATCTGTTGAACTAAAGAAGAATCGTGTAACATACGCATATATCCCTCTTTGTTTGCCTCGAATTTCTCATCAAGGGTCAACATCATGCCAGCCAACTCATGAACAGCAGTTTTCACAGCCCGCACCGGATCTAAATGAGCCCCTGCTGCACAGATAAGATTCAATCCTTTTTGCTTTCTGCTTTTTGCCAGTGCGACAATGCTTGGGATTCCGTGTTCCATTGTTGAGTTATATAAATACAAATCATATCCACCAACTGCTCTCATTCTGTCAATCATCAACACTAGTTCTTCATCTTCAGTAGAGTAAGGATCTAGACGAGTCAAAGACAATTGTGCATACCAGGTCATAAGAAACGAATCGCGCTCGACCACTTCCATAATGCCGTAAAAAATAGCCTCTTCTAAACTACCTCCTAATGCACATCCGTTGGAGGTTTCATAGACAAATCCTCGTGAACCACACCCCAAACTATAATAGGCAAGTAACTCTGGAACTAGAATCGGTCGCTCTTGTAAAAATGAATAGCCCCATACCCATTTCATTGGACTTTCAGGATCAAATTTTTCAAAGGGAAAGCCCGAACGTTGATACTGATCTTTTTCATGTTCACCCACCAATTGAGGGTTTAAGGCTTGCTCTTTCAAATTTTCATAGCTATCAAATACTACTGTTCGTTTGCCACGGGGCTCAAGCCCACAGTATCGTTCCAATCCTTCTAAGATCGCAGTTAATTCACTTGCTGCGTATGAATTTGTACGACCGGCTGTTCCCTCATCTCCCTCAAACAAAGGTAAATTTACACTTACGTCGGCAAATGGAGGAATAAGATTATACATTTTATCATTAAGAAGTCCTGTTCGAGAATCAAGATAGTCTTTGTCTAACACGCTTTTCAGATCATCTAATGAACGAGTTCGGTAACTTTCCATACTTACTTTCGGACTTTTCTGAAGAGAAATTCGGGCTAAACCCGGTGAATCGTCAGGTATGGAACTACATACCGTACATTGAGGAACAGGCAAGAAGGAATGCCATGAACTCTTCAATGTTTTGAGGTTGACTATACCAAGCCTCTTCTCTGAATAAAGCTGTTTCTCTTTTATGAACCTTTGAATCTCGGATTTAAGGAGATGAATCATCTGTATGAACCCTGTCCGTGAAGTCCAGGATGAGTTTTGTGTTTTGCCAGAACTCTCTAATTCTTTTTGCATGCGCCACATCTCTTGACGATGATTTCCTGTTAAAACACGTCGTAGATCTGCGCACTCTGAGCAACCAGGAATTCCAGGTTGAACCAAAGGTCCTATAATGCCTTCACCAAATGATACAAAGCCTCGAAGCCACGGGGTATTGCTTGCTCGAAAAACGTCTTCTGCGTTTTGATGAATAGATGGGTTCCATTCATCTTGTAAGACCAGAGCCAAATCAATTGATTCTGGTACAACTGTATCAACTTGAGTTTGACGAATTATCAGATATTCTGAAGAAAGTTCTGTACAAAAAATGTCAGCTAACAAGCCCTCTCCAACAACTAACAAATCAGCACACACCTTCATCCCTCCTCTCGAACGACAACTCCAAATAACCCCGCTAAGCCTTCTTTTAAAATTGGTTCTGCTTCAAGTTCATAGATGGTAAGTTGCTTTTTGTTCTGATTCAATCGTTCCTTAGCCGATTGCAATAGCTCAGAATGTTTTTGATTATCAAAATCAGGGATATTTATCTGTTGAGGTGTTTTTTCATCAAATAATACCGATGATGCGACTAAGCCTTTTGATGTTAAAGGATCTTCTTGATTTTGCAGGTTAAAAAGAGCCTGTTGCAATGCTTTTCTTAACGCCAAGGTTATATTGAGATCTACACTTCCATACCATCCATTTTTCGTCCCAATCCATACAATAGGGAATCCAGTTACTTCCTCTCCTACTCCAATAATGGGTTCACCCTGTATTGTTGATAATGATTGTAAATAATACCTACACCTTTCATCTTCAACTTTCTTTAACTTGACTCGAGATAGAGAAATCATATCGTTTGAGTGATTTCTCTTCATCTTCTGTACTAAATAACTTTGTAACCCGCGACATACACTTTCTGTATATGTTTCACCTGCTCCTACAGAAACTTCTTTTGGCAGATCAAGCACGGTAGATAATCGATTCCCATATGCTTCTAGACCAGCTAAACCCGCTTCCCTCCTAGCCTCCTCATGTGTTAGTCCAGAACAAATCATACTTTTTAATACCTCAGCAGGTCCAACAGACAATGGGTCGGTGGGTAAGACTCGGCACTGAGCTAACGGAAGTTGAACCAAATCACCTTCATCCCAAACTTGAAAAATACCAGTTGATTTTGATGTTAACTTATTGAAAAAAAGTAGTAATTTACCCATTTCTTGTCTTTGCATATCTCCTTGAATTCGCGCCTCATCATCGTCTACAAGTTTAGCACCTGTATGTCCAGTCACAAATGGATGAGGAAGAAAAGTATTCCAGTTACCTTCCATCGTTTCTAAATTCAGTAAAAAGATTTGATTATTCTGTTCTCGTTCCGTTACACCGGTAATGTTTTTAAACAATTCAAAGACAATCAAATTAGAAAGCATAGCTCCAGCCGTGTAGGAAAAGTTTGAAATGTGATTTTCTTTGAAAAGCTGAGATCGATGTATCCTTCTCCATGCAGATTCAAAGCAATGATCTGAATTTGGTAAAACAAAAGGCCCCGCAATTCCTACCTGTTGTAAACATAAAGCCGGAATAAACACCTTGTTTTCTTCTCTACAAATGTTATGTAGGAGCTTTAGCTCTTCTACATTTCCCTCTTGTGACACGTACAAAATATAATCAAATGGTTCCACAATTTCCTTCCAAGAACTTAGTGAAATCTCCCCCACGGCTACCTCAGAATCTGAAATTCGGGCATGTGCCACGAGTTCCTGAAGCCGCTGAATATTCGTCTGATTTCGATCTGTGATGAGTGTTCGAAACTTGGGTAACCCGGAATCTAGTAAAGCTGAAACCAATGAAACAAACATTTCTCCCGAGCCAATTGCCAATGCTTTTGCCTGGCGATATCTCTGAAATCGGAACGCGGCAGAATCTACAAAACTGTCGATAAATTCAATTTGTGAAGCATGCTTTTTTAGAACCTGTTCAGACAATGAATACGGCTGGTCCTGACTCACATCTTTTACAAATCCATTTTGATACAATGTTTCCGCGATTTCGTACACTCGATCTCGATACGGTCCTTGTAATCCGTTTGTTAAACTCTCTAATGTGTGTTCACCATTGAACATTGGTAATAGTTTTTCAACCCATTTATCGATCATACTGCCTTCCATACGAAACGAACTTACATTATTCCGAAAATATACACCGCTGTTAGCTTCAGGGAGAAAAAACGTATCCCTTTTCACCTTCAACCGCATAGAAGGGTACAAATTCGTCATACTGTTCCTCCTTAGCCGTAGCTGCCAGTATCTTTCCATTTCATTACTAACATCTTATGTATCAGAAATTGTCCCATATGTTTACTTTCAATGAGAAAAAGCCTCTACATCAAAATATAGAGGCTTACTGTATTCCATTATGGTACTTATCCTATCTGCCTCCGCAGCGACCTCCGCCTCCACAACGGTTACCATCACTACAACGGCCTCCACCGCCGCAACGACCATCACTACAACGGCCACCGCCACCACAACGGCCTCCACCACCACAGCGACCTCCGCAATTATAGCAGCTGAAACAGCTATAACAACTATAACAACTGAAACAGCTATAACAGTTAAAGCAGCTATAACAGCGAAGAATACTACCGACACCAAAGTAAAACCTTTCATCATCATTATAGTATTGGTTCGGGTCATAAGGTACGGCCTGAGTAGCTTGATAGTCTCCTAGATTTAACATCTGAAGATCATGTTGAAAATCATTCATTCAGTAAAACCTCCTCAAAATATTTGCCTTAAAACAGTAACGAGAGACGAACTTGTAAATTCAAGCTGCGTTTCTGGTAGAAACATACTTCTTCAACAAATTATGTAAATTGGGTGGGTGTTGCTACTGGTAAAAAAGCCTAATTTGAATTTTCAGAAAAGAAGTTGGGAAATAAATTGAATTACCACCTTATAATAAATAGTAACAGCAAATATGAAAGGTGATTTTCTAAATGAATACTTCACTTCTTGAAAAACAATTAAAGGATATGAGCAGCTTCGAAAAAAAGTATTCAGGAACACCTTTTCAAACATTGCTGCATCAGAACTAGCTCTTGATCTTGATAGAGGGACAGGTTCCTTGACACATATAAATGAGATACTGTCTGGTTCGGTTCCTAGTTGAGTAAAATTCACCAAAAAAGGGACAGTGTACCTGTCCCTCTATCCCCGCCTCTATCCCCGTAAGCCTTCTGAATTCATTAAAACGATTCTCCAGCCATCTGGATCTTCAATTGTTACTCCATTATTCCTCCAATAAGGATTTTCTGATTCCACTTCATCGTATCCTAGGGAAGATAATCGATCTTTCACGACTCTTATTTCATCTTTTTCTGGTATGTAAAATACAAGCAGATTATCTTTGGTAGGAGCGGGACATGGACTCCCTTCCATATGCCTAGTAAACTCTAAATGATAATCTACATCAGGTAATCCGAACATTACTCCATCATACCCGTCATGATTTTCAAATGAGCCTACTCTTTTTAAACCTAAACCTTCTTCATAAAAGGTAATCACTTCCTCGAATTTATTTGTTGGCCGCGCAATCCGAAATTGGACGAATTTTTTCATTTTACTCTCTCCTCATCTATTTCTATATCATAATGGTAACCCTCAACAATAAGTATCTTCACGACCAAATGCAGGAATTTCCCCTACACCTTTAGTCGGAGATATAAAAGAACATATTGAATTAAGTATTTAAAGCGTGTAAAAATCAAATATCTTCAATCTACATTTTTATCTCTTTATTCAAGATTGGCACTTTATCCCTAAATCGGGACAGTGTGCCTGTCCCCTCGTCCCAACTCAAGTGACTTTTGTCACATCTTTATTCCTGAACTACGAGCTATAATCAGTTTATCATTCTTATTAACTATATATTTTACATCAGAGGAGCTATATAAATGAAAAAGTCATTTCTATCTATTTTATTCTTAATCATTATATTCTTAACACCTAGTTTTGCAGGAGCACATGTGAAGTGGTTTACAAAGTTAGAGCCTGAGAAAATTTCAATTGAACAGATCTTATCACCTTTATTTATAGGTGTTGCTTTACTTAGTGCGATAATTTTAGCATTACTACCACAAATAATGGATAAATTACTAAACATTCCTTTTGCAAAAAAGGTAGACACAAAACTTTCTGATTGGCGAAAATACTCAAGGTATATTTTAAAATACGGTACAGCTCTATGTTTAACGATCCAAGTAGTAAGTGGGACGATGTTTGCACCAGAGTTTCATATTGAGCATACGTGGCAAATGATCTTCATGTGGATTACGATTGGAGCTTTAGTCATACCTTCCCATTACGCTACAAAACTTGGAGCCACAATGATGTTTGTTTTATTTTCTTATATATGGATCAATACAGGTTGGTTTCATATGCTAGATTATGGATTTTATATTGCAATTATTGGGGTACTTTTAATTGGTCATACAAAATTTGAAAACTGGGGATTTCCTTTTTTATATTTAGGAACTGGTTTAAGCTTATGTTGGGTTGCGGTAGAAAAATGGGTTTATCCAACAATGACTTTGGACATTATTCATCACCATGGAGTGCCTACATTTGGCTTTGATCCTGTTTCATTCACAGTGTTGGCTGCATTTATCGAGTTTTTAATAGGATATTTATTAGTAATCGGAATTTTAAATCGATTATTAGGTTTGGTTGTGACAATTGTGTTTGTTCTCACAACTATGTTATTTGGGGTAACCGAAGTAATTGGACATGCGATGATTCACGTAATTCTTGTCATCTTTATTATCGAAGGCGTATCCTTCTACCAACCTCCAATTAAAATTCATAAAACAAGCTGGGATCAAATAATTTTTGTTTTCCTAAATTTTATCTTTGTTCTATCAACTTTCTTATTAATTTACTATCGATTTGCATAAGATGGGACGAGGGGTCAGGTTCATTGTCCCATGTTTACACACCGGGACAGTGAACCTGTCCCGGTGTCCCATTATTTTTTGCGAACATTATCATTTGGCGAGTCACCAGTTCCATTTTTAGCGTCGCTGTTAGGAGTACCAAAGATTTGATTATCTGCTGTTACTTTTGCTCCCACTTGGAACTTTTCTTTTGTTTTTTTCATGCTTTTTCACCTCCTCCTTCTGCTTCTCTTCCTCTTACTTTTTCTATTAAATATTGTACGCCATATAATAAATATGCTTTGTAGTGAATATATAGAAAGAATTTAGGATAGCTTAATCGATTCAAGCGGAAGATTTTTATTTTGTGAAGAAATGGAATAAAGAGATAAGCGAATAATCCGTTGAAAATAGCATTTACTAAAACAAATTTTATAAAGTTTCCATATGTATACTTAAGGATCCACATTGAAGCTGGTATATATGGACCAACATCAAAAGGAAGTTCATCTCTTACAAAATTTTTTGGCTTATCATAAAAGGTCCAATACTTTTTTCTACGTCCATTGATATGACTAAAAATTTCATACATACCTATTAATGCACTCGAAAGAGAATATCGCTTCAAACTTTGCTTACCTATAAATAGTACAGATAACCATGGGATGACGATTATAGATAAATTAAATAGTTTGTGTTTCTTTGAAGTCATACGTATACACCGACCTTACATTTTTCAATATTACTTAGCATATCCAAATAACATTTTGATCATGTAACTTAGTATAAACAGTAAAAAAGACATATCCTTGTTTGGGGGACATGTCATATTGAACAATTCTTATTAATTAAAGCTAGAAGATTGACGGGAATCATGCTTAGTCAAATTCTTCCCCTTCACCTGCTTTAACGTTGCTACGATAAGAAAACTAACAATCACTAATAACAGCCATGAACTTACCTTTCCTAAATGAACGAGACTCCACGCTTCCGTTTGGTTTGGATATTCCCAAGCGCCAAAGAAGGTTGCGATATTTTCTGCTATCCATATAAAAAATCCAATGAGAACAAATGATAGTGCGATTGGCATGCGATAACGAGTTCCATTTATCTCATAAAAAACCCATGATTGCCAAAAGACAATAATAACAAGTCCCGATAACCACCATCGGAGATCAATCCAAAAGTGGTGAGTGAAGAAATTCAAATAAATGGCAGCCGCAAGTGGTACAACCATCTTTAACGGTGGCCACTTCACGAGTTCAACATTAAGTCTCCTCCATGCCTGACAAAGATAACTCGCTACACTTGCGTACATGAATCCACTATACAATGGCACTCCAAGGATTTTTGAATACCCTTCCTCAGGATAAGACCAGGAACCCATATGTACTTTAAAAAGTTCAAGTGCTAGTCCGATAAGGTGGAACACTGTAATTACCTTTAGTTCATCCTTTGTTTCCAGTCCAGAACGTACCATCCACCACTGCATCAAAAGACAAATAATAAGCAGCCAATCATAACGTGGAATAAAAGGGAGTGGAATAACTTGTGTAATAGCCAAAGAGGCAAAAATAACGATAGGAAACAAGCAAGATAATGCCTGCTTCCAACCAAAACGAACAAGCTGTTTTAGTGCTCTCATACTTTCTGCCTCCAATATTCGTTAAGTATCTTCTTATTCGAGATCTTCATCACCTCTGTACTCTAAAATATCTCCAGGCTGACAATCTAATGCCTTACAAATTGCATCTAAAGTTGATAAGCGAATGGCTTTTGCCTTTCCATTTTTCAAGATCGATAGGTTCGCCATTGTAATACCAACCCGCTCCGAAAGCTCTGTTACACTCATTTTCCTTTTAGCCAACATCACATCAACATTGATAATAATTGCCATATTTATCACCTCAAACCGTTAAGTCATTTTCTGATTTTATATCAATCGCTTCTTTTAACAGTTTTTGAAGAACAGCCGCAAAGACTGCGATGACCATCGAAGCAAACGGAACAATTAATCCAACAAAGATAACACCTGGGGCATCATCTATTTCCGCAAAAAGATAGAAAAGCGGTAACACTAGCACATGCAACCCACTGATCGTAATGGCACAATATTTGATTTTTCTTAGGGCTTTTACAGACAAACCAGAAAAAGCTTCATTTTTATCAATATATTGTAAAAGTTTAAAAGCCTGAAACAACGCAAAGAAATAAGGTAATGCAGATGCGTAAAAAATGGTGGAAACGAGATATTTAATAAAAGCAATATCAGGCAGTAGTTCTGCCGAAACATCCCCTAACTCAGGCACCAAAAAAATGCATATAGCAAGTACCGGTAATCCCAATAAAATAACTGCAATTTTCAGAAAAAGTGTTGACATTAGTTTCATAAAACACACCTCACATAATTGTTTTCATATTGAATTTAACATAATATTTATCGATTTACAATAAATTTTTGTTAAAGGGCGTGAAGGGCATGGGAAGGGCATGGGGACAGGTCCGTTGTCCCAAAAAATAGGCGTTCTCGTTCCTGTTAAGTGAGCTAAATTTTCTTTATCATTTTTGTGATTATGGGACAAGGAACCTGTCCCTTTGTCCCCAAAAAAGAAAACTGGTCCACAAAAGGAGGCCACTGAAAAAGTCCAAGTAAAAGGTAGAAAGATTCACTTAGGTGAACTTTTCTACCTTTTTTACTTTATAATTAAAATTATAAATATAAGTGGGTGGTTTCCAATGATACAAAAACAACAAACAATGATGTTTAGTCCATATGTGGCTCTATATGATATCGTCGTTCCTCAGGATAATATGTTACGAAGAATTAAGGATCTAATTGACTTTTCTTTTATTTACGAAGAATTAAAGGATAAATATTGTCTAGATAATGGGCGGAATGCGATAGATCCTATTCGCATGTTTAAATATTTGTTTTTGAAAACCATTCATGATGTTTCAGATGTTGATATTATCGAGCGTTCAAAATATGATATGTCCTTCAAATATTTTTTGGATATGGCTCCGGAGGAAGCCGTTATTGATTCAAGTTCTTTGACAAAGTTTCGTAAGCTTAGGTTAAAAGACATGAACTTATTAGACATGCTTATCAATAAGACAGTGGAGATTGCCATTGAGAAAGAGATTATTAAAAGCAAGTCCATTATTGTAGATGCCACCCATACAAAGGCGAGATATAATCAAATGACTCCAAAAGAAATACTAATGGAGCGCTCCAAAAACCTCAGAAAAGCAATTTATAAAATTAACGAGAGTATGAAGAAGAAATTCCCCGTAAAGCCAAACAATGATCTACTTGAAGATGAGATTACTTATTCCCAAGAGCTCATTGAAGTGATTGAAAAGGAAGAAAGCCTTTTAGAGTATCCAAAAGTCAAGGAACATCTTAATCTCCTGAAAGAAGCCGTTGCAGATGATATCGAACAGCTACAGTCCATGAATGATCTAGATGCCAAAGTCGGACACAAAGCAGCTGACTCATCATTCTTTGGCTATAAAACTCATCTGGCGATGAGTGAAGAGCGAATTATTACAGCCGCAACGATTACAACCGGAGAAAAAAATGATGGAAAAGAGCTACAGACACTTGTTGAGAAAAGTATAGATGCAGGAATGGAAATTGAAACGGTTATTGGGGATACTGCGTATTCTGAGAAAGACAACATTCAATATAGTAAGGAAAATGGAATTAAACTGGTCTCAAAATTAAATCCTTCCATAACTCAGGGTACCCGAAAAAAAGAGGATGAATTTGAATTCAATAAGGATGCGGGCATGTATGTCTGCAAGGCAGGGCATATGGCTGTACGGAAAGCTAGGCAAGGTAAAAAAGGAGTAGGCAAAAACCAAGTTGATACCTACTAATTTAATGTTGAAAAATGCAAGAGATGTCCTTTCAGAGAAGGGTGCTACAAAGAGGGAGCCAAAAGTAAAACATATTCTGTTTCCCTTAAGTCTGAACAACATTCATCCCAAGCACAATTCCAGAAAAGTGTATATTTTAAGGAAAAGTCTAAAGAGCGTTATAAAATTGAAGCGAAAAATAGTGAATTAAAACACAGACACGGGTATAATGTGGCAAAATCCTCGGGTCTAATTAGCATGGAGTTGCAAGGCGCCATGGCTATATTTACGGTAAACATTAAAAGAATTCTAAAGCTACTAGGGGAAAATTAGAGAAAATATGTGGCTAATGCAAAGAAAGAGCCGACTTTAATTCCTAAAAAAGGAAAAAAAGTCGGCTCTTTTTAAACTCACATGAATAATCTTTAAAATCGTCAGATTTTCAGTGGCCTCCACAAAAGTGACCAGTTTTTGATGATTTTTAGCAACCATAGATTGGTATACTAACACCTTACATATTTTCGTTTAAACCCTATTCTTCCTTTATCAATTTCCTTTTGAATAGTATCAAATGCATTCACAACACTGCTTTTTTTATTGTCGCGCTTTATTTCAACTGATCCAACAGACTTTGCGGTTTCAACTGCTTTTTCATGTAGCGGCAAATAAGAAATCCCGACAGTGTAAATAAAATTACTCATGGAAGACTTCGTACGAGTAGGAGAATCATGGATTGTTTTTTCCACTTGATGAAGCATATTTACAATCTTATCTGAGCTAAATTCAGAGTCAGGACGATTTCCTAAGAGCCAGCAGTAACAGCTCCAGCCTGCTGACATTCTAAGTTCTTCCCCGCTTGCAATCCATTTATCAGCAACTTCTTGGGCAAGATCCGTTTCAGCTAGTGTAACGGCAACCACATAATCAGATAGCATATAAAAATAGGCGTCTTTTATCCATCGTTCAAAATCATCCGCAGTCATTGTCATGGGATCGGCAATAACACCTGCAAAATACATGGCATCATAGTTCCCTGTAGCATATAACTGCTTCGCTAAAGGCTGATTTTTCTTTATTTTTTTAGCGAGCGGTTTCATTTTACCTGTAGGCACACCAAAAAGAGGTTCTTTCGCCCCATTACCTATGTAAGTTTTTTTAGTTCGTTCCGTTCCGAGCGCTTCTAGCTCCTGCAAAACCGTTTCTAAATCCATTGTTCCACCCTTCCTATTGTAAAATGAAATAATAATAACTTTAGACGACTCTTAATTCAGTTTCTTTTTTCTAAAAGAAACTCCACCTTTATAGATTCACCAACATTTACTTCTTTTCCTACATAATAAAGCTGACATCTTTAAAGATTATCATCCGTTTTAAAGTTATCAAAACAAAAAATGATTCCTTTCACATTTTTTGGTAATCACGATCCATTGTTCAGTTTCACTAATTTCCTAATCATTATACAACTTTCAATTATTATGAGAAACATAGGGACAGGTTTATTGTCCCACTCAATTTACAAAGAATAACGTAGCTGTTATCACTGGCGCAGGTTCCGGATTGGGGGGTGCAGCTGCGTTTCGTTTAGTAAGTGAAGGTGCAAATGTATGTTTATTAGATGTGAATGTAGAACATGTAAATAAGGTAAAGAAACAAATTGATGAAGCTGGTGGCAAGGCCCTAGCAAAAAAATGTGATATTAACTCATCAGAAGATATAAAAGAAGGAATGATGGCGGCGCACGATCATTGGGGTTATATGGATATTTTATTTGCCAATGCAGGTATAGCTGGAGAACTCGCTCCAATTGAGACGATGAATGAGGATGACTGGGACCGCACAATCAACACTAATCTAAAAGGTACTTTTCTTACCGTGAAACATGCGATTCCTTATATGAAAGAAAATGGTGGTAGCATCATTATTACAAGCTCTGTAAGCGGAAGTCGTGTTTTCTCTCAAGCTGGGTTTACCGCTTATAGAGTACGTCAAAAGCAGGACAACTTGCTTTTATGAAAATGGCTGCCTTAGAGCTTGCATCTTATAAAATACGAGTTAACGCGATTTGTCCAGGTGCAATTGAAACAAACATCCAAAAATCGATTCACCACTTCCCTGATGTAAAAGAAGTGGAAATTCCTATTATTTATCCTGAAGGAAATCAACCACTTGAACATGGTCCAGGGAAATCGGAACAAGTTGCTAACCTAGTGACGTTTTTGGCCTCTGAGTTATCTTCACATATTACAGGAAAGTAACGGGGACAGGTTCAGTATCCCACTCCCCATTTTTCTAGTGAGATTCTGTTTGACTGGGACAGAAAACCTGTCCCTTTGTCCCACTTATGCTTGTGAAGTTAAAGGGTGCTTTAGTTCTTTAGGGAGATTTATTTCTTTTTCGCAACGAATATATAAGACTTCACTTCCGTTAAATGTCTTTGTATTTGTATGTAAACCATCAACAGTGAAATGGTAGTAAACGTTCTCTGTAGATTTCAGTGAGATACATTTTACGATTTTTAATAGGTCAACTACCTTTTGGCTAATCACATCATAAATATGCAGTTCATTTTCTTCTTCTACTATTTTAAAAATAACTATTACCTGTTCTTCTTCTAAATAATAAATATCATTTGGAAATGCATTTAGGCAGTAGAATAATAGCAGTTCTTCCGTGTTCATTGCTGCAAATTCATTTGAAATAGGCAATCGATTTTTAGCAAATTGATAGATAAATTGGAGGTCTTTAAAAGTATTTCCATTTAACTTTGTTAATCCAGTAGCATTAACATCAGTACGATGTGAATCAACGATGTTAGAGATAAATTGTGTTTCCTCTATTCTTTTAAACCCAAATTTCGGATAAAAGTCCAATACTGAATGATTTGCAAATAAATACATGATATCATATGAATATTCATATTTTTCCAATACCTTGTTCATTAATTTTTTCGAAAGTCCTTTATTGCGATAATCAGGATGAGTCATAACCGTCCCTATCTGAATGCCTCGCTTTGTTTCTCCATTTATTAGAATGTTCATGAGATTAACTGAAACATTAGCAATCACCTTATTTCCATCAGTATATGAAAATGGAATATACTTTTCTGTCCAAAACCCATTTGCATACCAACTTTCAAAAGTAATACCGAAAATGCTGTTTGCTAATTCATTGAAGCTGTGTCTCAAGTCATCTTTATCCTTGTAATCACAAATAAATTCTAAAGTATCCATTTACAATTTCTCCCCATCAACCTCTATTTTCCTTCCCCTTTTTGCTCCATAACATTGTAAAGTTTTTTTACAAGATCCCTAAATTGCTTTACTTCCTCTAGGGAAAATTCTGAATAATATTTCTCAATAAGATAGCTGTCTACTCTATTATAGTTTTCAAATAAAAGATCCGCTTCACTATCAAGAGTTACAAAAACCTCTCTCCTATTGTTGATATTTACTTCCCTCTTTAAATAGTTTTCTTTTTCAAGTCTCCCAATAAGTTGACTAACTGAACTTAATGATAATCCGGTTTGTTGACTGATTTCATTAATAGTTATGTTTTCACCATTTCGAACTGTTTGTAAAATTAATAGCTGTTTTTGTGTAATTTCATGATTAAATAAGGAGTTAAATTCCATGACCATTTTTGAATTCACCTTAGAGAGAAATTCAAATGCTTCTCTTACAAACATTTCACGTTCCATTGCAATAAGATACCCCCACAACACTTTATGTATATAAACTATTTATAAACGTAAAATATATTTGTGTCAATATGTATGTATCATGAGGACTTCCACTTACTTACGTTAATAAAAAATAAGAGCTCTGCCTACGTTCAGACAAAGCTCTTTTACAACACATTACCAATAATATGGAACAAAAGGATATGGTGGGTAATATAACGGTCGAGGTGCTAACAAGGCTCCCGCTGCTAAACCAGTCAAGAACGGAAATCCAAACCCAAATCCAAATGGTCCTCCGAAACCGAAACCTGGTCTTCCAAATCCAAATCCAAACGGTCGACCAAACCCAAATCCGGGTCTTCCAAATCCAAAACCAGGTCTTCCAAACCCAAATCCAAATCTCTCATCTGTTCGATATAACTGGTCATTGCCTGCATAGTAATTTGTCATCATGTTCATTATCCTCCATTTCTTCTACCGTCCTTACACGCAAGTAAACGATTGAATTTGCCTTAAGCTTATTCCGAAAAATACCCATCTAAAGCCGGTCCAGCGGTACCCTGAAATGGATTGTTGACCAATAAAGATTGGATAAAACCAAAATTGTTGATTACCGCTTAGCCATACATAAGTAAATCTAAACAAACATCTTCTAATACTACCTGGATCCACCGCAAATGCTTGTGCTTGCTGTGTTTGTTGAGGTACAAAAGATGGCGGTGGTGATGTTGGTGGTCCTGCTTGTGCTCCTTGACCAGGTGGTGATGTTGGTGCTCCTCCTGGTGTTCCTAAACCTGGTGGTGACATTGGTGCCCCTCCGGGTGTTCCTTGCCCCGGAGTTGTGAAAGGAGGAGGTGAACTAGGAAAACCTGGCATAAATTGTCTTGCATCATAAGTAGTATATGGATAATCACTTACTTGATAGAGCCTATTACATGAACAATCATCCTGTTCATACATCCCCTGCCATCATCCTATTCATTGGACATTCGTCTATAAACTTGTACTTGGAAAATTGTGTGAATACCTAGAAACTAGAATCTTTTTTAGAAATAAGCCACACTTACTTCTACCTCGATACATGATGAAGCAGACCCTCACATCGCTAGATTTCATGGGCATATACACAGTCCAATCCATCATTTTTCACATAACAATAAACGAATGACATATCTAACTTTTATACTTTAATGTAAGGAGTGTAACAATGCCTTCTTTTAACCCAGAAAAGCTATTCGTTGATGTAATCCCTCCTGCTACTTCTTTTAAGCCAATCGATGGAAGAAAATATACACTTACTCACTCTGACCTTACTGGTGAATTATTTTTGGATGTTGGTTATATTTTCAACGAAAAGATAATTAACCCGAAGATGCGGGATGAAGTTTTAGCAGAATGGAGAATATCAAAGCAAAACCAACTAAACTTAATAGGAAAAGCTTATGTAGATGGCGGAGAATTCAGTAAAGAAATAGCAGAAGTTCGATTTAACATCTTCAAGAAAGAAATGAATACAGCTTTAAAAGGAATCATTTATGGTGATCTTTCCTTTTTTGTAAACTATCCTACCTTACTTGATGCACCAATATTTATTTACTTTGAATCAAATTACCCGGAATATCGGCAGATTCTTTATTACGGGAATCCCAGAATCTATTTAAATAAAATCCAATCAATTAAACACGATCATAGGTTAAACTTTCAATTTTAAATGACAGGAGGACTGAACGTGATCAATTTTTACTCATTTCACGGAACTATTACAATGATTAGTGACTTTATAACAGGTCAAACTGGTGAAGAAGGTTGTTATAAATTAATTACAATACAAGATGATCTTGGTTCCATCGCAAATTTCGTTGTTTCACCCTCTACTTACATTGTTGATTATGTCATCTTGAATATAGGAGACAGAGTAACCGGTTATTATGATGGAAACGCACCAGTACCTTTTATTTACCCTCCACAATATCGTGCACTTGTTATGGTAAAAGAAACTCCTTATCAGCAAGTGAAAGTAGACTATTTTAATAGTGAGTTTGAAAGTCGTGATGGACAATTAAAACTAAATCTATCTCCGTATACACAAATCCTATTACCGAACGGGCAACCTTTTTCAAAAAACCCTGGAAACCGAAATCTAATTGTAATCTATGGACCTGCTACAAAAAGTATCCCGGCTCAGACATCACCTTATAGGATAGTCGTTTGGTGTTAATCTACTAAAAAAGCAATAAAAAGAACGATGCTCTCCCCGCTCAAATATTAAACATCAATAATTTATTATTTTAACCTTCAATCTCCAATATAAGATGTTAATAATAAAAATGGATAGAATAGAAATAGAATCAACGCTATTTTTTGGCAATAGTATTTTTCTTCGTTATCGGTTTTTGTGGAGTTTGATATGGTATTTAAAACAAAATTGTATGTTGGTTAAAAGTGGGACAGTTCACCTGTCCCTTTTTCACTTTATATGTTGACATGGTGTTGGTGCTACTTATTTTCCATAAAAAGGCTTTTTTGAACTGACCTTTTACAGTAAATAACATTTTTCTCTAAGTGCAGTCATACTATATATCAATTACCTTATCGGAGGATGATCTATGTCCCTTTTGCCTATCGTTGTTTCTTCCATTTGTACAAGCATTGGAGCTCTCCCAGTTTTGTTTATTAAAAACCTTTCACACAAAGGAAAAGATGTGACATTAGCTTTTACGGCTGGGATCATGGTTGCCGCTTCATCATATGGGTTAATTCCATCTGCTATAAAGCTCTCAGATATTACGACTTTAGTGATTGGTATCTTAATAGGTACCTTTGTTCTTACTTTAATAGAAAGTGTAATTCCACACACTGATTTAGATCACTCTAAACATCCCGTAGGACAAGCTCATGTGTTATTATTTATGATCGCTATGTCGATTCATAATTTTCCTGAAGGGCTATCTGTTGGAATATCTAATGTAAGTAGTAATCTTGAGGTAGGATCTTTAGTTGCCTTTGCAATAGGATTACAAAACATTCCTGAAGGTTTTTTAGTGACTTTATTCTTGGTTACACAGGGAATAAATCGGCTGAAGGCTATTTTGTTTTCTGCTGTGACCGGATTAATAGAGTTATTTGCGGGGATGTTCGGCTATTTATTTGGTGAATTCTTTCAACCTGTTGTCCCATATGGATTAGCGTTTGCAGCAGGTTCTATGCTATTTGTAGTTTACAAGGAATTAATTCCGGAAAGTCATGGAGATGGTAATGAAAGAGCGTCAACTATTACCTTTATTCTTGGATTTATTACGATGATTTGTTTGACTGAATTTTTCAGGTAGGTTCAAATAAGTTTTACTATACAAATAGAATTTAAGCAAAAGGAAAGAGCATCCTTAGTACAAGGAATGCTCTTATTTGAATTTATATTATCACAGGTTTCAAATAGCATCCTACTAGATCCAACTTTCTTTAAAATCCTCAATATATGTACGTATATTTGTAGGCTTTTTTCCTGTTACTAAAATTTTAATAGTTGCTCTTTCCCTCACTTTGCTATTTCTTTTTTATCATCATATTATTCAGATACGGAAAACTTACACATTTTATTAGGTTAATTTAGAGAGTTACCTTCTTTTGAGGGGATTTTCTGCATACGTTAATATTAATGACGTGGTGCAAGTAACATCACGGAAACTCCTATTAAACATATCCCCGCACCAACCCAATCATAGACATCTGGTGTTTTTTTATCAATTCCCCACCCCCATAGGACAGATAGAAAAATAAACACACCTCCATATGCTGCATACACTCTTCCGAATGATGGGAAGGATTGAAAGGTTGCAATAACACCGTATAAAGCCAGAGCTAGTCCTCCACCTAATCCCCAGTAAAAGGGCTTACCCTCTCTTAACCACAACCAGATTAAATACCCTCCACCAATTTCAGCAATTCCTGCTAGGATAAACAGCAATATTGCACTAATCATTTTTAACACTCCTTACTAATTCTTAAATTATTTATATAGCTCTTACCTAAAATTCAAAAAATAAAAAGCACCTTCCACAAGAAATGTGCTTTTCTTAGCTTACCACTATTTGACTTTATAACGGCAAACAGCTATAAAATAATAATGTTAGCCGCTCCAATCTGTTTCACATTCGTTTTCTTAATCTCTTGAAAAAAGCTTTAATTAATAAGCACTAATGGAGGTCTACCCTTTCATGCTCATAATAGACAAAAATCAAAAGAGAAGTAGTTTACCAGATCATATTCTAGAAGGTTTGGATCTTAATATGGGGATGTATTCAGTTAAACACTATATTGCCCTTGTCACACTTTTAATGCTTGATGTGCCAATTTGTTTTAATTTACTATTAACAACATTTAAATACCCCGTATTTTTGTATCCAGCTCTTGTAATTCTAGGTGCAATACATATTTGGGCGATTCGACTACTCATAAAAAAATATAAACAGACGCAAATTGAATGTCTTCTCTACTTTGGCTTTTTAGGTTTCATTGGATCTTTTATCAATTTTTTCTTAATGATGGTTTCACATTTTTCCATCGGTATCACATCACCGCTTTATTTTGTTTTTATGATATTTTTCTATTTTTTCTCCATTTATCTATTTAGTATGAGAGAGCATAAAAAATACTCTTCGCTAAAATTTCGTAAAGTTAGATTTCCTTACTGGCAGGATTATGTTTCTATGTTTACCCCAGGTGTTGTTTTCGCTCTTTTTGTTCTTTTATCAGGGCCATATCCGCTTTTCCCACTAGGTATACTGTCTCTGTTTTTTTGCTGGACATTTGCTTACTTTTTTACTTTCTTTATGGCGAAAAGCTTTTATCGATATGTTTTTATTAAACGAAATATCTATCATGTTAGATTTGAAGATAAAGAGTTGAATCGTAAGTATCGAGTGCAGAGGCAAATGGAACTAGAAGAAAAGACAGTTAAATGATGCTCATCCTTTCTATATAATAAAAATGGGACAGTTCACCTGTCCCTACGTCCCACTTACCCATTCAATCGTACTTGCAAGAATTCTAATAAAGTCTTCATGTACCAGCCCTTCTTCGTTATGAGCAGGTGTAAGACAGCATACTCGACCTTCACCATAATGATGAGACCAGCCTCCAATTGAGTTGCCGTCTACTGATTCTGATTTTAAAAAGACATTCGTATGCTCTTCATCAACTTTTACAAAATAGTGTTCATCTAGAATTTCAAATGAAACAGGACCAAACAAATCTTTTCCTTCTAAACTAGTATATTTTACATGAGCATGTTCAACAGGATGGAATTCAAAGTGTCCTCTTAACATTTTCGTATAGCTACTTTCAATTGAATAAGAGGCAAGTCCTGAATGCCAAGCTAACCATCCGCCTCCCTGTTTAACATATTGAGCAATGGCTTCTGCTATATCTTCTGTCATCCATGTTTCAACGTTTTCGTCGGCTGGATTGAGTCGGTCTTCCTTAAATAAAATCACCGCGTCAGGTTTTTTTGATAATTCTTCTTGTATCTTACTCGTTTGAATGATCTTACATTCAATATTTTCTTCTTTATTTAGTAATGTTAACGCCTTATTTAAGGCAGAGATACTCCATTCCTTTGGGTGATAGTAATCACCTAAAAGAGCAACAATTCTTTTCATACGATTCCCTCCCATAAAATCCCTCGTATTGTCAAAACTTCTATAAGAAATAGGTTATAAAATATCTCCATAGAGGGCTTTATAGGCAAAAAAATTGCCACCCCCTAAATTCTTTGGATAATTGAGGTTACCACACACCCAACAACCAAGAATGGAAGTGACAATTTGTACCCTCAAATTATAACCTATTTATTAACTTTTATAAACTATCAAGAACAACTCATTCGAACATTGCTTACTTTATTGATTGGTAAAAGCATGTTCGATAAACCTACTGAACAGCCCGTAAATAAACCTTATCGAAAACTTCAAGTGGATGACCTTCCGGTCATTGAAGTTCTAGAACAGCTTGATTATCGAGTTCTTCTTAGTGAATATCTAGAGAAGAACGGGAAAGCTCTCAAACCTGTTCAAAGGCGTAAGAATGCAAAAGTTTCCGTACCTAAAGCCATGAACTGTCCAAAGTGTGGTGCTCCATCGGATTATCTTTATGCCAACAATGGAGATAAAGGTCAGTATCAATGCAAGGTGTGTACAGAACTTTTCAGTGAAAAGAACCGTTACTCTAAGGAGGCCATCCTGAAGTGTCCTCATTGTTCCAAGACTCTCGAGAAAATAAAAGAAAGAAAAGATTTTCACGTGTTTAAGTGCAAGAACAATGACTGTTCTTATTATCAAAAGAAGCTCAATGGGATGACTTCAAAAGAAAAGAAAAGGTTCAAAAAGGACCCTCAAGCATTTAAATTGAGATACATTTTCCGTCAGTTTTATATCGATTTCCAGCCGTTATCTAAGGAATCACCAGAACTGCCGGCCGTGGACTTATCAAAGATTTATGCATCCCCACATACATTAGGATTGATCCTAACCTATCATGTAAACTATGGCCTTTCGGCCCGTAAAACAGCTGCGATTATGCAGGACGTACACGGAGTGATGATTTCACATCAGACTGTATTGAACTACGAAAATAGCGTAGCTTTATTACTTAAACCTTATGTGGATCACTATCCCTATGAACTTTCAGACCAATTCTGCGGTGATGAAACGTATATCAGAGTAAACGGTCGATGGCATTATTTATTTTTCTTTTTTGACGCCGTGAAAAAGATTATTCTTTCGTATCCGGTGTCGCCTAATCGAGACACAGCAACAGCCATTCGAGCAATTGATGAGGTCTTAATCAAGATGAAAGAGATTCCAGAAAATCTGACCTTTGTGGTAGACGGGAATCCAATCTATCTTTTAGCCCAACATTTCTTCGCTCAACATGAGATTTTATTCGATGTGAAGCAGGTCATTGGATTAACCAATGAGGACCCTGTTTCAACCGAATATAGACCAATGAAACAAATAATTGAGAGACTTAACCGCACCTTTAAGGGCAATTATCGCTCCACTCATGGATTCGGCTCTGAACATGGTTCCATTTCATACGTCACCTTATTTACGGCCTACTTTAACTTTTTGCGTCCGCATGCCGCCTTAGAAGGAAAAGTGCCCGTAGTGAATCCAGAACTCAAGGGGCTTCCAACAATGCCAGCACGTTGGACAAAGCTCATTGGATTAGCACAACAATGGATAGTAGAACAAAGACAAGCCTAACTTTTTGTTTAGCTGAGCCCTTAAGCTAATTCAGCAATCGGCGGAGCGAACTCTTGACAAACCGAACTTGCCAATGGTTTAAAATGGAAACAACCAAGGGCTTATTTGGTATGCCTTCTTTTGTTCCCTTCGCCCTTGTTAAACAATCCACAAACCATTGGCGTGTTTGTCAAGAGAGATTGCGGCGCATCTCCATCCAGTAAATAGGAGAGAAGCTAACCCTTTAGGTAGTTTTCATAAATCTTTTGACACTACCAAATCCCTATCATTTTTTGACCCCCAAACAGTGTTTGAGGGTCAATTTTTTATTGTGGTATTGCCTCCCCCTTAAAGTTAATAAAAGAAGAGTTATGATTAATTTTCGTTTTTCTTTCAATAATATCCATAATACCATGTGCCGATTCTTCCGGTGAACCTGGAGCCTTCTCTCCACCCATATCTGTTTTGATCCAGCCAGGATGAACCGCATACACAGAAACCTCATCTTCTTTTAAATATTTTCTAAGCTGCTCCGAAAACATGTTTAATGCACTTTTTGAAAGTGCATAAGGATAATCCCCACCATAAGCATTTTGAAAACTTCCCGCTTCAGATGAAATGTTAATCACGGTTGAATCTGACCCTTTGTAGAGAAGCGGTAAAAAATGCTTAACCACACGCATTGGTCCAAAAAGGTTAATATTGAAGGTTTGCTCCACCTTCTCAATATCAATTTCTTTGATTGTTTTTGAACGCTCATCTAAAATTCCTGCATTGTTGATGATCACATTAAGCGAGATGTTTTCTGCTCTCAGCTTTTCAGCTGCTTCTTGACAGGTTGATTCATCAGCTACATCAAGTTGAAGAAGCTGAACTTTATTTGGAAAAATTGAACATAGGTGGTTTATGGCATCACTTTGTTTCTGCGGATTTCTTACACCAGCAAAAACAGTGTGTCCCCTCTTTACCGCTTCTGTTGTAAGTGCCAGACCTAACCCACGGTTAGCACCTGTGATGAATAATTTCATAAAAGCCTCCTTATACTGGTTTTCTTCCTAATTCTTGCAGTCCCAACATGACACCAAGCTGTGGAACCGAGTCGAAGAAGCAATAACGACCAACTCCATATTCTCCTTTATGTACTAAAGGAACACCCTTATCTTCTACAAAATTTATGTGTTCTTCAAATCCATTAACCGTAAACGTAATAAATTGAACACCTTGCCCATGTTTTTGCTTAAACTCTGTATAAGGACTTACTTCGTCAAGTGGCTCTAAAAGCTCGACTGTAACAGGACCCATTTGAAGATTTGCCAATTTTACACGTGCTGGAACATGTTCCCCCCGAAACACGGTGTAAGTTTCACCTGTTGGGTCAGGACTATATTCCTCAGGTGGTAGCATAATCTTGGGCATTTCAACACCAAATAATTTGGAAAAGTTTTTTGCAGCAGCATGAATATCATCAACGACTAAGCCAATTTTCATCAGATTGTTGTTTTCTATTTTATTCAAGATCTCTTCCTCCTATTTATCATTTTCAAGAAGCTCGAGCATAATCTTTAAATCCTTGAACGTGTCCATATACGCATAGCGCCCACCTGTATATTCCCCTTTTTGTACAAGAGGCATATTTTTTCCTTCCATTACCGCTACTTTTTCTTTCATTCCATCAATCACAAACGCAATATGATGTGGTCCTTCTCCATGTTCATTCAGGTGATTTCTCCACGTGCTCGGATGATGATCTGGTTCTATTAATTCTAACTGAAGTGATCCCATATCAAAAAATGCCAGCTTTGAACGTGCTTCAGAAGTTGCTCCTTCGAATTCTGTTTGAGCCTTATCAACTGAATCGGTCCAATTCCATTGCGGCTTTTCAACTCCAAAGAAATCCGCATAAGCCTGTGAAACCGTTTCTATATCATGAACTAAAATACCAATTTGAGCGATTACATTTGTACCTAACACACCATTTTGAGATTGAGTTTGATTTGGCATACTTTTTCCTCTCCCTCTATAAATGTTGATTTATCAACGGTTTGACCCGTTGGCGGAGTGTCAAAAAAATATTTATCGACACGCATCCTAATAAATTTTTCATATTTTGTGAAACTATTCCAATGTATGGGTACGCTACGCGGTCACTACTGGATAATGATGGTAAGTAGTGCTCTGGAATTATGCGATGCACAATGGATCTCTGCGTAGCTTATGATGACGTACCCTCCCATGTCTCTGGGCATCTATGTGCCTACATTCCTTCGTTCGGTCTAGTCATAAGGCAGAGGCTAGCGAAGCTCCTTTAGGGACTCGAGGTCGGATGGGAAAAATAGTGCCAGCTTCTCCGTGTCATCCTGTTGTCTAGGTCTATTAGGGGATGTAGAACTTTACATAGCCTCTGCGAGACTAGGAATATCCTTCATCATTCGCTGTGCGTCAAAAGCTTTGTGCTTTGTACTTATTCCATGTAAGACTTTTATTAGTTTTCCGCATAGAACCACAATAGATTGCTTCTTCCGTAACGGGTTAACCTTACGGTTAGTGTAATATTCATGCAGCTTTCGAAAGGCTTCATTATGGCGAACCATTGGCATCATCACTCGGAAAAGGAGGGCACGAAGCTTTCTTCTTCCCCGTTTGGAGATATGTTTTTGCCCTTTGTGCTGGCCGGAAGAGTTTTCACGTAAAGTTAATCCCGCAAGTTTAATGATTTGGCGTGGATCTTCATAGTGTGAAAAGCTACCGATTTCGGCCAACAAATCAACGATTGTGGTATCGCCGAGTCCTTGAACCGTTGAGAGCCATTCGTACTCTACAGACGTTTGTACAAGCGTAACTAATTGCTGTGTAATGCTTTCAATTTCTTGTTCCAACTGGTTGTAACGGCGAACGAGCGTGGCAATTTCAATACGGGCCATCTCACGTCCTTCTGTTACTCCGATGGAGTTAGAACTGACTTCAATAAGTTGTATTGCTTTTGGTCGTTGGGGAGATTTTAGCCCCTCAACCTGTCGGTAAAGCGATAAGACTTCATCTGGCTGCTTTTGAAATAGATCACTTGGAAATGGAGTACATTCAAGTACTGCCAGAGCCATTTTCCCGAATGACGGAAACACCTGAGTGAATTCTGGAAAATATCGATCTAACCAGCGAATCATCATATTTTTGACAGCACCAAATTCCTCTGTCAACTTACCTCTAAATGTTGACCCAACACGAAGTTCCGCCTCAATGTCTTTCAAAATACGTGGATAACTAAAGCGTCCATCTTTTATGAGACGAGCGATCACCAGTGCATCCTTGCGGTCATGTTTGGTTGGTAAATTGTCGTCCAACTCTTTTGAACGCTTGACGTGCAAAGGATTAGCCATTGCGAGGGGAATGCCTCGTTCATCAAGGAAATAGGCTAAATTAAGCCAGTAATGGCCAGTAGGTTCAATCCCTACGATGACTTCTGTTTTTTCGTGTTCTTTCATCGCAGTTAGAATACGATGATAAAAATGCTGGAAACCATCATTAGACTGTAATACAGAAAATGATTTTTGGAGCACTCTCCCACGATCATCTACAAAGCAGGCGAAATGTTTTCGCTTCGCAATGTCGATTCCGACAACGAGTGTTTTTTCAGTGACTTGATTTATTTTATGGTTTTGTTTAAAATCCATTATGGAGTCCTCCTTGGTTAACAAATTAGGGGTCAATTTCTGCAGATTTTGACACCCCGTATCATACCAAGAGGGCTCTTTTTTGTTCAAGTCCCCGAAAATCCTTCTAACAGGAATGCTCCTTTTTAAATCATTTATATTTACAATGGAAAAACCATTGTCGTTCACGAGTATTAATCTTCAAATCCCCATCTTTTTGATAGTTTAAAGAACGTCATTGTCATGAGTAAGGCGATAATTAGTAATATCCAGGCTTGTGCTGAAGCGTATCCCATATTGAAATACTGAAACGCATTTCGATAAAGATAGAGTGAATAGAATAACGTCGAGTTATCAGGTCCTCCATCGGTAATAATGAACGCTTCTGCGAATGATTGAAAGACGGCGATCATACCTGTTATGGAATTAAATAAAATCGCTGGTCTTAAACCTGGTAAGGTAATATGAAAAACTTTTTGAAGAACATTCGCTCCATCTATTGAAGCAGCTTCATATAAAGATTTCGGAATATCACCAAGTGCAGCCAAGTAAATTAAAATCATGTTTCCTGACATCCAAATGGCCATAATAATAAATCCTGGCTTTGCCCAGGTTGGACTTGAAAACCATCCTGGCCCATCGATTCCAACAAGGCCAAGAATCGAATTGACCACACCAGAATCTGGCTGTAATACCCAAATCCACAAAATAGCTAGAACAACAAATGGAACAAGCGTTGGAATGAAAAAGACAACTCTAAAAAATGAAATTCCTTTAATATCCTTTGTGTTTAATAGAATCGCAATAAAGATTGTCACGACAGTTGTAAGTGTTAATCCCACAAAAATCATATACATGGTGTTTCCTAGAACGGTTATAAACAAATCATCTTCAAATAGAAGCTGTTTATAATTGTTGAATCCTACAAATGATGGGTCAGAAATTAAGTTATACTCTGTCATCGAATAGTAGAGAGAACTAAACATGGGATAAGCTGTAAAACAGAGAAAACCGATAATCCATGGAGAAATGAATAGCAAACCATTTCTCATATTTCGTTTTTGTGAGTTCATAAAATAACACCTCCTGTTTTTTGATAGAGTTTACTAATTAAAATTACCTACGGTCACGGGACTGCGCTTGCCTTCGGACGTTTCCCTAGCTTTGTTCATTTAAACAGGAAACTTCCTCTACCCTTTAGACCCTGTAAATGTAATCCCTTCAATAAAATAACGTTGTAGGAAGAAAAAAATAATAATGATTGGTAGTGTCATAGCCACACCGATAGCCATGAGTAAGCCCCATCGTGGATCATTTTGTGACATAATTTGCTGAACACCTAATGATAGGGTGTAGTGGCTATTGTCACTTAAGAAAATTAACGGTCCAAGGAAATCTCGCCACGCTTCAATAAATTGAAAGATCACGACTGTTGCTAGAATCGGCTTTGATAGTGGTAAAATGACTTTCCAGAAGACGATAAACTCATTTGCGCCATCCATTTTAGCAGCTTCAGATAATTCTTTTGGTATGCCTTTGAAAAACTGTCGTAATAGGAAAATAAAGAATGCGTTTCCAAAAAAGTGTGGAACAATTAATGGATAGTAAGTGCCAATCCAACCAATTTCTTTGAATAAGAGGAATAAAGGAATCATGATAACTTGAAAAGGAAGCATCAATGTTGCTAAAACGACGATGAAAATGCCATCACGATATTTCCAATCAATTCTTGAAAAACCATAGGCAATGAGAGAATTAGAAAGAACTGCACCTATACATGTAAAAAAGACAATGATGAGTGTATTCTTTAGATATAAAAAGAATGGAAATGCGGTGAAAGCCTCAGTATAATTTGACCAATTTAGAACCTCAGGAATCCAAATGGGGGGATCGGCAAAAAGTTCCGTACTGCTTTTCAATGAGCCTGATATGAGCCAAACAAATGGTACAATAAACGCTAACGAAAATAGAATCAAAATCAAGTATACTGCTAACTTATTAAGCTTTTTATTCATTTTCCTTAGTGTGGTTGCTTGCTGTTGATTAGGGTGAACGTCACGTTGATGATTTGTTTCAGCCGCTGGAAGTGTCATAATTCAATGTCTCCCTCCTTACCGTTTTTAAAAAAGCACCGGATTTTGAGTTAGTTAGCAAAATCCGGTTGCTCTACTTTACTTTTTCTCTAAAGTTTCTTGTAATTTATCCTGTGCCTTTTGAAGAAGCTGTGCAGGATCATCATGATTATAGATCACACCATCTCGTATACTAGTTAGTTCATCACCCATCTCACTTGCTACAGATGTGAGAGCAGGATGACCTGAATCTGGGGATGCAGCAACCTTTAGAACGGTATCATATACTGGATCATTTTCCCATTCAATCGCATCTGATTTTTCTTTCCATATGGAAATGGATCGCCAAATATTAATGTTATCCGCTAAGACTTTGTCTTGGTTTCCATATAAAGCAAAGTTAATAGCGGCTTGTGGATTTTTTGCTCCTTTTGGTACAAAAAAGACGTTTGTTCCAAACACACTAGAATCTTTTCTTCCATCTGGTGGGCTAGGAATTGGTGCTACTTTATATTTGGTATCTGGAGAATAAATTTTCAACGCATTTGCAAACCAGTTTCCATTCACAGTCATGGCTACTTTTCCTTTCATGAATGGATGGTCTGGAGAAAATGCCCCACCAAATCCAGAAGTGAAAGATTTAATTTTCTCTGGATCATATTTCTTCGCATAAGTGTCCATCCATGTAAATGCCTCAACCATAGGCTGCTCATTCAATGTGACTTTTTTCGCGTCTGTGTCATACATAGTCGCACCAAACGCCCATGGCCATGTGTACGGATCTTCACCTGCATCAATCCAAGGAATAAACCCTAACGTCTCGAAACTTCCATCATCTTTTACTTTCGTCAAAGCTTCAGCAGCCTTATCAAGCTCTTCAATTGTCTGTGGTGGGTTATCAGGATCTAGTCCTGCTGCTTCAAACATGTCAACATTATAGTAGAGTAAGTTTACATTGGAATCTTGTGGAAGAATATATGTTTTTCCATCAGATGATTTCATTAAATCTTTGAATCCATCTAAAACACTATTTTCATCAAAACCTGCTTCCTTTAAATAATCATCCAGTGGTTCTAAAGCACCTTGAGCTGCTAGACTATAAGCAAGTTGATAGTCATTTCCATCTCCTAATACTAAGTCCGGTGGATTTCCTCCAGATATCGCCGATAACAGCTTTCCATTTGTTATACCGTCTGGAACATATACAGCATTCACCTTTGCTCCTTCTTCTGCTTCATATGCTGCAATTCGGTCTTTATCCCATTTTTCAGAATCTCCTCCCCACGGATACCAGTATGTAAATTCTTTGGAGTTTTCGTTAGATGTTGATGAAGAGGAAGAATCTGAACTCGAACAACCTGAAAGGACTAAAATAAAGACAAGTAACGAAATAAAACTCATTGAGACGATTTTCTTCATGACTAAACCCCCTATTTTATGAAAAAATTTCCCCCAGACATTGCAAAAGTGACATTGTTTACAAGAAAATTATGTTTCTCCAGTAAACACCCCCTTTAAAGGTTTTTGTAAACGCGCGTTTATTTTTGTGTGTAGTTACTACTTTATACAAAGATAGAGTCCTCGCTAATCAAAAAGTAAACGCATACATTTATTAGCAAGGAAGAGGATTAAAGAGTAATGCATGACTCTCTTTCAATCAACTCAGAACCCATTACCACTTTAATCCCCTCTTTATTATCTTGTTCAATTGTGGTGATCACATCTTGAGTAAGTCTTTGCATCATTCCAGTAAAATCTGCTTTAAACGTTGTTAATGGGGGATGATATAACTGACTTAACACGTGATCATCAATACCAATAATGGATACATCTGATGGTACTTGGATCTTTTTTTCGTTAAGAGCTCGAATGGCCCCGAATGCAATGCTATCATTTGCTGCAAAAAACGCAGACGGCAATTCAGGGTTTGTGTTTAAGAAATTTTTCATTGTTGTATAGCCACTTGTACTGCTGAAGTCAGATTGTAAAATCCATTCTTTTCTAATCGGTAAACCATGTTTCTTCATCGCTTTAAGATAGCCTTCATGTCGGGCTAATCCGGCGTGCCTTTTAATATCACCATTGATAATGCCTATCATCTGATGATTTAAACTAACTAAGTAGTCAACTGCTTTCATAGCACCACTTTCATTATCAAAACTATAAACAATACGATTTGGTTCATTTCGGCCTGGTAAATCTTGATCAACAATTCCGATAATAAACCCTTCTGCAATCAGTTCCTCAATGAAAGGTTCATGATTATCAGCACCCATAAAAATACCCGCATCAATTCGATTTTGATAAAAAACGGTTTTGATTCGTTCGATATTTTTGGGAGATTTGCAGTCTTGTATTATATTGGTTAATACATAATAATCTTGAGACGATGCTTCTTCTATCATACTAGTAATTAGAGTATTGCTTGTTGGATCACTCGAAACACCGCCTTTATCAATAATAAATAATCCAATATTCCTCATGTTTTTGCCTGCAAGAACTTGCGCAGACATATCTGGGAAGTAATTATATTCTTTAATAACTTTCATTACTTTTTCCTTTGTTTCTGGTGGAACACTTTTGTAATTGTTTATGACTCTACTTACAGTACTTCTGGAAACACCTGCAAGTTGAGCAATTTGTGTGCTGTTAATTTTATTGTTTCTTTTCAATGTCTTTCCCTTCTCTCGTGAACACGCGTTTATTAATTGCTTTTATTCTACCTCCATAAATCATGGGTGTCAACAAACAGTTTTAATTTTCTGAAACTTAATTTGAACGCGCTTTCAGTATCTAATTTTACAATAATAAACTTTTACTCTATATTAAAAATAAACCTCAATAAAAATCTTAGAGTAACAACGTTCTAACAGCCTTTCACTATTTTCCCCCATAATTTTTATCAAAATATATTTTATGAAAATAGTAACTTCAAACTTATTAAATTCAATTTAAGATACATGAAAAGTAATTAAAAGCAAATAAGTATTCGATTGAATGTGCATAGAGGGTATTAGGCTGTGAAATAAGATTTGAATGATTAAAAACGGGACAGTTCACCTGTCCCTATGTCCCTTTTATAAACTTTTCTAGTGTTTGGAGTTCTTCTGTTTGTGCAATTTGTTCGTTTGCTTTTATGTTATCGAGAGAGATTGCGATTAGGTGTTGTCTTGGATGTTTTGCCTCTGTTATTTCTTCTTGTATCAATTCTAGAAGCTCCGTGTATTTTTCATGGTTCTCTACAGCCTGGATTATTTTCTTCAAGTCTGAAATAGTTTGAATTAGTAATTCTTGTGAATATTTACTGTTATTTTTATCTCCTATTAGCCTTTCAACTAGTTCAGGGTTAAATAATTGCTCTTGCCTTTCAGATACTTCATCAACGATTGATTTCATTCTCTGAACACTATATCTTACAACAAAATCATAATCACGGTTTGATTCATAAGCTAATGAGTAATACCTCATGTTTTGCTGTAAAATCCCCAAAAACATAATCGCACAATCTAATAGAAAAGGTTGTTTTTCTTTCCCATATAACTCAATAAACCTCTTGTACGTCCATCGTATCGTTAGCCATTGTCCCTTTTTAATCGCTTGGTTTAATTCCTCATCCTTAATGAACGTAACTTCCTCAAGGAGTTTTAAGAGATTATTTTTTCGGTTTATTTCCATATGAAGCTTTACTTGATCTATAAAGATTTCAAGATCAGCTGGGTCTTTTCCAATTAATAAGGAGCTTCTCTCTTCTTCAATTCTTTTATAAATAGATGAAAAAATAGCAATTAATAATTCATTTTTTGAGGAAAAATAATTATAGAATGTTCCTTTAGAAATATTACTGAATTCTAAAATATCTTGTATGGATGTTGCTTGAAATCCTTTTTCAATAAATAATTGATGCGCTTTTTTAATCACTCGTATTTTTCGTTCATTCATTTTATCACCTTTTAGAAAACAAAAATAATTACATCTTTTTTATCCTATCTTAATTATTGAGATTACACAAACACAGAAAAACATAAAAACATTTTTATAGACAAAAATAGATTAGATGTAATAAGATATAGTCTATGTGAACAAACGGTTCAACTATTTATACTGATTGTATAGGAGAGGAAAGTATGGAACAAACAGGTAATAAACAACAAGAACAACGACCACCATATGGCCTATTAGCTGTATTAATGGTTGCTGCATTCATAGCGTTTTTAAATAATACACTATTGAATATTGCCCTACCATCAATTATGAACGATTTAAAGGTTGAGGCTTCAACCGTTCAATGGCTAACAACTGGATATATGCTAGTGAATGGAATTTTAATTCCAACAACAGCTTTTTTAATTTAAAAATATTCCGTGCGAAAGCTCTTTATCGCTGCGCTAGGCTTATTTTTAACTGGAACAATTTTAGCTGGAGTTGCTCATGAATTTTCAATCCTACTAATAGGAAGAATGACGCAAGCATCAGGCTCAGCAATTTTAATGCCACTATTAATGAATGTGATGCTAGTAAGCTTTCCTGTTGAAAAACGAGGAGCAGCAATGGGAGTATTCGGGCTGATACTAATGGGAGCTCCAGCAATTGGACCAACATTGTCAGGCTGGCTTGTAGAACATTATAATTGGAGAATGTTATTCCACTTTGTTACACCAATCGCAGTAATTGTGTTCTTATTAGGTATTTTCTTAATTAAAGATAAAAAGGAAACCGTAAATATTACTTTGGATTACTTTTCTGTGGTTCTCTCAAGCGTAGGATTTGGGGGGTTACTTTACGGATTTAGTTCTGCAGGAAGCAAAGGCTGGGACAGTCCATATGTTTATGGAACAATCACAGCTGGAGTGATTGGCTTAGCATGGTTTATCTTAAGACAAATTAGACAAGAAAAGCCAATGTTGAACTTTAAAATATTCAAATACCCTATGTATGCACTGTCCGTGTCTATTTCAATGGTTGTAACGATGGCCATGTTTTCTGGGATGCTTTTATTGCCTATTTATACACAAAACTTACGTGGTATCACACCATTTGATGCTGGGTTAATGTTATTGCCAGGTGCCATTATGATGGCAGTCATGTCACCTATTAACGGCAGACTTTTTGATAAATATGGTGGCCGTGTTTTAGCAATTATAGGCTTAACTATTACTGTTATAACAAGCTACTTCTTTAGTCAGCTAACACTAGAAACAACATACACAAATTTAGTCATTCTTTACACAGTTCGTATGTTCGGTATGTCTATGGTTATGATGCCGGTATCAACAAATGGTTTAAATCAATTACCTGCAAAGTATTACCCACATGGAACGGCGATGAACAACACACTTCAACAAGTCTCAGGTGCAATTGGTACCGCACTTCTTGTTACAGCCATGTCTAATCGTGCTGAAACAAGAGGTCAAGAGCTGGCTGAAGAAGCAACAAAAAATGCTAGTAGCATGACAACACAACCAACAGCTGAGCAAATTGCCCAAATGAAACAACAAATCATGATGCAATCAACATTAGACGGTATTAACTTTGCTTTCTATATTTCTGTATTTATTGCTGCACTTGCCCTTTTCTTAGCATTCTTCATTAAGAGAGCGAAGCAAGCAGATGATATTATCGAAAGCAAAGAAGCGATGAAGGCTATGCCGAAGTTGGCAGATAACAATTGATTAGAAGAGAGGATTGTTCCTCTCTTTTTTTGAACAAAAAAGAGGATAGATGCTCTTAGGTGGAACATCAAATCCTCTGATACTGTTTATATTTTATCTAATACAATGATATTAACTGAATTTGCTGCTAACGTAACAACGGTAGAGTGATCATCAATTCTAATGGTTGATTCAAATGGCACAACCTTCTCAGCGTTCTTTTTGTTAACATTTGGTGTGTGAACAAGAGATTCATCTCCTGTCACTGTTACCATTTTTCCTTCAGCCGCTACATGGATGTCCTTAAATGAAATCTTCGTTGTTTTTTCGAACGGATCAGCATTTACTAATTTAACATAAACATGTTGATCATCTTTTGTAACCGAGTTGAAAATATCTCTGTTGTAGGCTTCTAACTTGTAATCTAGCACCTTACTTGTAAACGTTCCATCTGTGTATGAGCATATAAGGCGGTCCCCTGTTTCACCGCCATATTGAACGGAAATAGTGTATGGAGTATGATCTGTCAGCTCTTCATAGCAACTTGATCGCAAATTTCCAGCTGCTGTACTTGATGAGTAGTCACCTAGCATATACCCTTGAACGCCCTCTTTATAAACTTTCACACCAGTAGCATTTCCGTTATAACCTACAGCATATTCTAGAACATTCTTTTTCTCAGGAGAAATATCTGTAAGACCTACCCCAACATAAAAACCGTCGGAACCACCAGCTTTTGTTGCATTCACTTCAACTCTATAGTCACTCCACCTTTCGTTTATGATATATAACCCGTTTAATCCACCATTTTGAGCCTGTAAAACCAGCCCTTTATCGGAGTCAATTTTATAACCAATTGATCCAGGGATGATTTCCCACTCAGCATTCAATTCTTTTGTGAAGTCCTGGTCTAGTAGTATTTTTTCACTCTTATTTTCTATCACTCTTACACTCTTAACATGAACATCAGCATTACCAGCAGCTATTTCAATACCACCACGTGGCGTGAGCTCTGTTAGATTTCCATTTTTGTAAGCTGAAAACGAAGTACAAGCAATTTATTTCCAATATATTTGGCAAACAAATGTTGAACATAGTAGTTCGGCGTGTACCAGACACTTTCAACGTCAAACCAAATCAAATCTGGTGTCCAGCGATATGTTCCATCAGTTAACACTTTGTTAAATAACGGTGCATAAGCAGCTAATCTTACCACATCTGAATTCTTTTCAAACCCTGTCATAATGGCTGCTTCAGCAATCGCTCCTGCTAATGTATTTTTATCTGTTGAAGCAAATTCTCCAACAAATACCTTCGAGGTCTCTCTCTCATCAAGACTTCCGTCCGGCTGATAAGCTCTATAATAATAATTGTATCGATCAGCATTGTTTAACAAATACTCATTAGAACGATAATAATGTTCGTCTGCTATTGTGTCCATATAGTTCGGTTGTTTTTCATACCAAGTAACTGTTTCCTCTGTTACCGTCTTACCGTCTGTAAAATTCACGGTTGCAGATCCAGATCCAGATAGATTCCCACTTAAAAACTCCCATCCTTCTTGATAAGCATCATCATCAGCTTGTGCCCCAACAGTCGAAAGAATGTGCAATTCATAACCTGGATAATGCTTGTCCATATATTCATCAATAGCCGCTTTAAAGTATTCAAAGTTCGTAAAAAACTCCGTACCCCAGTTTTCATTTCCAACACCTAAATAATGAAGATCAAACGGTGCTTCATGACCCATACTTTTACGCAAAGCCGCCCACTCATTCTCTTCAAAATCAGTACTAATTGCAAAATCAATTAAATCTGTAAAACTTTTAACAAATGTATCTCTAAGCTCTCCCCCAGCAGGATGGACATAATCCGAACGAGCCTGACAAAGTACACCACAAGCCATAACAGGTAATGGTGTTGCATTAAGGTCTTCAGCTAACTGGAAATATTCCATATACCCTAACCCCATCGTCATCATATAACCCCATACATTGAAGTTTTCTTTCCGTACCTCTATATCACCTACAGAGTCTTTCCATTCATATACATTATCCCAAATATAGGAGCCTTCAGATATACATCCTCCAGGAAAACGAAGAAATGTAGGATGTAAGTCTACTAGAGCATTCACTAAATCTTTTCTTAATCGATAATTCGGATTTCCCTTATAATTTGAATGGGCCGTAGTTGATCGTTCTTCATCTCCAGCTCCCCAAACATCTCTTGGCATTAAAGAAACCATATCGATAGAAATCTCGCCATTAAAGGTTAAAGCAAGCTGACCTAGAACGGTTTTGCTACCAGTTAAAGCAATTTTGGAATCAACACCGTATTTCTTCCAAGTGTTACCGCTTTCTATTTGGACTGTTATACTATCACTAATCCCCTCACCATCCTGATCTTGTAGCTGCAGTGTAATGGATCCTCCATTTTCAGCTTTAGCCCAAATGGTAAAATCATATAAATTCTCTTTTCTAATAAACATTGCACAATGATTGTTAGAATCAGTAAATCCTCTATTAGTTATCGTGCTACCACTCGGTACGGTTATATAATGAGAGTTCACATCTTGGCTGGTAATCCCAAAGAATTCGTTTAGACCTCCAGTATTGTAAACGATTACGTTTTCAATATCACCAAACCAAGCATGAAGTGGTTCATGGTTTCTACCCGAAGAGCAGCCACATTCACCTGAAGCATGAGAATAGGTATCGAAAACAAATGACTCAAATGAGCGATTTTGAACAAGCTCCGCATAAATACCGCCATCTGCTGCATTGTTAATATCTTCATAAAACAATCCATATAATGTTTTGCTAATATCTAAAACTTCTTGGCTTCCGTCAATGGTAAGATGGTGAGATGGAACCCCTTTAGGAAGTACTGACACAGAAAAATCTTTTTCAGTCGTGTCATCTCCTATGTTTAATATGGCTGTTAATGTCACACCTTTTGGAATGTCAACGTCTCCTACTATACCTTCATTTGATAACACAGCTTCTTCACTTGACTTCCAAGTTACAGAAACTTTCCCACCCATAAGTGATGATGGTAAAGAAACATCCTTTGTAACAACTGTGATTGGAAAAGATAAATATTTGTCCTTAGCGAGTTGAACAATTTCACGACCTGTAAGAGATTCACACATAACCTCATTTACTTCATCTTGCGTTAAACCGGCTTTATAAACGCGAAAATCTGTTAAAGAACCATTAAAATCCGGGTCGACTTCATGCTGTGAACGTCCAATAAAATTATTGCCGTAGCCTGCTGGATTTGAAAACGTTTCAAACCAGTTCCGTAATTTTTTATATGTACCACTCGAAGTTTGGCTAATAGATCCATCTGCAGCTACTTCACCATTTACGTATATAACAGGTCCGGCGCTGCTCAATGTCCCACCTTCTGTTCCTTTTACCGACATTGCAACATGTAACCATTCTCCCGAAGAGTAAGTTCTTCCCGCATCTGCCACAAGATCTCCGTCTGAAAAACACACACCGCGTAAATTTCGTGATAAGAAAAGGTACGGTCCAGATGAATTTTCACCAAAATCAAAAAGCCTCTCCCATACATTTGTACCTTTTCTTAAGTAAACCCAAGTAGAGACAGTAATTCCTGTTAAATCGTTTATATCCTTTAGAAAACCAACTGGAAGTTTCATAAAAGAAGAACCATGTTCTCCTCCTGCAAGCGTTATCGCTAATCTTCCACCTACGGATTCTATTATTGGTTTTGATGTTCCTTCTGGTGTTGCATGATTCCCAAAACCAGAGAGATCTTTTCCGATATTTTCTGCATCATTAAAACCATAATGAGTAATAAGTCTATTTTTAATTTCTGTCATGGATACTCTCCTTTGCTGAACTATTACTTTTTATTTGAAGAAAAACTTAAATAACATGTACTTACAACATTGTTAGATGATACACTAACCTTGTACTTACAACTTTATTATAATAGGTATCAAGGGAAATCCCAACATATTTTTAAAATTATTAAAAAAAGACCAGTATCTCTACTGATCTTTACTCCTCTAGAAGACTTTATAGATTTTATACTCTTAGCGACCCACGAAAACCTCTAGCAGCATAATACGAGTCTGCACCATTGTGGTACACAAACACGTGTCCGTACCGAAAATCACAAAATAGTGCTCCACCTAGTTTTCTAATATCAGCTGGTGTTTGCACCCAACTCGATGTTTTCATATCGAACTTTCCAAGCTTCTGCAACTCTCGATATTGATCTTCAGTTAATAGTTCGATTCCCATAGAAGTCGCCATATTAATAGCGCTATTTTCAGGTTTATGTTTCTTTCTAGACTCTAGCGCTTCTTGGTCATAACAAACACTTCTACGGCCTTTAGGGCTTTCTTGTGAACAATCAATAAAAATGTATTCATTCGTCTCTTCATCAAAACCAACAACATCAGGCTCACCTTCAGTTTTTTCCATTTCATTGAGTGACCATAGTTTTTCGGTATTTTCAGCCAGTTTTGCTTGAATTTTACCCCATTCAAGGCCTTTATGACGATTCATATTTTTCTCAAAACGGTCTTTTAATACTTTGAGTAACAACTCTTCACTTTGTTCTAATAACAACTCTTTTTTTGTCATGGTAGCTCCCACCTTATTATATTATTTTTAATAGTTTGATTAAATACTCTATTGCTCTAAATGAATTATTTGAAAATTTCAAGTAACTTCAGTTTACATTAATTGTTTTTATTAAGTAAATCCATTACTCAAAATCGAAAATAAAAAAGAACTAACCCAACTTGGATTAGTTCTTCGATATGTTTTTTAAAAATATGTAAAATTTAATAGAAAAAAAGACTGAAACTATTCACTCGGCTTTTTCCTATACTATTGATAGCGCTAACTCTTTAGCCACTTGAATAATCTCTCATACAATAAGAATGGCTCCGCAGGTAGGACTCGAACCTACGACCGATCGGTTAACAGCCGATAGCTCTACCACTGAGCTACTGCGGAACAAATAAAAAAGTAATAATGGTGGGCCTAAATGGACTCGAACCATCGACCTCACGCTTATCAGGCGTGCGCTCTAACCAGCTGAGCTATAGGCCCTAGTTTTGGAGCGGGTGAAGGGAATCGAACCCTCATCATCAGCTTGGAAGGCTGAGGTTTTACCACTAAACTACACCCGCGTACTTAATTCTTTACTATGATGGTGGAGGGGGGCAGATTCGAACTGCCGAACCCTAAGGAGCGGATTTACAGTCCGCCGCGTTTAGCCACTTCGCTACCCCTCCATTTTATATGGCGGTCCGGACGGGACTCGAACCCGCGACCTCCTGCGTGACAGGCAGGCATTCTAACCAACTGAACTACCGGACCAAAGTTTTTTCACGTAGTGAAAATAACTTACAATAACAAAATATACCATAATATATATATATTTGTTTTAAGTTTGGTTGCACTTAACAGCACTACTATATTGACTCGCTAAGATGATTACTCGACGTAGCATCGTCAACTGAAATTGGTTGCGGGGACAGGATTTGAACCTGCGACCTTCGGGTTATGAGCCCGACGAGCTACCAGACTGCTCCACCCCGCGATAATAAGAATATAAATAGTTTTTTCTATGGACTTATTTTATTATCTTGTACGGACCGTCCCGATTTCAGAAGGATTATTCAAGATGCTGCTCAATCGGTACGCTGAGGTGACTCAATGAAGCTTATTCACGTGCTCCACCCCGCGATGATAAAAATATAAAAAATTAAATGGAGGAGGAAGGGGGATTCGAACCCCCGCGGGTTTTGACACCCCTGTCGGTTTTCAAGACCGATCCCTTCAGCCGGACTTGGGTATTCCTCCATAATAATTAGAAATTTTAACACTCATCTAATTAAAAAGTCAATTGCTCTAAAATAAAATTAAACCTGGGTTTAGTATGTTATTTTTGTTAATACGAAAATACTATGGTGGAGGATGACGGGATCGAACCGCCGACCCCCTGCTTGTAAGGCAGGTGCTCTCCCAGCTGAGCTAATCCTCCGAATATAAGTTATGCTATTTCTGTTATGGTAAGTTATTTTCGCTGGCGCGAAAAAACTTTGATGACCCATACGGGATTCGAACCCGTGTTACCGCCGTGAAAGGGCGGTGTCTTAACCGCTTGACCAATGGGCCATATAATAAAATTAAACCTATAAAGGTTTGCCTGGCAACGTCCTACTCTCACAGGGGGAAACCCCCAACTACCATCGGCGCTGAAGAGCTTAACTTCCGTGTTCGGCATGGGAACGGGTGTGGCCTCTTCGCCATCATTACCAGACAAAATTAAGTTGAAGGATATTCCTTCAAAACTAGATAACGATACACAATTCAATTCACTAAGTTTACGCTTTAATTAGGTTAAGTCCTCGATCGATTAGTATCAGTCAGCTCCACACGTCACCGCGCTTCCACCTCTGACCTATCAACCTGATCATCTTTCAGGGATCTTACTCACTAATGTGATGGGAAATCTCATCTTGAGGGGGGCTTCATGCTTAGATGCTTTCAGCACTTATCCCTTCCGCACATAGCTACCCAGCTATGCCTTTGGCAAGACAACTGGTACACCAGCGGTGCGTCCATCCCGGTCCTCTCGTACTAAGGACAGCTCCTCTCAAATTTCCTACGCCCACGACGGATAGGGACCGAACTGTCTCACGACGTTCTGAACCCAGCTCGCGTACCGCTTTAATGGGCGAACAGCCCAACCCTTGGGACCGACTACAGCCCCAGGATGCGATGAGCCGACATCGAGGTGCCAAACCTCCCCGTCGATGTGGACTCTTGGGGGAGATAAGCCTGTTATCCCCGGGGTAGCTTTTATCCGTTGAGCGATGGCCCTTCCATGCGGAACCACCGGATCACTAAGCCCGACTTTCGTCCCTGCTCGACTTGTAGGTCTCGCAGTCAAGCTCCCTTGTGCCTTTACACTCTACGAATGATTTCCAACCATTCTGAGGGAACCTTTGGGCGCCTCCGTTACATTTTAGGAGGCGACCGCCCCAGTCAAACTGCCCACCTGACACTGTCTCCCAGCCCGATCAGGGCTGTGGGTTAGAATTTCAATACAGCCAGGGTAGTATCCCACCGACGCCTCCACCGAAGCTAGCGCTCCGGCTTCTCAGGCTCCTACCTATCCTGTACAAGCTGTACCAAAATTCAATATCAGGCTACAGTAAAGCTCCACGGGGTCTTTCCGTCCTGTCGCGGGTAACCTGCATCTTCACAGGTACTATAATTTCACCGAGTCTCTCGTTGAGACAGTGCCCAGATCGTTACGCCTTTCGTGCGGGTCGGAACTTACCCGACAAGGAATTTCGCTACCTTAGGACCGTTATAGTTACGGCCGCCGTTTACTGGGGCTTCGGTTCAAAGCTTCGCTTGCGCTAACCTCTCCCCTTAACCTTCCAGCACCGGGCAGGCGTCAGCCCCTATACTTCGCCTTGCGGCTTCGCAGAGACCTGTGTTTTTGCTAAACAGTCGCCTGGGCCTATTCACTGCGGCTTTTCCGGGCTATTCACCCTAAAAAGCACCCCTTCTCCCGAAGTTACGGGGTCATTTTGCCGAGTTCCTTAACGAGAGTTCTCTCGCTCACCTTAGGATTCTCTCCTCGCCTACCTGTGTCGGTTTGCGGTACGGGCACCTCTCACCTCGCTAGAGGCTTTTCTTGGCAGTGTGGAATCAGGAACTTCGGTACTATAGTTCCCTCGCCATCACAGCTCAGCCTTCGCGACAACGGGATTTGCCTCGTTGTCAGCCTAACTGCTTGGACGCGCATATCCAACAGCGCGCTTACCCTATCCTTCTGCGTCCCCCCATTGCTCAAATGGTGAGGAGGTGGTACAGGAATTTCAACCTGTTGGCCATCGCCTACGCCTTTCGGCCTCGGCTTAGGTCCCGACTTACCCTGAGCGGACGAGCCTTCCTCAGGAAACCTTAGGCATTCGGTGGAGGGGATTCTCACCCCTCTTTCGCTACTCATACCGGCATTCTCACTTCTAAGCGCTCCACCAGTCCTTACGGTCTGGCTTCACAGCCCTTAGAACGCTCTCCTACCACTGTTCTAAAAGAACAGTCCACAGCTTCGGTGATACGTTTAGCCCCGGTACATTTTCGGCGCAGAGTCACTCGACCAGTGAGCTATTACGCACTCTTTAAATGGTGGCTGCTTCTAAGCCAACATCCTGGTTGTCTAAGCAACTCCACATCCTTTTCCACTTAACGTATACTTTGGGACCTTAGCTGGTGGTCTGGGCTGTTTCCCTCTTGACTACGGATCTTATCACTCGCAGTCTGACTCCTGAACATAAGTCTTTGGCATTCGGAGTTTGACTGAATTCGGTAACCCGATGGGGGCCCCTAGTCCAATCAGTGCTCTACCTCCAAGACTCTCATTTCAAGGCTAGCCCTAAAGCTATTTCGGAGAGAACCAGCTATCTCCAAGTTCGATTGGAATTTCTCCGCTACCCACACCTCATCCCCGCACTTTTCAACGTGCGTGGGTTCGGGCCTCCATTCAGTGTTACCTGAACTTCACCCTGGACATGGGTAGATCACCTGGTTTCGGGTCTACGACCACGTACTTATTCGCCCTACTTAAGACTCGCTTTCGCTGCGGCTCCGTCTTATCAACTTAACCTTGCACGGGATCGTAACTCGCCGGTTCATTCTACAAAAGGCACGCCATTACCCGTGATTTTCCGCAAGGAAATATCAACAGGGCTTTGACTACTTGTAGGCACACGGTTTCAGGATCTCTTTCACTCCCCTTCCGGGGTGCTTTTCACCTTTCCCTCACGGTACTGGTTCACTATCGGTCACTAGGGAGTATTTAGCCTTGGGAGATGGTCCTCCCTGCTTCCGACGGGATTTCACGTGTCCCGCCGTACTCAGGATCCACTCTGGAGGGAACGAAGTTTCAACTACAGGGTTGTTACCTTCTTTGACGGGCCTTTCCAGACCTCTTCATTTACTCCGTTCCTTTGTAACTCCGTACATGAGTGTCCTACAACCCCAAGAGGCAAGCCTCTTGGTTTGGGCTTCTTCCGTTTCGCTCGCCGCTACTTAGGAAATCGCGTTTGCTTTCTCTTCCTCCGGGTACTTAGATGTTTCAGTTCCCCGGGTCTGCCTTTAATACCCTATGTATTCAGGTAAAAATACTACTCCATTACGAGCAGTGGGTTTCCCCATTCGGAAATCTCCGGATCAAAGCTTACTTACAGCTCCCCGAAGCATATCGGTGTTAGTACCGTCCTTCATCGGCTCCTAGTGCCAAGGCATCCACCGTGCGCCCTTAACAACTTAACCTTCGACAAACGATAAGCGTCGAATTTCTTCGTTGACTTCCCATCTTCCGGTGCTCATGTACTCTCGTACACTCCGCTCCTCATCAGGTCGTCGCCTCGAACTTCTCGCTTCTCCTTTGTCTCAAGACATAAGATCAAACTTAATATCTTGATTAACATTTATTAAGAGAATCACTAAACTAAGCGTTTAAACTCAGTGAATTACTTGAATTGTTTTCGTTATCTAGTTTTCAAGGAACATATTTGAGAGATAGTTCTCTCAAAACTAAACAAAATCAGAAACGTCTTTTTATGAAGGAGCTTGTCCTTCACTTTTCCTTAGAAAGGAGGTGATCCAGCCGCACCTTCCGATACGGCTACCTTGTTACGACTTCACCCCAATCATCTGTCCCACCTTAGGCGGCTGGCTCCTTGCGGTTACCCCACCGACTTCGGGTGTTACAAACTCTCGTGGTGTGACGGGCGGTGTGTACAAGGCCCGGGAACGTATTCACCGCGGCATGCTGATCCGCGATTACTAGCGATTCCGGCTTCATGCAGGCGAGTTGCAGCCTGCAATCCGAACTGAGAATGGTTTTATGGGATTGGCTTGACCTCGCGGTCTTGCAGCCCTTTGTACCATCCATTGTAGCACGTGTGTAGCCCAGGTCATAAGGGGCATGATGATTTGACGTCATCCTCACCTTCCTCCGGTTTGTCACCGGCAGTCACCTTAGAGTGCCCAACTTAATGCTGGCAACTAAGATCAAGGGTTGCGCTCGTTGCGGGACTTAACCCAACATCTCACGACACGAGCTGACGACAACCATGCACCACCTGTCACTTCGTCCCCCGAAGGGGAACCTTCTATCTCTAGAAGTAGCGAAGGATGTCAAGACCTGGTAAGGTTCTTCGCGTTGCTTCGAATTAAACCACATGCTCCACCGCTTGTGCGGGCCCCCGTCAATTCCTTTGAGTTTCAGTCTTGCGACCGTACTCCCCAGGCGGAGTGCTTAATGCGTTTGCTGCAGCACTAAAGGGCGGAAACCCTCTAACACTTAGCACTCATCGTTTACGGCGTGGACTACCAGGGTATCTAATCCTGTTCGCTCCCCACGCTTTCGCTCCTCAGCGTCAGTTACAGACCAGAGAGTCGCCTTCGCCACTGGTGTTCCTCCACATCTCTACGCATTTCACCGCTACACGTGGAATTCCACTCTCCTCTTCTGCACTCAAGTTCCCCAGTTTCCAATGACCCTCCACGGTTGAGCCGTGGGCTTTCACATCAGACTTAAGAAACCGCCTGCGAGCGCTTTACGCCCAATAATTCCGGACAACGCTTGCCACCTACGTATTACCGCGGCTGCTGGCACGTAGTTAGCCGTGGCTTTCTGGTTAGGTACCGTCAAGGTACCAGCAGTTACTCTGGTACTTATTCTTCCCTAACAACAGAACTTTACGACCCGAAGGCCTTCATCGTTCACGCGGCGTTGCTCCGTCAGACTTTCGTCCATTGCGGAAGATTCCCTACTGCTGCCTCCCGTAGGAGTCTGGGCCGTGTCTCAGTCCCAGTGTGGCCGATCACCCTCTCAGGTCGGCTACGCATCGTCGCCTTGGTGAGCCGTTACCTCACCAACTAGCTAATGCGCCGCGGGTCCATCTGTAAGTGACAGCCGAAGCCGTCTTTCAATTTTGAACCATGCGGTTCAAAATGTTATCCGGTATTAGCTCCGGTTTCCCGGAGTTATCCCAATCTTACAGGCAGGTTACCCACGTGTTACTCACCCGTCCGCCGCTAACCTCAGGGAGCAAGCTCCCATTGATTCGCTCGACTTGCATGTATTAGGCACGCCGCCAGCGTTCGTCCTGAGCCAGGATCAAACTCTCCAATAAAGAGTTGATAAAGCTCATAATTAAATCTTTTTAAAACGTTGACGTTTCTGTTTTGTTTAGTTTTCAAAGAACCATTTTCAACTGATAGATGATCAGCAATAGAAATTATTTTATCAAACAACTTCTCGTTTGTCAACTTCTGTGAATTTGATGTAAATGCAACATTCCGCAGAGACAAGATATATCTTATCATCTTATTTCGTAGAAGTCAACAACTTTTAAAATCTTTTTTATTATTTATTATTAGAACTTTGTCTCTTCTCTCTTAAAGGGACGAGGAATATCATAACACCTTCTTAAAGGTAAATCAATAGTTAGTTAGATAATCTTCTTTTAAAATGGAAAAAAGCTTAGTATCACGAAATTGTCCCTTGATGTATTCATTTTTTCTAAGAGTCCCTTCATACTTAAATCCTGCCTTCAACAGTACTTTTTCAGATCCAATATTATCTGTATCACACCCACCCTCAATTCGATTTAACTCAAGAGTCTCAAATCCATATTTAATGACTTCCTTAATTGCCTCAGATGCTAAACCCTGCCCCCAGTACTTTCTATTTAAAACATATCCTATTTCAGCTTTTTGATTGTCATTAGACCAATCAACAAAAGAACAAGTACCAATGACTTTATTACTTTCTTTGTGTACAAGCGCCCAATCTGCTGATTGACCCGTTTTGTAGCTATTCATCACAACACTTATAAAATTATTTAATGTCTCCTCTTTTGATTTATTTACTTCCCATGTCATATGATGGGCAACCTCTGGATCAGATGAAAACTCAAATATATCATCTAAGTCATTAAGGTTTATTTTTCTTAATAGTAGTCGATTCGTTTCAAATGATGGTAATGCTATTAATGAAGCTTCTATATTCATAACTCTTTCCTTTCATAATACAGGCTTATATCTATCATCAAATTATTCATTAAATATCCATGATCTATTTATAAGAAATTTCTCATGTACCAGATACACCATTTTGTTTCATTACTTGACCTCTTTGTTCAGCTTGCACATTCTCATCAGGTGTAGTCATTCCGGATTTCTTTTCAAAATAAATAGCGATTGCACCAAATACAATAAGTGGTAGCAAAACATATAACTAAATCATAAGAAATCAATAACCTCCATTAACTCATAGTCTTGTGCCCTTAGTAAAAAAAACTACTATGCTTGTGAGTACACCTCCAATTAATAAAATAAAGTTCATAACCATCAAACTTGCCACTCCATTTAGAGCCATAGTTTCACCAAAAACTGGGACTAATATAGGAAAACTTATAATAGAATACATGATTAATCCTATTCCTATTAATATCCTCTTCTTTCTTTTTTGTTTCGTTAAAGATAAACTCAGCACAATCATTATTAAAGATAATAGGATCAAAAAAAATACTAGCATATTTTCCCCCAGTCATATGATAAATGATACTAAGTTTTAAGTTAGATTTTTATACTATAGTAATTTTCCGCTCTTGTATTAGGTTTAAACTTTACAACAATCTCTCTTTATGATGTTTGAGTAATATATTTAGTTTACCATATATACCCTTTTACCATTAATTATTTGAATTGAAATTCTGATTACAATAAATTATTGAAAATCCCACATAAGAAAAGACAGCATAACGCTGCCTTTTTATCGTTGAGCTTGCAAGGTATTACTTAGGATCTGTTAACGGAATTTTCATATCTAATTCTTCAAATTCCTCAAAGCTTATCTTTTCCGTTACAATATATAGGTTTTCTGAGAAGTTAACATCAAATTTTGCGATATTTTCTTGATTTGGCTTATATTCAGGAAATGAAATAGGTTGAAAGTATTGTTCTTCCCCATCTTTTTCCAACTTTAAACTTAGCCAATTTCTTGCTTGCTTTAGATTTCCATCAATCGAATAATGTAACCAGACCTGCCCTTCTTTCTTTTTAATTTTTGATATAACTAGTTTATTAGTAGCATCTTGATTTAAAACAATCGGCAATGATTCATTAATTGATTTTTTTATTGAGATTGATTGGGACTCCTGTTTTGGAATATATGCTTTTAACACAAGATACTCAGGCAATTCTTTTGGAGCATGATACCATGTTGTTGTTGCATGTTTTCCAGTACCATATGAAACCCAATCTAAACTTATTCCACGGGAAGATATAGGTACAATTTCATTCCCCTTTGGATCAAGTATTTCGTATATGACAGATTTATTGTATAAAGGTGAGCTTCTATCAATTTTACCATTTTCACTTTCTTCATATCTAATTTTAATGGCGCTTTGAGAAGCAATCACTTCGTTAATTGATAATTGTAAATGATCTTTTTTGACAACACTTTTTGGCTCAAACCTTTTAATCTTTCCAGGAACTTGCTGTATAGGAATATTGAAATTCCATGTACCATTTTGCTCCTCAATCTTGTTTATATTAAAACCTAGCTCGAATTGTTCTGGAAATTCCTTGTACAATTCAATAGCGACAACGGCAGTATCTTTTTCATCACCTTCCTGGGGACTTAGAGTTAAATCCTTTCCTTTTTCACCATTAACCGTTAGTCGATAATTACCTGTAACTCTTTCAAGTTCCTCACCAGTGCTAGACTCTGCTTCATACTCTACTAATATTCGTGATCCATCATACATAACTTTTTGCAGAGTTACTTTAATGCCATTATTCTCAACTGTCTGATTTAGTTCTGTAAATAAATTTGTTTGATCAACAAATTCTATTTGTTCTTCACGACCTGTATTTTTACGTTCAGTTGGTGTTGAGCTCATGACAAGTAAAAAGATTAATGCAAATGATAATGATGAAGCAATGACAACTGGGGCGTTTATCCTTCTATTTTGTTTTATTGGCTGGTGTATGCTATTTAGCACTTTCTCTCTATCTTTCGAGGTGAATTCTAAGTCTTTTCTTACTTCCTCTTCTATAAGAATTTCCTTTAACTCAATTAATTTATTCGTCATAAAACATATCCTCCTCATTTAAGAGTGGTAGGAGTTTTTCTTTTGCCCTTCTTAACCTCGTTTTTACAGTATCTATTGGGACACCTAAAATATCAGCAGATTCCTTTAAACTTAGCTCCTGTACATAGTATAAATAAATGGAGTCTTTATATTTTGTTGGTAATTTATTTATACATTGCTGGATTTGTTTTTTCATATTTTTTCGTAAAACTATTTTTTCCGTACTATTTCTTTCTTCTATTTCTTCTCTAGGCTTCATCCCAATTGGAATCACTCTCCGAAAATATGAAGATCTTAAATAGTCTTTACATTGATTAATAGTAATCCGAAAAAGCCATGTTTTAATGGCAGACTGTCCTTTAAATGTATGTAATTTTTTATAGCATTTAATATATACATTTTGTACGATATCCTTAGCTGCCTCTGTATTGTTTGTGTAAGTATAAGCTAGTGTAGTGAGATCCGTTCCATACTGTACCATTAACTCAGTTAAGATTAGATCTAAATCGTCAGCACTAGCATACTTCAACTCCTTATTAAGCATTTCCCCATTAGATTTCACATCTCATAACCTCCTTTCCAACTATTAGACGTTTTAAAAAAGAAGAACAGGTTCATAATTTTAAATTTCTATGTTAGGCTCATATAAAATAAAAAATAGTGCTGATTCTATGTTAATCAGCACTACGTTTGTTTACCTCGATGGTTTTGGCGGTTGACATACTTCACATTTACGTTGGTTATTATTTTTAAATTTTGTAAATGTTTTTTCAAAATTGTTACCACATGAACATTTAAAAAGTAACTTTTGAGAAAAACCGTGATATTCGGTCGTTAACAGGTTACTATCAGAGTTCTTTTCAACAAATTCTTTAATTTTACCGATTGTCCAGCGTTTATTCATTACATACACCTCCATATTTTATCACTAGGCGGAGGCTTTTCTCCGTTCCATTATGAACAAGGTTATTATTCCCTTAAGTTTTTAATTATAGCATAACTGATCGATTGTACAGGATAAATAGAAAGTAGAAAACAAAGTTCATCAGTCATTGTGAAAACAAAAAGCTGGAATGCTGTCAATGAACGACTTTCCTCTCAAGTTTTCACAACGTTTGTCGTTCATAAGGATAACCCTAGATATATTTATCAAAAAGTTCAATTGAGTGTATGTTCTCACTTAATAAGTTTTGTACCATTTGATTAAATACACCCGCTTCCCGCAATTCTTCTTCTTTTAATTCAGATAGCTTATTAACTTTGAACCACTTTGCATCTACTATTTCATCCTCTTCAAGAGATAGAGCACCACCAGTAACCTCGGCAATAAAATGAAAAAGAAATACTTGATTGTTCGTACTGCTCATGAACTGATAAACACCCGTTGTACCTGTTAATTTTATCTCAAGCCCAGTTTCCTCCTTTACTTCCCTATGAGCTGCTTCAAGAATGTCTTCATTGTATTCAATACGTCCACTTGGAAAATTCCATTTATTATTTGCAGTAGGCTTGTTTTCTTTTATTAGTAACACATGCTCATTACAAAGAATTGATACACTAACCACTAATACAAATTTATTATGTAGCATTACGACCTCCTGCATCTATTTTTTTACAATCACTTGTCCAAAACTGTGTTAGCTGGTACTAAGAAATGTAAAAAGTCTCTCCATAATTGTTTCATTTACGTTAGAATTCAAAAAACAAATTAAGATCCTTCTTTCTTCTATAGAAATTGTTTTTATCCTTCTTTATTTAATAAACTCTTGATTAGTGGGCTAAATAAAAAGATAATCCTCTGTCTTTATCTTGATATCATTACAGTTTTATCTATAATGGGTAATGAAATAGTTTATATAAATTATCCTATTATCTATCGAGTATTGTTTACTTCGGGACAGTGAACCTGTCCCCCTGTCCCATTTTATTTCAGTTTGGAGGGTTTACCATTACGTTTGGTCCACGCATATTAAAAACAGGTTTAGCTGTTGCTTTATCGATATACATTTGTTCGTTGATGCATCTTGAACATGCTGTTTTTGCTGGAGTTGCGGCCATCTTAGCTATTCAGCCTTCTGTTTATCGTACTTGGAAGCAAATGGTTGATCAAATTTTGGCCAATACGATAGGAGCTACGATTTCCCTGTTTTTTATTTATTTCTTTGGAGAAAATCCAGTAATTATTGGCTTTGTTATTATCTTAGTTATCGCAATTAGTTTAAAGTTAAAGCTGCAAAGTACCATTTCCCTAACGCTAGTAACAGTCCTTGCTGTAATGAGTGCCGCTGGAAGTGAAGATCTATATTTTGCTTTAGAAAGATTTTATATTATTTTAATTGGGACATGCACAGCCATTTTAATTAACCTTCTTATTTTTCCACCAAAATATAAGAAGTCCTTTGTACAGCTTGTTGAAACAACATTTCAAAATATGTCATTGCTCATTAGAACTGCAATTTCCAATGAGTTAACAGAAACCTCATATCAGGAATATAGTAAGAATTTTAAAAAGGATATAAAAAAATTAGAAGAACTATTTCAATTGTTTGATGAAGAAAGAGTAAAGCTTGGAAGAAAATCAAATCAGCTGCAAGTAAGAGAACTTCTTGTTTTCAGGCAGTTATTTAAAACTTTGCAAGAAGGTGAACAGCTATTAGAAAATATCGAGGAACACTTTTTTCAAAGCAAAAAATCTGAAGAGGAAAGTCAGTTTTTTGATGAACAACTTGAGTACTTAATGAAGTATCATGAGTATTTACTATTAAAATATCAGGGGAAAATAAAGGAAAATCATTCGAGCTTTGAGCATGAAGCGTTAAAAGAAAGTTATGAACTTAAATTAAAATTATATATGCAAAATGCTGATCAAAATGTCCGCTTATTGATTGTCATATCTTCTATTATTGATTATTCCTTTCATTTAAGAAGATTAGATAAACTAATTAGTCAATTAAATACTCAGTAATCATGGATATACCACCTGTTTTTTTGTAAATAATAAGCAATGTTAAATAACACAGCAGGAGGCCTATGATGAAAAACCAACAAGCTAATAAGAACTCAGGTTCAGCAATGAGTCCTGGGTTTGCCGGCACTGATCCACAAAAGGTGAAACAAGAAATTCAAAAAGATGTAAGTCAAGGACAAGGTGCAATGACTTCCCGAGAAGCAGGAGCAATGAACGATTAATAAACGCCCTGACATGTCGGAAAGTTTCTTCGTTTGCAGAAGATAGATTAAGCTCAGAGTTTATATTCATGGCTCTGAGCTCTTTGAACTTATTTATCAGGCTCAATCGTTTCTTAATCAACTTGTACTTCCTGCACAATTTTTTCTACTTCAGCACGACTGATTTTTTCACGACCGTCTTTTAATGCCTTTAATGTTTTATGAGCAATTGCCAGCGGTAAACGACAGAATAATAAAATCGTTCTTTTATCAATACATTTGATATATTCATTTGCCTTTGCTAGGTTCTCGCTAGCATAAGAAAATAGCTCATTTTGATTCCAGCCATCAGGAACAAAGCTTACTCCACGTTCATCCATATCTTCATGCTGATTACGTAAAATATTAACAGCCTGTAACCCTCTTCCATAGCCAATTGCTAAATCACGGTCTGTTTCGATCCCGTCATGCCAATGCCATAAATCTGATAGCATAACCCCAACTAATCCAGCAACATAATAGGTATAGTCATCCAAATCTTCACGCGTTTTAATGTCCCAGCCTGCTTTTGACCATTTCGCCATTCCCATTGCCATTTCACTTGTTGCAGCTTGTACACGACTTTTTGCACCTGTAGGAGTTAATGATAGCCAATCTGCTAATCGTAATGTCACTTCAGGTAATACATCTTTATATGGCGAAACTACTTCATTATACTTTTGATTATTAAAATTTTCTTCAAGTAATAACTGACTTACTTCCATAAGCAAATCATGCTTTACATCATTTGAGAGTTCTTGGTGGTCTTCAATTTCATCTATAGCCCGCATTGCTAAGTAAGCTACTGCCACCGCATCTTTTAAATCCTTTTTCAAAAAAGTAATCGGTATATAAAATGTTCGACTTGTTGCCTTTAATACTTCCATCGCCTCTTTTTGCAATACCTTTAGTTCTTTCATTATTATTTCCTCCATTTAGGTCAAACCAATTCTATATAATTCTAACGCAATTCTGGAAAAATATAAAACATAAACCTCAAAAATAAAATAAGCGCTGCCTATTTTTTTAAGTAGTTCAGATAATGTGGAGAAAAATTAAAATAACAACCCAAAGAAACATACGTTTTCGCAACGTAAATAGCAAGTGGGTTAACAATACAATTAACGCAACAAAAAAAGCTTGGATATTCCAAGCTTTTTGTTATTGAATGTATTGTTTCTATTTAATTAATTAAAAGCCCTTTAATTTAAGTACATTTATTCAAAAACTTCTTTTTTGGAATGACAATGTTAAACAAATTGATGTTATTTCAATCAAAAAGAACCAAATTAGGTGCTTACTTGTTAAATTGTTCAATTGCTCGTTCTTAAAATATCAGTCAATCCATTGTCATTTCCGTATTGAAATCTCCCGATTTTCCCTTCTTCTTTTGTAGAGAAGTGAACTTCACCTTCTACATTTGCAGTTTTTTCTTTGTCTCCATTTTTCTGATAACCGACCTTAGCTATGAACGTATAACGATATGGATTTTTCTCACTTTGCTCAATCGTGACTCCCATAAAATTTAACTTGTAACCACTGTTGTAAGCAAAAGTCAGATATTGAGTACCACCAAAGGCAGCTATAAAGGAATCGAGTCCAGTATCTGTAAAATAAGTCCCATAAATCTCTTCTAGAGACTTATCAAGTTCTTTGTTTTCTTCTTTATTATTAACAACAGTCCTATATTTAGGATCCCACATGATCTCCATAAACTTCTCATCAGGACCAGAAAACTCATGCTCAAGAACTTTTTTAATTGCTTCTTTATTTGTGTCTTCTGCATCAGCATTTGAGCAAGCAGCTAGTAAAAACCCTGACATTAACAACATTAAACTTAAAAAAAGGATGGATTTTGTCTTGTTGTTATTTGACATTACAACTCTCTCCCTTATAGGTAACACGTTTACAATACATTTAAGATTCATATTAAAACGTTTTTTTCTTTAACTAACCCGTTAGTTGAAAAATTGAATTTTCATAATCCTTAAGTGTATTTTACCACGTAATGTTATTAATCCTTGATTTTTCTCGAAAACAGACTGATAATCACATAGCAATTTACAAGTAAAATAGTACCCTTATTCGCACAATGACAATAGCCATTGTCAAGTTGTTATTTTGGGTGCTATTTGTTATTTACCTAAGACCAATAATTCACTAGAAATCGTTTCAATTCGATCAATTTCCGAATCAATAATCGAATAAATATCTAATTGTACGGAGCCTTCTTTTGCCAATTTCATAAAATCCTTGATTGCAGTTAAAGGATTTCTAATTTCATGAGCAATACTTGCAGCAAGTTGACCTACAATTGATATCTTTTCAGAATTAATAAGAACTCTTTCCGCTTCTTTCTTATGTAAGATATCTTTTATGTTACCACCATCATATGATTTAGCAAATGTTGTTAGCAAAACATCCAACATCGTTCCGTCTCTAGCTTTTCTAACCGTTCATATCCCTGAATACCTTTGTGTAATGTCTCCTACTTCTAAAATATGAGTTTTGTTCTCAACAGGTAAAAGTGTTCCATCTTTACATACATGTGTTGTTTCAAATGTATATGTCTCGTTTATATATATCTTATTATAAATCTCTTGTAGTTGATCTCCTCTATGACTATCTATATGCTGGGCTGACATTTGAAGCATTTCTTCTTGTGTATAACCAAGCCTAGTAAAAGCAACTTCATTTACTTCAATGAATTTACTTGCACTCTTGTCTTCATAGATTTTAAAATAGTATGCCGCATCTGACATTTTATATAAAAACTGTTCATAATATCGAGAAACTTCATCTCATTTTTTATATGTAGAAAGTTCCACTCTTAGCTTTTTGAGCTCTTCTTTTAAGCTAGTCATTTCATCATTGTGCTGATTGACATTTTACACTATGGGCACCTTCTCATTTTATGTATCTAGTAACAATAGTAAAGGCTGTTCTTATCTTTTTAAAATAGAAATTTTATTGCACACAAAAAACGGGACAGTAAACCTGTCCCCTTGTCCCGTCACTTCATGTAACGGTATTCCATCAAGCTATTCAACATTGAAACTTCTTGTAATAAGTCCTCCCCAATGTTTGTTTCTAGCACTTTTTTTCTTTCTAACTCTTTATCTACTATCCGTCTTACGGATAAAACATCAGTTCCGTTTAGGAGAACATCTTCTTTTGAATTAAAATGTTGATGAGCAACAAGCTGCATGCCGAAGGAATTGTATAATAATGTATATCCTGCAATACCAGTTGTAGATTGATAGGCTTTCGAGAAGCCGCCATCGATAACAATCATTTTTCCATTCGCTTTAACAGGATTTTCTCCATTAATTTCTTTTACAGGTGTATGACCGTTAATGATATGCCCCTGATCTGGATCTAGATCAAACTCTTTTAGCAAGCGGCGGCATGTTTCCTCATCCTCGCGCAGGTGATAGTATGGGTTCTTTTTCTCTTTATGTGTTGTTTTGTCCCCAATAAAATATCTTTCAAAGGTTGTCATTGCTCTTTTTCCAAATAATGAAGAATATTCGCCAGTCCATAAATACCACACCATATCTGTCGCAAGATCGTCTGTTTCTTCAGGATGTGCAAATGAATAGCGTAAATAATGTTCGAACACATCAAGTAATTCACGTCCACCATAGGTTTTATCTTTGATGATCATTTTTTCCATATTTCCTTCTTCATCTAAAGGTATGCAGCCGTGTATTAATAAGTTTCCGTTATATTTTAAATAAAGACTGCCTTTTTTCATGAGAAAATTCATATGTCTTGCAAGCTTTTCCGAGTGCTGAACAGAAAACAACAGCTTGTCTATTACTTGCTGCTCTTCTTTTAACAGTTGATCAGGTTGAGCTGGATTTATCGTTGCAAAGCAAGGATTTTCAAGTGGATATTTTTGTCCATAAATCGTAATCTCATTGTTCTCATAATCTACCTTTTCAAGCAAAAGTCTTTCTGACATATTAAAGTTCGGACGTCTTTTGATAATCGGACTTTCAAGCTTAAACTGAATAATTGCGATGGCTTGATGTATTTTAGTAATTTGCAATTTTTCTTCTTCCGTTATCGGTTCATCTCCTTGTACCTTTGGCCTAAAGGCAGGATTATCACCATAATATTTCTCCGCTAGGTTAAGAAGCGGTCTGAGGTTGATTCCATATACATCTTCAATGATATCCAGGTTGTTGTAACGAGCACAAATTCGAATAATGTTTGCCAGACATACCTTTGATCCGGCAAAAGCACCAATCCAGAGAACATCATGATTTCCCCACTGAATATCAACAGAGTGATAATTGATGAGAGCTTCCATAATTTTATCTGGTTCAGGTCCACGATCATAAATATCCCCTACAACGTGAAGATGATCAACAACTAGTCTCTGAGTCGTATAGGCAAGACCAATGATGAGCTTATCTGCTTGTCCAAGGGTAATAATTTGCTGAACGATTTTTGTATAATAAGGTTCTTTAAAATTTGTGAACTCATCTGTTTTGTATAGTAATTCCTCAACAATATAAACAAACTGACTAGGTAATGCTTTACGCAATTTCGAGCGTGTATATTTAGAGGACGCATAACAAATAAGCTTAATCATGCGTTCAATAATGACGGTATACCAATGGTGTAATTCTTGTTCATTATCAAAATCATTTTTGATTAACTGTAATTTTTCTTCAGGATAATAAACCAATGTGGCAAATTCTTTAATCTCTTTTTCAGTTAAAACCTTTTTAAAAATGTCTTCAATTTTTTCCTTGACCTTCCCAGACCCATTTCTTAACACATGTTGAAAGGCTTGATACTCCCCGTGCAAATCACTTACAAAATGTTCTGTCCCTTTTGGTAGATTTAAGATAGCTTCTAGATTAATAATTTCAGTGACCACTTTTTCTTCGCTATCATATTTTTGGGCCAGTAAATCTAAGAATTTTGTATTCAAGATATGTATCCCCTTTCACGACTTATGTTATGTATATTATAAGAAAAAGCATTGAGGGTTTTTATAACGGATTTGATCTTTTTATTGTCTTTATTTGCCATTATAATGTTTTTAATTCTATTATTCTATTAGAAGACATTTTCATTTTATCATTTTTCAGAATATTTTGGGGGCATTTTTAGAGAGTGAAAAGATAACATACTTCATTTTTAAGTACCACTTAACCAAAAAACATGCGCTACCCTATTGGACAGCACATGTTTTTCATGTATTTTTCTATAAAAAGTGAAATAGTGAAATTGTCTATTCTTCATCCTCAGCTATGGCCTCTTTCTCAACACTAACCTCTTCCATGCTTTCTAAAATACGCTTTGCCATAAGCTTGTAACCAGTTGTATTAGGATGGAAATAATCTTCTGATAATAATTCTACATCTGAGTTACTAAAAAGATCAGCGATTGGGATATAATTTACATTTTCGAAATCCTCTGTTATCGATTGACCAATGTCATTCCAGTCATTAACAATCATTTTCAATTCACTAATTTCAGGAAAATAACGATCAAAAGGATTATAAAAACCAATATAATAAATTTTAGTGTTTGGATTTAGTTCATTAATTTTAGTGAAAATGGCTGTTAATCTCTCAATATATTGTTGTTCCTCTTTTTTAAAATGCTCCAGCTGAAGATTTGTAAAATTGCTTCTAACAATCTTCATAATATCGTTGGCACCTATTGTTACTAATACAATATCAGCTTTTTGAATAGAAGCTGCAATTTCTTTTTTCTCAAGACGTTTTAGTAATTGATCTGTACGGTTTCCTCTTTTCCCGTAGTTTTCAATCGTAACTTTTATGTTATTATTTTCAAACGTGGTATTTAAAATCCCGACATATCCGCCATTTTTTGTTTCATCACCAACACCTTGAGTGAGAGAATCACCAATTGCTACGACCTGTAGGTCCTTTTCAAAAAGTTTTATAACACCTTCTACAGCTTCTTTTACCTTCTCCTTAATACCTTCTGTTATTGTATTTTTATTATTCTCATCTTCTAGTATTTCTTCCTTATTTCCATCTGCTAATTCAATCGAAACATCCTCAATCTTCACGTCTTTTTCAGGTGCTGCTGCTTCAGAAACACCCTTTTCTTCAGTGTTAGATTTTTCTGTAGTTTCATCAGATTCTGTCGCTTCATTCATAACTGATGTTTCGACATTACTTTTTTTTGTTGAATTAGAATGAGAAAGATAGAAGTATAAGCTAAAGCACACTATTAGTAAACTCGCAATAGTGACTATTACTTTTAGTCTTTGCATCTATAACCACACCATTCTAGTTGTAAGTATTTAATCGCTCATAATCATTGTGCAATGCCTCATAATTGTACTATAAAAATTCCGGAATACTCATGGGATTTTATTCCACCACCTACTATTTCCATGTTTATGAATATTTCTTCACAAACATTAATAATTTTATTGTATTTACCCGGAACATCTATGCATTAATCATCTCATTTTTCCCTTGAAAATAAAATAAGCACGTATCCTTTTGGATAGTGCCTGAATGCTCATAAGGTATAAGCACCTTATTTATCACTCAACTTGCCCTCCAATTGATTCATAACGAATCATAGTCCAAAATCCAATATCAGAAAATCCTAGTCTTTTATAGATCTTCCCTGCAGCAGGATTATCATAAAATAAACAAAGTGATTTTCCCTCAGAAAGTAATTCACTGCAAAGTTTTTCCATACATAATGTTGCATACCCTCTCCGTTCAAATCCTGGTCTTGTTCCAACTCCAACGATCATAGCAGATTGAGAATTTTCGGCTGTTGTGGATGCTGATGCAACCATTTCGCCTTTTTCATTCCGAACAAAATAAGTTCTCCCAGTTTTATCCTTTTCAGCACGTTCTCTCGCTTCAACACTAAAATTCCCAAAAGCAAACTCAGGTATTGAACGTAACATCTCTACATTTTCATGATAGTCTGACGGCTGTAAATAGCTTGCAAGTTTTATTTTCTCTTTATCTACCTCATAACTTAAACCTGTGCATTTCGCATAATATGTTTCACTATGCTTTCTTACATCTCTATGAATAAATGTTTGCAAAGGCTCAATTAAATGCTTTAATCCACTGATTTCAATTTGTGATGGATTATTATATATAATGTCCGCAAAACCTTTTACATCATATTGACCCTCACTAAATGGAATGTAATTTTGATCATACCGTAATAAAACAGCCATTAAGTGACCATTTTCAAATTGTCCCCAAAGATCTTGAATGTCAGAATCATATCCATAAGCTTCAATATCGCCTATGATGAATAAATTTTCAGCTGGTTTATGACCGATTAACTTCATTACTGATTCATGATCATCTTTATTTAATTTACGAATCATCAATCTGCCCCCTATTTAGCAATACCTTTTTATCATTTAATTTTTCTTCTTTTAAGTACCTCTCATTTACAATTGCTAAAGACAATTAACTTATATCCAACTGGCAAACCAAGCAACATAGTATGCGGCCGGAATAAATAATAACTGTGCAAGAATCGTACCCACTAATTTTGAACTAACCATTGTTAAAGAATAGCTTTTTAAATAAATATAATCACATTCTTTTTTCATGACTCGATCCGCCAAAACTGAAGCTTTAGGATCAATAAACAAAGTTAGTAATATTGTCGCAATGCCGTTAATAATACCTGATGACATTAAAGCAGCTTGAGCATAATCTTCTGGAACTAACATGGATGCATATATAGAAGAAAGTACCCCAATCGTAAAAACTGCAGAAACGATTATATTGGTAACAAAAAGCCTTTTTGGTATGGTTTTATATGTAATTCCCTTAAGATATGATCGATTAGGCACTCTAATACATTTTATAATTTTCTTAAAACCTTTTATATTAAATTGACTAAGAAATAATCCCACCATAGATCCCCGTTGTTTTGATAGCTGAACAATGGCTTTTGAAAAAATATTGATAAATGTTGGGAAAAGTAGAATTCCTAGCAATACTCCAATTGTGGTAACTCCAATTAAAATTCTATATTGTTCCTCTATAAAATGTAGTTTGTTCAAATCTGGTGCTTCTGCGATTAGTTTTGCAGTTAGGGGTTGTTGAATCATTGTTGAAAATCTTGAAACAATGACAAGAGTACTAAATAAAGAAATTGCCGTCGCAATAAGCTTGACCCGTGTACCGGAAATCCTTGTCGAGTAAGCTAAAGTCTCTACCATTGTAATGACCATTATAAACAATGATATAATGATCAACTTACTTGTTATCAATTCCATAGATAAACTCCTTACAAATTATCTTTTGCTATATTATAAAGTAAAACATTTTATAATGAGATTATAAAGAGCTCAATTATCCATAATTTTTCATTAAGGTCATGTAAAAAACGAGAGTTTAGTGTGTGTTTTTGGCTAATCTATGTCAAACCTTTTCCACTAAACGAATTCAATTGAAACAATTGTTGAGGAGCAAATATTCTCATTCATAATCATATAAAATAAAAAAGCCATTTCCTATAGTGAAAGCATGTAGGGATTGGCTTTTATATCATAAATCAAACTTTTGAAAAGAATAGTTTATTTATTTCAAGGCTGCCATATTTCTAACAGGTTTCTATCTAAATCATAAAATTTAAAATGATCTCCAACAGATCTATCATCGGACATTTCTTCTACAATCTCTACTCCATTTTCTATAAAACGAATGTACATTTCTTGGATACGAGGAGTAATGAAGCAAGCTAAAGGGTGTAGATTTTTACTCTCATCAGTATGATCCACTCTCTCTTCTCGTGTCTTGTCGGTCACAAGGAATATAGCTGGGGTCGTTTGCCTGAGACCTGGCCCTGGAATGGTACCATTTTGATCTGGAAATCTTAGGATAGATCTTTGCATTCCAGGACTTACAGGGTTATGACTTGTAGGTGCACAACCTAAGTTTTTTTGATACCATTTTATAGACTCGTAAACGTCTTTTACTAGAATATAAATGCAAGTCACACCTGTAATGTCTTCTTCTAGTCCCCCTAAGTCTTTTTTCATTTGCTTATTTCACCACTTTCATTCGATTTGATCTTGCAAATTTTTCAGGTTCAACCTTTCTCTTACTTTTCTAGTTTCATAATTAAATCCTCAATTAATATTCCATTAATCTTAAGCCCTGAAATGTCACAATCAATAATTTCCATATTAGATAAATTACAGTTTTTTATTTGCCCTTTTGCGAGATCACAATGATGAAAGCTTATCCGTTTGTATTCTCCGTTTTCATTAAAATATGGATCCCCTTCTCCTGGAAGAACAGCATTACGAAACTCAGTTCCAAACAAGTGAATGTGTTCTATAATGGCATGACTAATATTAGCATGTTTAATTTGTGCCCAAGATAAATTAGTATTAGATATTTCAACTTTTTCTAAATTAACATCATTTAGTAACATATTTGCATTATTAACCTTTGATTTTGCTAAGCTTACATTATCTATCTCTAGCTCTTCAGCATTCACTTCTTGCCACTTTGACCCAGAAATATCAGCTTTTTGTAAATCTAATTTTTGAACATTTAATGACATGAAAAAACAACTCCTTTATTTTTATAGGGATTAAAACCACAATCCTTTTGAACATTCTCCATTTAACAAAAAATTCCTTTTTAAGAAAATAACTAATTACCTTAAGTTAAATAATGTTTCATTTTATAAGACAAATTTAAAAAGGTGCCACTCCTTTTTAAATTAGAGGATGACACCTTTGCTATTAAAACAAGTCCATTAATTTTGCCCAAAATCCTTTTTCTTCTTCAACTTTTTCAGTTTTCACTTCTTCTTTTTCTTCTTTTTTTATGCTTTCGGTTTTAAGAACAAATTGAACGGAGTTTATTTTTTTATTTTCTGGTGAAACAAATGATACAGCTTCAAAATCTGATTTATCAAAGTCATCAATCATTTGATCGACTTCTTTTTTCATTTGCTCTGGTAAATCAGCTGTAGATTCATAAAGTTCATTCGTACCATCATGAAGTCTGCTAAGTCCATTTTCTATTTCATTTGTTCCTTGAGACACCCCTACAATTCCATTGTGAATTTGCGTATATGAATGAGAGAGTTCGTTCACCCCACCAGTATATGTCACTAACCCAGAATGAAATGCTTGATAATTAGTAGACAGCTGACTTATCCCATTCTGCAATTGAGCAAAAGACTCAGCAAAGTCCATGTCCTCCAAAGAAGTAGAAAGCCCGCCTGACATTTTATCTAGATTATCGGCCATCAAAGTAAGCGATCCGCTAACCTCATCAAGTGTTCCATTTACTGCATCAAAGGCTTGTTTTACAGCTTCGTAAGTGCCCTTTGCAGATCGTGCGGCTGAATATGTTTCAAGCAATTGATTCAATACTGCTTGGTCCCCACCACTATTATAAAGCTGTGTTGTTTGTTCTTTTGTAATTTCATATTCAGGAATGGCTTCCATTGCTTTGTTTAAAGTGCTGTATGCTGTTGCATAATTCTCTTTTAAGGTATTTAACCCATCAGATGTGTCTCTTAAACCCTTTGCTATTTCCGACAGTCCTGCAGTCAGCTGTTCAAAATCGTCCAAATTCATATCGTCTGAACCGTTAGCTATAGATGCATTTAATGTTTGTAGTGCTTGAGAAATAGATATTGAAGCACTAACTATTTCTGGGGAAGAAGAGCTTATTGAAGTCATTCCGTCTTTATATTTTAGTGAACCCTCTCCAAGCTTTTTTGCTCCATCGTTTATTTGTGCTAATCCATTTTGAAGGTCGCCCACGCCATTATTTATTTTATTGATAGCTTTCGTTAACTGAGATAAGTCGCCTGTCATATCATCTATATCCGGTGCATCAATTGGCATAGACGACGGAATACCTGTGATGTCTATGCCTTCTAGTTCAAAATCAACAACATCAGCTTCCACAACTAACTCTTCTTCTTTTTCAGGCATAACAGTAAATGTTACTTGCTTATTTTTCCCCGCATTAGCAAGCATTCCATCAGGAGCCTCGATGTTTGAGAAGAGATCTGTATTTAGAGCAAGAGAAACTTGTAATAAATAGTTGTTATAAAAGACAGAATCTACCTGATCATTATAAGATGTAGCAATCTTCACTTGTACACGCCCATCTTTACCGGCAAGCTGTTCAGGGGAGATTTCTTTTCCGTCTAACAAATATGAAATGGAAATATTCCAAGGTAATGGTTCTTCATTCATATTACCTTGATAATAAAATTTTCCTTCTGAAGCCGAAAGCTCAACAGCATTGTCGACTTGATTCATTTCATCTAAATTCGTTAAATTCTTCAAACTAGAATACGAACCATAATCAACAATCTTTCCCGCTTTTTCTACTTCTAAAATGTTCACTACATATAATTCTTGTTCCTCACCAATTGCGCTTAGTTTTGCATAAACTACTTCATCCTTTGAGGAGATTTCTCCACTTTCTTGTGCGGTAGCTGGAAGTGAAGGTACAACTAAACCAATAGCGGCGAAAATAACCAAAAACTTCTTAACTCCCCTCATCATCAGTCCTCCTCCTTATAAAAATTAGCTTTCCATGTTGTTTTTGTAATAAGTTTATCGAAGACCAACATACATGCCGGCAAAAAGAGCACGACCATAATAAACGCAAGTAATGCACCTCTTCCTAACAATAAACCGATCGATGTGACAATTGGGTTTGACGAGGTAATCCAAAGGATAAACCCAACACTGGATAAAATCGAAGCAGAAATGCCAATGGCAAACATTTTTTCATCAATCGTTTTCTTAATTGCTTGTAACGCAGTCATTTCTTTTCGATACTCTTTATAGGCATCTGTTAATAAAATGGCATAATCTACTGTTGCCGCAAGCTGGATAATGCTGATTAACAAATAGCCAACATACACTAATGAAGAATCAGTAAAGTACGGTACAGATAGATTAATCCAAACAGCTGTTTGAATAGTAAGAAGTAGGATTAAAGGAATTGACAGTGATTTAAATGTTACAAACAAAACGAATGCAACCGTAATAATGGTTAATAGATTTACCAATTGGTTATCTTTTTGAACTGTTTTTTTAATATCATACAATGTTACACTTTCTCCAACAGAATAGACTTTATCATAGTATTGATCCGCTGTACTGTGGACTTTCTCAATTAACTGAAACGCCTCTTCTCCTTCGGTCTTCGTATTAGTTTGCAGAATCATTCGGCTATAATTTTCAGAATAAAATGGCTCTGTAATTGATTGGTCCAAATACTCTGGTGGAATGGCAGCACCAACTGTATTCACATAAGCCAACACACTAGACACATGCTCGATATTCTCTAACTCTTGTACCAGCTCATCCTCTTTGGTGACATCCCCTTTAGGAACAAGCAAGACGATCGGCGTGCTTTCTCCGAACTGATCTTTTATTTCTTGAAAATCACTTCCAGCTCTTGTTGTCTCTGGCTGGTCTCCTATACCATAAATAAAGTTCGTCTGACTTTGTGCTAGAAACGCAGGAACAATGACTAGTAAAACTAAAATCAAACTCGGTATTCTTAGTTTTAGCACAGCATTTCCCTTGTTTTTAAAGCTTGGTAGTAATGGTTTGTGCTGAGTTTTATCAATCCATTTATAAAACAATAGTGTTAGTGCAGGAAGGAAAACCATCACACTAATAAAGCTTAATAAAATTCCTTTTACTAGATTAATTCCTAGATCCGAACCAATTTCAAAATTCATAAACGATAACGCGATAAAACCAAAAAATGTGGTTGACGCACTTGCCGTAATCGCTGAAAATGATTTTTTCATCGCGAGCCCCATTGCTTCGTGAGGATCTGTGACCTTTTTCCGATAGTCTGCAAAACTATGAAGGAGGAAAATTGCATAATCTAGTGATACTGCAAGCTGTAAAATTGGTGCGACTGATTGAGTAACAAAGGAAACTTCTCCAAAGAAAATGTTTGATCCCATATTAATTAATACAGAAACACCAATAGCTGTTAAGAAAAATAATGGCTCTATCCAAGAATTGGTGGATAAAACTAAAATTAAGATGATTATCGGCACTAGTAATGCACCTGCGTACATTGATTCGGTTCCAGCCATTTTTTGTTGTGTTGCTGTATTAAGTGATTCCCCCGCCATCGCATTATCTTCACCGATGAGCTTATAAATCTCATCTGTGATTGCTACTTCATCACCTTCACGAATGCTAAATGAAAATAATGCTTTATTTTCTTTATAGTAGGTTTCTACTGTTTCTTCGTCAGCCATTTCAAGTGGAGATTTTAAGTCAACAGCATCATCTAACCAGGTAACGTCTGATACACCGTCAATTGCTGCAAGCTCTTCTTTAAAATCTAAAGCTTCCTGAATAGTCACATCATGTATCATGACTCGATTCGTCGGAACACTTCCCTCAAATTCCTGCTCCATTATGTTCATTGCGATTGTTGATTGAGCATCATCCGGTAAGTAATCCTTCATATCGTAATTGACTGACACTTTTAAAGTAGCTAGTGCGCAAATGACTGTAACAATCATAAATGTTATCGCAACGGTTTTTTTATGTTTAATAATCCATGATGCAATGTTTATCGTTTTTCACCCTCTCTTGCGACTTTTTCCTATACACTCTATCATTATATGGACACGGTGTTGCCTATTCAACAAACAGTTATTTTACATCTGTGATTTTTCCAACATATTCATCATTTGTGTTGGAAAACGAGTAAAAAAGGAGAATGCAATGACAACTTCAAAATTAGATCGCCGTAAAAAATATACGCGTATGGTTCTAAAAGAAAGTTTAATCCAATTATTAAAGGAAAAACAGATTTCTTCCATTACTGTTAAAGAAATCTGTGACTTAGCAGATATTAATCGCTCTACATTTTATGCTCACTATTCCGATCAATTTGACCTTCTTGATAAAACGGAAGAAGAATTGATAGAAGAGATGAAAAGGTATTTGAGTCAATACAGCTATGAAGAAGATGACCTAAAGATGATTGAAAAATTGCTGGAATACTTCGCTTCTAAGCAAGAAATTTGCAAAATACTTCTTAATGAAAAAGTGGACACAACATTTCAAAAAAAGGTAATGAAGGTAGCACATCATTTTTTTATAGAAAACTGGAAAGCCAATCATCAATTTAATGGATATCCATCAGAATATGTAAGTACATTTATCATAAGTGGAAGTATTTATGTTACCAAAGAATGGCTAAACAGAGGAATGGACAAAACACCAAAAGAAATGGCTGAAATGATTAATAATCTAATCAAAAATGGTCTTTTCGGGACATAGGTTCTTTGTCTCTTTATAAGGAAGTAATCCTTTTCCGTCTCTTCTATTTATTATTAATAAAATTAAAGCTTTATCCACAATTGTCCAGTTCAAATTATCATTTTATGAATAAAATATATTAATCCTAAAGCACCCATGTAAGATCTCTAAAAGACACTCAAAACAGAGTGTCTTTTTACGTTTATAATGAAAAATCTTTTTAAAGAAATTTAAAATGAACTTCTCCTCCTTTTAGGCTCCCAAGCGGAGGTTTTCGATATTTTATCCGAAAAAATAATGACTACGTCCAAACCAATCATAAAAGTATTCATACTATAAATTAACCTCAGATAAAGGAGGTGAAAAATATGTCAGGTGGATATGGTTCTGGTGCAGGTTTTGCGCTAATCGTAGTACTATTTATTCTTTTAATTATCGTTGGTGCTGCTTATGTTGGCGGTGGTTACTAATTTAAAAAAGTAATTCAAAATTAAAGCAGACTACAGCGTAGTCTGCTTTTTGAAAAGTAAGGGTTCTGATCATCACATTGCTTATCTCCACAAAAAAGCGAACAACCATCTATTGTTGTTCGCTTAATAACTTATCCCCAAATCTCTTTTGAAATATCTACAATGTACTTTAACTTCGCCCATTGCTCTTCTTCGGTTAAGATATTTCCATGATGCGTTGATGCAAATCCACATTGTGGACTAATACATAATTGCTCTAATGGCACATACTTTGTTGCTTCTTCTAACGAGCTTTAATATTTTCCTTATCTTCTAATTGTCCATGTTTTGATGTGAAAACACCAAGAACAACTCTTGGACCATCGTTTGGTATATAATCTAATGGTCCGAAATCACCAGAGCGATCATCATCATATTCTAAGAAAAAGCCATTCACTTTTTCTTTTGCGAACAATGTTGGTGCAATTTTAGCATAGCTACCTTCAAATGCCCATTTAGAACGGTAGTTACCACGGCAAAGGTGAGTAGTAATCGTTAAATCTTCTGGCTTATCTTCAAGAACACCATTTACAACACGCAAAGCTAAGTCAATTAATTGTTCACGCGAAAAACCACTATCATTAAACGGAATTTCAGGTGCATTAAGTCCAGCAATATATACATCGTCTAGTTGTAAGTAGCGGCAACCAACATCATAAAATGCTTTAATGGCATCCTTATATGTTTGGATAACATCATTCGTATATTCTTCAATATCTGGATAAATTTCCAGGTTACGGATCCCTGCATTAAATAATTGGTTCGGGCTAGGAATCGTTTGTTTAGCAACCGCACGATCCCCGACAATTTCTTTAAACTCGATAAATTCTTTTATATGAGGATGCTCAGGGTTAAATGAAATTTTTCCGATAACACGAACATCGTATCTTTCTGTTTCCTCACCCTTGAATGCAAACCCGCTTTCTGGAACATATCCCTCTACACCGTTTAAATGCTCTAGAAAATCTGTGTGCCAAAATCTACGACGAAACTCACCATCGGTCACAGCTTGCAAACCAACTTCGATTTGCTTATCAACAATTTTTTTAATTTCTTCCGTTTCAATTTTATGTAGTTGTTCAGACGTTAAATTCCCCTCTTGGAAATCTTTTCTTGCTTGATGAATTCTTTCTGGACGTAATAGACTTCCAACGTGATCGGCTCTAAAAGGCGCTTTTACTAGTGTTTTTGTCATGTAAATCTCTCCTAACTTTGGATGGTTTAAATTAAAGGCTATAGATGTAATCCCTAGTGATGAAAATGATCAGGTCAGCAATAGGTAATAAAACATTCACCAGGATAAAAATATGTAGACTTAGTTTTTACTACAGACCTAGTATACTTTTAAAACAAAAACCCCTCTTCCAAAAGAAAGAGGGGGCTAGTTTTTCATAAATATGACCTGATCCTCTTATCTCAAGCATGATTGCTCTGGAATTGGCACAGTACTATAAAAGTCCGCTGCCGAGGCTTCAAAGGGCCAGTCCCTCCACCTCTCTTGATAAGAAATTTTTGAATATATTAAATTGTTTTATTACTATACAATTAAACAATCAAAGCTGTCAACACTTATAGAGAATTTTTCCAACCAGAGGGACAGGTTACTTGTCCCAAATAAAAAATGGGACAGTGTACCTGTCCCTCTGTTTGTTAAGTTTTTGTCACTTCAGTTGTTTTTCTGTCGAAACACTTTCAATTACAGACAAATTTTTGCATAATATTCCTTGTGTCTATTTTATTTTCGGAGGATATGAACGATGGCTAAGGAAACCAAGAAACTTATGATGTGCATTAATGGTCTTAAATCTGATTTATTTCAAATTGCGGAAAATACTGGTCTAGATAGTCGGTATACGTTGGAATGTATTATTCAATTGGACGAACTAATTAAGCGATATCATCAGGAAAATGAAAAAAACAACACGATTGAATGATGTGAAAATTCATTTAACCAAACCTCTTAGAAGGATTTACTAAAATCCAACTTACATAAACTAAAACTCTTATAAAAAAAAGAACCACCTGATAGGTAGCTTTAAAGTCTAATAATTTCTTTTTCATACACTAATTCAACTAAATACTTTTCATCGATTTTCATGATTTCAAGTTGTCCATTTTGATAATCATGCAATACTGTGTAAAGACAGCCCTTATACATTACTTTATCATTTACAAACATTAGTAATTACCTCTCACTTTAAAGATCATTTTCTAACATATGATAACGAATGAATATTAATTAATGATAGTAATCCTATTACAAATCGGTAAATTTAATGTAAATTTCGTATCTTTAGTTTATCTAATACAAATACATTTATGGTCATATTTTTGACGTAAAATAAAAAATTGGGACAGTTTACTGTCCCTCTAGAACCCACCTTCTCCTCCTCCTCCGCCATTTAGATGGTTATATTGATTTCCCATCACTTCGGACTCTACATTATGATTCCCTTTATTAACATCTGGAGGAACAGCTCCTGTTTTTTTATCAAAGTATATAGCGAATGTTATCACAATGCTTAATGGGATCAAAAAAATCAACCAAATCACAAAATCTCCCCTTTAGAAATCGCCATATCAGAAAATAAAATATTCAGATTATTTATATTTTACCATAATTTTTCCATCAACTACAGATTTTCTCCTGATTTAACTAGTTAACCTATCCTTAAATAATCAATAAATAACAATTCTATATTGTTTTTAAAATAATAATCTCAAATTGATATTTGTTTAATATCAATTTGAGATATATAATAAAAACAAGAACAACACAGAAAACGTTTACAACATTAACACAACAACGTTTTTCCCATATTTAAGGAGGATTTACCATGAGCCAATTAGCTAGACAATCTAAAGTAAAGGATTTATTAGCGAAGAAAAAATTCAATGAAAAAGAAATCGCAGAAATGACAGATCCGCAAATTGAATACTATCACTGGCTCTATTTTGAAGATTCTGTTTACGACTATATGTAATTTACTATATTAATAGAGAAAAAGCTTTTGTACTTTGTACAAAAGCTTTTTTGTTTTAAATTACCTTATGAACCTCCTTTAAATAAGTAGCCACCTCAAATGTGTTCACCTTCAATTCTACGATTACCAAAAATACGAAACATCGCCAATAATTTGATTATTTTGTGCCAAAAATTTGGCCTGTTTTCAATCTAAATCATTTTAAAACTAGCTAACAAGCCTTATAAATTCATATATTTTATAAAAAGTGTAAGTTTTAGAAACTTGGCACACCTCTTGCATATATGTTTATCGAAAAACTAAGGGAGGGCTTTAATATGAAAACAAGTGTTGACAAACAAGTAACAAATCAAGTGATTCCTACAACAATGAAAGCTGCAGTTGTAAACGAATTCAAACAAAAACTAGAGGTAAAAGAAATTCCAGTCCCAACTCTTGAGTATGGCGAAATTTTAGTAAAAATTAAAGCGTGTGGAGTTTGTCACACTGACCTTCACGCTGCACACGGTGACTGGCCGGTAAAACCAAAGCTTCCATTAGTACCTGGACATGAAGGTGTTGGAGAAGTCGTAAAGGTGGCAGAAGGTGTTACTTCCATTAAAATTGGAGATATCGTTGGCATTCCTTGGTTATACTCTGCTTGTGGTGAATGTGAATACTGCTTAACAGGGAGAGAAACACTTTGTCATGATCAGTTAAATGCCGGCTATTCAGTTGATGGTGGTTATGCAGAATATTGCAAAGCACCTGCAAACTATGTTGTAAAAGTACCAGCTGGTGTTGATCTTGCTGAAATTTCTCCAATTTTTTGTGCTGGGGTTACAACATACAAGGCATTAAAAGTAAGTGAAGCTAAGCCTGGTGACTGGGTAGCGATTTATGGTATCGGTGGCCTTGGACATGTTGCTTTACAATATGCAAAAGCAATGGGTTTCAACGTTATTGCTGTAGATATTCAAGATGACAAGCTTGATTTAGCATCCGAATTAGGAGCAGATTTAACAATTAATGGCTTAAAATGTGATCCTATTCAAGAAATTAAAGATAAAGTAGGCGGAGTTCAAGCAGCTGTTAGTGTTGCGGTAACGAAAAAAGCATTTGAACAAGCTTACGGATCTGTTAAGCGTGGTGGAACTCTAGTTGTTGTTGGTCTTCCAAATGATGAGCTTCCAATTCCAATTTTTGATACTGTTCTTAACGGTGTTTCTGTTAAAGGTTCAATTGTTGGAACAAGAAAAGACCTCCAGGAAGCCGTACAGTTTGCTGCAGAAGGAAAAGTTAAAACAAATATATCAACAGAGCCACTTGATAACATTAATGATGTATTCGAAAGAATGGAAAAAGGTCAAATTAACGGACGTGTTGTATTAACACTTGAATAATCATAAAATCTTAAAGTAAGTGAAACACAAAAAGCGTTCAGATGACTTGAAACAAGATGCAACTGGACGCTTTTGGAATATATATAAAATCAAATGTTACTGTACAAACAGGTAAATCAGTTATGAAAAAAACCACCTATAAATCCATCTGACAGTTCATAGCCAAAAATAAATGATCCAATAATATAAGCTAATATGAAGGCAATAATAATTCCAACAAAGTTATTTTCAATTTGCTTCATTTTTTCATTTTTCATGGCTGTCCTCCTGCATTTACCTAGCAATCGATTATTCTTAATATTCCTACTTAAAAATAAGTTATACCAATTATATAAACAGGTAAATTCAGTTGTGTTTACAAAAGGCCTTTATGTTTACTATTTATTTCTTCATGTAACTTTTCCCCTTTTCATAGTTCTCCTTCTTCATCTCTTCCGGTAACATGCTTCCTCCTGTTGCCCACACCAAATGGGTTGCATGAGGATACTGAAATTCGGGGTGATTAATGATATGTATTACACCTGGAAATCCAGCTAAAGCTGAAGGTTCTAAATTTATATTTTCTGTGTCAACTAACATAGTAAGCAATTGAAAAAGATGTTCATCTTCAACAGTATAAACTCCACTGATAAGTTCTTCTAGTAGCTTTCCGACAAAACCTGAAGGTCTGCCTACAGCTAATCCGTCAGCTTCTGTGACATTGTCAATATCAAAGTCTTGGACAGAAACTTTTTCATGTAGTCCAGTTAATAAACCTAAAAGCATTGCTGGAGAATGAGTTGGCTCTGCAAAGAAGCAATGCACTGAATCCTTAAAAATCAATTTTAATCCGAAGGCAACTCCGCCTGGACCTCCACCCACACCACATGGTAAATAGACGAATAGCGGATTTTCTTCATTTACTACTATCCCTAACTCTTCTAATTGCTTTTGTAATCGCAGCGCTGCCACTGCGTATCCTAAAAACAGATCTTTCGAATTCTCATCATCTATAAAATGCATATTCTCATTTGCTTGAGCTTGCCTTCTTCCTTCAGTAACAGCTTTACTATAGTCGGAATTATACTCAATAACAGTAACACCTTTTTCTTTTAATAAGTCTTTTTTCCATTTTTTCGCATCAGCTGACATGTGCACATATACGTTGAACCCTAATTTAGCACTTATGATTCCAATACTAAGTCCGAGATTACCTGTCGAACCTACAGCGATTGAATAGTGTGAAAATAATTCTCTAAACGATTTGTTAGTTAAAATGGAGTAATCATCATCATATGATAACATTCCTTTGTCTATAGCAATGCGTTCAGCAAATTTTAATACTTCATAAATTCCACCTCTAGCTTTAATGGAACCTGAAATAGGTAAAAAGTTGTCAGTTTTCAGAAAAACTTCTTGATTTACATGCATCTTATAGTGATTTTCCATCGCCTTTTTCATTTTAGGAATACGAATAGTTCGTGAATCAATCATTCCATTAGTCTCTTTTGTTTCTGGGAAAGCCTTAATAAGATATGGTGCAAATCTTATTAGCCTTTCTTCCGCTTCCTTCACATCATCCAGCGTAATGGAAAGTTTGGATTCAGCTTTTTCAAAATTTTTATATTTAGGATTTTGCCAAAATGTTTCCTCTGTTTCCATTATTGTATGTAGATTAGGATTGTCCCTCTTCCATTCTTCTAATGTTTTACCATGAATTAATTTCATTAAAATTACCCTCTTTTTTTTACTTCTTTTTCATTCCTACAAAATAACCAAAATAAAAAATAACGATTGAATAACCAATTAACATAAGAATAGGTGTTGTGATGGATAGACTAAAGTTTACAAGTGCAGAGTATGCTTTAAGGATTTGTGGTACCAATTGGTCCTTTGTAGATAGATAATATATGTTCACAATGAATAAACAAAGAATAATAAAAAATAAAGCGCGGAAAATTTGTGTTATGTTCGTTTGCTTCTTTGCTTTCGATCCTGTTTTTTTTGCCGTTTCCATATTCTGCCCCCTTCCCATTTCTTCTTAAGTAATAAAATTATATTTAACTTAGATAGTTCCTGCTTTTTAAAGAAAGTTCTTTTTAAAATCTCTAAAAAAGAATTCATAATAAAATTTTATGAAGTGGACAATCCATATTTATAAAAATTATCTAAACCTTACATTTTTGTTGGCGTTTTTTAATACAATTCTTATAGAGGTGATAAAAATGCCAAGAGTAAAATACACCGATAGTGACATCGATTTAATGGCAAGGATGATGCGAGCAGAAGCAGAAGGTGAAGCAAACTAGGAATGCTAATGGTTGGCAATGTTATTGTTAATCGACTAAAGGCTAATTGTTTAGATTTTAAAGACTTACGATCAGTACGAGATGTTATTTACCAGGTTCAGGGTGGAAATTATTCTTTTGAAGCTGTTCAAAAAGGGAATGTTTTTTACCAAAGAGCAAGAGGTATAGAAAAAAAACTAGCTAAACAAAATCTTGATTATTGGAGAGAACATCCTTCAAAGTTTGCACTTTGGTACTTTAATCCTTATGCTGCATGTCCACCTACATGGTACGATCAACCTATCACAGGACAATACAAACAACATTGCTATTATGAACCAAAGCCTGATACTTGCGAAGGTGCTTACGTTTGGTAAAGGTAAATCCCCACAATTGTGGGGATTTTTGATATTAATCTCTTATTTTAGAATCACTTATATTACTATCATCAAAACATTGAAAACAAAATAGCTCTGATTGATCGTTTAGCTTTCCATTTAAAAATCCGTCAATACAATATATTGTCTTGCTACATTCAATACAAATCCCTACTTTTTCGACCATAATAATATCCTCACACTAAAATGATTCGTAATGAACAAGTTCATTTTTTGGAGTACTATCCTTTTTACTTGGGGCTTCTTTTTGATACCCCAATCCTAAGACCGCAATAACCCTTCGATCAGAAGGAATGTGAAGGGTTTTTCTTACATATTCTTCTCCTTGTTCTGATTTCACTTCATCCTCCATATTAAAAACAGCTCCAAAAGCACAACCAAGTCCTTCGTTAACTGCTGATAACCAAATATAACTACATGCAATCGATGCATCCTGCAGCCAATACTTGCTAATTTCAGGACGCCCTGTCACAATAACGGCACCTTGTGCTTCTTTCAACCACTTCATATATGGTGTTGTATGGTAAAGAAGATCTAATGTCTCTCGATTTGTTACAACAACAAATTCTCTAGAAGGCAAGTTGTTACCAGTCGGGGCTAGACATGCTTGATTAAGAATTTCCTCCATCACTTCTTTTGGAATTTTTTCTTCTAAAAAACTTGTAATTTCTCTACGTTTTTTAAGTACCTGATTAAATTCCATTCTTTCCCCTCCACAATAAAGAACGTATTGTCAAAACTTCTATAAGAAATAGGTTATAAAATATCTCCATAGAGGGCTTTATAGGCAAAAAAATTGCCACCCCCTAAATTCTTTGGATAATTGAGGTTACCACACACCCAACAACCAAGAATGGAAGTGACAATTTGTACCCTCAAATTATAACCTATTTATTAACTTTTATAAACTATCAAGAACAACTCATTCGAACATTGCTTACTTTATTGATTGGTAAAAGCATGTTCGATAAACCTACTGAACAGCCCGTAAATAAACCTTATCGAAAACTTCAAGTGGATGACCTTCCGGTCATTGAAGTTCTAGAACAGCTTGATTATCGAGTTCTTCTTAGTGAATATCTAGAGATGAACGGGAAAGCTCTCAAACCTGTTCAAAGGCGTAAGAATGCAAAAGTTTCCGTACCTAAAGCCATGAACTGTCCAAAGTGTGGTGCTCCATCGGATTATCTTTATGCCAACAATGGAGATAAAGGTCAGTATCAATGCAAGGTGTGTACAGAACTTTTCAGTGAAAAGAACCGTTACTCTAAGGAGGCCATCCTGAAGTGTCCTCATTGTTCCAAGACTCTCGAGAAAATAAAAGAAAGAATATAAATGCTAATTTAATAATGTACAAAGATGATCATATAAGAATGTACAGTTCTGCAATATGCATGCATAATTACTTTGAGGTGGAGAGAATGCATGTACAGCTAGATTTACAGACAGAAATAGAAATTAAAAGCCTAGAAGTGTAAACGAGCACATTAGTTCAGCACTCCGTTTTCAAATTACTTCGGGAGTTTATCTGAAATAATGTGCTTATTTTTTCACTTTAATCCTGAGTTTGAAAAAATTTGATCAAATAACTTCAGTTCTTAAACAAAAAAGAAGACCCTAAATCGGGTCTGAAACCTTTATAAAGTTCTCTAGTTCAACTCTAACTTTATAGACTTCATTTATATGCAACACAAGTTTGACCTCATCCACTAACGTAATAAACCAATCTAAGTCTTTCTCAAGAAAGGCTTGAAAATATTGATTTCTTATCAATAGTTCAAAAGAATATCCTTGTTGTATCCAGTAGTCACAGTGACCCACCCACAATTTCCACTCTTTTTCTTCTCGATCGAATATAATAATACCTTCTGTTTTCATATCCCACTATCTTCGATAGCTAAGCGCACAACTTCATCATCAATTTGTTCTTTTTTTAATTGTGCTCCAAATAGTAAACTATTGGTTGTCAGTCTGTTGATTACACGGGGCCAGCCTTGAGAACGCAGGGCAATGGCTTCAATTGCGGTTTCCGTAAAAATTGGTATTTTTGAACCGGCTAGTTTCATGTGATGGTCGATATACTCTGTAACTTCTTCTTTATCCAAGGGCTGAATTTCATATTTCATAATTAAACGCTGGGAGAGTGGCCGGTGATGGTTAATAGATAATCGTGTCTTTAAATGCGGTAATCCAGCTAATATCAAGATAAAAGGATTACTTGAATCCATTTGAAAGTTAAATAAAATGGCTAAATCCTGCAGAAATGCATCTTTTGCCATATGCATTTCATCTAGAATAAAAACAGGAGTAACCTTTCGCTCGTTTGCCATTCGTTCGATCCCTTCTTGTATTTGTCGGAATAAATCAACCTTACGGAATTTTGGTTCTTCTCCAAGTCCATAGACTAATCCACGATAAAAATCCATTACTCCTCCTGTAGAAAGAGGAAAATAAACAACGTGGTAAAGGGAAGGATTCAATGATTCTTTAAATGATCGTAACGTAAATGTTTTTCCAGCGCCTGGATCTCCAATAAGAAGCCCCATTCCTCTTGACTTCTTTAGGTAATCAAGTGCTCCAAGAGCCCCTTGATAATCGCTCGACCGAAAAGCATCGGTTGATCGCAAATCTTTTGAAAATGGAGTTTGAGCCAAGGAATAGAATGTCTTATACATGGTTTATTCCCTCCGTATCTTCCGATAAGTTAAATGGAGAACGCACTCTCTTTGAATGTGCATTATCTGTCATAGATACAGGAACAGCCTCAGCGACCTTTTGGTCGTTTTCAAACACAAAAATACCTGTCTCATCAAATCGAACATCAATCGAGTGACCTATAAAACGTGGAGGTACTTCATAGAGTTGTTTATTTAACGTAATCGTACTATCGGCCTTCACTTTACGATATTCTCTCTTCAAAAAGATTGTATCTAGGATTTTCGTATTCTCTAAGAAGGTTACACTCTCTACTTGAGATTGATAGACTTCATGTGGAGTCTTCCCATCTAAAGAGGCGTGAATACGACGATGATAGTCTTCTTCAAGCCACCTCCAAAAACGCTCGTTTAGCTCCTCCAACGAATCAACTGGTTTTGCTTGTAGTAAAGGATAAAACCTTGTTTGAATGGTTTTAAAAAGTCTTTCGATTTTTCCTTTCGCACGTGGATCATATGGTTGAGTGTGAGCCAGTGTTATACCTAACTGAGCACATGCATATTGGAGCGTCTCAGAACGATAAATCTTGCCGTTATCTGCATAGATCACGGTTGGTTTTCCTCTCCGAAGGAGTGCTTCCTTCGTCACAACTCTTACACCTTCAAACTTCTCTGACGAGAAAAACTGGCCGAACGGAACAAGCCGAGAACAATCGTCAATGTAAGCAATTAAAAACGTCTTTCTCTTCTTACCATCAATCGGAATGTAAGGCCCATGAGACAAATCCCCCTGCCATAGATGATTTATTCGATCATGGGCAAATCTTTTCCTTTCAGGTATTGCGATTATTTTCTTACCTACAAGGTTGTGTTTTTTTAATAAACGATTTATAGTTGAATAAGATATTTTGTTTTTTTGTATTTCTCCTAGGTCAATGAGATGTTCGTAGAAAACACTCACTGGCATATGGAGAAATTTTTTTCTTATATGAAGAATTTGATCCTGATCTTCTGCAGTGAGTCTCCTAGAATTCCCCTTATCAGTCCGTTTCTTCGGCTTTAATGCATCAAATCCACTTCGGCGATAATGAAGCAGCCATTCCTTGATTGTTTTCTCTGCCACTGTTCGCTCCCCATAATAAGGAATAGAGTGAACCTTTCCTGCCAACTCTCCAAAGTACTCTTTGACATCTACCTGTTCATTTAATAGTGGGGCAATTAGACCATACCGAAATAAGGCCACTTGTTCACGTTCTTTTTCATTCATGGAATCTTCCTCCTTTTTAGTAGAAGGACGACCGGTCATCCATGATTATTATTCTACTTTTTTCAATTTTTTCTGACTATGAAAAAAGTATGTGGGACGAATAATATTTTTATCTTTCTAAAAATATGGTAGAATTAATGTGCCATAAAGTAGGATGAACTATGCCCCCATGACCTTCGTAAGAAGGTGGATTCGCCAAAATCTTGGAGCTTTTTCATATATTTTATGGCTTCTTTTTTTATATCTTTTGAAAATCCACTTGCTTGTCCCAAAGCGACAAAAAAAGAATGAATCCATTTGATACTCTTGTAGTACCTCGTAAGATGGAACCTTAATAATTGTCGACTTCCATTAGCCTTCTTATCCTCTAGAATCCGATATAGCCTATGCAGAATGGTTTCAATTGTGTGTTGAAAGTAAGGGATAAAGAAATCCGGAAGGATAGAAAAGCTAACCTTGCATTGTAAACATTTCATCCTGCAAATAGGCACTCTCAATGACACTTCCTCAGTCAGTCCAAAACGCCAGTAATAACCATTTCTATGTAAGTTTCCCGAAGAATGACATTTACAGTTTGGACATTGATCAAATAATGGAAACTCATTATTAATTCCCTTTTTGGCATATTCTACTAAACTTAAACCAAAATCATAAGAAATGATCATAATAAAAAACTCCCCCCTAATAATATGCAAAAAATTTAGCACATTGTCATGGAGAAGTATAGATAGTGAACTGTGAGTATTTGAAAATAATGAATGGTTTTTGGATGAGATATAGTGCTCGTTTACACTAGAAGATTTACCACAGTTAAAATTTCTTATGGAGAGCTTAAATATGAAAATAAATAAAAGTAAGGTTGGGCGTGAAATGGGTGTAGATAGGAGGACAGTGGATCGGTATTTAAAGGGCATGGGATCAAATAAAACTCGTAATAGAAAGTCTAGAATAGATGAGTTATATGATGTGATCTCTGAATTACTCTCAAAAGAATCAATACAAACTTTTTACTACAAGAGGGTTCTCTGGGAGTACCTAAAGGACAACCACGGTTTGGATTGTTCCCAGTCTTCTTTCCGAAGATACATATCGAACAAACCTGAGTTCCAAGCATACTTTACCGATGGCCAGAAGACTCAAGCCAATCAATCAGTTATTCGGTTTGAAACCCCTCCAGGGGAACAAGCACAATTCGACTGGAAGGAGAACATAAAATACGTAACGTCTGAGGGAGAAATTTTAAAGGTCAATGTAGGAGTCTTTCTGTTAGGAAATTCGAGATACAAGTCTTATGGTTTGACCCTGTCAAAGTCACAAAGTGTATTGATGTCATTTTTGATGGAGAGCTTTGAAGCAATCGGAGGGGTTCCAAAGACCATATTAACAGACAATATGAATACAGTAATGGATGAACATAGAACAGAATATTCAGGAGGAGTGGTTAATGAACGTTTTGAACAATTTGCCAATGATAGTGGATTTGAAATTAAACCCTGTATTGCAGGAAGACCAAGGACAAAAGGGAAAGTAGAGAGTATTATGAAGCTTTTAGATGAAATTCATGCGTATCAGGGGAAGTTCACTTTTGAAGGTCTTCATCAATTTGTACAAATGCTTTGTGAACGCCATAATCAAAGTTTTAATCAAGGTAATAGGAAAATTCCGATACTTGCCTTAAAACAAGAAAAGAGTCACTTACTCCCCTTACCAAGGAAAGAAATAAGAGACTCTTATAAAATCAAACACAGGCTCGTAAAAGTAAACCCTGCAAGTATGATTACATACAAATCAAACCAGTATTCAGTACCAGCTGAATACAAAGGGAAAACCGTAGGTTTACAAGTCTATGACGACCACATACATGTTTATTATAACATGGATTTGATCGCACAACATCGAGTCAGTAAAAAGGTATTAAATTACAAGGAAGAACATTATCTAGACGTGTTGTCACGGGGGATGCCAGATTATCCTGATATTGACGAGCTAGCTAAAAATAATCTACTGACTATGGATGAGGTGTATAAAATTGAATAGTAGTTATCAACAATTAGTAAGTAATTTGGAATATTTAAACTTAAAACAGATGATAAATCATCTTCACGATACCATTGATTTTAGTACCAAGAATGAATTATCTTTCGTTGATACATTGATGAAGTTAACGAACTATGAAATTGATGTGCGTGAGAAGACAATGATTAATTCGATGGTTAAGGTGGGGGCTTTTCCCCACCGCAAAGAGATAAATGAGTTTAATTTTAATTTTCAACCAGCAATAAATAAACAACAGATTCTTGATTTTATTTCTCTGCGGTTTATCGAAGATAAACAAAATATTATCTTCATGGGAACGAGTGGTGTCGGTAAAACCCACTTAGCTACTTCCATAGGAATCGCTGCAGCTAAAAAACGAACAAGTACCTATTTTATTAAATGTAATGAACTTATCTTGAACTTAAAAAAGGCAAAGCTAGAAAACCGATTAGAATCTCGATTAAAGCACTATGGGAAGTATAAATTATTAATTATTGATGAAATTGGTTACCTTCCAATTGACAAAGAAGATGCCAAACTATTTTTTCAGCTGATTGATTTAAGATACGAAAAGAAAAGTACAATTTTAACAACAAATATAGGCTTTAAAGAATGGGATGCGGTGTTCCAGGATACTAAATTAGCAAATGCAATATTAGATCGTGTTTTACACCACGCAACAGTCGTAAATATTGTTGGTCCTTCTTACAGAATTAAAGATCACTTAGCAAAAGAAGATGATGATTAATTTTGTACATTCTTAAACGATCAAAGTTGTACATCGTTAGCTTGACATTTACAAAAGAAAAGATTTTCACGTGTTTAAGTGCAAGAACAATGACTGTTCTTATTATCAAAAGAAGCTCAATGGGATGACTTCAAAAGAAAAGAAAAGGTTCAAAAAGGACCCTCAAGCATTTAAATTGAGATACATTTTCCGTCAGTTTTATATCGATTTCCAGCCGTTATCTAAGGAATCACCAGAACTGCCGGCCGTGGACTTATCAAAGATTTATGCATCCCCACATACATTAGGATTGATCCTAACCTATCATGTAAACTATGGCCTTTCGGCCCGTAAAACAGCTGCGATTATGCAGGACGTACACGGAGTGATGATTTCACATCAGACTGTATTGAACTACGAAAATAGCGTAGCTTTATTACTTAAACCTTATGTGGATCACTATCCCTATGAACTTTCAGACCAATTCTGCGGTGATGAAACGTATATCAGAGTAAACGGTCGATGGCATTATTTATTTTTCTTTTTTGACGCCGTGAAAAAGATTATTCTTTCGTATCCGGTGTCGCCTAATCGAGACACAGCAACAGCCATTCGAGCAATTGATGAGGTCTTAATCAAGATGAAAGAGATTCCAGAAAATCTGACCTTTGTGGTAGACGGGAATCCAATCTATCTTTTAGCCCAACATTTCTTCGCTCAACATGAGATTTTATTCGATGTGAAGCAGGTCATTGGATTAACCAATGAGGACCCTGTTTCAACCGAATATAGACCAATGAAACAAATAATTGAGAGACTTAACCGCACCTTTAAGGGCAATTATCGCTCCACTCATGGATTCGGCTCTGAACATGGTTCCATTTCATACGTCACCTTATTTACGGCCTACTTTAACTTTTTGCGTCCGCATGCCGCCTTAGAAGGAAAAGTGCCCGTAGTGAATCCAGAACTCAAGGGGCTTCCAACAATGCCAGCACGTTGGACAAAGCTCATTGGATTAGCACAACAATGGATAGTAGAACAAAGACAAGCCTAACTTTTTGTTTAGCTGAGCCCTTAAGCTAATTCAGCAATCGGCGGAGCGAACTCTTGACAAACCGAACTTGCCAATGGTTTAAAATGGAAACAACCAAGGGCTTATTTGGTATGCCTTCTTTTGTTCCCTTCGCCCTTGTTAAACAATCCACAAACCATTGGCGTGTTTGTCAAGAGAGATTGCGGCGCATCTCCATCCAGTAAATAGGAGAGAAGCTAACCCTTTAGGTAGTTTTCATAAATCTTTTGACACTACCATAAAGAAATATTTTATATACATCTTTATTTCACCAAATATAGGAAAAGAAATCAATCATTTCATCTTATGTAAAGAGATTACCTATCAATAGCTAACCGGCACCCTTCGTTAGTGGTTATATTAACAACATCAACTACTCTTTTCCAGCAACGTTTTCCATACGATTATATGTATTTAATACATTTTGAAAAAGTTCAGGATCATTCGTAAATACACCGGTAACTCCCCATAACAATGCGTTTTCCATTTCTTCCTTATCATTTATTGTGTAAGGATGAATGTCAAGACCACTTTTTCTAGCCTTTTCTACGTATGCTTGATTGATAGATGGAAAGTTTGGAGCAATTCCGATCGCGTATTTTTTAATTGCAGCTAGTTGTTTGTCTGAAATAGAGGCTTTACCTGTATAAGCTAAAAGCTGAACTAAAGGGATATTAGGGTTTAGCTCGTGAATTTTTTCTAGACTTTCTGAACTGAATGATTGAATAATCACATGGTTAGTATCATCATTATGGCTTGTAAGTTGATAGATATCTAGAAGTTCTAGTAGCTTTTCCTCCATATTTCGGTATTTTATTGGTGATTTTGTTTCAATATAATAATTAGCATCATTTCCAAACGTTTGAAAAATTTCCTCTAGTGTAGGTACTTCCAATTCTTTAAAAGCTTCGTTCGCATACTCCGGGTACATGTCATTAAACCACGAACCAGCATCTAATTTCTTAATTTCATCCAATGTTATATCTTTAACGAATCCAGTTCCATTTGTTGTACGATCCACCGTTTCATCATGCATGGCAACAAGATGACCATCCTTTGTCATTTGAAGATCTATTTCAATATAACTCCCATTAACCTTCTCCCCCAGTTCATAAGAAGCAATTGTATGTTCAGGTGCATATCCAGAAGCACCACGGTGCGCAACAATTAAATGGTTTGTATTAGAATTTGAGGAATTCACTTGTTGTGATAATGGAATTTGCAATTTATAAATCATAAGAACAACGATCGTAATAAATAATAATACCGGCCCTAATCTTTTCATATTTATACAACAAACTCCCTTAAGTAATGTATACCTCTCACTTTAAAGGGAGTTTGTAAATTTCAAGCTACTTTTTTGTAAATTCTTTCATCTTATAGTTACCACCGATTTTTCACTAGTTCAATCAGTCCATCGGAAAAACTTCATTCCAATGATTGAGCAAGAAACAAAAATCATAACTAAAACCCCAATATCACCCAAGGCTTGTGCTGTAAAAAGTGTTCCATTCCAACCATCTCTTAACACATTTACAACATAAGTTAAAGGAACAAGAATAGCTATTTTTTGTAAAATTTCTGGTAAAGCTTCAAGTGGAAGTGTTGCACCTGATAAAAACATCATAGGATACATGGCAACCATGGCAATTCCCAGCGCTGTTTGCATCCGTTTCACTAAGCTCGAAACGAGAAATCCTAATGAAAAAAATGTGATTGAGCAAAAGGTTAAAGCTATTATAAATTCGATAGGATTTTTTGTTAAATTCGTTTGAAATCCAAATTTTGATATAAGTAAAATTTCTATTACTCCAACATAAATCGCGAAAAACCCTTTGATAATTGTTGCCGTAAAGATGGCTCTTTGGTTAATCGGGGTACCTTTAAGCCGCTTGTAAACTCCTTTTTCACGGTCAATAACAATTTGAAGCCCCATTGAGAAAAAAGCAGTTGTAAAAATAATAATCGCAATCATACTTGGAATATAAGCCTGAAAATAATCCAACCCATCATAGGAATTTGTTTTAAACATTAACCCAAATACAACAAAACTAACTCCTGGTACAATAAACGTAAAAAGTAACGCTAATGTTTCTCGAAAAAATAAGGTTAATTCCATTTTTGTATGTGTAACAACTGATTGCATTCTAACTCCTCCTTTATTGCCCTACCGCGTATTGTAAGTAAACATCTTCCATTGAGCCTTTACAAGTTAATGATTGAATTAATTGAATAGGCTCATCACATGCAACAAGTTTCCCTTGTTTGATGATCGCAATTCGATCGCAATGTCTTTGTGCTTCATCCATATAATGAGTCGACAGAATAATTGTTTTACCTTCCCCTCTAAACTTATTAATAGCTTTCCATAATTCAAGACGTGCCTGTGGATCTAATCCTGTAGTTGGTTCATCTAAGAAAATAATCTCAGGATCATTTACCAGCGCTAGTGCGAGCGATGTTCGCTGCTGCCAGCCACCTGATAAGTTTTTAATATATTTATTGAGATATGGCTCAAGATCAAGTGTTGAAATGATTTCATTTAAATCTCTTCTTTTTTCATAATAAGAACTAAAGAGATTTAATGCCTCTTTTACTTTAATCCGATCATAAAGAGCTGTTTGCTGAAGCTGAATCCCAATTTTTTGTTTCAATTCATTTGAAGCAGTAATCATATCCTTTCCCAATACTTTCACTGACCCAGAATCCGGTTTTCTAAGGCCCATCATCATTTCTAGTGTTGTTGATTTCCCAGCTCCATTTGCCCCGATAATTCCAAGTACCTCTCCTTTTCTAACCTGTAATGTCATTCCATCAACCGCTTTAACATCACCATAGCTTTTCACAATATGTTCAAGTTCAATTACATTTACCATCTTCACAACTCCTTTTGTCTTGGCTCTATTTATAACCTTATCTTACAAACGGAGTCTTAATTTAATCTTAACTGAACCATATTTTACTATTAAACTTACATGTAATTGATCAAAGGGTAATGCAAAATAAAGAGGTATAGCACGAATGTGCTATACCTCTTTAACAGGAAGTTCTATGATAAAATTCGTTTTTCCACGCACGGGCTTTGTATCGAGTATGATCTTCCCTTCGTGCTTTTCGATAATTTTTTTTGTAATAGCTAATCCTAAACCAGAGCCACCGTCATTCTTTCTACTTTTATCTCCTCTTACAAAAGGATCAAATAATGTATTGGTCAGGTCGTCTTTAATACCAGTTCCATCATCTCCAATTTCTAAGGTGATACAATTCGCTCTTTTTGTTAACGAGATAAACACTGTTGTTTGTTCGGGATTGTACTTAGCAGCATTTTCTAATAAGTTTGAAATAGCACGATATAGAAGCTTCGAGTCAAATTCATATATCAATTTAGTAATTGGGATGTCAATGTTTAGCTCCATTTTCTTTTCTGAGAACAACTGATAATATTCTACAATAACTTCTCTGAAAAACTCACAAAGATCTTTTTTCTCTTTATTCAATTGGGAGTCCGGTGTTTCCAATTTTGAAAACATAAAAAGCTCATCAATTAATGTTGTTACTCTTACAGACTTGTCATGAATATACTTTAAATAACGTTGTTTTTGTTCTTCATCTTCCACAAATTCTTCATATAATGCTTTTGAATATCCTTGAATGGTTGTCATTGGTGTTTTTAAATCATGAGAAAGATCTGCCAGCATTCTTTTTTTACTTTCTTCAAGTTGTTCTTTTTCTTCCATCAGTCGCTTCAAATCTTCATTTAGTTCTTTGTATCTAAGCGATGCTCTCATTATAAATGGTAATATTCCTCCACCAAATAACGGAGGAAGAAAGCTAATAAGTAAATGCAGTTTATCAGGAAAAATTTCTTGATAGATAAGGGTAATACTAGATAATGTAAAAAGTCCACATAAAACGTACATCCACTTTATTGGCAATCGTACAAACAGGTACACAAACACAAAAACAATATATAAATACATCGGGTTGTAAAAATAAGCAAAAATAAGAGTAATGATGATCTCACTTGTTACTAAATATTTTACTAATTTTTCACTCCAAAATATCTGCCTGTAGATGATCATAAATGCAAGCATCAACAATAAACCAGGATACTGCTTATTTGAAGGTTCTTGCAACAAAAAGTAAAAAGGAATACACATATTCGCAATATACATATATGGAAGAAATCCTTCTTCCTTTGGAAACAGCTTAAAAATCAAATTTATCCCTACCTCAAAAAAATAGACCTAATAAAGGCCTATTAAGTCATTTTTCAAACTTGTATCCCAATCCTCTCACTGTTTTTATATAGGTTGGTTTTTTCGGATTTTCTTCAATCTTTTCCCTTAGCTTCGAGATATGGACATTAATGGTATTATCCTCTTCACCACCAATGTAATAATCATTCCATGCTCTTTCAAAAATTTGCTGCTTTGTAAAAACTCTTCCAGGATAATCCATTAACATCTCAAGAATTCTATATTCAATTTTCGTTAACTGAATGACCAATTCTTGTTTTATAATGGAAAACGAATTTTCATCTAGTGTGAGATTTCCAACAACTTTTTTTCGTGATTCATGATCTTCTGGTTGTGTTATTGCTTCTAAGGAATAGTTATAGCTCCTTCTTAAAAGAGCATGAACTCTTGCTACAACTTCCAAAGGATTGAATGGCTTTTGAATAAAATCATCCGCTCCTAAACTAAGACCTTCTATTTTGTCTTGATCTTCTTGTTTTGCCGATATAATAATAATTGGAATTTGTAACGTTTCTCTCACTTTTTTAATAAGTTGATAGCCATCAATGATCGGCATCATAATGTCCACAAGCATTAAATCGATTTGTTCTTTTGCAATTAGTTGAAATGCATCCATTCCATCATGTGCCTCAATAATATGAAAGCCTTCTTTTTTTAGATAAAGGCTGAGCAATTCGGTAATCTCTGGTTGATCATCAACGATTAAAATGGTTCTACTCACTGGCGGTCCTTCTCTCTCTAAATAATAGAACTTTTGTCATCTACCTTTAGTATAGCAAGCTATGAAAAAAGTGAAAGAAGAAGTTGTCATTTTTAACCAAAAAAAGCTTACCTCATTGTAAATTAAGAGGTAAACTTCCTGATAAACAGATCATTAAATAAACAAGATAGTATATTTAATATCAAAGCATTTCCTTAAATGTTCTAGCTTGTTCATCTAATTGCTGTGCTGACATGCATATGTTTTTAAACTCTTGCATTGCTTGCTCAATCAATGTTTGACTGCTTGTTATTCCTGTTTGTGAACGCTGTGTTACATCACTGATTTTAACAATTTCACTTGTAATTCCTTCGATATGTGCATTTACTTCTTGAACAGAATCTTGTACACGATTTGCTAGTTTTCGAACTTCATCTGCTACAACGTTAAATCCTCTTCCATGTTCCCCGGCACGAGCTGCTTCTATCGCTGCATTTAAAGCTAAAAGATTGGTTTGTGAAGCAATTTCACGAATTGTTTTCGTGATGTTTTCAATAGAAGAAGCTTTTTGTTTTAACATTGTTAAAATTTCTAAGTTTTCACCTGATTGTGAGACAAGCTCCGCATTCGCATCTGCAACGTCTTCACTGGTAGAGATTCCTTCTTCTGCCCGATCTAAAAGATCAGCGGACATTTGCTTTAATCGCGAGGCAACTTCTACTGTATGTTTTTCTCGTATTGTAATATCTGTAGCAATTTTGACAACACCTTGTACTACCCCATATTCATCTAAAACTGGTGAATAAGTTGCTTCAAGCCAAATATGTCGACCTGTTTTCGTTACACGCTGTATTTTTTCTTGAAAACTTTTCCCTTTCCGTAAATTTCTCCAAAATTCCAGGTACTCTCTTCCTCTAGAAAATTCTTCTGTGCAAAACTGTTTATGCAACAGATTAGGCATTTCTGACATTTGATATTCCATTGTTTTCGCGAAGTTTTCATTTGCCCATAATACTTTTCCATGCGGATCAAATGTAATCATTGCAACTGATTTCTCGATTGCACTTAGAACTGAAACTTCGTCTAAAACATGGGATGATTTGGAAACGCTTGCTAATTTAGATACCAGCATAATAATTATCCTCAATTCTGTCCTATTATTTTAGTAAAAAATGATTGCTCACTCATTTATCATAGTCTAAAAATACTACGATTGTAAAACTTGAACACTCTAAATCTAGTCATATTTACACACTCTTAACAATTGGTCGTTTTTCTCCTATAAATATAGTGTTGTCGAAAACACGATTGATGACCTCTACAATATTCAACAAAATTACTCGTAAGCTCGAAATTTGTATTAAACTTTAAAAAAGAACGCTATATCTATATACTAATATTGTTTTAGAGATAACAACTTCTGTTTTCCTTTTATTTTACGAAAGAAATGATACCTAGGAATATAATCCTATATCAATGCGACAAAAAACAACAGTTTCCTCTCATTTCTTCTATAAGATTTTCATTATGAAATTCCAGTGATTAACATATGCTTTTTCATTATTTTTCCTTCCTTTACACGATAATTTATTAAGCAGATTTTTCTAACTGCTCTTTATATTTCTGATTTTATTGAAAAAAAGTCATACTCAACTATTATCTGATCGTCACTAATTTAGTCAGTAAAGGTACACAAATAGTCACTTTATTTGGTAACTCCTTCTTTTCAGGTGGTGTGTTTCTGTATTATAATTTTGTATAAATCACACTAGGGGGCTAAAAGATGTAGGCTGTTTTTCTACCCAAAACTAAAATTGAATATAAGTGAGGTAGAAAAATGGGAACAACATCTTTTAGACACCTTTGGCTCGGACAGTTACTAGCAAACAGTGGTGATGTGTTTTACATTGTTGGGCTTATGGCCATTATTCATGAGCAAACAGGTTCGGCTATGTATTTAGCGGTTGTACCGTTTATCATCACTGTTGCAAAATTCAGTAGTGGCTTTATTGCACCGCTGCTTTTGGATCAATATCGATTAAAATCGCTATTGGTTTTTTCACAGTTAGGAAAGACGTTGATACTCTTTACTATGCAATTAGGAACGATCTTCTTCTCATGGAATCTCATCATTATCTTTTTTCTTGTATTTTGCATTTCTTTTTTTGATGGATGGGCAACACCTGCCAGAAATGCAATGCTGCCTCGACTTGTCCAAAAAGAGGAATTAGTAAAAGCGAACAGTTTTGTTTCTACTTTAGATCAAACGGTTCAACTCGGTGGTTGGGCATCAGGAGGAATATTAGTTACCCTAATTGGTGGAAATCATGTGATTTGGCTCACTCTATGTTTATTTGTTCTATCAACATTTTATATGCAATTGCTTAGAGATGACGCTGAACAAATCGTAAATAAAGACTCGGTGCTATCTAAATGGGAATCACTAAAAGAAGGTTGGCGTTATATTTGGAAAGTGCCGTCAATAAGATCGATTTCTTTCATTTATGTTTTGGAATATTTTGCGAGTGCAGTGTGGATTGCAGCAATTCTCTATGTTTATGTGGACGAAATATTAGGGAAAGATCAAGCATGGTGGGGTTATATCAATGCAACCTTTTTTCTTGGCCTTGTTATTGGAGGACTTTTTGCCGTGAAGTTTGCAAGGGTTGTTGATTCACATCTTCCTTATGTGATTATTATTTCTTCATTTGGAATTTGTATTGGTACATTTACCGTTGGTTTAAATTCATCACCAATAGCAGCCCTCTTTCTTTCAGCATTATGTGGATTTTTAGAGCAGGTAAAAAGCATTTCCTTACAAACGTCTTTACAAAGAGCTGCTTCAATTCATCAATTACCTAAAATTTATGCGGCACAAGGTGCATTGCTTTCTCTAGTTTTTGCTGTTTCTTCTGTTACATTTGGATTTTTAACAGAGTTGTACTCTGTTAGTTTTTCATTCATCGTAGCAGCATTATTATTGTTTAGTTCAGGAATATATTCAACTATTAAAAAGAAACTACTATCATCGTAGTTATAGATTACTAAAAAGATTTAGTAAAATGGAACGAGTTAGGTTTTCGAATAGCACACCAATGTCCGAGAGGCGGATAAATATAAGCGGATCTTTTCCGTTTAAATGAAGAATGGAACTTGGTTTGGACGATATAAGCGGAATTTTTCCGTTTAAGCAAAGAAAAATGGTCCATTTTCATCTTATTCGATTAAATAGGTGGAATTTTTCCGTCTATTTAATCTATTTTTCATGCTTTTAACACATTAAGAGAAATTTCTCCGCTTATTTTAGCAGCTGATTTCCTTGTATTTCTTGTAAATTAGGATATTTGTTAAACCGGATGCCTATCCTGATACACTTGTCACCAAGCACTTTCCTTTGCTGATTTCCTTGCTAAATCGTTTTTTAAGCCTGGTGAGAATTACTATTTGAAAAACAATGTTAATTCGTATTTTGTACTTCAAAACTGATCCTTTTAGTAAAAATGACGTATCCTTTTTTGTTTCAAAGTAAACGCAAAACCAAGTAAATTTTCCCTAATCTTCAAAATAAAACAAACCTCATGAATGAATAGAGGTTTGCTTTATTTTGAGTACAGATATTTCTCGGACAATAGAGTAGTCCAACCTATTCTCCGCTTTCTTGTTTCTCCCACTTTGCAACTTCCGAGCGCACCAAAGGAGCTACTTCTTTACCTAATAGTTCAATCGCTCTCATCACATCATCATGAGGCATGCTGCCAACAGGTACATGTAACATAAAACGAGTGATTCCTACATTTTTTCGTAGGTAAATGATTTTCTCAGCAACAGTTTTTGGATTCCCTACATACAGAGCACCCTCAAGTGTTCGAGCCATATCAAAGCTTCCTCTTGTATACGGACTCCAGCCACGTTCTTTCCCTAATTTGTTCATTACATATTGTGTAGAAGGGAAGAATTTATCTGCTGCTTCTTCTGTTGTATCTGCAATGAACCCATGAGAATGTGAGGCAACGGTTAACTTAGAAATGTCGTGGCCAGCATGAGCAACAGCCTTTTTATATAATTGTACGAGTGGCTCAAATTGTACAGGCATTCCCCCTATAATGGCCAATACGAGCGGTAACCCAAGAACACCTGCTCGAATAACTGATTCAGAATTTCCCCCACTTCCAATCCATACTGGTAAAGGATCTTGCACTGGTCGTGGGTAAACACCTCGGTTATGTATAGCTGGGCGATGTCCACCTTTCCATGATACCTTTTCAGATTCACGAATTTTTAATAATAATGCAAGATTCTCTTCGAACAATTCATCATAATCTTTTAAATCAAAACCGAATAAAGGGAACGATTCAATAAATGAACCTCTTCCAGCCATAATTTCTGCTCGTCCATTTGAAATGGCATCAAGTGTCGCAAAGTCTTGAAAAACCCGAACTGGATCAGCTGATGATAACACCGTAACCGCACTTGTTAGACGAATGTTTCTTGTTTGCGAGGCAGCAGCTGATAGAATGACTGCTGGACTGGAAGATGCAAAATCTTCACGATGATGTTCACCTACACCAAATACATCTAGTCCAACTGAATCTGCGAGGACAATTTCCTCTACTACTTCTCGTATTCTCTCAGCATGACTTATCACCTTGCCTGTTTTCAAATCTGGTGTTGTTTCCACAAAGGTACTTACTCCTATTTCCATTGTTGTTCCTCCTACTTTTATGGATAATTAGAATTATAGCAAAAAGAATGATATTTCTCCTTTTATAAGTACTTTTACTTAAAAGTAAATAGTAAATTAACCTTCCCTCTTTTACCATAGCATGTATAAACTTAAATATCTTGTCAACAACATAAGAAATAGGAATGGCCAAGGACCATCCCTATTTCTTATCATTCTAGTTTATTGTTTTGCAGTTTTGCACATTTCTTACTTACCATCTACCACTTCTTTTAAAATCTCATACGAACGTTTTTGTTTGTCTTGATCATAGATATAGGAAACAGCCATGATTTCATCAACATTATATTTTTCTTGGAAGTTTGTTAGTTGTTGACGAATTGAATCCTTACTACCAAGCAATGTAACACTGGACATAGATGTAGCCATTTCTCTTTCATGAGGCTGCCATAAGTCTTCCATACTTTCTACTGGTGGTTGTAATGGATTCTGCGTTCCGCGGACAACATTTAAGAAAAATTGCTGCATGGAAGTTTGTTCTCGTCTTGCCTCTTCGTCACTTTCATCTGCAATCACATTTAGACATACCGTCATATAAGGTTTATCTAAATATTCAGATGGCTGGAATCTTGCTCGATATATGGAAATGGCTTCCTCCATGTAACGTGGAGCAAAATGTGAAGCAAATACATATGGTAAGCCTAGTTTAGCTGCTAAGTATGCTGAATCAGTTGAAGAACCAAGAATATAAATAGGAATGTTTGTCCCAACGCCTGGATGTGCCTTCACATAGTCTTGTCGCTCCATCGGACCAAAATAAGTAAGTAATGAGTTAACATCTTCCGGAAATGTATAAACGGAATCATTTTGTGATCGTCTTAGTGCACTTGCTGTCATCATATCTGTGCCTGGTGCACGACCTAAACCTAAATCGAGACGATTTGGATAAATGGTAGCCATTGTTCCAAATTGTTCAGCAACAACTAGTGGAGAATGGTTCGGTAGCATAATTCCTCCAGATCCTACACGAATTCTTTCCGTGTTTTCTAGAGTATGTTTAATTAAAATGGATGTAGCAGAACTTACTAGTGTTGATGTATTATGGTGCTCTGCAATCCAATATCGTGAGTAACCCATTTTTTCTGTTGCCTGCGCTAAATCAACCATCGAATCAATTGCATCTTTCGCTTCCTGTCCTTTGCGAATAGGCACCAAATTCAAAACAGAAACAGGTATTTGTATATTTGACATAGTAATTGTCCTTTCTTCATCAAGTTCTTTACTATCGTACCAATTTAAATCGAAGAAAAAAAATTTTATGCTTACTACTTTTCAATTTGAAATTCGAAGTCTATTTCCTTGACCTGACCCCCAATATATGTCCTTTCAACAAATTTAACTTCCTCATTCTTCATGAAAAGTACTGTCGAAGATCTTGTACCATAATCCGGTGTTCTTATAAATAATGGAGATAGCTTTCTTTCCCATTCGATAGATACACCAGTACTTGGTAATTCTGAATCTGCAACTGGATCTGCATATTGTAGGCTTGAAAACAAACACTCTGTCAATTTTTCACCTGCTTGATTTAAGCAGTTTTGTAAACCTTCCTTCCCTTTACGAACTTTCGGCCATGGTGTATCAAGTAAAGAATTACTTAATCCATACAAACCCGGTTGAAGTAATTTTATTTCATTTTCTACGTTTGAATAATAGTAAAGTGCATCTTGATTTCCAACAAGTAAATTAAATCCTGGATAATGTTCACGATTTTCTTGAATGTTATCCAAGTAGTCCTTGGGATTTTCATTGAATTGCAGAAATTTGCTCACTAGTTCCCCCCGAGATCGTACCTGTTTATTTTCTTTTGCCGGTTCTCTGTAATTCGTAAGTGCTGCAAAACGACCGTTTTTTGTAACTCCCATCCATGTTCCCATTTTTTCTAAGTCTCTTCCTGCTAATATATTTGGGACATCTTTCCAAAACCCAGCTTGAGCTGTAGATCGTTTATAGTATTCATCTCGATTTGCAGAAAGTATTAGACGATAAACAGGATCTATTTTGTACGCAAAATTAATTAAGCACATTTCTATCACTTCCTTACAACCAATTGTGGTCTTATTGTTTATATTTTACAAAAAAACAAACATTACTTCCTCTAAAGTAACTTTTTCAAACACAAAAAGGCTGCTGTTTAACAGCAACCTTTAATAAGAATAGCTTTTATTAGATTAAACGAGTTGTGACAATACCTTCAATTTGAGTGATTTTCTCTTCAAGTTGAGGGATAATGTCACCATTTACTTCGTTGTCAATATCAATCATTGTGTACGCATACTCACCACGGCTTCTGTTTACCATGTCTGCAATGTTCAGGTTATAGCTTGAAATAGCTTGAGTTATTTGGCCAACCATATTTGGCACGTTTTTGTGGAAAGTTGCTACACGACGTTTTCCTGTATATGGAAGAGACGCATTCGGGAAGTTAACTGAATTACGAATGTTTCCTGTTTCTAAGAATTCCTTCACTTGACGTGCTGCCATAATCGCACAATTTTCCTCAGATTCTTTTGTAGATGCCCCTAGATGTGGAATTGGTACAACGTTTGTCATTTTTAATATGTTTTGATTAGGGAAGTCTGTTACATATTTACCTACTTTTCCACTTTCTAATGCGATCTTCATATCATCTTCATTCACTAACTCACCACGTGAGAAGTTCATAATATGAACACCTTGTTTCATGATGCTGAATGTTTCTTGATTAAACATACCTCTTGTGTCGTTAGTTAGTGGAACGTGTACTGTAATATAGTCAGAGTTAGCATAAAGTTGCTCAAGGCTCATTGCACGTTGAACTTTACGAGATAAATTCCAAGCAGTATCTACAGAAATGAATGGGTCAAATCCGATAACATCCATATCTAGTCCAAGAGCGTCATTAGCTACAAGCGCACCAATCGCACCTAAACCGATAACTCCTAGTGTTTTACCTTTAATCTCTTTCCCAACAAATTGTTTTTTGCCTGCCTCAACTAGCTTAGGAATTTGATCTCCTTCACCGTCTAATGTTTTCGTCCATTCAACACCTGCAAAAAGATTGCGTGAAGAAGCCATTAACGTTGTTAAAACCATTTCTTTTACTGCATTTGCATTTGCTCCAGGAGTATTGAATACAACAATACCTTGCTCTGTGCATTTTTCAACTGGAATATTGTTTACGCCCGCACCTGCACGTGCAATAGCTTTTAAGTTTTTTTCAAATTCCATTGAATGCATGTTAAAGCTGCGAAGAACAATTGCATCAGGATTTTCACTATTATTGTCGATAGTGTAATTACCTTTGTTAAATACATTTAAACCAACTTCTGCAATGTTATTTAACGTTTTAATTGTCTTTACTTTTTCTAATGTTGTTGTACTCATCTTTCGATCTCCTCTTTTCATCAGGTAAGTTTTCAAATTTTATGAATATTTTCATTTTAATAGAATAATGGAATTATAACATAGTTTACTCGAATTATCCTCTCCTATTAAACAGAAAAAGGCAAGGGAAGATTTCCCTTACCTTTGCCCAGGCGAACGGCTTCGACACTATGTGCTCCCTCACGGTTATCCGCGTTTCGCCAGTTACACATAGCCTTTTGAATTAAATACATTTTAACACAGTTGGCGTGAACTTCAACAGTTATTTCAAGAATTTTCTTGTTTAAACTTTTGAGTACTATTTTCTGTTATTTCATACTAAATAATTAAACGTTTCCATAATAATGCCGTTATTTTCTACCCTTGTACAATTTTATAGATTAAATCATTTCCTGGGTAAGCGCATATACTGACTTATTTCTCCAAATATTTTAACATGCTACAGCAAATAATCTTCTAGTAAAAATGATCAAGATTTTGAGTCAGTAAAAATGTACTTTGCCGTTAGTTCCATCAATTTCTCAATCTGATGTTTATCTTTGCTGAACGTTGATGAAGTTACTAGTCTATTTTTTTCGTCAAAGTATTTTCCGGTAACTGATTGTAACTCAGGAGATGTTGCTAAATATAAGTAAGTTTGGGCCATTTCATCTGGAGAGATGGAAAACTTACTTTTTACTGAATACATAAGTTTCATCAGTTGAGATAAATTTGGATACCGTTCAATATCTATTTTCACATTGGTAACTCTTATACAATTCACTGTAATTTTTGTGTTCTTCAACTTATCGGAAAGCCAATATGTGTACATCACTTGAGCAAGTTTTGATTGATAATACGCTGTTTCAACTCGGAATTTCTCATTGGTAAATTCAGGATTAGAATAATTGATTTTTAAAAACGGGTGTAAAACTAATCCTTGTGAAGCAATTGTAATAATTCGACCTTGTTCACTTTGTTTTAGTTTATCTAGTAATAATTCTGTCAACAAAACAGGTCCAATGTGGTTTGTTGCCCAAACAGTTTCGATGTTTTCATCTGAATATTGAGGTGCTTTTCTACTAATATCAAAGTCAGCTGCATTATGAATAAGAACATCGATTTGGCTGTGATTAGATATTAATTCATTAACTGCAGATCTAATACAACATTGAGAACTCATATCTAGTAGTAATAATTCCACAGAATCGCTATTACTTTTCTCCTTGATTTCTTCTAATGCAACCAAACCCCTTTTTTCATCTCTGCAACCGATAATAATTTTCAACCCATGTTTTGCTAGTTGAATGGCTGCAGCTTTTCCAATCCCCGAATTCCCACCAGTTATTAAGCATGTTTTGCTTGGCCATACGTTCACTCCTTTTACTTGGCAAAACGTCTTTCATAAAACTACATCTTAATTATCATAAAATAACAAAATTGAATTTTAGTTAACATAACAATATTATTATCATCTAATTGTGGATCGTGATTATTTTACTATTTCACCATCCAATGAACTGGTGTTTTTAAACCAAGTGGTAACCTCGTATCACGATTTCCATTAGCGGAATTTACTTGAGCTTGCGTTAGAAAAATACATCCCATTAAATTTGCTCCACTTAAGTTAGCATCGCGTAAATCTGCACCAAGAAGGTCAGTTACTCTCATATCAGCTTCTCTTAAATCAGCTGCAATTAGCAGTGCTCCTCTTAAATTTGCTCCTTTTAGGTTTGCTTTTCTTAACTTTGCACCTATAAAATCGCTTCTTTTTTCATGTCTTTTTTGAGCTTTGTTTGCTTGTGAACGAACTAGCTCACTTACCTTTTGTAGTAACTCACTCACACCAGCTCTATGAACATGGAGATTCAACTCAAGTATAGACTTAGGATTTTGAGCAGTGAGAGCCTCTGTTTTCTCAAGCATATTACTTAGGTCTTTATATATAGGTTTAGCTTCTGCTCGCTGCAATGCTTCTGTTAAGTAACAAAGCATTTCATGCAGTTGCTGCATAATTGGAAAAACATTGTACATTTCGTTCGCTATTGCTGGGTGTTCTCGCCAATCTTTCCCTTTATATGTTATTTGGGAAACCTTCTGTCCTGCCCCAAAGCATTCATAAACTGTACACCCGCGATATCCTGTATTTCTTAAGTTTTTATGAATTTTACAGCGATAATCTTCTTGAAGATTTTCACATGGAGATCCACTAGCTTTATCTTTTGCAAAGTCTGCTGATTTCGCATAAGGTAAGGCCACACAACAAAGCCCAAAACACTTTACACAATCAGCACTATATTTTTCACTATTTAGTAGATTCGTAGACAAGAATTACACTTCCTTTAAAAAACCTCGTTATATCTAAAATTACCTTGCAATAATACCATATAATAACAATCGGAGGTATAGATTATCACTATCTTGTATCACTTTTCCTCCTTAACTTAAAAAAGAAAGCTATCAAATTGAGAGCTTTCTTTACATATAATTCAAGCTTAAGCCAATATAAATACATGCAGTTACGGCAATAAATCCTGAGAAAAATAAACCCTTATGTAGCCTGGACCAGTTTTTCATCCAGCCCCATCTTTTTTGTTCAACATCAAGCCAAAAGAAATCAAAAACAATGGCTGCGATTAATATAAGATAAACAGTAAATGCCCCCATCTGGATTGGAACCCCTCCTAGCATTTAGACCTTAACCTATTAACTGTTTAAAACCAGCTTCATCTATATATGCTTCACCGGGTTCTCTGTCTAGATTTTCCGTTTCACCATCAATCCTAACTCTCAGTTCTGATAAGACTAATGCATCGTTTTCTTCTGCAGATCTAATCATATACTGCAATTGATTTTGTTCAAATTCTTGTTGCTGTATCTTCATTTTTATTTCCTCCGATTGCTGTTAACTCATAATATTTAAACTTGACCATAGATACGATTCCAAGAATTGGTCCAATCGCTAATAGTGTGAAAACCCACTCCCACCCCATAATTTTTTGTGAAACTGGAATAAGATTAATTGAAAATATGGTAATTAGAAATCCAATACACATTTGAAAAGTTAATGCTGTTCCTACATAACTACTATCTGATACCTCTGAAACAGCTGCTGAAAATTGTGCTGAATCTGATATAACAGTCATCCCCCAAATAAATGATACTGCAAGAGTCAGCCAAATAACCTGACCATATGTAAAACCTATCAAAATAGAACAAATTGCACTTATCATCATCGAGATCATTGTAAGATTAGCTCTTCCAATTTTATCAGAAATAATGCCCCCTAACACACATCCAATCCCTCCTGCAATTCCAATAGATAGAAATGAGGAAAATGCGATAATCCAAGGTGAAACTCCAGGTGAATTGTTGTAAAAACTAGCAGCTAAGAATGTAGGCAGCCACGTCCACATCGCATACAATTCCCACATATGCCCGAAATACCCATAGTTCGCTAACATTACTGGTTTATTTTTTACAACTTGATGAATTAATGTAATGGAAAAAGGAGTTTTTGTCGGAGTTATCGTTGGATCTTTTACAATAAAGTAGATGATAATTGCTGAAAGAATGGATAGTACAGAGCTCGTGATGAGTACGAACTGCCATTGAAATGATGAAAAAAACATTAACACAAAATGTGGTAAAGAAGAACCTAGTGTTAATGCAGCTATTAATATACCTATAGCAAGTCCACGCTTTCTAGGGAACCATTGAGATAGTATTTTAACAGCTATAGGATATACACCAGCGAGGCATACACCTGTTAAAACTCTTAAGAGAATTCCGAGTAAAGCCTGGTCAACAAAGATGAGAATTCCATTAAAAAATGAACCACTTAGTGCAGAGATAGCAAAAACTTTACGAGAATGAAAGCGATCTGCCATACCAAAATAAGCACTACAAAATGCTCCTACTACAAAGCCAAGAGGTACTGAAGCTGATAGCCATGCTTCTAATTGCGAGGTAATATCCCAAAAGCGAATAAGCTCTGGTGCTATAACTGATGCACTAAACCATAAGCTCAAGGCGAATAAGACAGAAAGTCCAACCCAAAACAATGTCCTCCATTCTTGTGATATCATAGGGACCTCCCTTTCGTTGTTGAAAACGATTTCAAAAAGTGTGAGTGTGTTGACTTTTAGGTGCTATCTCTAGAATGGATTAAAGAGTATCTTTTATATAGTACTTGTAACTCGATTGAAAGACATGTTTTTTTCCTAATTTTAGCATATGTTGGTGAAGCAGATGTTATTTTTCTTATTTTATTTAGGAAAAAATCCATTGTTGAGTTAATTAAAGCGAATTTATTTAGCCGAAATAAGGTAGTGGTGTTTTTGGAGACACATTCTGTTTTAATGGCCGGTTTACTGTCCCGATTATCCTTTTATCGAGACACACCATGATTGCCTCAACTGTTTTCTGTCCCCATTCCTCATGTATCAAGACACATCTTGCTTGCTTCTCATGTTTTCTGTCCCAATTCCTCATGTATCGAGACACATCTTACCTGTTTTTCACAGTTTCTGTCCCGATTCCTCATGTATCGAGACACATCTTGCTTGCTTCTCATGTTTTCTGTCCCGATTCCCGATGTATCGAGACACATCTTGCTTGTTTCTCACAGTTTCTGTCCCGATTCCCGTTGTATCGAGACACATCTTGCTTGTTTCTCACAGTTTCTGTCCCGATTCCCGTTGTATCGAGACACATCTTGCTTGCTTCTCATGTTTTCTGTCCCGATTCCTCATGTATCGAGACACATCTTGCTTGCTTCTCACAGTTTCTGTCCCGATTCCTCATGTATCGAGACACATCTTGCTTGTTTCTCACAGTTTCTGTCCCAATTCCTCATGTATCGAGACACATCTTGCTTGTTTCTCACAGTTTCTGTCCCGATTCCTCATGTATCGAGACACATCATTCTTGCTTCAACCAGTTCCTGTCCCGATTCCCCTTTTATCGAGACTCGTCTTGCACTTCACCCTAATTCCTGTCCCGATGTGAAAACACCGCTCTTCACAAAAATAACCCAGCACCAATTCAAGTGCATGGGTCATCTACTCTATAAATTATAACAACGCATCAGCTTCTACGATTTCTAGCGTAAGGTTTCCTGAAGATGATAAGTCAATTTCATATGGTGCTACTTCCTGGTCTTCTTCGTCACGAATGATCCGTATTTCCGGACGTCCTACTGAATGGAAATTGTATTTAGTGACAATTCCTGTTCTTCCGTCATTTAATTTAACAGTTAGTCCTTGTGGATAGATCGCAATGCAGTTTTTAAATAACTTCAATTGATCTGTATCAAACTGCGTGCCACTTCCCGAATACAAAAGCTCCATTCCCTGGTGAGGAAGCATAGCTGGGCGATAGACTCTGTGACTTGTTACCGCGTCGAACACATCAGCCACACTTAAAATTTTTGCATAGGGATGAATTTCGTTTCCTTTCAGTCCCCTTGGATAACCCGCTCCATCAAGTCTTTCATGATGTTGAAGAGCACAATGCGCAACAACAAATGGTACTTCATGTACTTTTCTTAGAATATCAAAACCTAGTTGTGAATGTGATTTCATTTGTTCAAACTCTTCTTTTGTTAATCGACCAGGTTTGTTTAGCACTTCAGGTTTTACAAAGATTTTTCCAAGATCATGTAGTAATGCTCCTAGACCAATTTCTTCGATTTCTTTTGTTTGAAGACCGTTTTTAATTGCAAGCTGACACGAATAAATTGTTACGTTCAAGCTATGGGTATACACATGACTTTCATGTATTTTTGTGGTAGCAAGCAGATTTAGCACTGTTGGGTTTTCAGTTAAGATCGTCAAAATATCCTTGAATATTCGTTGAAAATTTCTAACAGTTTTTTCTGTTTCCATCATACCCTTAACAGTGGGTTTTGTAATATTTATATCTGCAATTGTATTTAATCCATCAGTAATGACATTCGTTGCTTCATTTAATAGTTCAACTGGTATAGATTCTATAATATCGATACCTTCTGATGCTGTATCTTCTATGTAAACTGTATTAATATTAAGATTTTTAAGTCTGTTAATAAAGCTATCAGTAAGTTCCGTTCCCTTTGTTAGTAGAATTTTGCCGTTTTCACTATAAATAGATTTCCCTAGCTTTATTCCTGATGAGCATCGCTCTAATCTAACTAAACGCATTCTTTCTTGCTCCTGTCTCACATGTATTCCTTGAAAAAGTTAGGATTAATGCGTCTTCACTATGTGTAAGGTCAACCAGCACATTAATTCTTTTCTAGATGTCTTTTTCTTGTCATACTAAATGTCTCTTACTGTCGATTATAGTCAATTTTTCTTTATATTTCAATGAAAGTTCGTGATCATCTTACTTAGGAAATAAAATAAAAAAGTTCACAAATTCTAATTACTATATCAAAATAGCAATATGTTATTCCTGCTTTAAAGTCAATAGTTTATTTTCCAACTTACGATAATAGCCACTACTCACAAATCCCTTAGCACCTCGTAGTATTTCATTTGAATAATGTTCAGGTGGTGCAGCTTCTTCCTTCTTATTCACAACAAGAAATGTAAGGACATTTTTATGTAATACACCATTTATCTCTACATTAATAAATGCAGGGCGGTAAATGTTAGCCATAACACCTTCTCGTTCATACAAATAATGTAAGGCTTCTTGATTAATTTCATATACTTTTCCTTCAACAATATCATCTGCTTCAATCATATCCGCGCGGCTTCCATCTTGAAAATGAACGGTATAGGCTAAAGAAAAATTTGTGGCATGACCACAGCCGACGATGTTTTTAAACAAGTGATCTACTTTTCCCAGCTTGAATCTTTCATTATCCATACATGAACCATAAGCAAAATATAGTAATTTAGATGTATTTGTATGTAAGTGACGTTTCCAGTCACCACAATTAATTATAGGCAGATTTTCTACTTTCTTATGTAAGTAACTATATACAATGGCTTGTTCTGAGTGATGATCAGTAAAAATGGTTTGGGTTATTCGTTCGTATTCGTTATCGACACCTTCTGCTTCGAAGCCCTCTAACCAATCTAGCTTTTTTAATATCATTTCATTTATTTCATATAACTCCCCGTATATTACTTTTACTTTATCTGTAATCATCGCTGGATAACCTAAACCTGTATCGAAAAGAATCCCATGTGTCCAGCATTGCTTTGCAAGACACACTGCTCCATTTAGAAAATGATGATTGGATTCATGTTCACGGAGTGTACCATACACAAAAACCTTATATGTATTTTTCATAAGAAAATGTCCTCCTCTGCATATCATCGTTACTTACAATGGTATCATGAAAAATTGATCTAAGGAGGACCTTTCTTATGTTCATAAGATTAACCTGTTATTATAATCCTCCACAAGTTGACTGTTTCGTTTCCTCTGACTTAGTTGGATCAGATGAAGTTACAGATTCTAATCCATAACCTGTAGAGCTTATTTCTAAGTGCTCCTCTTTTCTTTTACCGTCTAGACTTAAGTTTTTACCAAAATGATCTTTTTCCAAAGTTTTCATTCCTTTCAAACTCCAAAGCACCTACCAACATGGTAGATGCTTTGGGTTCATTATGTTAGAAGTTTTGGTTTTGTGGTTGCTGTGATTTTGAAAAGAAATTGTTATTTGCTGACTGAGTTGGTTCTAATTTTCCCATTCCTTGCTGAATACGCATGTCTTTAGGATTTGTTCCATGCATATAAGCAGGTCCTGGTTGTAATTGTGGCTTTTGTCCCATTGGCTCTGGGTGTTGGATATATTCGAAATTCGCTTGTCCATCTAATGTTGGTCCATGTGCCCAGTTACCAGTGCTGCTGTCTTCTCCTTCAGAGAAGTTCATAAATGAGTATGATACCTCTTGTTTCTCATACTCTTGGTTAAAGTTACTTGGTACAATTGCACCTTGTGTTTGTTCAATTTCTTCAATGGCTGCCATCCACTGGTTTTGGTGCATCGTATCACGTGCAATTAAAAACGACAGCATATCTCTTACCCCAGGGTCTGTTGTCATTTCATATAAACGACAAACCTGAAGTCTACCTTGTGATTCTGCATTTAAATTTGCACGAAAGTCTGCTAATAAGTTACCACTTGCAATTGTGTAACGAGCTGTCCAAGGGAAGCCTACACTGTCATTTGGTTGTGCCCCAAGCCCATTTACGATAGCGTGTTGAGGATTCATTCCACCCAGGACAGCTTCAACTGCAGGATCTTTTGCCCCCTGTTCCTGATCTTGTACTGGTGCACCGTCAAGTAGCTGGGCTATCATTGTTGCGATCATTTCTACATGGGCAATTTCTTCTGTTGCAATATCCAAAATCATATCACGATATTTTCCTTCAGCACGACAGTTCCAGCCTTGGAAAAGGTACTGCATCATAACTGACATTTCCCCATATTGTCCACCAAGGATTTCTTGTAATTTTTTTGCATATACTGGGTCTGGTTGACTTGGCTTTGCGTTATATTGTAATTCCTTTACATGATAAAACATGAAATCTCTCCCTCAAAGAAAGTATTGTTAAAACAACTTACACTACTAGTGTGGGGATAGTAAGAAAAGATATAACGACCAATTGTAACCAATACTTCATTAACTTAATCAATTGTAATCTTCTCTATGTAAAGATTGTTAATTTTTATCGAAATAAGAGGATTTTGTATTTAACTAGCCGAATACAAACATTGCTTAGGTTTGAAATTTAAGATGAAAGCAAGGTCGTAATATGTTAAATGAATTTTTATTGAATTTACTTTTTATTTTGGTCGGAATCTTCCTTCAGCATCTTTGGTCAGAAAAAACAGGTCATCACCAAAATAAAGTTGTCATTGGTATTGCTTCTGCCATAACAATTACCCTTTGTATTCCTTTCCCCCTAGAAAGCTCATTTGTTGAGGATTTAAAGCTTATTCCTTATATAATTGGAGGGCTTTATGGCGGAATTGTTACTTCGACCATTTTATTTATTGTCATTGTTGTCGTATTTACCTTCTTTTATGGGGTAACTGACACATACATTTCCTTTTTAATTATGTATGGGGTATTAGGGTTAGTGTGCGGTTTCATGTCTCCCACTTTCTTAATTTCAAACATTTCAAAGAAACTTGAGACAATGGTTTATGTTACGATCGTTTTTACCATTTTCTTATTTGTGTTCACAAATAGAGAAGAAATAATCACAATTCATACAATTATGATGTTATTCTCACCAACAGTCGCCATATTTGTTGTTGGTTATATATTTGAAAGCATTCGAGAAACAATCTCTCTAAGGCAAAAAATTATTAAAACTGAAAAATCAGAAGTAGTTAGTCAACTTGCTGCTAGTGTTTCTCATGAAGTACGTAATCCCTTGACTGTTACAAGAGGATTTTTACAACTCGTGTTAGAAAGTGACACCATTGAAAAAGAGAAAAGAGATGAATATATTAAGCTCGCGATTGATGAGCTTGATACTGCTTCAAACATTATTAATGATTATTTAACATTTGCAAAACCTGCTCCTGCATATTGGGAGTTGCTTGATATAGGCATTCATCTTAAACATATTGAAGACATTATCTCCTCTTATGCGAATATGAACTCTGTCGTAATTGAATCAGATCTTGTAACATGTGTTATACAGGGTAACAAGCAACAATTTCAACAATGTTTTTTAAACATCACGAAAAACTGTATAGAAGCTATGCCAGAGGGTGGGACTTTAAATATCTATACGTCGATTTTAAATAAACACGTTTTAATTGAAATATCTGATACAGGAATTGGCATGTCACAGGAGCAAATCAATCGGATTGGGGAGCCCTATTTTTCTACAAAGGAAAAAGGAACAGGACTTGGAATGATGGTGGTGTTTAGTATTATAAAGGGGATGAAAGGAAGCATTTCAATTGAAAGCAGGCAAGGAGTTGGAACAAAGTTTACAATAAAATTTCCGATTGCTGTTCCTAGATAGACAGTGGCGTAGTCATGTTAATTTTAGATACTACGCCTAACCTGTCTTTTATCTGCATACGTTAATACTCACATATGTAAACGACTCTTAGCCTCATTTATAGCTTTTTCTATAAATGCATCTTTTCCTTTTAAGTCATTTAAACTCATATTACCTGAGCGTAAACTTCCACTAATTTCATGGATATCTTCTGTAATAGATAAAGGAATTTGATCTTCTTCAATCATTTTACTTAATTCATCTGCAAGTAATTTTTCCTGATTCATTTTGCACCACTCCTATTTTAAAGTCATTCGCCATTTTCTTTCTGCTTCTCTTTGGTTGCGGTTATAAATATAATCAATTTTATCGATTACTTGGGCCCCTTTTGTCATAACCACAATGGTATAAACAACACTAAATAAAAAGCCAATAATTGAAAACCAATAGATTGTATTAATTTGTTTTTCATTTCTGCGACTAGCTCGCAAAGCTTGTCCCCTCTTTCTATGAAATTTCATCTTGTCATAGTTTATCTAACAAGAGGGTTTCTATTCGTCATTAATTAGGCATGAAACCTTCTTGGCTAATTAATATTTGATCTGAAGAAAGTGATTGTTTTAACTTTTCTACTGCAACTTGATAGGTGTTTTTTCCATACCATGTATCTAATTCTTCTGTTTTGTACAATTCCCTTACATTCAATCTCTCACTTCTTTTGCCTTGGCTTCCATCACCTGAGTAATCATCAACAACAATTCGACTTACTAAGTTTGAGAGAATTTTTGGAAATTCATTTGAAAATGGCAGTACAGGTGCAACTGCTACTTGAATAGGTAAATTAGCCTCTTTAAGCTGAGAAATAGCTTTTAATCTTGCTTGTATTGGTGGTGCTTGCGGAGTGAATCGTTTGCGAACATCATCATCGTCTGTTTCCACTGTTATACTAATCCTTAGCTTCTCCTTCAGCTTGTGAAACAAATCTATATCTCTAGTTACTAAAGGACTTCTTGTTTGAACAAATAAAAAATCTGGTGGAGTTTCAGCCATTGCCTCAAGTAAAGCCCTCGTAATTTGTTCTTTATATTCAACAGGCTGATAGGGATCAGTACTTGAAGCCATGAATATTGTTACAGGTTTGTCTCTTTTTCTTAAGTTTTTGATTTCACGAGAGAGTTTATCATGAGATTCTTGTTTTACATCAACCCATGTTCCCCATTCTTGTTTTCTAAACAACCCAACAGGACTTTGTCTTACATAACAATATGAGCATGCAAAGGCACAACCAGAATAAGGGTTTAATGAATGTGTATAGCCATATAAAAATCCACTTGTAGATGTTAATATTTTTTTAGGTATTTTATAATTTATGGAAGGTTTCATTGTTTCACCACGATTTTACTATTGAAATTATGAAAATTTTATAACTTTTGCCTTTAAACTTACGTTTAGGAATAACAAAAAAGAAGCCAGGGGCCCCTTCTTTTGCTATCTTATCTTCTCAAACCATTTTTGATTAGGGAAATAAGAACACCTCACACCTGACTATTTCATCAATTCATTCCGATCAACTGCATGTGGTGGACGCTCCATCCACTTATGTTTAATGAGCATGCTTGCCCCATTTTCAGCAAATAAACCAACTTCTCCTAGTAACTTTGAATATTCTGCAGCAATATCTCGTCTCGGACTCGCAGCTATAGCTGTTCCATAATTCCCCATCCCCGCAGCAGACATCATAGATACTTGAAACATCATCAATTTATCTGAAAAAGGAGGTTCTTTTGTCACTAGCACATAAGCATCCCATGGAGTTGGAGCAGGAAGATCATCATGTTTTAAATATTTACTCATAATTTCTGTATGTTTTTTTGCTAATTTTTTTCCTTCTCTCATATAGCTTCGAACATCTTCAGTTCGAGCAACCTGTCCAAATGCTGTAACTAAAGTTCCTCCAAGGAAGTTTGTTTGTAAATTTGCATAAAAATTTGTAATCTCCATCGCTGTTAAAGGTCTTTGCTCACCAATCCAACCTGCTAAAAAGCGTTGCTTTTCAACCATGTCTACTTCCTTTAAGTAAGGTATGTAAGGTGTTCTCACTTGCAGCCCTTTAGACAACATAATGTTTGTTGTATCATTGAATAATTCCATTGTCGAGGAGATGCATGACATAAAGTGTTCTCTTATATCATTTCGAAAAGTATGTGGAAGTAAGGCACTATAAGTAACAAGAGCTCCCTTTGCCATTTGTTTTGTATAAAAAAGGAAAAATTCATCTGTAAACAATTTTGGTGCTTTTATATCAACATCTTTTTCAGTAAATCCTTCAGGAATAGCATGTTTCTCTTCTGTAAAAATCTTTGTCACGACTGAAACATGTTGTTGAGCCAAATCTAAAGCATGCTCTAAAACAGATTTAATTTCCTTGTCTTCAACATGTGCTAAAAAATATTTATACACACAGATAAACATGCTATCTGATACATAATTAGTCCAAAGCCCACCAATCTCAGAAGCTGTTAAACGAACATGATGTGACTCCATTCTAATAACCTCCGTTTTTAATAACTATTTGTATTTTAACCAGCAATGTAAAAAGTATTTACTTTACGGAAAAACTGAATATGTAAAAAGGTAAGCCGTAAAAAATGGCTCACCTTTGTTCTTATCGTGATTCTTTTTCGTAACCTTCTTTTTTCACTTCAACATCTTTACCATTTACATCATCAATAACAGGGTGTATCTCACCTTCCATATATGCATCAGATGCTTGTTCATGTGTTGTCGCTATTCCAGCAGATAAAGTATCAGTTGCTTGATAGTCTTTCACATCATAAATCTTTCCTGCAAGATCTTTAGTGTTTTCGTTTGCTTTATTAACCGCCATTCCTATACACTCCTTTATTATAAATCTTTATGAACGATTTTCTTTTTTTGATATATCATGATTTGGATTTGTTTGATTTCCTGTTGATGCCTCGTACCCTACATTATAGGTAACGTCTTGTTGTTCTTGTAATGCTTGAGGCATTTTGTATTGATCTGCATCTTGTTGAAACTGTTTATTATTTTCTTTCATGATGATCTCCTTTTCATCTTAACTCTATTAACATACACTTTAAGGACCTTCTGAATTCATTATGTCCAATGAAATAAAATCAATGTACAAAATTAAATTACCTAGTGTTCAGATTCATATCAATGTTAAAATTGATGGCTTAAACAACAAAAAAAGAGCAGAAATGCTCTTTTTTCGTATATGTAAAGAAAACTTACTATGATTGAAACTGATCATCAGGATGTAAATTATTTTGCATATATTCCTGAACATTCTTAATTTGATCTACAGTAGCAAGTTCTGTTTTATACCACCCTTTTTCATCCATTAACTGATATAATTTATAATGATTTTTTGAAGCATTATCAAAGCACTGAGTATAGATGTCCCGAAGTTCCTTATGAGTGGTTTCCAACATCGTGCTGCCTAAGCTTCGACATCTTCCTTTTTCTAGCTCCAAACAAAGTTGTACCATTTCACGATCTGTTAATCCTCGTCCTTCTATATTGTTAGGCATTGTAAAATCTCCTTTATTGCATCATTTTTGATTGATTAAAGTATTGTGATAAGTCTGCAACTTTTAGCTGATGCTGCTCTGCCATTTGCTCTAATGACTTTTTTAAGCTCTCATCTTCACAAAGAGAAGCACACCAGTTCATTGTTTTTGCTGTAATTTCTTCCGCTCTAATTTCATCTTCAATAAAAGATAATTCCTTCATTGTTAGCTGTTTCATTTTTAAGTCACTCCTACTTTAAAATCCTTCTCTTACGTTAGTATTTATCTTTATTTTATTATTATCCATAATGATGTGAATTTGGATGCAATTTCTAACATAAGGGATATCAATAAAGAAGATATTAAGAGTGCAAAGATTGGAGGAAGAAAAAACGTGAACCATTTAAAAGCTCTGGCGATAAAATTTATTGTTTCTTTTCTTTTACTTTTTGTTGTACTTGGTCTGCTATTTCAATATTCTTTTTCAGTTATATTAGGGCTTACTCTAATTTTAGGCTTAGTTTCTTATATACTTGGAGATTTAATGCTTTTACCAAGAACTTCAAACTTTACTGCAACAATTTCTGATTTTGCCATTGCAATGTTACTTACATGGTTTTACCTAGCGACGATCACAACCTATGCCACGAATGTATTTATCGCATCACTTATCACAGCAATTGGTGTTGCGTTATTTGAGAGCGTCTTCCATCGATATATGAGAAAAAACGTTTTACACGAAAAAGAAAGCCATGTGAATATAGGAAATTTACGTTACACTACTGAAGTATCGGAAGAAATTTCTCCAGATTATCATAAAATAAAGGAAGATTAAACCTAATCAAAATGATTAGGTTTTTACTTATTTTACAGGCAACACAAATTTCAGTTCTGCATATAATAAAATGAAGGATGATTTAAGGGGATTTATTAAAAATCTGGTACCTACTTTAATTATTACCAAGTAAATTTTGATCTAAAACTTCAGGATCAACACCATTTGTTATGCTCTGACCATTCATAACTAATTGATAGTCCCCAACTCCCCCACCACCTGATCCTGTTATGGCTTTGTCGATGCTTTTGGGAGAAATGCTATATGAATCACCAAAATTAATCACTCCACCACTAACACTATCAATTTTTAAATTTTTAATAAAACACGGCATTTAGCTAGCCCCCCTTTCGTTAGAGCTTTTACGCTATTGTATGGAATTTATGTATATTGTTGTGGACACGTCCCTACTCAATGAAAAGATAGACAAAGTTTTTCATACATGAAATGGGTACTTTATACAAAGCATAAGATGAAGCAAATTTCTTCGTAATAATGGAGGGTATATCATTGAGAAATGTACGTTACTTAATACAAGATGAATTTCAAGCAAACCAAGTTGCAGATGATCTCAAAGTACAACTTAACATAAACAGGATGGAAACGATTTCAATCACAAGTGTAGAAAGTCGCAATGAGGTAATTGTCCAAATTCCTGAAGCAAATGAATCAGTAGAAGAGGTTTTATCAGGCTTTATGAGGGGTTATCAAAAAGGAATGATTCTTGAATAAGAGAAAACTTGGCTTATTGACAAGCCCCTTTGAAGAAAACCTAATTTTCCTTATACTTAGCAAAATAATAAAAAAGGTTGCCAGGGCAACCTTTTTCTACTTCTTAGCACCAAGCTGCTCCTACAATGATAAGAAGAATAAATAAAACAACAATCAACACAAAAGGATTTACTCCTGCTGAAGCAACTGGAGCATATCCATATCCACATCCGTAATTACAACCATAGCCCATGTTATTTCCTCCTTTTCATATGCTAAAACATATCTTTTGTGATAATGTTTTATTTATAAATATGTTAGGAGGCTTACTTTTGTAATAGATATATACCTATATAAGGGATATTTGTTTAACTTTAGAATTCCGGTAAAGAATCTAAGTTATTACTTTTATCACCATCCGGCTCACTACGAAGAATGTCACGCCCATATTTATGAAATACATCAACATGTGCTAACCTACCATCTCTTGCCTCAGAAAGTACTTGCATATAGTCTAACTGTCTACCAGATTCTGTTTGAAATGCGATTAAATCTCCATCATCGTTTTTTCTTACAGCAATGATTTTCTCTTGATTCGTCTTCATATCAGTTGATATTTCAGCATTAATTTCATCTTGATCTGCTTTATTTTTGTATTGATTAAACACTTCTTCAAAACGATCCATCACATAATCACCTCATGTTTCTTATTTCCAGTTGAAGTGATTTTATTCTTTCTTCTACATCTTTTCTACTTTCACACGACCTGAAAAGAACACAGCCCCTCCCCCCATATCAGCAATACGATCTGGAGTTAACGCATTTACTAAATGATTTTTACCATTCAAATCAGACCATAACCCCTGGCTTACAACAACACCCGGTAAAACTTGTTCACCAACTGAAGCAGTTAATTCACACTCACCTCGCTGATTCCAAATTCGGACAGTATCACCATCATTTATACCAAGTCTTGTTGCATCAAGAGAATTGATGAAAAGCTTTGGTGTTTTCTCAAGCTTCATATGCTTATCTTGATGAGAAAATGTAGAGTTTAAGAAATTATGATTTGGTCCTGGTACGAATAAAAATGGAAAATCACTTTCCTGTAAAATCGGGATATAAGTAGGTAAAGGTGGATAACCTTCTTCCTTCATTTGCTGAGAAAATAATTCGATTTTTCCTGAAGGTGTTTTTAAGTTATCTAACAATTGACTATTTCTATTTGCTTTTAAATACCTTTTTTTCTTTAGCTTTTCATAGGTTACATGCTTTAAAGAGGGATTGTTTGTTTGAATTAACGATTGCTTAATTAATTCCTCATCATTGTCCTTAAATTCCGGTTCATCAAATTCCATCGCTTTCGCAAGCATTCGAAAAACATCTGTATTCGATTTACTTTCACCAAAAGGATGGATGACTGGTTCATGTAGATGTATGTAATGATGCCAATAGGACGTATAAAAATCAATGTTCTCAAAGGCAGAAGTTGCTGGTAAAACAATATCAGCATACATTGCAGTTTCTGTTATAAACAACTCATGAACTACCGTAAACAAATCTTCTCTTTCTAAGCCCTTCCGTACCTTATTCGCATCTGGTGCAACCACCGCTGGATTAGTGCCGTATACAAACAAAGATTGAATAGGAGTATTCAATTCTAAAAGTTCTTTTCCTAATGAATTCATATTAATCGTTCTCGTATTTTGCTTTAATAAATCAGGTCGTTGTAATGCATCTGTGTTAAAAGCTAGAAATGCTGAATTTCCTTTAAGTGCACCTCCACCTTTTACATTCCATTGACCTGTTAAAGCAGGTAAGCACGAAATCGTACGAACAATCATTCCACCATTATCATGATGCTGCAGGCCATTTCCAATTCGGATCATCGACGGAGAGGTTTTCCCATACATTTGGGCTAATGAATAAATATCTTCTTCAGGAACTCCTGTAATACTTGAAACAAGTTGTGGTTCATATTGTTGGACATGTTCCTCTAGTTCATTAGAACCAATCGTATATTGTTCTAAAAAAGGACGATCCACTAAATTTTCTTTATAAAGAATATGCATAATTCCTAGTGCAAGTGCTCCATCAGTTCCTGGTAATATAGGAATAAACCAATCTGCCATTTTCCCCGTTTGATTTTTATGTACATCAATCACAACGATTTTAGCACCATTTTTTCTTGCTTTTTGGGCAATCATCATTTGGTGCATGTTCGTACTAACTGCATTGATTCCCCACATAATAAATAACTTAGTAGCTGTCATGTCTTCAGGATCAGTTCCATAGCTGCCACCCATTGTATAACGATATCCATTTGAACCAGCTACTGAACATATCGTTCTGTCAAGCTGACTTGCACCAAGATGATTGAAAAAACGTCGATCCATTCCTTCTGAATTGATTCTTCCCATATTCCCGTAAAAACTGTATGGTAGAATGGATTCAGCTCCTGTGTCAGAAATGATTTCTTTCCACTTAGTCGCAATCGTATCAATAGCTTCCTTCCAAGTTATTGGTTCGAATTGACCTTCTCCTTTTCTCCCTACCCGTTTAAGAGGAGATTGAAGTCTTTTCACATCATAAATTCTCTCTCCCATATGGCGAACTTTATTACAAATAGCTCCTTTTGTTACCGGATGTTCAGGATCTCCTTCAATTTTCGTGATTTTACCGTTTTTCTTATGAAGAAGCAATCCGCACTGATCAGGGCAATCAAGTGAACAAACAGAAGGCACGATCCCATTTTCTATGTTTTTATAAGACTCCATATCTTCTATCCTTTCAGTTTTAAAAATTGTTATTTTGAGTATAACAGAATTATCTGAAAGTATTAGATAGATTAAACATCATTTGTAAAAGTGGAAGCACCCCAATGCTTAGAGGTTATCTTTGTTTTTGGTTTCCAGCCTTTGTTTTGAAGCTCTTTGGCAATTAATCGATTAAAAAAGCCATGTCCTACTAAAACAACATTTTTATGTTCAGATGTAAGTTTCATAATTTTATTTGCTGCTAATTCAGCTCGTTTCTTAGCATCCTTATATGATTCACAGTTAGTAGAAAAACCACTAAACCACAAAATCCTTAATAAAACTGCCCATGTGTCTGAAGATAATTTTATTCTTGGAAAAGGTTTGGATGTTAAAGGTAATTCTATTTCACGAAACAGACTACTTGAAATGATTTTTACATTTGTTCGTAACAAGTGTGCTGAATGTATAGATCTTTTTAAATCACTTGTGATAACAAGACTTGCTTCGTTCATTTTCTTTACTGCTTCTTTTGGATAAAAAGATTCTTCAACTACACCAACTGAATTATATTGAGAGACCCAATCAGTAAATTCGTAGCATGTAATACTTCTCTCTACATCTAATTGAGAACGTCCATGCCTGATTAATGTTATCTCCATTACTTACCAAATGCAAAAATTAATTCTGTTTCACATGCGACTTTCCCATCCACTGATGCAAGCCCTCTTCCTTTTCCAATCGAACCTTTTACACGCGTAATTTCCACTTCTAGCTTCAATTGATCTCCTGGTTTTACTTGATGTTTGAAGCGGCAGTTATCAATTCCTGCTAATAGCCCCAACCGTCCTTCGTTTCCTTCTTTCGTTAACATGGCAACCGCACTCATTTGCGCTAATGCTTCTACTATTAATACACCCGGCATTACTGGATATTCAGGGAAATGCCCCATGAAAAACGGTTCATTTCCTGTAACATTTTTCATTCCAACGGCACTCTTACCTTCTTCAATCTTTATCACTTTATCTATCAATAAAAAAGGATAACGATGTTGTATGATCTCTTTTATTTTAGTATTATCTACCATTTTATTCCTCCTTGGATTTTCTTGTAAACATTTTAACACTTGTTATTAGAACTTGGTACTAATACTTTATAAAAAAAACTCAGTGTTTACTTTATACACTGAGTTTTCTATATTATAAGTGACATTCCAGGAGCATCTAGTTCTCTTTCTTCAAATCCTAATTTTTCGTAAAACTGCTGCTTTCCTTTTGCAGAAAAAAGCTGAACAGATTGTATACCAGAGTCTTTACATTTTTGTAAAAGTGCTTCAATTATTTTTTTACCTAAACCTTGTTTTTGATAAGAAGGATCAACCATAACATCACAAATTAATGCTTGATAAACACCATCAGAGATCATTCTTCCAAATGCAATTAGTTGGTCTTGGTCATAAATGGATATGTGATACCAGCTATTTTCAGCTGCTTGATATAATTGTTCCCTTGTATACGTACCTTTTTTACTTTTTATTAATCCACTCGCTTCATGCAAAGAAACGAATTGTTCAAAGGAAGGAAGTTGATCGGAAAATTGATGGCTCATTCTATTCACCTTCTATATTCATTGTATCGTTATGTAACTATACATATATTTATACAATAACTTGAATAAAAATTCAACTAAAAACAAAAAAATTTTATTTACAAAAAAAGACGAGTTTCCCCGTCTATTTGATGTTTTTTATTTATCGTCTTCTTTGTAATCATCTCGGTCTTCTTCAACATCTACAACTGGTCTTCTTCCCCAGAACATTCCCCAAGGATCTCTTCTTCTTTCATAACGATCATCATCTCTGTAGTCATCATGTTTGTCACGATCTTCTACCACTTTTACTTCCTTCGCGTGGATAACTAATGTATCAACCTTAATCACTTGTTCTTTTCTTTTAGACATTTTCCCCACTCCTTTACCCCTATAGTCGTTATATTTTATTCAATAAAGGAGTAAGCGTTATAGGCATTTATTTCATTTTCCTTACATAGTTGAATATAGTAGTCATTAACTTATCATTCCTACAACATGAACGTTTTTCTTATTATTGATTGCTTTTATAATACCGTTGCAAATTTCTTCATGTGTCAACCATCGTTTTTCATCGCCTTGCTCCATATACCCCAATTTCACTTGACTATAAGAACAGTGATTAGGAATCGTCAGTTCTGTTTTTATTTTATCTAAGTTCGAGCGACTGCCAAGTACATGGACAAATCTAGATGATTCAGATGTACTCGGTATTCCGTTTATAATTGATTGAATGGCATGCTCAGCATATGAATGAATCCAAGCTACAATTAAATGAATGGTCTTGTTTTCTTGGATGATTTCATCTATTTTCTTATTCAAGCTTTGCTCATTTGAATAGTCAATAAATACAGGTATAAGATTTTTGTTGTTATTTGATTTTTTTAATAAATTGTTCATTTTCTCAGTACTTCTTCCAACTACATATACAAGATAGCCAGTTTCAGCTAACAAAATTGAAACGTCTGTTAACATTCCAGAACCACCTATTACCAAAGCACACTTCAAGCTAATCCCTCCGGCACTAAAAAACATTTAGTCACAATATTTTTCAGCTATCATCCTGACTTCATTTATTCCATCCCATAAGTTACCCGGACCATCATATACTAACGTAATCGGACCATTGTAATCACTGTTTGCTACTATTTGTAATGACTTTTCAAATTCTCCTTTATCTATTAAACCATTATGATCATAATACGCTTTTGCATGTATAGACCCTGCAAAAGGAACTAAAGCTTGAATTGAGTCAAATTTAACTCCTTGTTCAAAGTTTCCAAAATCAACCGTTAATCCTAATTTCTTATCGAATGAGCTAATGAGTTTTTCACAATTTTCTTTAGTTGATGTAAGCGATTTAAAATTTTCCGTTACAACACGAACACCTTTTGGCTCAGCATATTCAATTAATTGTTGAAAACTATCCATTGACCGTTCTAATGCTGCCGTATCACTCGGGTTTGCTTCTCCACCAATTACCCGAATACTTTTTGCTTCTACCTTCTCAGCGATATCAATCCATTTTTTTATAAATTTTATGTCTGATTTTCTTCGTTCATCATCTGGAGAACTAATATCACCATAATCCAATAATAAGCAATGAAAGGTTATTCCTGATTTTTTAAAAGCATTTCTCATTTCTACGAGGTATCCATTTTCGGTATTTTGAAAGTGAAAGTGGCAAACTTCTAGTGATTTAAAGCCCTGTTTTTCCAATATAGATGGTAATCCCACTAATTTAGTATTTTCCGGTTGTTGCTCTATACGTGTTTTTTGTGTTTTCTCCACATCATCCCAGTATGTCCAGCGCAATGGACCAAGCTCTCGATGAAGACTCCATGTTGTTAGAGATAAATGAGACATAAAAAAACCTCCTACTTGTTTTTTATTGATATTCCACACAGCTTTCATTTTTTCCTCTATTAAATATACTAAAAGGCGTGTAAAGGTCATTCATTGTTTACACGCCTTGCAGTTTTATTAAAATTTATTTTGATACTCACTAATTGCGTTATATTCCTTTTCAAGTAATCTCGGCAAGCGAATGAAGATTGGCATGAGTTCACGATAAGCAGCAGTTGCTTCTTTATTCGGCTGATGTGAATGAAGTGATCCCACCATCTTTTCCACTTCACTTAAGGACTCAATTTCTCCAAGACCATATTTTCCTAACACAATTGCACCTAAACATGAGCTCTCAAAACTTTCTGGAATTGTAACTTCCTGGTCAAAAACATCGGCTAGCATTTGTCGCCAAAACACCGACCGAGCAAACCCTCCTGTTGCTTGTACACGAGTCGGAGTTCCGATTAATTCCTCAAGAGCAAGCAGAACACTGTATAAATTCATCATAATACCTTCTAGGACTGCTCGAATCATATGTTCTTTTTTATGATGCAAGCCTAAACCAAAGAATGAACCACGTGCATTTGCATTCCAAAGAGGAGCTCGCTCTCCTGCCATATATGGATGGAAAATTAATCCGTTTGATCCAGGAGCAACTGTAGCCGCAATTTCAGTTAACACATCATAAGGATCCTTCCCTAGCCTTTTAGCTGTTTCAACCTCTGCATTTGCTAATTCATCTCTCACCCATCGAAAAATCATGCCACCATTATTCACAGGTCCACCAATTACCCAGTGCTTATCTGTTAGCGCATAGCAGAAGATCCTTCCTTTTGGATCTGTTACAGGGCGATCTGTTACAGCACGAATAGCCCCACTTGTTCCAATTGTTACTGCTACAACACCAGGCTCAATGGCATTCACTCCAAGGTTGGAAAGCACCCCATCACTTGCTCCCACAATAAATGGTGTATCATTAGGTATACCAATGAATTTTGCAAATTCCGGATTTAAGCCTTTCATACTTCCTGTTGTACTTATTGGCTTTGATAACTGTTCTCTTTTTACACCAACAATCTCAAGTGCTTCATCATCCCAATCCAGCTTTTCAAGGTTAAACATCCCGGTTGCAGAAGCAATTGAATAATCTATCACATATTCACCAAATAAACGATAAAAAACATACTCTTTAATTGAAATGAATTTGTTACCTTGATTAAAATACTCTTTATGTTCAGTATTTAACCAAAACAGTTTAACTAAGGGTGACATTGGGTGAATCGGTGTACCTGTACGTAAGTATATTTCATGTCCATTATGTTCTTGTTTTAATTTATCAGCATATTCTGCACTGCGGTTATCAGCCCATGTAATTGACTTTGTTATCGGTTGTCCTTCTCCATCAACAACAATTAAACTATGCATGGCAGAACTAAAGGATACAAAGCGAACTTGCTCACCTGAAACATTTGCTTCTACCAAACTGTTTTTCATAACGGTAAGAACTGCTTGAAAAATCTCTTCTGGATCTTGTTCAGCTGTTGCTGGTGTTGGTGTGTGAAGTGGATACTCAACACCAAATCGACTAACAGCCTTTCCTTCTTCATTAAAAAGTACAGCTTTTGTACTTGTTGTTCCAATATCAACGCCCATCATAAATTTACCCATAACAATATCCTCCTAAATGAGAGAAAAGGGAAAACCTGTATGGTTATCTCTTATCCTTTATTATCCAATAAATACTCCTAAAATTAACGCTACTGTTACACCAACTAAACCAATTAACGTTTCCATAACAGTCCAAGATTTTAAAGTATCTTTTACACTTAATCCGAAATAACGTCCTACTAACCAGAACCCTGAATCGTTTACATGTGATAGTACAGTTGCACCCGATGCAATTGCGATAACAAGTAATCCAAGTACAGGTCCTTGTAATCCTAAGATTTCGATAAGTGGAGCCATTAATCCTGCTGCTGTAACCATTGAAACGGTTGCAGAACCTTGTGCAACACGAACAGCTGCTGCAATTAAAAACGCTAACAAAATTGGTGGTAAAGCAGACCCTGCCATCATATCACCAAGCACTTGACCTACACCTGAATCAATTAAGATTTGCTTAAATACCCCACCAGCACCTGTTACTAAGATGATGATACCCGCTGGTTCTAATGCCTTTGTCGCAATATCTTGTACTTCTTGACGAGAATATCCACGTTTTGTTCCTAAGAAGACAAAAGTTAGGATCGTTGCAATTGTTAATGCTACGAAAGGATGTCCCAGGAATGTAAGAATCGAACGTACAATATTTCCTTCTTCTAATAATACTCCTGAAACCGTATTCAGTAAAATCAAAACTAGTGGAATCATAATTAATGAAGCAATTAATTTAAAGCTAGGTAACTCTTTGTCATACTCAATTTCTTCTAAGTTCATATAATCTGGAACAACAACATGTAATTTTTTCGAAATATATTTTGCGAAAAGTGGTCCAGCAATGATCATCGCAGGAATACCTGCAATCGTACCGAATAAGATAACCCAGCCAAGATCAGCACCGATTAAATCAGCAACAGCAATAGGACCTGGTGTTGGAGGAATAAAGCTATGTGTTACAGCTAATCCTGCTAACAATGGTATACCATAGTATAATAAAGATTTTCCTGTTTTCTTTGCTAAACCATAAACGATTGGTACTAAGATGATAAAACCAACATCAAAAAATACTGGGATCGCTACAAGGAAACCTGTAACACCTAACGCCCATTGTGATTTATCTTCACCAAATTTTTTAACAAGCGTTTGTGCTAAACGCTCTGCACCACCTGAAACTTCAAGCATTTGACCAAACATTGCACCTAAACCAACAACGACTGCAACGAATCCAAGGGTTCCACCCATACCGTTTTGCATCGAGGTCACAACTTCATTTAGTGGCATTCCTGCTAAAATACCAACGATTAAACTGACTAATAATAACGCAACGAATGCGTGTAATTTGGTACGAATAACTAAAAATAACAAAAGAAAAATTCCGGCTAATGCCACTAAAATTAACATTTGATCTGACATCTAGAACACTACCTTCCTTACTTGATTTGGGGTAAGAAGAAAGCGCTGTTTTTAAAACGCTATCTTCTTAGTCTTCCTAATTTTTGAAAAAAATTTATTTTTTCTCTACAGCATGTCCGCCAAATTCGTTACGAAGTGCTGCGACAACTTTACCTGTAAACGTATCATCTTCAAGCGAACGATATCTCATCATCAATGCCATCGTAATAACAGGTGCAGCAGTTTGAAGATCAAGTGCTGTTTCAACCGTCCACTTTCCTTCACCAGATGAATGCATGATTCCTTTGATTCCATCAAGCTTTTCATCTTTAGAGAATGCATTTTCCGTTAACTCCATTAACCAAGAACGGATAACAGATCCATTGTTCCAAACTCTTGCGACTTTTTCGTAATCATAGTCAAATGGACTTTTATCAAGAAGATCAAATCCTTCCGCAATCGCTTGCATCATCCCGTATTCAATTCCGTTATGAACCATTTTTAGAAAATGACCACTACCTGCTTTTCCAGAATAAAGGTAACCGTTCTCAACCGTTATGTCTTTGAAAACCGGTTCAATTTCTTTGAAAACCTCTTCATTTCCACCTATCATTGTGCAAGCTCCATTACGAGCACCATCTACGCCACCACTTGTTCCACAATCAAAGAAATAAATTCCGTTCGTTTCACACTCTTCATTTCTTCTTAATGAATCTTTGTAGTGGGCATTACCACCATCTATAATTCGATCTCCCTCTTCTAAATATGGAAGCAATTGTTCAAAAACAGATTGTGTTGCCTCTCCAGCTGGGACCATCATCCAAACAGTTCTTGGTTTTGATAGTTTACTAACCAACTCTTGAATTGAATTGGCTGTTTGTACTCCCATTGAGGAAATTTTTTTCATGGATTCTTCATTAACATCAAAGGCTACAACATCATACTCTTTATCTACTAAATTAAGAGATAACTGATATCCCATCTTTCCTAAGCCTATCATTCCTATTTGCATGTGTATTTCTCCTAACTGTTTACGGAATAAATTTTCTTGATATCTTTATTATATGAAAAAAAATTCTTTTTGCAAGCGATTCCAGAAAAATATTTTTTCTTTTTGTGAAATTTAGTATAATAAAAGAAAGCCCTATCAGGAGGGAAGATTATGAAAAAAGCTCAGGAGCCTTGTTTAGTCACGATTCGCAAGCTCTATCCAAAGTTCAGTGTTACAGAAAGAAAGATTGCCGATTATATTTTAAAAAACCCAAATAAAATTATTCATTCTTCCATTAATCAATTAGCAGAAGATTTAGAGGTTGCCGATTCAACTGTATTCCGTTTTTGTAAACGACTTGGATATAAAGGGTATCAAGCAATGAAAATTGCCCTTGCATCCGAAGTTGTCTCGCCTATTCAGGATATTCATGAAAAAGTTACGGAGGGTGACACGGTTGATACAGTGGCTTCAAAAGTTTTTCGATCAAATATAAAGACGATTGAAGATTCATTATCTGTGTTAAATGAGGAACATTTACAAGCAGCTGTTGATTGCATGATTAATGCAAATTCAATTGAATTTTTTGGGAGCGGCGGATCAAGCATTATCGCCCTTGATGCCTATCACAAACTGGTGCGAACAGGCTTAAAGGTTCACTCTGTTATTGATACACACTTCCAGCTAATGGCAGCATCGCAAATGACGGAAAAAGACTGCGCCGTTTTTATTTCTCATTCAGGTTCTTCGAAAGATATTCTTCATATCTTGAATGTTGTAAAATCCACGGGAGCGAAAATGATCGCAATTACCAATTATGCGAAGTCTCCGTTAAGTGCAGCCGTTGATATTCCTCTCTATACAGTGTCTGAGGAAACCGAATATCGATCAGAAGCTTTATCATCACGAATCGCACAACTAACGCTAATTGATGTTCTTTATGTGAATATTTTATTAAAACGTGGCAATGAAGGAAAAGAAGCATTAAAGAAAATGCGTGAGGCTATTCTTGTGAAGAGAATTTAGCTTTGATAGTATGTAAAAATAAAAAACAGAGAAAGACGCACCGACGTCTTCTCTGTTTTTTATTATAAATCTGAAAATTCATTTACAAGTGCCTTAAATTTCTTTAATGAGTTTTCAATCGGGTACGGAGCAGTTAAATCTACACCGGTATTCTTTAACAATTCCAATGGATAATCCGCACTTCCACTTTTTAAAAATTCCAAGTAAGAATGTAATGTTTTTTCATCACCTTCTAAAATTTTTGTAGCAAGATGAATCGCAGACGCAAAGCCTGTTGCGTACTTATACACATAAAACGGGCGGTAGAAATGTGGAATTCTTGACCAGCCGTATTTTACCTCTTCATCAAACACAACATCATCTCCGTAATATTCACGGAACAAACCCTCATATGTTTTATTAAAAACTTCTACATTAAGTGGCATTCCCTTCTCTGCCATTTCATGTGTTTTCATTTCAAATTCTGCAAACATAACTTGTGTAAAAAATGTTCCTTTAAATTGATCAATAAAATGATTAACCAAATGCTTTCGTACGTCTGCATTTTCTTCTTTATCTAAAAGGTAGTTAATTAAAAGCACTTCGTTAACAGTAGAAGCAACTTCTGCAACAAATATACTGTAGCGCGCTGTGATTTGTGGTTGATGTAACGAGCTTAACTTGCTGTGAACACCATGACCGCATTCATGAACCAAAGTAAACAAACTGTCCAAATTGTCTTGATGGTTTAAAAGAATATACGGATGAACGCCATAAACTCCAAGGTTATATGCACCTGATCGCTTACCTGGTGTTTCCCTCACATCAAGATATAGGTTTTCCTTAAATTCCCTTAGTGTTTTAATGTAATCTTCCCCTAATGGTGAAAGAGCTTCACACATGATTTCATATGCCTTTTCATATGAAATTTCTTGCTTTACACCACTTACTAATGGAACACTTAAATCATATTGTCTAAGTTCATCAAGTTGTAATTTTTGCTTACGTAGCCTAGAGTATTGATGCAAAGAAGAGATATTTTGCTTCGTTGTTTCTATTAGATTTTCATATACTTCTCTAGGAACATTATCACCAAATAACGCTTTCTCTAAGGCAGAAGGGTAGTTTCGTAACTTTGCCATTGTGACATTGTTTTTTATAGCTGATGACAGAGTTGAAGCGATCGAATTTTTGAGTTGCAGATATGGTTTATAATATGCTTTGTATGCTTCTTTACGTTTTTCTCGATTTTCATCCTCGATTATTTTTGCATACATGCCTCTTGTTAATTCAACTTTTTCACCATCATCGCTTGTTACTTCTCCAAACTTGATATCAGCATTGTTCATCATGCCAAATGTGTGACTTGGTGAAGATAGAGCTTCACCAAGCTTTGAAATCACTTCTTCTTGCTCTTTACTTAATACATGCTTTTTGTAACGGAATGATTCCCATAAGTCTTTCTCGAAATACTCAAGCTTTTGTTCTGATGTTATGTATTCTTTTAATGTTTCTTCCTTTAAGCTCAAAAGAAATGGCATAAAAAAAGAAGTTGATGAGCCAGCTTTTATACTTAGTTGTTTAGCACGTTCTAAAAGCGATTGTGAACTTGTTTCTCGTGTATCTTCATCCACATTTAACATTGCATACGCATAAAGCTTGTTAAAGGTAAAAGACATTTCTTCCTTTTTCTTTAAAAATGAGTAAAGTGATGGGCCGTCATGAATATTTCCGTCAAAACTCTTTAATTCTTCTACTTTTTCATTAATTGTATTATAGTCTTTCTCCCAATCTTTCAGGTCTGAATAAAGGTCATCTAAATTCCATTTTTCCTCAATCGGAACATCTTTTCTGGAAGTGTATGTTGTCATGAAATCTCCCCTTTCTGAAAGGTGCCTTTACTACTATATTCTACGTCTGTTGTTTTTACCCTTTTCATTATTAATTTTGCTCAGTACGCTGCTTTCCTTCGTCAGTTACAGCAAATTTACGCGACATCTTTTTTATCTTTTCAACTTTACGGAACCGTAAAGCTGACCAATCCTCATCTATGGCTATTTGCCGAACCGGTTCATATCCCTCGGCAGCTAATAAGCCACCAACTGTTTCACGGCTGCAGTCAGAACCCTTATATGTTTTTGATGATTTTTTAGGGTAACAAATCCAAAATAAACCATCTTCCTTAATAGCTTGTACTGCTACTTGAGCAAGAGACTTCAATTGATCATTTGCTGTACCGAAAATCTGTACAAAATCATACTCATCGCTTTTAGCTTCGTTATGAACGTCTCCTGTAAAGGATGAAATAACTTCATTGTAGGAATTAGGATGATTCATTATCAGAACTGGTTGTCCACTATCTTTAAATTGTAGTTTCTTCAGTATTGGATTACTTTCTACCATGTGGTGTCACTCCATTCTAAATTTACATCATCCTATATATATCACTTTCCTCAAATGAAACGCAATGCGAAAATAAACTGACTATTAACAAAATTTATAGAAGTTCCATTTCACCAACTGTTACGTTAAAAAACTGTATAGTTTACATAATAATATTATCTACTTAATTAAAAAACAGGACATCAAACATTGTCCTGTTTTCCTCTTATTCTCCTATATAATGCGGTTTTCGCTTTTCTTTAAATGCCTTTAACCCTTCTAATCGATCCTTTGTTGGGATGGTCATTTCATATGCTGCTCTCTCAATACTTAGCCCTGTTGTTAGGTTAACATGATACCCTTCATTAATCGCTTTTTTCGCTTGCGTAATAGCAATTGGAGCGTTCTGAGCAATTTCCCTGGCAATCTCAATTGCCTTACTTCCTACATTCTCAGGCTCTTCAACATATTCTACTAAGCCTATTTGGAGCGCTTCTTCTGCGTCTATTTTTCTAGCAGTGAAAATTAATTCCTTTACTTTTCCTTTTCCTATTAACTGAGGCAATCTTTGCGTTCCCCCTGCACCAGGAATGATTCCAAGTGATGTTTCCGTTAATCCAAGTTTAGCAGTTCGGGAAGCAACTCGAATATCACATGCTAAAGCAAGCTCCAACCCTCCACCAAATGCAGCTCCATTAATTGCCGCAATCACGGGCTGAGGCAAAGTTTCTAGTTCATTTATTGTCTCTCTAATCAAAGATACTGTTTTTTTTACTGTAATAGCATCCATTTCTGAACGTTCCTTTAAATCAGCTCCTGCACAGAACACTTTTCCCCCAGATCCTGTTATCACAATACATCTAATGCTTTGTTCATATTTAGCAAGCTCAAAAGCTTCTTGAAGTTCTTTTAACATAGTAATAGACAATGCATTTGCTGCTTTAGGCCGATTTAATTCAATCTTTAAAATACCTTCATTTACATCTGTTATGATTGCTATGTTATTCATCGATATATCTTCTCCTATCGACCGAAGTATTTTGCCAGAAAATTAGTTGTTGAATCGCCAGATTGAAATGCACTATGTTCAACAATCTCTCTAAGAATAGGAATATTTGTTTTAATACCCTCAACTTGGTAATCAGATAATGCAAGTTGAAGTTTTTTGATCGCATCCTCACGATCTTTTCCCTTAACTATTAATTTTGCAATCATCGGATCGTAGTAAGGAGTAACGATTGATTGCTCATGTACCCCAAGCTCATGCCTAATTTTATCTCCTTCTGGTAAAGAAAGAGAAGTAATAGTCCCAGGTGAAGGATAAAAGGTTTTCGGATCTTCCGCATAGATTCGAACTTCAATGGAATGTCCATTTAGAGGTATTTGTTCTTGAGAAATACGCAACAATTCTCCTGCTGCCAACCGCAGCTGTTCTTCGACTAGATCAATTCCGGTAATTTCTTCTGTTACAGGATGCTCGACCTGTAACCTTGTATTCATTTCAAGAAAATAGAAGCTTTTGTTTTCATCTACTAAAAACTCAATTGTTCCTGCATTTTGATAGCCTATTGCCTTTGCTGCTTGAACAGCTGTTTCCCCTATATTTTTTCTTAAGTCATAATCTACAAAAGCTGATGGAGCTTCTTCTACGATTTTTTGATGTCTTCTTTGTATCGAACATTCCCTTTCCCATAGATACACAGTATTTCCTTTGCTATCTGCTAAAAGTTGTATTTCAATATGTCTCGGGTTTTCGATGTACTTTTCTAAATACATCTCTCCGTTGCCGAAAAATGCAATGGCTCTTTTTTGATTTCCTTCAAAAGCCTTTACCATTTCTTCATCATTTCTAACAATCTGCATTCCAATTCCACCGCCACCAGAAGAGGCCTTTAACATGATTGGATAACCAATTTCTTTTGCAACCTTAACTGCTTGTTCTGAATTTGATAAAGAAGTTAAAATACCAGGAACAACAGGTACTCCGGCTTGCTTCATTATTTTACGAGCTTCAATTTTACTTCCCATGCTAGCAATTACCTGTGGAGACGGTCCAACAAAAATAAGTCCCACTTCTTCACATTTTCTAGCAAACTCTGGATTTTCTGATAATAGTCCGTAGCCGGGATGAACGGCTTCAGCACCTACCTCTTTTGCAATTTCAATAATAGTATCGATCTTTAAATAACTGTCTGCCACACGTGGCCCACCTACCAGATATGCTTCATCAGCAAATCGTCTGTGTGGAGCGTCCTGATCTGCCTCAGAATAGATAGCAACTGTTCTAATACCTAATGATTTGCATGTTCTCATAATTCGAACAGCAATTTCTCCTCGATTTGCAACAAGTATCTTTTTGAACAAATGAAGTACACCTCCATTTTTATCATTAGCATCCAATTTGCTTTGCGATAACCATTCGTTGAACCTCTGATGTCCCTTCACCAATTTCTAATAATTTTGCATCACGGAAAAACCGCTCTACTTGGTATTCCTTCATGTAGCCATAACCACCATGAATTTGAATCGCCTGATCACATACTTTCATACAAATTTCGGAAGAAAATAACTTTGCCATGGCCGCTTCGGTTTTAAATCCTCTTCCTTTGTCTTTAAGCCATGCAGCTTTGTACACCATATTACGAGCAACCTCGATATTCATTGCCATATCAGCCAATTTAAATTGTATTGCCTGAAATTTTGATAAGTTTTTTCCAAACTGAGTACGATTTTTTGCATATTGAAGGGCTTTTTCATAGGCACCCTGTGCAATACCAACTGCCATTGCACCAATTCCGATTCTTCCTCCATCAAGTGTAGCCAAAAATTGTTTATATCCGTTTCCTTCCACACCAAGAAGATTTTCCTTTGGAATCGTAACTTCTTCTAGTATTAATTCTGTTGTGTTTGATGCATGTAACCCCATTTTTTCGTAATTAGCTATTACCGTAAATCCTTCAGAATCTGTTGGGACAAGAAAGGCACTAATACCATTTATCCCTTTTGTTCGATCTGTTACAGCTGTGATGGCCAAATTTTTTGCATAGCTTGCATTTGTAATAAAGCATTTTGAACCAGAAAGCTGCCACTCATTTTCCTTTAATAAGGCTGTTGTCTGAGTGCCTGCTGCATCAGAGCCTGCGTTTGGCTCCGTTAAGCCAAAGGCACCTAAGTACTCACCTTTACATAATGGTGTGAGATAGTCTTCTTTCTGCTGTTCTGTTCCAAACATAAATATTGGGGCAGCACCTAACGAAATATGCGCAGAATACGTTATACCTGTTGAAGCACATACTCTACTCAACTCCTCAACAACAATGGCAAAGCTAATTGTGTCAGCATCACCACCACCATATTGCTCAGGAAACGGTAAACCCATCATCCCTAATTTTGCTAACTGTTGAAAAATCTTCTCCGGAAATTCCCCCGAACGATCTCTTTCATCTGCTTCCGGGGCTACTTGTTCTTCAGCAAACTCATGAATCATGTGACGAATCATCTCTTGCTCTTTCGATAAGTCAAAATTCATTTTTTCTTCAATCCCCTCTATTCTTGTGTTTTGAGCGATCCGATGCTTATACGGGATAAACAGGATGCTTACGTGTTGAGAAAGTAACATACTTTGAACGATAAAGATCAAATCGTGTAATTAACTCATTTCTTAGTGAGTTGGCAGGAATAACTCCATCAATAATCATTTCAGAAGCCAACCGGTAAATATCAATGTTTTCACGATATTCATCTCGCTTTTCCTGAATAAATTGTGACCTTTCTTCCTCAGGAAGCTCGGCAATTTTATTTGCATAAACAGCATTTACTGCCGCTTCAGGCCCCATAACAGCAATTGATGCAGTCGGAAGCGCTAGGCAACAATCTGGATCAAAAGCAGGACCTGCCATTGCATACAAACCTGCACCATATGCTTTACGAACGATAATCGATATTTTTGGAACTGTTGCCTCTGCCATAGCTGAAATCATTTTCGCTCCATGACGGATAATTCCGGCTCGTTCAACCTTTGTTCCAATCATAAAGCCAGGAATATCAGCTAAGAAAAGTAATGGAATATGAAAGGCATCACATAATGTAATAAATTTAGCCGCTTTATCAGCTGAATCATGAAATAAAACTCCGCCCTTTACACGCGGCTGATTGGCGATTATCCCAACCGGGTGACCATTCAATCGACAAAAGCCTGTAATAAGTTCTGGAGCAAACTTTTTCTTTATTTCAAAAAATGAATCAGCATCAATGATTCGTTCAATAAGATCGTACATATTAAAAGGTGCATTTTGGTTAGTAGGTATGATTTCTTCTAATGTTTTTTCAAAGGATTTTGGAGGTATCAAATCTAATTGTGGTGGTTTTTCTGTATAATTTGCTGGAAAAAATGAGAGATAATTGCGGGCTAATTCGATGGCTTCTTCTTCAGATTTTGCTAGTATATCTCCACAGCCTGATGTTGTGCAATGCATTTTTGCTCCACCCATTTCCTCGAGGGAGACTTTTTCACCAATCACCATTTCTGCCATTCGTGGAGAGCCTAAGTACATGGAGGCATTTCCGTCCACCATAATTACAACATCACAAAAAGCTGGTATATAAGCTCCACCTGCTGCAGATGGTCCAAACAGAAGGCAAACTTGAGGAATTTTTCCGGACAGCTTTACTTGGTTATAAAAAATTCTTCCTGCTCCCCTTCGTCCAGGGAACATTTCCACTTGATCTGTAATCCTTGCTCCAGCTGAATCAACAAGATAAATCATCGGTACTTTTAATTTTTCAGCCGTTTCTTGAATTCTAATCATTTTCTCTACTGTTCTTGCTCCCCAAGAACCAGCTTTAATTGTGGAGTCATTTGCCAATACACAAACAGTCTGACCGTTTACTTTTCCCATTCCTGTTACAACACCATCTGCTGGTAATGTTTCATCTAAACAATTAGCAAACAGTCCGTCTTCTGTATCTAAACCTTGATCAAATAATAATGCTAGTCTGTCCCTAACAAACAATTTACCTTTTTCTTTATTTTTTTCATGATATTTATCTGGTCCACCCTTTTTTATTTTTTCAAGTCTTTCTTGTAAGGATTTTTCAAGTGTCACAGTTGCTCCCTCCATTTTCAGATTCATAGAGTTATGATTGCATTGCTTGATATACTTGTAGGCTATGACTGGCTAATGACCGTCCGATTTTTTCTTGAATAAATAAAGCAGCATTGTGGATTTTATCCTTAGATATACCTGTTTCTATTTCCATTCCTTCTAACATATATAGTAAATCATCTGTTGCTACATTTCCCGATGCACCCGGTGCATAGGGACACCCTCCAAGGCCTCCTATAGAACTGTCAAATCGAGTAATCCCTAAATTCAAGGAAGCGGTTACATTCGCGAGCGCAGTTCCTCTTGTATCATGAAAATGCATCGCTAGTTTATCCGAATGAAACCTTTTTAACATCTCGGTGGTAATCTCTTGTACTTGTTTGGGAGTAGTAACACCAATTGTATCACCTAAAGATACTTCATAAACTCCCATTTCAAATAACTCTTCACAAATGCGCATTGTTTTTTGTACAGAAACATGACCCTCATATGGACATCCAAAAACAGTTGATATATAGCCTCTAACTGATTTTCCGGAAGATAGAGACTCTTGTACAACATCAGTAAGAATAGTTAAAGTCTCATTTATTGATTTGTTAATGTTTTTTCGATTATGTGTTTCACTTGCAGAAAGAAAGATAGATACTTCATCTATGTTTGCATCAAGTGCCTTTTCAAGACCCTTTTGATTTGGAACAAGTGCAGCATAAGTTACACCTTCAACTCGTTCGATTCCTTTTGCAACAGAGTACGCATCAGCTAAAGCTGGAATCCACTTTGGGTGAACAAATGATGTAATTTCAATATAAGATAATCCTGTATGTGAAAGTTGATTAATCCATTGTATTTTATCTTCAGTTGAAATAAATTTCTTCTCATTTTGTAAGCCATCACGAGGGCCAACTTCCTTAATTGAAACTGATAGTGGCCACTTCACCAAATTTCCTCCTTTCTATTCATATTCAACCAATACATCACCCTCGTTGACAAAATCACCTTCGTTTACATTAATTCTTTTTATCAGTCCACTTTCTTCAGCGCTTATCGGAATTTCCATTTTCATGGATTCTAAAATCACCACATCTTGACCTTCTGCAACGTCTTCCCCAACCTTGACTAGTATTTTCCAAACGCTTCCGGCCATATTTGCTTGTATGTGACTCAAAAGTAATCCCTCCCACCTACTTAATGGCATATTAATGCCTATTACTATCCTATTCGCATAAAAATTCACTTATAATCGGATATTTGAATTTCAATTATTTAGAAAAATCAGTTTTTGTCTACAGTGATGAAAAAAGCCAACACATCATGTATTGGCTTAAAATAATTTCTTAAAAAACTGAACAAGGTGATTTTCATCAGTATCTTGTTCAGGGGTTTGTGAATTCTCTTTTTTTGTTATGTATATATTCTCCTTATCAATAGCATAATCAAAGGCTAAAACAAGTCCTAAATCAGTATCATGCTCTTTATCTGTTGATATAAGATACTTATTCCCAACATTATTTGCAAGCTTAATATAGTCAGACAAATACGTATAATTCATCTTTCCATTGAGAAATAATGTTGCTTCTTTATTTTGTTTCATTAACTCTTCCACTTCAGAATAGGTGCCTTTTTCTCTAACTTGAGATTGTGTTAAGGCAACAACGACTCTTTCTCTTAAGGTGCCAAGAAATTTCCTTCGTTCATCTGGATTGATTTCACGAGGACCAGTGATTCCTTGTTGAATGTATTCGTCTATACGATCCAAACGTTTCCCTCCCTCTATAAATGTTGATTTATCAACGGTTTGACCCGTTGGCGGAGTGTCAAAAAAATATTTATCGACACGCATCCTAATAAATTTTTCATATTTTGTGAAACTATTCCAATGTATGGGTACGCTACGCGGTCACTACTGGATAATGATGGTAAGTAGTGCTCTGGAATTATGCGATGCACAATGGATCTCTGCGTAGCTTATGATGACGTACCCTCCCATGTCTCTGGGCATCTATGTGCCTACATTCCTTCGTTCGGTCTAGTCATAAGGCAGAGGCTAGCGAAGCTCCTTTAGGGACTCGAGGTCGGATGGGAAAAATAGTGCCAGCTTCTCCGTGTCATCCTGTTGTCTAGGTCTATTAGGGGATGTAGAACTTTACATAGCCTCTGCGAGACTAGGAATATCCTTCATCATTCGCTGTGCGTCAAAAGCTTTGTGCTTTGTACTTATTCCATGTAAGACTTTTATTAGTTTTCCGCATAGAACCACAATAGATTGCTTCTTCCGTAACGGGTTAACCTTACGGTTAGTGTAATATTCATGCAGCTTTCGAAAGGCTTCATTATGGCGAACCATTGGCATCATCACTCGGAAAAGGAGGGCACGAAGCTTTCTTCTTCCCCGTTTGGAGATATGTTTTTGCCCTTTGTGCTGGCCGGAAGAGTTTTCACGTAAAGTTAATCCCGCAAGTTTAATGATTTGGCGTGGATCTTCATAGTGTGAAAAGCTACCGATTTCGGCCAACAAATCAACGATTGTGGTATCGCCGAGTCCTTGAACCGTTGAGAGCCATTCGTACTCTACAGACGTTTGTACAAGCGTAACTAATTGCTGTGTAATGCTTTCAATTTCTTGTTCCAACTGGTTGTAACGGCGAACGAGCGTGGCAATTTCAATACGGGCCATCTCACGTCCTTCTGTTACTCCGATGGAGTTAGAACTGACTTCAATAAGTTGTATTGCTTTTGGTCGTTGGGGAGATTTTAGCCCCTCAACCTGTCGGTAAAGCGATAAGACTTCATCTGGCTGCTTTTGAAATAGATCACTTGGAAATGGAGTACATTCAAGTACTGCCAGAGCCATTTTCCCGAATGACGGAAACACCTGAGTGAATTCTGGAAAATATCGATCTAACCAGCGAATCATCATATTTTTGACAGCACCAAATTCCTCTGTCAACTTACCTCTAAATGTTGACCCAACACGAAGTTCCGCCTCAATGTCTTTCAAAATACGTGGATAACTAAAGCGTCCATCTTTTATGAGACGAGCGATCACCAGTGCATCCTTGCGGTCATGTTTGGTTGGTAAATTGTCGTCCAACTCTTTTGAACGCTTGACGTGCAAAGGATTAGCCATTGCGAGGGGAATGCCTCGTTCATCAAGGAAATAGGCTAAATTAAGCCAGTAATGGCCAGTAGGTTCAATCCCTACGATGACTTCTGTTTTTTCGTGTTCTTTCATCGCAGTTAGAATACGATGATAAAAATGCTGGAAACCATCATTAGACTGTAATACAGAAAATGATTTTTGGAGCACTCTCCCACGATCATCTACAAAGCAGGCGAAATGTTTTCGCTTCGCAATGTCGATTCCGACAACGAGTGTTTTTTCAGTGACTTGATTTATTTTATGGTTTTGTTTAAAATCCATTATGGAGTCCTCCTTGGTTAACAAATTAGGGGTCAATTTCTGCAGATTTTGACACCCCGTATCATACCAAGAGGGCTCTTTTTTGTTCAAGTCCCCGAAAATCCTTCTAACAGGAATGCTCCTTTTTTTCTTTTTATTTAGTGTATCCTATTTTTCTATATAAAAAAAAGATGTGGTTTGGATGATCGATTATTTAGTTTACCATAATATTTTTACGTTAAACTCGTTTGCTGTGTGAAAGACGTTTTATTTGCTACTCAAGATTTTTATAAATTTGGGTGATGAGAGACATTGCACAGGTGTATTACTTTACTTTTGTCGTTCATACCGGCTATGAACGACACTACCCCAGAGCTCCCCTTTTCTTTTGTCGTTCATATCGCTTATGAACGACACCATCCTCGCTCTTCCAGTACTTTTGTCGCTCATCAATCAATCATTCCACTTTATGTTGTTTTTAAATGGTTGTTCAAGTATGTTGCAAAGCTTTTTAAAAGTTCCAAAGAATTAATATCTGTTTCAAACAAAGGGATATAATGCTTATCCTGCTGGGCAAACTCTTTTTCAATCCAAGTAAGATAATCTTGTTCATTTTTCTTTCTTTTTTGCCAAAAATCTCCCTCAACGTCTTGTGATAGAATTTTATTGATAAAAAGAGTGCTAACATGTAAATCATGATCAGCTAGCGTTTTGACGGCTTTAGACGTTTCTATGATTGATAATCGTTCTGGGTTTAAAATAAAGATAAAGCCTGTCTTATTCTTGTTTAGAAGAATTTTTCTCACATTCATAAAACGTGTTTTACGCTGTTGAAGAACTTGAAAAACAGGATCTTCGACTGGCTCACCATCATTCAAGAGCTGTGTATAGGTATCATTTCGCTTTTTTCTCCGCTCAAGCATTCCATCAATCCACACGCTCATAAGCTCAGGAAGTGTTAATAATCTTAACGTATGCCCGGTTGGAGCTGTATCAAAGATTATTCGATCATATGCTTTTCCCTCATCAAGGATAATGGAAACAATACGGTCAAATAATGATGCCTCCTCAGCACCTGGCGCCGAACTTGCAGCATCAATCTGCCGGTATACCTCTTGTTGCATATGTGACTTTACAACACCACGTATGTTTTCCTTAACCTTTTTAATATAGTTGCTTGTTTCAATAGATGGGTCAATTTCAAGCGCATCCAAACCCGGATACACTTGAATTGGATCATTTTTAAGAGTTTTGTGAAAAATATCACCAACATTATGTGCTGGATCAGTTGACACTAATAAGGTTTTTTCCCCAAGATTTGCAAGCATTAAGGCGATTGCTGCCGCACTTGTTGATTTTCCAACACCGCCTTTGCCACCAACAAACAAGATTTTTTCTTCCTTAATCATTAGCTTCCCCCTAGCAACATCGTATTCCATCTAATGGAGACTTCTCCATTCCCATTCGCAAGTGCCAATCATGAAATTTTTCAATTATATAAGGATAAAGCTCAAGCGTGTAGTAAAACGCTGGATTTGGAAGACCTAATGTTTCCGATAAACAAAGAAATAAAAACAAATCATCTTCATCTCTAAGTTCTCTTGCTATTTCCGTTCGATGTTGAACAGAGAGAATATCGTCATATAGCTGAAGTATTTTCTTAATGGAGGAAAGTCCTATCACATGTACTCACCTGCTTTTTTCTAATCTAATATTTTCATCTAATAATCTATAACCAACTAGGGAACCCTCAGAAAAGGTTCCCCTATCAACATACTAGTCCTGAATTATTTTATGATCTTTTTTCGTTAATTCTTTTAAAGCTGTTAGCACAATCCAAATCGCAAACACGAGGATAATACTACCGAAGATAAATAATAAAAGATTCATGTCAGTCGATCCTAAGCCTGACCATTCAAACACAACCTGCTGAATCATTGCCCATATTGTCATAAACAGAATAAACACCATTGGAATAAAGGACACAAGATAGTTTCGACCAAGTCGTTTTAACCAGATGGAAATAAGCAGCAAGCTGATTCCTGCTAAAAGCTGGTTGGATGTTCCAAATAAAGGCCAAAGTAGATAGCCACCTGATCCAAATCCGTTTGGTCCCTTTGGTAATAAAACTAAAGCAGCACTTGCAACTACAGCAATTGATGTTGCCACATGTGGTTTTGTTAAAGTATCCAATTTATACTCTGTTCCAAGTTCAGCGATAATGTACCTCATTAATCGAACAGAAGAATCAAGTGTTGTCGCTGCAAAGCTAACAACAATAACAGAAATAATGGTAGCCGCAATATCAGCCGGTATGCCGATTCCAGTAGCCAACTGTGCTCCGCCTGCAATAAAATTACCAAGTCCTCCACCATTTGCAGCTGCAAATGAACTGTAAGCTTCTTTAAATTCTCCTGCACTTGAAAATACGGTTACGCAGGCAATAATTGAAATTAAAGCTAAAAACCCTTCTCCAACCGCTCCTAAGTAACCAACAAATCGTGCATCTGTTTCTTTATTCAATTGTTTAGATGAAGTTCCAGAGAAACAAGACCGTGAAAACCTGAAATCGCTCCACATGCTATCGTTATAAATAAAAGTGGAAACCAAGACTTATCTGCAGCATCCGGATTTGTGATCGGTGCTGTAATTTCAGGATTTAAGAATAATAACCCTGCGTACATAATCACTAAACCAACAACTAATTGATGAGAATTAATATAATCCCTTGGCTGTAGCAGTTTCCACACCGGAAGAGTTGAAGCGAAATAGCAATAAATCATTAATATAATAATCCAAATAAAGAAAGCCATTGATACACCATTTAACCCGAAAGCAACACTAGCTTCAGCCCCGCCGAAATATTTTACTAAATCAATTTGTAAGGCAGGTATTTTACTTGTTAAAACTGCTGAACCATACATAACGGCTAAAGCAATAATTGATGGTAAAAGCATACTGCCTTTCTTTTTGTAAACAGCGTAGCCAATCCAGATCGCTAGCGGAATTTCGATAAAGACCGGAATGACACTTGCCGGAAACTTAATAAAGAGATTTGAAATAACCCAAGCAAAAACGGCATTTACCATAAGTACTAAGATGAGAATAATAAAGAGGAATAATAACTTTGCTTTTTTCCCAATTAACTTGTTTGCTAGTGTTCCAACTGACTGCCCTTTGTTACGGACAGATAATACTAGTGTTCCAAAATCATGAACACCTGCAGCAAAAACAGTTCCTAATAGCACCCAAAGCAGTGCAGGAAGCCAGCCCCAATAAACTGCGATCGCAGGACCTACAATTGGTGCTGCCCCAGCAACAGAAGTAAAATGATGGCCCCATAAAACAGATTTCTTCGTTGGAACAAAATCAACTCCATCCTGAAATTCATGTGCAGGTGTAACATAGTTAGGATCAAGGCGGTAAATTTTTTCTGCAACAAACTTAGAATAATAACGATAACCTAACCAGAATACAACTGTCCCAATTACAGCTAACCAAACAGCATGCATTTCTTTCCCCTCCCACTTTGATAATGAATAAATTACTTCAAAGAAAGTATATGTAAGCGTTACCAATTAAGTCTCAGTTTCTGAAATTTATTTTTATATAGAAAACAAAAGGCAAACTATTAAAAAAATAGTTTGCCCTATCTTATTACTTAACTTTTGATAATCGTTCGATAATGGTTGCCAAAAGAAGAGTTCTTTCTACTAAGCTCGGTATTTCCAAATATTCTTTATCACTATGAGCATTTCCACCAACAGGGCCTAAACCATCTATCGTTGCAACTCCAAGTGAGGAGGTAAAGGATGCGTCAGAGCCACCGCCTGTTGCCGTATCTTCTATTTCAATGCCAATTTCATCTCCAACATCTTGTATAATTCGAAGCAATGCTCTTGTTTTTTTATTTTTCTCCATTGGAGGTCGATTCATTTCACCTTCTAAAACAATTTTCGTTCCAGACACTTCAGTAGTTGAACAAATTTCCTCGAGTCGTTCTTCAATGATTTCAACCTGCTCGATTTCTTTCATTCGCACATCAATTTGAGCTTCCGCATGGTCAGAAACTGTGTTAGCACTTGAGCCGCCTTCAATTAAACCTACATTAACGCTAATGCCATTTTCATGATCAGAAAGTTCATGTAGTTGAATAATTTTATGTGCCAGCTCTTCAATTGCACTTCGACCTTTTTCAGGCTCAATCCCCGAATGTGCCGCTTTTCCTTCAACAATAAGCGTGTAATTACCTTTCCCTCTGCGCGCTGTTACCAATGAGCCATCCTTTCGTGCAGGTTCCATGACGAGAGCATATCTCATACCTTTTGCTTCACTTTCAATGAGAGATCGTGATGTTGGTGAACCAATTTCTTCATCACTATTAAGGATAATTTTAATGTTTTTATAGCCTTTATGTCCTTCGTTTAGTAATGCTTTTATAGCATATAAAACAGCGGCTTGACTAGATTTCATATCAATAACACCCGGTCCATATGCTCGATTGCCTTCAATTTTAAAAGGTCTTTCTATTGCCGTTCCTTTCGGAAAAACTGTATCCATATGAGCTATAATAACGATGTTTGGATTTTTTGCTTCTTTATGCTGAATAACCAAATGATTTCCGTAATTTTCTTGTGGAATGACCTTTACATGAAAACCTAGTGCCGTGTAGTTATCCTGTAGTATGCGACCAATTTGATCGACACCTTCTTTATCATATGAGCTGCTATCTATATTTACTAATTTTTCAATAAAAGTCAGCATTTCTTTTTTTTGCTGATATATAAATGATTCCATGGAGCCGTTTCCTTCTTTCCTCTACCTGTTAATATCCAGTTATAAAGATTTTACCAGAATAAAGGCAGAAAGGTAAGTAGTGTTTCCTAGGATGATATGAGAAGATTTGCTAAGACCCAAAGTATAATAAAGCTCAAGATGATCGTTATATTAGATAATGTTCCTACAAATTTTTGATCATACTCAAATTCGACAGAATAAGGTAACACTGAAACAGATGTTGGTAACAAGAACCCCATTAATAACGTATATTTAAACATGTCATCAAATGGTAGCAGAAAAAAACAAGAAACCCCTATTAATAAACCAATCCCATATCTTACCCCTAGAAATTGCACCATTAGTTTTATATAGCTTTTATCAAATGTAAAATTCAGATAGATTCCTAGCAATAATAAAGATAATGGCATATTTGCTGCAGAAATAATCTCAGCAACATTTAATATGGTTGAAGGAATTTGTAACCCAATTAAATTAACAATCACTACGATAATATAAGTCATAAGAGGGATCGATTTTGATAACTTAATAATCACTGTTTTGGGATCCAGCTTCACATCTTCTTTTGAATAAAAACTCCCAATTAAATAGCTTAAGCCAAAAACAATAAATGCATTTCCAACATCAAACATCCCAAAATAGGTAAGTCCTTCTTTCCCAAAAATAACTTCTACTAATGGATAAGCAAAAAGACCAATATTAAAGCCTGGTACCATCATCCCAAGCATACCCTTTATGTTTCTTTGTTTTTTCCTAAATAAAAAAAGGGCAAAAAATCCGATGAAGATCCCATATAGAAAGCCCATTAAGATAAGTAAAAACAACGATGTTTCTATTTTAATATCATGAAAGGTCACGATGATTAAAGTTGGCAGAGTGATATTAAAAATAATTCTTGATAATCCCTCACCGTCTTTTTCCTTAATGATACCCCCTCTTTTTAAAAGATAACCTAATGCAATAATGATGACGCAATACAAAAACTGCAAATTAAAACTACCCAAAATGACATAACTCCTTACTTGTATTAAATTCCTTTAGTTGACTACTGTATACAATATTGCTCATTTTACCGGACATCTAGCACATTATCAATCTAATCAACTCAATCCTACCATTCTATTTCATTATTCATAATTTTATGATAAATTAAATAAGACTACTTTGAGAGGATGTTGCAGGAAATGACAAAATTTGAAAACATTACGATAGAAAAGAAGGCAAATGTTTATTTTGAGGGCAAGGTGACTAGTCGTACCATCTTATTTGAAGACGGAACGAAAAAAACTCTTGGTGTCATGCAGCCTGGTGAGTATGAATTTTCTACAAGCTTCAAAGAAGAGATGGATATCACAGCAGGTCATTTAGAGTATAAATTACAAGGTGAAGATTGGAAAACAATTGACGGCCAAGGTGTTTTTTATGTACCGGCAAATGAAACATTTCAAGTAAAAGCAATCTCTGTTGTTGATTATTGTTGTTCATACATAAGTGAATAAACATTAAAAGTCGTCCCTAACAGGACGACTTTTATCTTACTTTAGTTTATCTCTTGCTTCCACTTTATTATGTTTTTTCAACTTCTACTAGCAAATGAAAAATAAATTGATAAAGAGATCCAATTACTTCGCCAACAGTATTCGTTTCTTCAAAACCCTCTACCGCATCAAGTGTAATATTTAAGTCCCATAATCCGTCTTGTTGATTAAACATTAAATTATATTTCTTTTCTCCTTCTAGTAACTCACGATCTAGAAAGGATTTAATTGTTTTTTCTTGATTCTTTTTGAGCTTTAATCCAAGCATAGCCTCATATGTTCCAAAAACATCATCAACCTCTAATGAAACTGCATCAATTGCTATGATATGAAACCATTTTGATTCAACATAAAGGAATTCAGCTTTCTGTTTTTTAAAATATGATATAGATTCAGATAAGAAGGAATCTGATTCGGTTGCAATCAATTCATCTGTTTCTTTATTACTCCGCTCAATATAAGCACCTAAAAACCTATTTTCTATTTTCTCATTACCACCATTTTCTTCAAAAGAAATATTATTTTCTTTCATATACTCTTTTTCTACTAGATATAATGGCATCTCTTTATCTAACTGCTGAACCTGATTCTTTAACAATATATGTCCTCCATTCTTTCCAATACTCTATTTACATAGTATAACCTTTTCTTTCGATTTATAAATCCATTTCAATAAGAACCGGGCAGTGGTCACTACCCAAAATATCACAATGGATTTGAGAATCTATTAAACGATTTGTTAATGTTTTTGACACAATAAAGTAATCAATACGCCAACCAATATTTCGTTCACGTACCTTACTCATATAAGACCACCAAGAATAAACATCTTTTCGTTCCGGGTACAAGTAACGGAAACTATCAACAAATCCTTCATTCAGTAATAAAGACATTTTTTCACGCTCTTCATCTGTAAAGCCTGAATTACCTTTATTTGATTTTGGATTTTTTAAATCTATTTCCTGGTGTGCTACGTTTAAATCTCCACATAAAATAACAGGCTTGTTTTTCTCCAAGGTTGTGATATATGCACGAATTTCTTCTTCCCATTGAAGTCTTTCATCAAGCCTTGCTAAATCTCTTTTTGAATTAGGTGTGTACATTGTAATGAGAAAGTAATGTTCAAATTCTAACGTTATGATTCGACCTTCTGGTTCTTCGTTCATATCACCAATACCGTAAGAAACAGACAATGGCTTTTGTTTAGTAAAGATGGCAGTACCTGAATATCCTTTTCTTTCTGCGAAGTTCCAGTATTGGTGATATCCCTCAAGCTCTAAAGAAAGCTGTCCTTCTTGCATTTTTGTTTCCTGAATACAAAATATATCTGCGTTAACTTCTTTAAAATAGTCTAAAAATCCCTTTTTCACACATGCTCTTATTCCGTTTACATTCCATGATACTAATTTCATCTATTTTTCTCCCTGATTTCATAAATTGACTGTTGAACTTATATAGTAAACGATTTTCCTAAAATACTAAACACATATGTTCTCTAGGTAATAAAATAAGCGGTAAAAGCTTTTTGCTTTTAACCGCTTAATAACTAATTTTTCTCCAATTGAATTTCTTTCACTTTTTGTCTTTGCTCCTCAGGCCACCATGCTCCACAATCGTCAGATACAATACATGCTGCACATTTATTTAAATCATACACCTTCATTCCAGTAATTGGTGGTGAATATAAATGAAGAGTAACCAACTTCGACTTATCTAAAACAGACATTTTATGCACACCCTTTTCGGGGGCAAAAAACATTTTTCCATTTTCCTGAAATTCAGTAAAGAGTTCTATAGGCAATTTTGTTCCATCTACTTTATATACCGTATTTTTTGCCGTTCCATTTATCACTTGAATCCATCCAAAGGAGCTGCCATGATCGTGTGGCGCACATTCTAATTGAGACCAGTTCATCACTAACAATTCAACTCTTTCGTTCTTAAAAAGCAACTTTCGGTAGTACGGTTTATCATCTTCTGTCTTTAATATAGGCTCTAATTCTTCAGGCTGAATAGCAAGTTCTTCCATCGCCAGTTTTAAAGCATCACTAGATGTATTTTCTAAATTTCCAAGAATCTCATGAATTCGGTCTTTATAATCCATACAAATGTACCTCCTGATGTTGCTTTTCTAGTTGTCTTTTATGCAGCAGGCTGTTCATATGTATTGGTATGTTCTTGCTGTTTAGCAAGTAAAAAAATATTTTTTTAGTAATGATGAAGCCTTTGTAAAAGACTTAACCTATTTGTACTTTCTTGAAAAAAAGAAACCATACAACCTTTCAAATTGACCGTTAACAAAAATCACTCCTATTATAATTATGATTCCTCCTACTACACTTATGAGAATAATTTTTTCGTTTAGTAAAAGAACAGCTGCGATTAATGTTGCAACTGGTTCTAAATATAGAAAAACAGATACCTGTGATGCTTCTAGAACATGTAATGCTTTTGCCCAGTACCAATAAGCAACTCCTGATACAAATACACCTAAAAAAAGTAAATGAGCCCACTCTCCAGCCTGTAAATGAGATACGGCCTCCCACCCTTTATTACGAATCAAAAAAGGAATTGTTAAAACAAATCCTAGTAAGCTCATATAAAATGTAATAACTAGCGGTGACAACGGAATGTTTAATTTTTTTAATAAAACGGAATAGACTGCCCAGTTAAGTGTGCTTAGCAACATTAGTAAGTAACCTATGTTTAACGCTGGTTCAAACGTTTTTTCACTACCACCTGTGGTAATCATTAACACACCAAAAAGTGCTAGTATCATTCCAATAGCTTTTAATACCGTCATTCTTTCATTTAGAAAAATCATCGACAAGATTACTGTGAAAATCGGTGATAAAGATATCATCCAACCTGCTGAAGATGCATCGATCGTTAGCAATGCACTAGCTTGGATAACCTGATGAATAAAAACACCTAATATACCTAAAACAATTAAATGTGGGATATATGCAGGATTAATTTTAAGTTTTTCCTTTAATATAAGTAAAAGACAGAGAAGAAAGAGCGCACCAATTCCAAATCGAATAACAAGTAATGTAAAAGGATCTAGCTTGTCTAATACCGCTTTTGTCGAAACGAAAGATACTCCCCAAAATGTGATGGACATTGTGGCATATAGTGAAGCGGCTAATTTATGGTTTGATGACAACATAATAAATACCTCTCTATTTTAGTCTCTCCTTATCATATGCTTGTCCTTTTGACGAATGTATAAAAAATTCGAAAGTTCACCCTCATCTCACGTATTATTTGAATTATAGTCTGGTTATGGTACAATGAATGAGTATTCATTCATAAAGACTTTTTTAATAAATTAGAAATACAAGAGGTGATATCGTGCAACAAATTGGTCCGATTCAAATTATCGAAGGTCCACATAAAAGTAAAGTTCCTTATTCCAGAAGTCTATATATTGAAGGTTCACATGAAAAGGTGTTAATTGATACAGGTGCTGATCCACACTCGCTCCAACAATTAAACAAACAATCCGGTGTTGACTTAGTTATTAATACACACTACCATCCCGATCATACTTGTCATAATTACTTATTTCCGAAAGCAGAAAAGTGGATAAATAAAATTGAATACCAGATGTCATTAACAGTTGAGGGAATTGCAAAAGCAAATGGAGTTTATCAAGAATGGGGTTCTGCAGGCGTAAAGGAATGGGCAGAGAACATTCCGCAAACATGGATTCAAAGCCTTTCTGAAATTAACGGGTATTACGAATACGAGAAAGAATATCGTCTTGGAGGCGTTAACGTTATTTTTTTGCATACACCAGGTCATACAAAAGGCTTTACTTGCCCTTATTTTCCTGACTTTGGCGTTGTTTTTACAGGAGATTATGATATGACAACGTTTGGTCCATGGTATAACGGTACAGATGGTAACATTGATGAGTTTATTTCTTCAGCCCAACGCCTTCTCTCATTAGACGCTAACACGTTTATTACAGGTCATCAAAAAGGAACATTTCAGAAAGACGAATTTCACGAAGCAATGAAAAAATACCTTTCAATCATCGATCAACGTGATAACGTGATTGAAAAATATGTGCAACAAGGTTTAGATTTTGAAGAATTAACAAGTATCGGTATTTTTTATCCCAAAAACACTTTAGAGCATTCTATCCTTAAAACGTGGGAACGAAGTGGAATAAGAAAACATCTTCACCGTTTAGGCTATAAGGTTGAGAATGGAGCGATCAAACATTTGGTCTATTCTAATAAAGAATGAACTTGAATCGATCTAAGGGAGTTCCTCACCACCGTTGTGCTGTGGCTCTCCTTTATATTAATAATGGATAGAAAGCTACAGTCAACTCCCTATCCATACTCTTTATTCATCTTCGTCCATCATATCCTCAAAAACAGCCGACACTTTTTCAAATTCATCATCACTTTCAATCGGGGACAAATCTCCTTCATCATCAATCTTTAAAAAGAAAATATCAATATCTTCTTCAGATTCCTCTTGAATATCATCAACAAATCCTACTGCTACATAATCAGTTCCTTCTAAAGTAATCGCCGCAAGAACCTCTACTTCATTATCCTGATCATTTTCGTCCGTAATTGTAAAAATTTCTCCTACTTCTACTTTATCCATGAATAATAGCTCCCTTCACACGTACATATAAATGATGATTACTTCTTTATCATGCCAAATTTATGTAATTTCATTCAATACATTTTATAAAAAAAATACAATTTCTTTCATTTTTAGGTTATAAATTTGATAAAAGGAAGGATGTTTATTTATGTCCTATTTTTCTTATCCGCCTTTCTACCGTTCAACTCCCCCTTCACAATTAAGCACACCTCAACAAAGAACAGTTACCGTAGAAGGTAGAGGAAAAGTCAACGCCGTACCAGATCAAGCAATTATTACGATTGGTTTTGTTACTGAAAATGAGGATGTTAACAAAGCACAAGCACAAAATGCGAGGATAACAACTCAGGGTTTAGCTGCTCTGAAAGAAATAAATATCCAACAAGAAGATATTCAAACAGTTTCATATATCATTCAGCCTATTTACGAATTCACCGAAGGATCTTCTATCTTAAAGGGATATAAAGTACAACATACTTTTGAAATAACAGTTAAAGATTTAAATCAAGTTGGTAAAGTGTACGAAGCGGTAGTAGCAGCAGGGGCAAATATCGCAGATAATATCGAGTTTGTTGTTTCAAATAAAGATTTATACTACCAGCAAGCTTTACAACTTGCTATCAAAAATGCAACTGAAAAAGCGTCAAGCATTGGACAACAGCTGGGTGTTAGCATGAATACCGTTCCGATTAAAGTTACAGAGAATTCTACAGCCATTTCACCAAGGGACTATACACTTTCTTTCTCTGCTGAAGCTACTTTACAAGCAGCACCTCCTATACAAAGAAGTAAGCTTGAAATTGAGGCAATCGTAACAGTCGTTTATCCATATTAAAAAGAGGACGAATTCTTCGCCCTCTTTTTACTATTAGTTTTGTTTTAAAAACGACTCAATTTCTTTCGTTAATTCTTCTTTAATAGCATCAATTTTCTTAAAATCCATTGCTTCTATATAATAGGATTCTAACTGGTCTCTTAGTTGCTTTGCTTCAGCTAGATAGGATATTGCTTCTTTCATTTTATCTTTATATGCCTTTGTTGTTCTAGCAATGTCTTCTGCGTATTTTTCATCTGTTCCAGGTGTGATGCAGCGTTCATACATATCAATTATTTCATCAGAATTTCTTTCAGGAAAATATTCATGTGGTGCAGTACTGTCAAAAATAGCAATTCCCTTTTCACGTAAAATCACCATATCAAGGCTGTTAGGATCAAAACCGCAATGATACACTTCTACATCAAAACCTCTTTGCTCACCTGCAGCCACAATTTTCTTTAACATTGTTGACTTGCCTGAACCGGCTCTCCCTTTTATAAAATAACGTTTTTCGATATCTTCTGTTAAATTTTGAATAAAATCAACAGCTCCATCTGGAGTTGCTGCTCCTAGAAAACGATGCTGAACTCTAGGCTTTTTGTCTAATGTTTCCTCTTTATAAAACAAGGAAATGATTTCGTCTGTTAACTGGTTAGCCTTAGCAAAATCCATGTTAGAAACATAAATGTCTTCAATATCATCATGCGCTCTTAATGAGGCAGCAAATGTTTCATATGCTTGATTAAATTTCTTTGAAATCTCCTCATTAAGAGTAAGTATTTCTTCTTTATGCTGCGATAATTTATTAGAATCCCAAGCAACACCCAGATTTACATACTCTTCAATAACACCTGGAGCTTTAGGCTCAATTACATGTGGTGCTGTTCCATCAACAATTCCTATTTTTTCATTTGGAAGAATGACTCCATCAATGGACTTGTTATCAGAAGCACAATGTAAATACTCTACATCGAATCCCTTTTCTTCCATCATTTGACCAACATGCTTCATAAGAGAAGATTTCCCCGTACCTGGGCCTCCCTTTAATATATATAAACGCTCTAGATCCTCTAATACTGAGTCATATAAACTATAAAAACCTTTGGCAGTGTTTCCTCCTGCATAATAATGATGAACTTTTCCTGTCATCTAATCACCCCTTAACACCTTTGCCTTTAACATATGTAGATTATCTCACAAGGGTGAATGCCTAATTTTTAAAATCGCGTATTGCGCAAAACTTTTGTATAATGGTTCCTATATTTAATAAAGGAGATCGTTTCAATTGAACTCAAAAGAACTTGAACAAAAAATCATACAAAACTATCAAAAAGATGAAGGAATGATGATTTTAATTTTTGCACAATGGTGTGTGAATCATGATCTTAATCCAACTGAACTTTATTTAAGAGCCTATCCTGGGCAATCAGAAAATTATGCCCTTAAACAAACAATTGATTTAACCGTTTCTAAAGAAGAATCAGAACACATCCCAGATCAAACCCTCCTTAATGTTTTATCATTGTTTGGCAATGAAGACCTAGCTTTTGTTGTAACAGAAGAAATAAATAAAAGAAAAAAATAAGAGGGATGGAAATTAAAATGGTGGTCAAGGTAGTTTTGTGCTTTGGCTTTTTGTCTAAGTCCGCGAAAATTTTCAAATGATCATTTGATAAGTAAGTTGGTAGATTTTCATCTGGAAAAAAGCACGCCAATAATCGGCGTGCTTTCCTTATTTATCATATCTTTTAAACACTAACGTGGCATTATGTCCACCAAAGCCAAATGAATTTGATAAAACAACAGAAACATCTGATTGCTTTGCTTCATTCGGTACATAATCTAAATCTAGTTCCTCATCGGATGTTTCATAGTTAATGGTTGGAGGAATGACACCATCTTTTATTGAAAGCAAAGAGAAAATGGCTTCCACCGCACCTGCTGCACCCAACAAGTGTCCTGTCATCGACTTTGTTGAGCTTACAGCAAGTTTGTAAGCATGTTGACCAAATACTTCTTTTATTGCTTTTGTTTCATTTAAATCATTATAATAAGTACTTGTGCCGTGGGCATTAATGTAATCAACATTCTCTGCCTGCAAATTAGCATCTGATAATGCTAGTTTCATAGCACGTTGTCCGCCTTCTCCTTCTGGTGCAGGTGTTGTAATATGATATGCGTCCCCAGTCGCACCATAACCAACAAGTTCTCCGTAAATTTTAGCACCGCGAGCTAAGGCATGATCTAATTCTTCTAAAACAACAACACCCGACCCTTCAGCGATAACAAATCCGTCACGATTTTTATCAAAAGGTCGACTAGCTGTGTTTGGGTCCTGATTTGTTGATAAAGCCGTCATATTAGTGAACCCTGCGACTGTCATCTCGGTAATCGATGCTTCAGATCCACCAGCAATCATCATATCTGCTACACCATTTTGAATAACTCGAAAAGCATCTCCAATAGAGTTAGCACCCGAAGCACATGCAGTTACTGAGCAATTGTTAATCCCTTTTGCTCCAATCTCAATTGAAACCCTGCCAGAAGCCATATCTGGAATGAACATAGGAATAATAAATGGACTAACACGCTTTGGACCTTTATTTAAATAACGTTTATGTTGTTCCTCAAATTCATCAAGTCCACCGATTCCCGAACCTATCCATACTCCAACACGTTCAGGGTCAATTGTTTCTCCTATTTTAATTCCCGAATCATTCACTGCCATTTTACTTGCAGCTATTGCAAAATGAGTAAATCTTGCCATTCTTCTCGCTTCTTTAAAGTCAATATACTCATCTGTTGAAAAATTCTTTACTTCTCCAGCTACTTTCACTTGAAACTGTTCTGAATTAATACGTGTTAAAGGTGCAATGCCCGATACTCCACTTTTAATATTTTCCCAGGTTGTTCGTGCATCATTACCTAGTGGTGTTACAGCTCCAATACCTGTAATCACAACTCGCTTCTTCATGTTAGGCTCTCTCCTTTATAACAAATATATGATATAAACTAATTCTATTTAATATGATAGATAAACAGATAACTTATGACTTGGTCTTAGTAGCACATACATATATCTTATACCAGATCATGAAAAATGAAAAGTTACCGGTACTAAAAGAAACTTTTTATAAATGTAAAAAGACCCCCATGTCTGGAGGTCATTTCTATTATAATTCCAATTTTTCAACAGCATCAATAAATGATGTGATATCCTCTACAGTTTGAAATATTTCACTATTTTGTATTTCTTCCACCATTACTTCTCCATCTTGTTGAACTTGTTCAAACTGATTTAGTAATTCTTCATTTTTTGAAACAAGATCCTGATGTAGGTCTTCAGCAACTGCTGGAGCATCTATGTTATTAAATTCTTCAATATTTTCGGTTAATGTGTTTACCTGATTTTCAAGTTCAGTTCTCATTTCTGGATCACTTGCAGCATTTTCAATTAGACCTGGTGCATTTTCAGCAAAATCACTCATTGAGTTTAACAAGCTATTTGCTTCATTAACATAGTCCAGCGATTGATTTACTTCATCTACTACAGAGCACGCAGTGGTTAGCATAAAAGCCGCAATAATTACAAGAAAAGAAAGCTTTTTCATTTTATCACTCCTATGAGTTTATAGGTTATAAGTTATAAGTTATAAGTTATAAGTTATAAGTTTTATACGGATAAGTGGTGAAGAAAGTTTCAAAGACTTTGTTCTGACTAATAACGCTAAAAACAATTAAAAGGCTAACATCATGGTTGTTAACCTTTTATTGTTTAAGATTCATTTGTCACTAACCATTTGAGAAATTCTTGTTCGGGTTCTGTAAGAAATCGACCTAAGTCTCTTGAAAAATATAAATATAACTCTATGTATCTTTTTGCCATTTCGTCCATGAATATCCCCCTAGTATGTATAAGAACTTCTTTATTTTATCACGTTCATATGGTAAGTGGTAAAAAATCTTTTAAAACATCAAAATCAACGAACATTATTCTTCATCCACAATGTCATTTGAATCAATATCGTCATTTTCATTTTTCTCTTTGGTATCAAAGAACTCATTAATTTTTTCAACGATTGACTCATCATTTTTTTCTAGATGATGAGTAGCATGTTCTGTATCAATAAAGTTCTGAAAGGTATAAGTTTGGATTAGTTTCTTTTTATTTTTGATGTGTTTACCTACAATTAGTAACAAAAATAACAATATTAGAAAGAGTATTAAGTATAAGATAATTACACCTCACCCTCTTACACTGTTTAGTTATCATTCCTAAAAGAAAAAGCTACTTGCGTAACTTTTTCTTTTTAGGTTCTTTAGGTGCTAAGGCATCAAAAATAGAGATTCTAATGGAGGATTTCCACCTGCAAGACCAACCGCAACTGCTGTATAGGTCTTTCCAGCTTTAAGCTGTACTTGCGGAATCGTTAACACGACATTATTAGTTCCAGCAACTCTAACTTCTAAATTAACAGTTAATGGAGATAATGTCAGGTAATCTGTAGCTTTTTCGTACGGAACATTGGGAAAGAGCACCTTACCACCTTGAACTGCAATATCAACATTTGGAGCACCTGGGGAGAGGTGAATAAACCGGACTTTTGCTTGGTTCGGGCTTACATACGGTTTATCTACAAAAACATTTAATTTAAGGTTTGCTACCCTTCCAGTTGCTGCAACAGTGTAGTAAGTATTTCTTGTTAAAGAAAGTTGTTCTCTTAAAACAGGCTGAGTTGTTTCCCCAGTTGGGTACACTTCAATCGTGTAGCGACCATATGGTAATTGTAAGTAATCAGTTGTTTCTTGAAAAACAAGATTCGTAATGGCTTTATTTCCGTTTACATAAACATCAACACCCGGTGCGTCTGGAGAGGCATGAAAAACACGTATAAAGGAATTCTGCTGTCCAGCTCTGTCTGCCATTCCGTAAGTATGTCCGTGAAAATCTGCAGCTGCAAGTTGTTGTACACACATTAAGTGTTTTTGATAATACATGATGTGCAGCTGAGGATTTGAGTATTTATAGTAGTCCGCCAGCATTTGATATTTTGCCGCTTCAAGTACCAACATTGATTCATTTTGGTGCATGCTATTCACTCCTAAAATAGTATTAACACCATACAATATGTAAAACGCCTATATAGTTTCCTATTTTTTGTCATTTTCACAATAATTTTTTTGCAGTTGTAAATAGTCACACATAAAACAGAGTAGATTTCTCCACTCTGTTTTTATATTTCAATTCATTTTTCTACCAAGGAAAGCCCCTTCTTCTTCTTCTGCGATCTTCAGCACCTAGTACATCATCATCTCGGTCATATCTTCTATCTCTTCTATCTTCTACACCTGCAACATCATTATCAAAACGACGACGACGCCTTTTATCATCTGCTTCAACGATAATCACTTCATCTGCATTAATGATTACACGATCTGCATTAATCACTAGCCTTTTTCTATTTTCTGACATTTATCCCACCTCCATTCTCTTTTACTACATGTTATGAAACGAACATAAAAACGAGTGGACGAGTATATTGGGACAACTCACTAATTTTTTAGTCTTCAAAAAAGGTTACATAATCAATTCTAGGTCAGGAAAAAATAAACAGATACGGTGGGAATGTGGGATGAAAAGAAAATGAAAAAGTTACTGGCAATTTTACTAGCAGCACTTCTTGCTACTTCTGTGGTGGCATGTGATGATGCTCCTGGTGAAGATGAAATCGGTGATGGTGAAATCAACGATGAGGAATAAGCAAAAGACACACGGTTTATCCGTGTGTCGTATTTGTTCTTGCTTTGATATAAAAATGAAACAACATAATAGCGAGTGTAACGAGAAAGGCCAATCCACCAAAAATATTACGATAAATGAGGTCTACAGCCAAGCCATCTTGAAGAGTAATCAAGATCCCCGTTAATGTTACACCAAAGGCTCCTCCGAAAAATTGAATCAGCTGGGTCATCCCCATCCCTATCCCAATCTCTTCAGTTGGGAGAATCCTTGAAACTTCATTAGCTACACTTGATGTAAGGGCTGAGAAACCGGTGCTCATAAACATATAAGTTAGTAAGATAAAATATGGTGACTTCGTTGACAACAATGTAAATAAAACCGTTGCAATAAATAAGAATAGTTGCCCAAAAAGAATAAGCGGACCATTGCCAAACCGATCAATTAACCTCCCAATAAACTGTGCAGCCACAGCAGACAAAATAGCTCCAGGGAAAATCATCATCCCTACTTCCGCAGGATCTTTTCCAAAAACATCTGTTAATATGATCGGCATAAGAAAGAGGGTAGAAAAATGGGTGACAAACGCGACAAATCCGATAAAAAGCAATTTAAGATATTGCTTCTCTTTTAGCAATTTTGGCTGGATAAACGGCATCTTTACTTTGTTAATATGCCTCCACATCAGCCAAAGAATAATCATGCTTGAAAATAAGATGATATAAGAAAAGGTTGAGAGAAATAACAACACACCAGTTACACCTGCTGCTGTTAAGCATCCACCTAACGTATCAAATTTCACCTTCTTAATCTCTTCTTTCGGCAACAGTCTTTGTAAAAGTGGAATAAATAAAACAACTAATCCTGTTACTACAAACAAGTAATTCCATCCTAAATATTGAGTAATAGCTCCCCCAATAACAGGTCCCAGTCCAAATCCAAGTGAAGAGGCTGATGCAATGAGGGCCATGGCTTTTCCTCTTCTACTTATTGGAATATATCTTCCTGCTAGCACCATCGCAAGACCTGGTACAGCTCCTGCTCCCGCCGCTTGAAGAACCCTAGTAGTTAATAAAAGTGGAAATGAGTTGGCAAAAAAGCCGATAACTGAAGCAACTCCTAATATGGATAGTCCGATAAGAAGCAATCTCGAAATTGGAATATAATCAGAAAGACGACTAAATGTTAAAGTAGCAATGGCAAAAACAATTGAATATCCCGATACAATCCAAGATGCTGTTGAAGAGGTAAGAGATAAATCTGTTAACACACTTGGTAAAGCCACATTAAACATCGTTGTATTCATGACAACAAGCCAAACAATAAAACTCCAAATGAAGACAATTTTGTTTTCCTGTATGGATTCTGCCCCTGTACTTTTAGGAGCAGCAATGGAAACCGAAGACATTTGATACCACCTGTTTCTTTCAATTTATTAAACAATGATCTTATCATAATACGTTTTTTCTTCCTATAAAAGAAAAGTGCTTCGATTATCGAAAAATGTACTTTATGAAGAATTGTCCCAAATAAGCAAAAAAGGATGAACATAGTATAGGTTCACCCTTACAAAACAGTTACATTATGTCACCTGTTGTTTTTGATATTGATTTTTAAGGTATTCAGCTGCTTCATATATGGCTTTTCTTCCATCCTCTAACGGAAGGGTCATACACATAAAACCATGGATCATTCCTGGATAACAAGCATACGTTGTTTGAACTCCTGCTTGTGAAAGCTTCCTGGAATATGCTTCTCCTCCATCACATAACGGATCATACTCAGCCGTAACAATATATGCCGGTGGAAGCTTAGCAGTATCGTTTTCAGGGATGAGCATAGGCGCTGCTAATGGACTTTGAGTATCAGATATGCTCGAAAGATATTGTTCCCTAAACCAGTTCATCGTAGATTTTGTTAAGTAATATCCTTCTCCATATTTTTCATAAGATTCTGTTGGTTCAAAACCTGTTGAAGGATAAAATAATAGCTGATGACCAATATTCAAATCTTTCCTTTGAACTGCTAAATAACAAGTAACTGCAGCCAAATTTCCACCAGCACTGTCACCACCTACTGCAATGAACTTTTGATCAATACCTAGATCGTCAGCATGATCATACACCCATTTCGTTGCAAGATACGCATCTTCCACAGGGACTGGAAACTTGTATTCAGGAGCCAAGCCGTATTCTACAGATATCACTTTACATTGAGCATGGTTAGCTAATAGTCGGCATAATGAATCATGTGTTTCAATATTGCCAATTACCCAGCCACCTCCGTGAAAATAGACTAGAGCAGGTAGTGAAGTTTTTTCACTAGGGCTGTATATTCTGATCAATATTTCATGTTCATATCCTGGTATCTCTCTGTCTTCAACATGATGAATTTCTTCTGTAATATTTAAGGAAGAACTAGACTCAACATAAAGAGCCCTTGCTTCTTGCAGATTTTGCTGCTCAACTGAAGGTACATTTCGTTTTTCAAAATGTTGTAAAAGTGCAATAACTTGCGGATGTAATGTCATGATGATACCTCTTTATTTTTATATTTTGCAAATTTAACAATTCCTTTAATAACATCCACTCCATTTTGATTAACTGCGTTTACTTGGAATGTAGAGTATTTTTCATTCTCTTCTGTTAATCTTGCTTTTAATGAAATGATGTCACCAAGAAAAACCATTCCCCTAAAGCGAATCTGATACTCCTGAATAAAACCTTCTTCATGATATGGGGTAAATAACTTTGCCAAATTCCCCATCGTCCACATTCCATGAGCGATGATAGCTGGTAAGCCAGCTTTTTTAGCTTCATCATCAATTGTGTGAATTGGGTTGTAATCTCCTGAAGCACCAGCATACTTTATAAGGTCTAATCTTGAAACAGGAGGTAATGTAACAATTGGCAAAATATCACCTATCTGACATTTTAATAAACTGCTCATATACTCATCACCTTCCTTACAGCTTCATTAATAATGACAACCTGCTCAGCAGTGAAAATGAGCTCTTCGTTAAGATCTTCACCATACTGTTTTAACACTAAGAATCCCATATTCCCGAGTTTTCCCTGCTTCTCATAGTAATCTTTTACTTCTTGATAGCAGATAATCTCTTCACCCACAAGCAACGGTCTTTTGTAATGATATTTTTGCTCACCATGAATTAATCCCTTAGCTGGTAAATCAAGCTCATCTATCACACCATAATCAAAAATCCTTGGAAATGTAGGTGGAGCAATATTTTTCTTATATCTAGATGTTTTAGCAAACTCTTCATCTACAAAAATAGGGTGAAGATCACCAATCGATTCGGCGAACTTTTTTACGGCACCTCGTTCAACAACATTTTTGACACCTGGAGATCTTTTTCCAATTGCTTCATTAATCATATTGTTGCCTCCTTTTTTGCATGATTTCCCACTTCATTTACGTCACAAATAAAGTTTAATTTTTTGGACCACCTGCAACATAAATAACCTGACCGTTTATAAAGGATGACTTTTCGTCAGCAAAAAAAGCTACTGCATTTGCGATATCACTTGGTTTCCCACTGCGACCAACAGGAATCTTTGAGACACTCGCCTGGATTAGATCTTCAAAAGAAATGCCAAGACGCCTAGCCGTTTCTTTAGTCATATCTGTTTCAATAAAACCTGGTGCTACTGAATTAGCAGTAATCCCGTATTTTCCTAGTTCAATCGCTAATGTTTTTGTAAAGCCTTGTAAACCTGCTTTAGCCGTTGCATAATTGGCTTGACCTCTGTTACCTAAGGCGGATGTTGAAGAAATATTGATGATTCTTCCATATCGGTTTTCAACCATATATTTTTGTACAGCTCGAGCCGCATTGAACGAGCCTTTTAAATGAACATCCATAACGAGCTGCCAATCATCGTCGGTCATTTTAAAAAGTAGATTGTCACGAATTACACCCGCGTTGTTAACAAGGATATCAAGTGACCCAGAATTGTTATATGTTTCCTCCATTGCTGCCTCCAGTTGATCTGCTTCTACCACACTAGCAACCTTTGAAAACACGTTATACCCTTTTTCACGTAATTCCTTAGTTGTTTCGTGGACTGCCTCTTCATTCACATCAATAAGAGCAACTTTAGCTCCCTCACTTGCAAAAAGTTCAACAATTCCTTTCCCAATCCCTCGACTTCCACCCGTTACAAAAGCTACTTTTCCATCAAATCTTCCTGACATAAACATCCTCCTTATTAGTTCGTCTGTATTTCAATCTTATCATGTTACCCTTTTATATAAATTGTCCTACCTTCACATGGCCTTTTAATAGATTACGAGAAATGATTAAGCGTTGAATTTCATCTGTTCCATCATAAATTCTCCACAATCTTGCTTCACGATACCAACGTTCAATTGGCAGCTCTCTTGTATAACCCATTCCTCCATGAATCTGCAGTACCCGATCAACTACTCGATTTCCCATGTTTGCTCCATAAAGCTTTGCCATAGATGCTAAATGGCGATTATCTTCACCTTGATCAAGTGTGAAAGCAGCGTTTAAGACGAGCCATTTCGCTGCATCAATTTCTACAGCAGAGTCAGCAATCTGCCATTGAATTGCTTGTCTTTCAGATATCGGTTTTCCAAATGTTTCACGCTCTTTTGAATAATCTAAAGCCATTTGTAGGAGTCTTTCAGCGGCACCTACAGCTCTGGCTCCTACAATCCACCTTGCAAAACCAATCCATTCAAGGCCTAAGTTATATCCGCCATCCACTTCTCCTAGAATATTTTCTTCTGGAACTCGGACGTTTTCAAAAACAAGGCCGGCTGGTCCCCACTCACCCATCGTGTGAATGTATTCTGATTTCCAGCCCATATCTCGGTCAACGATAAAGCATGTTACACCATCACGACCTGTGGCCTGATGCTTTTCTTTATCTGTGATCGCAATAACCATTACAAAATCAGCTTCATTGCCACCAGTAATGAATGTTTTTTCCCCATTTAATATCCATTCATTTCCGTCCTTAACAGCTGTCATTTTAATATTTCTTGTATCTGAACCAGCTCCAGGCTCTGTCATCGCGAAACAAGATTTTTTATCACCATTAATTGTTGGCAATAAATACTTATTTTTTTGCTCTTCATTGCCGTAATAAAGAATATTGTCTGCCGACCCACCAAATTGAAACGGGACAAATGTTTTCGAAACCTCCATCATTACAATTGCTAACATCATTTGACCTAAGTCAGCTCCACCGTATTCTTCTGGAGTATTAATCCCCCAGAAACCAGCTTCTTTTGCTTTTAGTTGCAATTCCTTTAATTTTCCCGGTGGCAAACTCGGCTTTCCTTCACGTTCGTTTCGTAATACTTCATTCTCGAGGGGCATTAATTCTTTTTCCACAAATTTTCTAATTGTTTTTTGAACCATTTTTTGCTCTTCTGTTAAACGTAAATGCATCCCTTTCACCTCATTAACAAATATTTTTTTATAGTAATTCAAGCATTACAGCCATTCCCTGGCCTCCACCTACACATAAAGTTGCCATCCCATATTGCTCTTGTCTTCTTTTCATCTCATATAAAAGCGTAATCATGATTTTACAGCCAGTTGCCCCAAGCGGGTGACCAAGAGCAATTGCTCCACCATTTACATTTACTTTGTCTGTATCTAGTCTAGCCTCTCGAATAACCGCTAATGCTTGTGCAGCAAATGCTTCATTTAATTCAATTAGGCCGACTTCAGGAAGGGTCAGATTGGTTCGTGCAAGTAGCTTTTGTATCGCGGGTACAGGACCAATTCCCATCTCTTTAGGAGAAACACCAGCAGTCGCCCAATCTACTATTCTAGCTAATGGTTTTAAACCTAATTCTTTTGCTTTACTTCCTTTCATCATAACCATCGCGGCAGCACCGTCATTTCTGCCACAGGAGTTACCGGCTGTAACTGAGCCATGTTCTTTGAAAACTGCCTTTAACTTAGCTAAACCTTCTAAACTAGTATTAGGTCGAGGATGTTCATCTTTAGTCACTTGAAAAATATTTTTTCTTTCTTTTATTTCCACAGGTGTTATTTCTTCTTTAAAGCTTCCTCTTTCAGTTGCTTTTGCCGCTTTTTGTTGACTGTTATAAGCAAATTCATCTTGATCTTCACGTGAAACACTGTATCTTTCTGCGACATTTTCAGCTGTCATGCCCATCCCTAGATCTTTTCCATATAATTCAATTGGCTGCTGACCATTTTCAAGATTAGAATCTACTAAGGTAGGAGCACCTTCTCCAAATCTGGAATTTCTTAAATAAATTGGTGCTCGACTTAAGCATTCCGTTCCACCAGCAACAACAATTTCTGCCTGCCCAAACGAAATTTGTTGAACAGCTGAGGTTACAGCTTGCATACCTGAAGCGCAAAGTCTATTAACCGTAAAAGCAGGTGTTTTCTCAGGAATTCCTGCTCTTAATGCCGCTACTCTAGCAACATTTGAGGATTCTGTTGTTTGCCTGACTTCTCCTAGAATTACTTCATCAATTAATTCTGAAGAAAGGTTGATCCTCCTTATGGCTTCCTCGATTACAATTGCACCTAAATATCCTGAGTTTACATTTTTTAATGATCCACCGAATCGACCAACCGGTGTGCGGATAGCGCTTACAATTACAATATCATCAATCATTCTTTGCCTCCTTTCTTATCTTATTGCAGGAATCTAGCAATATTCTTTTCTTAATTGTCCAGCAATAATATTTTTCTGAATCTCGGATGTTCCTTCATAGATTCTTGTAATTCTTGCATCTCGATAATATCTTTCAACTGGAAAATCTCTTATATAACCTAAACCACCGTGAATTTGGACAGCTTTATCTGCAACGCGATGATAAACTTCAGAGCCGTAAAGTTTTAGCATGGCCGCTTCTTTAATCACCTTTTCATTTTGATCAACCATCCATGCAACTCTGTACGTAAATGATCTAAGTGCTTCAATCTCCATTGCCATCTCGGCTAACATATGGGCAACTGCTTGGTGCTCAATGATAGGTACAGAAAATTGCTCTCTCTCCTCGGCATGGATCATGCACATATCCAAAAGCTTTTGGGAAGATCCTAAGTTTCTAGCTGCTAGACCCGCTCTGCCATTTGCTAGAATTTTAAGGGCATTAACATAGCCTTGACCAACTTCGCCTAACACGTTTTCTTCGGGAACCTCACAATCTTCAAAAATCAGTTCTGCTGATTGTGAACCATGAAGTCCCATTTTTCGTTCAATTGCTCCGATCTTAAAGCCTGGAGAATTTCTTTCAACAAGAAAAGACGTTATCCCCTTAGCACCTTTTTCCGGATCAGTTACAGCCATAACCGTAAAAACATCGGCTACAGTTGCATTTGTTATATAATGTTTCGTCCCATTTAAAATATATTTATTTCCCTTCTTAATTGCAGTTGTTCTCAAGTTTGTAGCATGTGAACCAGCTTGAGGTTCTGTTAAAGCAAAAGCTCCAATTTTGTCTCCTCTAGCCATATCAGGTAAAAATCTTTTCTTTTGTTGGTCATTGCCCATTTCAACAATGCCTACAGTTCCGATACCTGTATGAGCCCCGATCAATGTTGTATAACCATTATGTGTTTTTCCGATTTCTTCATAAAGCGCACATTTTCCAACCATTCCGATCCCAAGTCCACCGTATTGCTCTGGAATACTAAGGCTAAACAATCCGAGTTCCTTTGACTTTTCGATGATTTCTTTAGGAATCTCGTCATCATCTTCAATTTGCATGGCATGTGGCTCTACTTCATTTTTAATAAAATCTCTTATATTATTCCTTAAATAAAGAATTTCTTCATCAAACTGAAAATTCATTTCTACACTCCTTTCATCCTGAAGTCTTTATTTTCTTTCTAATGACAAGGCAATGCCTTGGCCTCCTCCAATGCATGCAGTAACTAAGCCTTTTTTTGCATCTCGGCGTTTCATCTCATAAACAAGCTTTGTGATTAACATTCCTCCTGTTGCGGCAATTGGATGTCCATGTGCAATCGCGCCACCATTTACGTTTACTTTATCCATGTTAAAGGAGAGTTCACGGTCACATGCTAACACCTGTGCAGCAAAGGCTTCATTAATTTCAATTAAATCATACTCATCTAAATCTTCTTCTCTTTGAGATAAAAGCTTTTGAACAGCTGGGACCGGGCCAATACCCATGATGTTCGGATCCACTCCTGCGATTGACCAGCCTGTGATCCAGGCTAAAGGTTGTAGTCCTCTTTTCTTTGCTTCATCTTCAGACATCACTACAAGCGCTGAAGCCCCATCATTCACACCAGAAGAGTTACCAGCTGTAACACTCCCTCCTTGCCTAAAGGCCGGTGATAGCTTTGCGAGCTGCTCCATTGTTACATTTGGTCTTGGGTGTTCATCTGTTGTAAAAAGAATCTCACCTTTTTTTGTTCTAATTGGAATTGAAACAATTTGTTCATTGAAATAATCATTTTCCATCGCCGCAGCCATGCGTTGTTGACTTCGTAGTGAAAATTCATCTTGCTCTTCTCTTGTAATGCTGTATTTTTCTACTAAATTTTCAGCTGTAATGCCCATTGGCGGGTCACCGATATGGTTAGGTGAAAGGTTTCGAGAAACAAATTTGGGTGGCATGCGATCAAATGGTTTATCTTGTGGTGCTAATAAATATGGTGTTCGTGACATGCTCTCGGTTCCGCCTGAAATGATTATTTTTGCTTGACCTGCTATGATTGCTTCTGCTGCTAAGGCAACGCTATTAATGCCTGAGCCACATTGTCTATCAATTGTTAATCCAGGTACCGAAAAAGGTAGTCCTGCTTCTAGTAACGTAAGTCGGGCGATATTGCCTCCACCGGATAAGCAGTTTCCTAAAATGACATCATCAACTTCTGCTCCCTCTAAATTGATCCGTTTTAATGCTTCTTTTATAGTAATCGCCCCATAAATGTAAGGATCTAATGCTGATAGGGCTCCACCTTTTTTTGCAATTGGTGTTCGGACAGCAGAAACAATTACTGCTTGTGTCATACTAACATCTCCTCTATGTTTCATTTATCCTTTATGTAGCAAGTTTCATGCCAATAATCTTATGACTATCTATAAGAACTTGAGAAATAAGCAATTCATTTTTGGATTATTTTTCAGTGATGTTAATTCATTTTTGTAAGCTATCTTTCATTATTGCATTAAAAATTCTCTTGCTTGCTCTGAAAATGAACCTCTGTCAACAAGGGATCCTGACTTTTCACCTGTTTCCTAAGAAAAATCGGGTGGTGCCAGGCACCACCCTCTAACACCTTTTACTGAACTGATTTATCAACGATTTTCCCACCTTCTACAACACCCATTCGAAGCTCTGTTGTTAAGCCGCCGTTTTCTTCTATTTCAGTAATTTCATAGATTCGTTTATCAGCAGGGAGATTATTTAATCCAGCTTCTACTTGTGCCATAATTGCATCTGGATCATCAACAGACCCTGCAGCTTTCATCGCCTCTACAAACAGGTACATAGCCATGTAATGATAACCAGCCTCTGAGCCCGGATTTTTACCTTTTGCTGCTGCATAGTCTTCAATGAATTTCTCATTGCTATCATTTTTAGAGTTAATAAGTGGTAATACCCCAACAGATCCTTCTATTAAGTCTGGACCACCCAACACAGCTTCAATTTCATCCAGTTTTGCTTGGTCCATTATGAGGAATCCTCCTTTAAAACCAAGTTCTCTAGCTTGTTTAATAACAAGGGCAGTCGGCTCTGATGGACCCCCAACGAATAAAACATCTGGCTTTTCTTTCAATGCATTCGTAACGATTGTGAAAAAGTCTGTATCTTTACTAAAGTCAATGGATCCTTTATAAACCACTTCTCCACCCAAATCCTTCCAACCTGGTTCAAGTAATGCAGCCCAGTCTTTTCCATATTGACTAGCAGTTGGAAGCATGGCAATCTTTTTACCGAATCGTTCCATTTGATATTTTGAAAACGGCTCAATATATGAGCTATACTTTGGAGGAATACGTAATGTTAGCGGATTTCCTTGTTCTGTTATCTTCGGTTCACTTGAATAAGCTCCAATTATAAATTTTTCCTGAAGATTAAAAACTTGTGTAGCAAAAATACCACCACTATGTGGAACAAAAATGATTGGTGTTTTGTCTTCTTGAACTAACCGTTTTGCATTTGCCCCTGTTTCATTCGGTAAGTATTTATCATCTAAAGAAACTAGGTTTAAAGAATAGTTTTTACCGTCCACTTCAAATCCACCATTGTTGTTAATTTCATCTACAGCCATAGATAAGCCACTTAATGTGTTCTCACCATAATAGGCAGCAGGACCACTTAAAGGGCCACTATACCCAATATTAACAACTTCACCTGCGGGTTTCTCTTCTGTATTTGATGTTGTTTCTTCTGTGTTCCCTTCACTTTGGTTTGCTGGTTCTGTTGATGTGTTCCCACTACATGCTGCAAGCATAAAAATTAGTACAAAAGCAAAGAAATAAACAAGCTTTTTCATCCTTTTTCCCCCTTAAATCTTTTTTCAAAGAAATAAACCTGTAAAAAGAAGTAGACACCTCCTTTCAATTAAGGCTCAAGACCTAAGCACCTATATACGCTTTCCTCACTTCGTCATTTTCAAATAAGTCCTTGCTGCTACCTTCTAGTACAATTTTTCCTGTTTCAATTACATAGCCTCGATCGGCAATTTTTAGTGCAGCATTTGCATTTTGTTCAGCTAAAAGAACTGTTGTTCCATTTTTGTTTATTTGTTGGATAACACTAAACACTTGTTCTACAATTAAAGGAGCGAGACCAATAGATGGCTCATCAAGTAAAATAACCTTAGGAGATGCCATAAGGGCTCTCCCAATGGCGAGCATTTGTTGCTGTCCACCACTTAGCGATCCAGCTGGGTCATCTTTTTTGTCGTTTAAAATAGGAAAAAGCTCAAAAACTTCATGAAGTGATTTTTTTCGTTTTCCTTTATCTCTTCGATGAACAAAGCCACCTAAAATGAGATTTTCATAAACAGTCATTTGCGGAAATAGCTTTCTCCCTTCTGCACATTGAACAATTCCAAGTGACACAAGTCGATCTGCCGATAGTCCACTTATACTTTGGTTGTTAAATTCAATGCTGCCTGAAGACGGTTTACTTAAACCGCTAATCGTTCGAAAGATTGTGCTTTTCCCAGCACCATTGGCACCCAATAAAACAACAAATTCTCCTTGTTTCACACTAAGATTGATATGTTCTAATGCCTGATATCCACCATAAGAAACAGAAACATCAGTAAGCTTGAGCAACAGCTTCACCTCCTAAGTAAGCTTCAATTACAGCTGGATTTTTTTTGATCTCTTCTGGAGTTCCTTCGGCAATTTTTTGTCCATAATTTAAAACCATAATCTTATCTGCTAGATTCATAATCATTTGCATTTTGTGTTCAATGAGACAAACTGATATTCCTTTTGAAACCATCTTCTTAATCAACTCTGCTAAACCGTCTGTTTCTTCAGGATTTACACCTGCAGCTGGTTCGTCTAAAAACACAATTACCGGATCTGTTGCTAGAGCTAATGCAAATGCTGTGCGCTTCATTTCTTCTTGCGAAATCTCTGACACATGCTTATTGGCAAGGTTTGTTAACCCAACAAACTCTAATACTTCATGTGCTTTTTCTAATGATTCCTTTTCTTCTCTTTTCATCCGAGATGTTCGAAAAATCGCATCAAATAACCCTGATGAGGTTCGTAATCTATGTCCAATTAGTACATTATCCAATACCGTTGATTGCTCGAATAAATTTGTGGTTTGAAATGTTCTAGCAATACCAAGCTTTGCAATTTGATGTGCCTTTAATGATGTGATATCTGTGCTATCAAACATTACCGAGCCTGACGAGGGTTGATGAAAGCCACTAATTAAGTTAAAAAATGTAGATTTCCCTGCACCATTAGGACCAATAATTGCCGTTACCTTTCCTTTTTCAATCTCAAAGTCTACTGAATTAACGGCAGTCAGCCCACCAAATGTTTTCGTCAGTCCCTTTACTTGGATAAGCATTATTTCTCCTCCTTTACAACAACAGATTGCAGATTTTGAGAAAGATCTTTCTGAGACTTTTTAGTTCTCTGCTTGATTAGCCATGTTTGCACTCCTCCGACAATCCCCCTTGGATAAAAAATAATCAAGAGAACAAGAATCGGACCAAAAATGAGCATTCGATAGTCTTGTAAAAATTGTAGATATTGAGAAATCCAGACAACAAGAAGAGTTCCAACAAGCGGTCCGGAGAGTGTGCCAATACCTCCAACTAATAAATACATCAACATATCAAAAGTAACGTTTATATAAGAAATATCAGGTCCAATAAATCGAACAAATGACGCATACAAACCGCCTGCTAACCCCGCAAAGAATGTGGACAAAACAAATGAAACTAGTTTTTGTTTCATTGTCTCGATCCCAATCGTTTGAGCTAACTCTTCACTATTTCTAATGGCCATATATGTTCTGCCGATAAGAGAATTAATAATCCTCGTAAAAATAAAAATAGTTAAAACGAGAAAAAATAATAAAAGATAGTATTGGGATATAGGTGTTTGAAAGGTTATCGGTCCAATTGGTGCCGGTGGTGGGATCCCAATTAAACCACGGACTCCTTCTGTTAGTGCCTCCCATTTGTAAATAACAAGATAAATGATGTACCCAACACAAAGTGTATAGATGGCAAAAAAATGTTCTTTCGTTCGGAGGGCGATTATGCCTATTAAAAAGCCGATAATGGTCGTAATGATAATTCCAAGCAGTAGAGTCAACCAAAAATTAAGCCCAACTTTTACTGTTAGTATTCCTACCGAATAGGCACCGATGGCGAAAAAACCAGCATGTGCTAATGAAAGCTGACCAGTAAACCCGCCAATCAAATTTAATCCATAAACTCCAATCGTCCATATAAAAGCAGTTGAAAATATGTGTAATAAGTATGGGTTATCTGTTAACAAAGGCATCAAAATAGCCACTACGATTAACAAAATGGTGGTATTTCTTTTATTTAAGAAACTCATCATGAACGAGCCCCCTTTACAAACAAGCCTTTCGGTTTAATAGTCAGAATTGCCACTAATAATAAAAATGCAATTAAATCTTTATAATCATTTGAAATAAATGTCGCACTGAGACTTTCGGAAAATCCTAAGATATAACCACCAATAATTGCTCCGGGAATACTACCCATTCCACCAATAATGATGATGACAAATGCTTTTAAAATAACAAGATGACCCATACCAGGAAAAACTAGATTAATAGGTGATGCTATTGAAGAAGCGAATGCTGCTAGAGCCCCCGAAATAAAAAACGTAATCATGGCCACTTTGTTTGCATTAATACCTACTAAAAATGCGCCCTCTCGGTTTTGCGACATTGCAATGATCGCTGAACCTGTTATCGTTTTTTTCAAAAATAAATGCAAAAGAATCATGGCAAGAATAGCTGTACCGATTATAAGAAGTCTTTGTGCAGTAACAGTTAGGCCAAGAAAATCTACAACAATATCATAAGGAGATAACATTCTGCGATATTCAGCACCCCATACTAACTGAACTAAAGCTTCTAAAAATAAGAGAACACCAATTGCTGCGATTTTGTCATGTATTGGCGGAGCATTCCGCAATGGATGGAAAACTAACCGTTCCATAACAACGCCTAATAATCCAACGACAATAATGGAAATAAATATTGCAAGCCAATAGTGTAAACCCATGCTCTCCATAAATAAAAGGGTGATATAACCACCAACCATATATAAAGCTCCATGCGCAAAATTTGGAATATGCAAAATCCCATACACTAAAGTCAGGCCAAGTGCAACTAAACTATAAACGCTTCCAATTGTGAGTGCATTAAATAATTGCTGCAATAAAATATCCATGTGTTCCCTCCTCTATTTGGATACAGAATACATTTCTTTTAAAGTCCGTTTTAGAATCTTTCCAACCGCTGTTTTCGGAAGTTCCTCTACAAAGGCTATTTCTTTAGGCACTTTATAGGCTGCAAGTCTTTCTCGACAAAATTGAATTAATTCATCCTCCGTTATACGTTCATTTTCTTTGGTAACAACAATTGCTTTAACTGTTTCACCGCGGTATTCATCTGGAACACCGATAACAGCTGCTTCAAGCACTTTTGAATGACTGTAAATAACATCCTCCACTTCAATTGGATATACATTAAATCCACTTGCTAATATCATTTCTTTTTTACGTCCAACAATATAGAAAAATCCATCAGCATCCATCATCGCCAAATCTCCAGTATATAACCAGCCATCACGTATTGTATTAACTGTTTCTTCAGGCATATTCCAATACCCTTTCATAATTTGAGGTCCTTTTATAATTAACTCGCCTACCTCTCCAATTGGCAAATCCTGCTCGCCGCAAGCTATATCAACAACCTTAGCATCTGTATTAGGTATTGGTATTCCGATACTTCCCCGCTTTTGAAGTCCCGAAATAGGATTGCGGTGTGTGACAGGAGATGCCTCAGATAATCCATACCCTTCAGCAACATTCGTTCCGCTTACCTCATTAAAACGGTTTATCACTTCAACAGGAAGTGGTGCAGAACCACTTGTACAGGTTTTAAGGCAGCTTAAGTCAAACTTATAGGTATTATAGTAATTAAGTAGTGCAATATACATTGTTGGAACACCTGGAAATGAGGTTGGCTTTGTTTTTTCTATTATTTTCACGACCTCTTCCACTTCAAATCGAGGTACGAGAATTAAGTTTCCACCATTATAAAAAGTAAGATTCATCGCACTTGTCATCCCATAGACGTGAAACAAAGGAGAAATGGTTAGAACGCGCTCTTCCCCAGTATTTGTTTTAACATGTGCAGTAGCAGCACTTTGGAGTGTATTTGCAACTAAATTATAATGTGTTAACATTGCCCCTTTTGAACGACCTGTTGTTCCTCCTGTATATTGAAGAACAGCAATATCTTCTTTAGGATCAATCTTTTCATTAGGGATTGTATCACCAGGATCTTTTAGTAATTGATGAAACAAGCTTTCTTTTTCGAAAGAAACAGGAATGATCGTAGTTACCGATGTTTCATGTAAGATTTTTTCTACGACGGGTAGGAGTTGATCTAAAACAATGATGACCTTTGCCTGTGAATCGTTGAGGACGTATAGAAGTTCAGATGATTTATACATTGGATTAATTTGTACGATGGTTGCTCCACATCGTAAACTTGCATAATAGCTAATGGGATATTGAGGACAATTCGGAAGCATGATTGCGACTCGATCACCTTTTTTTACTTGACGTTTTACTAGTGCGCTCGCCATTCTATTTATTGAATCATTTAAAAGTGAATAAGAATATGAGTTATCATAAAATGTGACCGCAATCTTATTTTCATACATTTCAACAGAGCGTTGAAACAAATCAGGTAACGATATTTCTGGTATTTCAATTTCAACCGGATTTCCTTCAACTACATGCTTTAACCAAGGTCTATTCAAATTCCATTCCCCCTATTTCCTTTTTCATAAAGGTCAAAACCTCACTGCTTTACATCAAGCAATTTTCATGCCAAAACAAAAAATAAGTGACAACTAAGCGAAATGTTCACCATTTTGTCACTTAATTCAGAAATGATTTACCCGATTACGTTAACTACTTGTTAAACAAGGGACTTGTATAATTTAAAAATGAATTGATCATTCACTTTTGAATTTATGATAAATTATATTTTTGTAGCTTTCGAAAAACTGTTGCTTGGCTTGTTTGAAGCTTTTCAGCAATTTGATACGTTGTTTTATATTTTAATAGAGCTTTTTTAAGAGCTGTTTTCTCAGCTTGTTCTACGATCTCTCTTAATGACACCTCTTCAAGAACAACTTCTTCATCTGATGTCGATTTTTGGTATTCATCTGGCAGGTCATTGATGGATACGTATTCGTTTGGTACGGTCAAAATAAGTCTTTCTAATAAATTGGATAGTTCCCTTACATTGCCTGGCCAATCAAACTGATAAAAAAAGTTACTAATCTTTTGATCTAACACTTTTTCAACTGAATATTTCTTCTTGTACAGCTCTAAAAAATAGTGAACAAGTGGAAGGATATCAGCACGCCTTTCTCTAAGAGGAGGCACGAAAATTGGGACAACATTTAACCGGTAATAAAGATCTTCACGAAATGTTCCTCTTTTGACCATTTCTTTTAAATCTCTATTTGTGGCTGCCACTAATCGAACATCCACTCTTTTCGTTTTTGTGCCGCCTACTCTCATAATTTCTTTTTCCTGAATTGCACGAAGCAGCTTTACTTGAAGATCCATTGGCATTTCGCCGACTTCATCTAAAAAAAGCATGCCATTATGAGCTAATTCAAACATCCCCACTTTTCCCGTCCTATTAGCACCTGAAAATGCGCCACCTTCATAACCAAACAACTCTGATTCAAGAAGCTCATTTGGGATTGCCCCACAATTGACTTTTATAAGCTGCCCCTCCTTAAATCTGTCACTTGAGCGATATAAGTATCGAACCAACACATCCTTTCCTACTCCTGTTTCACCAAGAACAAGAATTGTTGTATCAAAGTTGGCAAGCCTGCCGATCATTTGATAAATCTCAATCATCTTATCACTTTTGAGGATAATATCAGGGTCTTGAATGGCAAAAGATTTTAATCTATCAAGCTCTTCTTTATATTTCTCATTAAGCTGTTGCACTTTTTTCAGCTCTTTATTTAATTGATTTAATTCAGAAAGATCACGAATATTCGTGACAATCTTTTCGATTTCACCTTCTTCATTAAAAATAGGATTTCCCGTCATTAGTGTTTCTTTTTGATTGAAATTTTGCTGAACAACTGAAACTGAACGTTTTTGCTCCATAACTTTCAATGTTACAGATTGTTCTAATATCCCTCTTTTTATTAAATGATTAATATTTTTCCCAATATAATAATGCTTAGGAATTCCTGTGATCCGTTCTATGGCAGAATTTGTTTTTAATGTATTGCCAAACTTATCAGTAATATAAATGCCGTCAAATGAACTTTCAATAATTGCGTCTAATTCACGGTTTGATTTATCAAGCTCCTTAATTCGTTCCTCAAGTTGAAACCATTGCTGACCGTTTGCTAATATGTACATTCTTCTCTGCTGGTTTTCTGTTGTAAAATCTTTAAAAAGAAGTAAGTATTGAAGGGTATTTTTAGAGGCAATGATCATATTTGATTTCTTCTCGTCCCAAAAATCAAATAAATCTTTTATTTTCATTTGTAAGCATACTAATTTCTCTAACTCATCTGACCCACCAAAACGGAAATCTATAATGCTACCATCTATTGATGTAATGATTGTATTAAAAAGCATTAAACTATTTTCAGTTTTAATCATTTCCTCACCCTTTGTTTAAATAATATTATTTAAAACGCTTACACAATTAAATTTTAAAGGTTTTAAATGAAAAAAACCATAGAAAAAAGACAGAACATGTTGCTCTGTCTTTATATGAAAATATTAAATTGGTGCATCTACTTCTAAGTCTTCTATTGGTTTCTCCACATATTGTACATCTTTACGAGCGTTATAGCGATCCGCTTTTTCTACCGTAACTGTAATATTGTAGTCAGGGATTCCGGCGAATTTTTCATATCTTCCTCGTGGTAACAAGAAATTACCCTCAGGGAAGTGAACTTCTAGGTTTCCTTTTGCAATGTCTACGAACTTCGCTCTTCCTTGGAAAACACCAAAGCCATTATATACAACAATGCCTTCTCCCTCTGCAATACTTAAACGTTTAGCATCCTCTGCATTCATAAGAACATCATAACGTTCTGCGCCGTTAAATGGATCTGTTTCTTTATAAACCATTGAGTTAAATTGCTTTCCACGTCGAGACGTGACAACAAATTGCCCTTCTTTTTTACCAAGATCCGGTATTTCAACTGAAATCAAGTTTCCTTTTCCATCTGGTGTCGGACAAACTCCACCTTCACATAACCAAGCACCACCCCATTGGAAAACATCACCTGCATTTTTCAAATGCTGAATGCCATCGTAGTCACGGTTTGCAATAGCAATTTCATCACGAATTTCCTGGCCTGTTTTAAAATCAACAAGATGAGCAGTTTCAGGTTTCACACGTTTGGCAAGATCAACGTAAATCTTCCATTCTGCACGTGCCTCTTTAATTTCATTTTTATTTCCATCAATTTCAGGTGAAAAATAGACCATTCTTTCAGTTGACGTAGAAGTTCCGCCACCTTCTTGTTCATAGCGTGTTTTAGCAGGTAAAACGATGACAGCCTCTTTCGCATCGACAAGTGTTGACGTGTTGAAAATGATATCTTGGTGAACGCGAATGTCTAGTTCTGATAAAGCTTTTTCAACAAAATCAGGATCTGGCATCGTTTCTAGGAAGTTACCACCAGATAAATAATAAAGTTTAATTTTTCTTTCGTGATCTTCAGGGAGAACGATGTTTTCAAGCGTAACACCCACAATATCACCTTGCCATTTTGGTAATTCAAAATCCCATATATTCTCAATATGTTTCACGTTTTCTTCTTCAAATCCACCACCAGGTAAAACAAATGGATCAGCCCCCATTTCACCTGAACCTTGTACTGAAGAGTGACCGCGGAAAGGCATTAATCCGCTATTTTTACGTCCCAAGAAGCCACGCAATAACGCAAGGTTTGCAACTTGTGAAATATTGTCTGTGGCAAATGAATGCATCGTCAATCCTAGTGCCCAAGCAAAGATAGCATTTTTACTTTTTGCTAAAAGGCTAGATAGCTCAATGATTCTATCTTTTGAAATACCAGATGACTTAATGATTTCATCCCATGATTGTTGCTTAACATGTGCTTTTAATTCTTCATAATCGTTTACATGTTTTTGTACAAACTCATGGTTAATTGCGGAACCATGTTGTTTTTCTTCCATCTCGAACCAGTGCTTCATAATTCCATGCATGAAGGCAATATCTCCACCAATGTTTACTTGATAGAAATCATCAGCAATTTTTGTTCCAAATAAAGCTGATTCCATGTTAGATGGAATCCAATATTTATCCATTGCAGGCTCACTATATGGATTAACAACAATTATTTTGGTACCTCTCTTTTTCGCTTCCAACATATATTTTGTGGAAACGGGTGATGCGTTTGAAGCAACACTACCCCAGAATAATAATACATCTGTTCCAAACCAATCTTGATAATTAACAGTTGATGCTCCAACACCGATAGAACGCTTTAATGCTGTTTTACTTGGCGAATGGCAAATACGTGATGCATTATCAATATTATTTGTACCTAGAAAACGAGATACTTTTGCAGCTACATAGTACGACTCATTTGTAATTCCTCTCGAAGTTAAGTAAAAAGCATATTGTTTCGGATCTAATTGTTTCATTTTATTTGCAATCATGTCCATTGCTTCATCCCATGAAATACGGGAAAATTTTCTCTCCCCATTACGGCGAATAAGCGGATATGGAATTCGACCTAATTTCCTTAACTCAGTACTGCTATACTTTCTCAATTCATCGATATCTGCATGTACAATTTCTTCTTTTAATGCCGGCATCGTGTTTAAACGAAGTACATTTAATCTTGTTGTACACATATGAGGGCCCTTTAGTGTTTGGTCATGCAAACCGGACACACCTAATGCACAGCCATCACAAACTCCTTTTGTTAAAATTCGTGATGCATACCCTAGATTATCTTTATTATCCCATGCGATTTTCATCGTATCGCGGAAATGTTGTGGTTTAACCTTCCCTAGACCAAACGGAATTGGACTCACCCAGTGCTTAGGCTGCGGTGCTTTTGTTGCTTTTATAGGTCCTTGATGTTTTGTCTCTCCCATTTGAATTTCACTCCTTGTTCTGCCTGAAAATTTTTCGTCTTCTTTATTTATAAAATTGTTAGTTAGAAAAACTAGCCTATCATTAATTCAATCTGATTTATTGATAGGCTAATTTTTCTTTAATCCATTTACCAATCTTATTCAATGATTGGTAAATGGACTAATATAACCTAAGTAACAAAAAACCACCGTAAACTCATAATAAAAATACTGTGTTGAGTCAAACGGTGGTTAGTCTTTCGCAGGGTCGCTACTAAGTGCCATACCAATTTATTTAATTGAATGAATAAATATGTTTATTATTACTTTTTATTTTTATTTAGAGAATTTTTGTTGTAAGTCTTCATTGAAAACAAAGATCGACATACCAAAATCTCTGTCAATATCTATATCTACGAACAAATCAACGAATTTACAGTTTAGAAACTCTTCCATTTCAATAGGTGGGTTTTTCTTGTAAATTTGTTTAACCATTTCAGTTCTAGCAGATCGTAGCGCTTGCTTTCCTTCATCTGCACTGGCAATGAATTTTTCCACCGGTGATAAATTCCCTTCCATCTCACAAATAGCCCAGTTTTTACAAAAGGTTGTTGTGATTTTACTCGGACCTTTTCCCATATGCTTTTTTCGGAAAGAACGAACGATATTACTAAACTCTGCCTCATACTTATTCATAATATCCTCCTACCTGTACACAGGTTTTAGCATGAGGTATTTTACCATACCCTCAGTGCATTGTGGAAGTATTATTTATCCAGCTATTTTTGATCCTGACACTTGTTGTTGACGTAACTTATTAATATCACGGCGAATAACAATAGAAACGATTAATGCAAGTACAAACATGCCCGAGAAGAAAGTTAAACTAGTTGCATAGCTTCCAGTAGTATCTTTCATCCACGCTGCAAACATTGGACCCGCTAATCCTGCAGCAGCCCATGCTGTAAGAATGTATCCATGAATTGCACCTAATTGTTTTGTACCGAATAAATCGCCAATATAAGCAGGAATTGCTGCAAAACCTCCACCATAACAAGTGTATACGACTGCTAACATAACTTGAAATAAAAATGCTTCTGTAGTATGTGGTAAAACGGCAAATAAGACAATTTGTAAGACGAAGAAAGTTGTATACGTATTTGGTCGACCAATAAAATCTGAGATTGACGCCCAACCGATACGTCCTAATCCATTAAATATTCCCAGGATACCTACTAATGCTGCAGCTTCTACTGTTGTAAGTCCAATACTTTCTTCAGCTAAAGGTTTTGCAGCCGAGAGAATGGCAATACCACATGTTACGTTGATGAATAACATAATCCATAGATAATAAAATCTTGATGTTTTAATTGCTTCGTTTGCCGTTAATTGTGATAAATCTTCTTTAATTCTTGATTTTCCAGATTGTCCTTTTTCATTAAATCCTTTTGGTGCCCAACCAACTGGTGGCTTTTCTAAATATAATGAAGATAATGACATTATGACTAAATATGAAATCCCTAGAATAAAGAATGTGTTTGCTGTACCAACCGAATTAATGAGTGACTCCATCACTGGACTTGCAATGGCAGCAGCAAATCCGAATCCCATAATAGCTAGTCCTGTTGCAAGGCCACGACGGTCCGGGAACCATTTTACTAACGTTGAAACAGGTGCAATATATCCAACTCCAAGTCCAATTCCTCCAAGAACACCATATGTAACATAGAGGAAAGGTAATGATCCTAGATTAACCGCTAAACCGGAACCGATAATCCCAGCACCAAAGAATCCAGCTGCAAGTAAACCAGCTGCTCTTGGGCCGTATTTTTCAACAAAGTGTCCTAAAAACGCTGCGGACAATCCAAGAAATAAAATGGCAATACTAAATGTTAATTGTACTTGTTGAGCCGTCCATCCAAACTCTTCCATTAATGGATTGGTAAAGTTACTCCAAGCATACACGGATCCAATTGAAATATGAATCCCTACTGCAGAAGCAGCAATTAGCCAACGATTTTTTGTCTTTTTCATGTGGTCATCCCCTTAAGGTAAGCTTTTAAAAATTTTTCTACGATGTAAAATCAAATCTTAACAAAATGAATAGTATAATATCTTGTTAAACAAAGAAAACCGCCAATCCCATTAAAATATGACAAATAAATGCCTATCTTAAAGGTGATTGACGGTTAGTTTCAAGCAGGAATCGCTACTATCGGACCAACAGTTAATCGCTTTCAAATTCGTAACATTTTGAATCGATGACAGGTTCGCTATCTCGGAAGCAATTTGTTACAAAATCATGAACTTTGTAACGAAATATTACCATGTTCTTTTTTATTGTGCAAGAATAAATTTTCACTTTTAGGCACACCTAACTTTTCATTAGGAAATCTTTAATACTTGTTTAAAAAATCAATCTATGTTTATATTTTTAGTAATCTTAGAATTCGGGTGTGAGATGATATGGATATGAAAATGAGTATAAATCAACAAATAACAAAATATAAAAATGGGAAATTAGTTGAAACAACCGATGATATTGTTACTGAATTCCCCTTAACAATTTTTGTGAATAATGAAGAGTTTGCTACAATGGTATGTACACCTACTCATTTTGAAGAAATGGTTATTGGGTTTTTGGCTTCAGAAGGTGTAATCCGTTTTTATAATGAAATTGAGTCAATTTCTATTGATGAAAGTGCCGGATATGCATACGTGAGCTTACAATCAAATGTAACAACGAATCAACAGTATTATTCGAAACGTTTTATTGGCTCTTGCTGTGGGAAAAGCAGACAATTTTATTTTCAAAATGATGTAAAAACGTCAAAAACCTCTACAACCAAACAAACACTTACACCTGAACAATGTATTTCACTTATGAAAACCATGCAGGAAAGCAGTGTTGTTTTTCAAGAAACTGGCGGTGTTCACAATGCAGCACTCTGTACTCCAGATGAAATGCTTGTTAGTCGAACGGATATTGGTCGTCATAACGCTTTAGATAAATTATATGGATATAGTATTCTGAACCAAATTCCTGTGCGTGATAAAATTATCGTATTTAGTGGGAGAATTTCTTCTGAAGTTTTAGTAAAAGCATCAAAAATTGGTGTTGGTATTGTTTTATCTAAATCTGCTCCAACTGATCTTGCTATTAAACTAGCAAATGATTTAAATATAACAGCTGTTGGTTTTATCAGAGGAAATTCCTTTAATGTTTATTCCCACCCAGAACGAATTGTTGATGAAAAATAGAGGGAGGTATCGTATTGAAGAATAATAAATCTGTTTATGATTATTTTGATCGTCCTCTACGAGATTTGCGAATTTCTGTAACAGATAAATGTAATTTTCGTTGTACTTATTGTATGCCTGCTGAAATATTTGGTCCGGACTATCCTTTTTTAAAAAGAAATGAACTTCTTTCTTATGAAGAAATTGAACGATTAACTAAAGTTTTTGTTCAAACACTAGGCGTTAAGAAAATTCGACTTACAGGTGGAGAGCCGTTAATGAGAAAAGACTTAGCTTTTCTTATTGATCGCATCAATTCTATAGACGGTGTAGAAGATATAGCGATGACTACGAACGGATATTTCTTACCTAAATATGCTAAAGAGCTTAAAGCTGCTGGATTACAACGTGTGTCCATTAGTCTTGACTCCCTGAATGATGATGTGTTCGGTAAAATTAATGGACGAGGTGTATCTGTAAAAGCTGTTTTAGACGGTATAGATGCTGCTTCTAAAGCTGGTTTAAAAGTGAAAATTAACATGGTTGTCAAACGTGGAATGAATGAACATGAAATTATTCCTATGGCAAAGTATTTCCGTGAAAAAGGCCATATTTTACGGTTTATTGAATTTATGGATGTTGGCAATTCAAATAAGTGGAACTTACAAGATGTTTATCCAAAAAAACAAATTGTGGAAGATATCCATGAGGTAATGCCATTAGAACCTGTGGATCCAAACTATACAGGTGAAGTTGCAAGCCGTTACCGTTACGTAGGTTCTCAAGATGAAATCGGGGTTATTTCATCTGTATCAGATGCATTCTGTTCAACATGTAATCGTGCTCGTCTGTCAGCAAGCGGTTCTCTTTATACATGTTTGTTTGCTTCAAAAGGTCACGATTTACGCGAAGTAATTAGATCGGAGAAAACGGATGAAGAGCTTGCAAAACATGTAACATCTATTTGGAATGGACGAAAAGATCAATACTCTGTTGAACGAAGTGAACTAACGACTAAGCGGGAAAAAATTGAGATGTCACATATTGGAGGATAAAATAGATGAGCTCATGTAAAATTGACCATACAATTGATGATGTTACTAAAAAGTTAAAGGAACAGACTCCTTATATGAATTATAGTTTAGGTGAAAAATGTTTCAATTTCTTATCTACCTCAGTTTCTCAAGCTGATCTCAATGAACTGTTTCACTTATTGAAAAAATTTGACTTAGCAAGTGAAGATGAAAAGAAAATTCGGATCGATAAGCTGGAAAAATTAGTACAATAATTAGTATATAAATATAGTAAAAAGGATGGTAATGAACCATCCTTTTTGTGTTCGACAAAATGCGGGAAGTGACAGGCACGCCCCCCTCAGTGTAGCAACTGCTCAATATCTTCCCAAGCAGGAAGTGTCTTGTTGAGAGGCTTGTCTTCACGGTAACCAAGTACATATTCGGCTTGCATGATTGTGTGAATTTCTCTTGTGCCTTCGTAAATAACCGGAGCCTTAGAATTTCGCAAATGTCTTTCAACTGGATATTCATCTGAGTAGCCATATGCTCCATGAATTTGGACAGCATCGTTTGCTGCTTCGTTAGCAAAATCGCAAGCCTGCCATTTTGCAAGCGAGGTTTCCCTTGTGTTTCGTTTTCCTTCATTTTTGAGACAGCCTGCACGATAAACGAGTAAACGAGACATTTGTAAACCTGCTTCCATCTTAGCAAGCATTTGTTGTACAAGCTGATGTTTACCGATTTCTTTTCCGAAGGTACTCCGCTCATGGCAATACTTAACACTTGCTTCAAGACAGGCTGAAATAATCCCACATGCTCCTGCTGCAACAGTAAACCTTCCATTATCTAATGCAGACATGGCAATTTTAAAGCCCTCCCCTTCTTCTCCTAGCAAGTTCTCTTTTGGAACTTTTACATTGTCAAAAAATAGTTCACCTGTATTACCAGCTCGAATGCCCAACTTACCTTTAATGGCTTTTGATGAAAAACCAGGCATTGTTCGTTCAACAATGAAAGCAGAGATTCCATGATGTTTTTTACTTGTATCTGTATAGGCAAAAACGAGGAAATGATCTGCTACATCACATAATGAAATCCATGTCTTCTGACCGTTTAGTATGTAGTGATCACCTTGCTTGATAGCTGATGTTTTCATCGAGGCTACATCAGATCCTGCATTAGGCTCCGTTAAACCAAATGCCCCAATTTTCTCACCTTTAGCTTGAGGAACAAGATAATTTCGCTTTTGCCATTCATTTCCCCACTGCAAAAGTGTCATGCTATTAAGTCCCGTATGAACTGATACTGCTGTACGAAATGATGTGTCACCTCTTTCTAGCTCTTCACAAACAATTGCCAATGCATTATAATCCATGCCGCTTCCACCATATTCTTCAGGAATACAAACTCCCATTAGGTTCAAGTCAGCAAGTCGATTCAAAATACTTGTTTCAAAATGACCTTTACGATCCCATTCACTAATATATGGAGATATTTCTCTATCAACAAATGATCTTACAAGTTTTTTCACCATTTCTTGTTCTTGAGATAGATTAAAGTTCATCATGTTTCATCCTCCTTTAAACTTACTTTTTCAAGCGTTTTCATACACTTATCCTATTCTATTAAATTAAATAAAGTCCTCCTAAATAAAAAGATTCATCTAACATTATATTAATCAAAATATATGAGCAATTTTCTCAAAATATAAGTTTCACTTAAGATACTGAATTTCTCCGTACTTTTTAATTGACATTCACTTTTTTAGATAATATAATTTATCTCGAAGTTATAAATCTTTAAACTGAGATATTTTAATTTAAAATAATATACTATTACTGGAGGAAAAAAGAAATGACAAAATCAAAATGGAATCTTGACCCAACACACAGCGGAGTAGACTTCTCTGTAAAACACATGATGTTTGCAACAGTTAAAGGTGGTTTTCAAAGCTTTAATGCTGAAATCGAGGCTGATCCAACTGACTTAACAACTGCTGATATTACATTTTCAATAGATTTAGCAAGTGTTGACACTCGTAACGAAGACCGTGACAACCACTTACGCTCTGCAGACTTTTTTGATGTTGAAAATCACCCAACTTTGACTTTTAAAGCTACAAACATTGAAAAAACTGATGAAAACGAGTATAACGTAACTGGAGATTTATCTTTACACGGTGTTACAAAATCCGAATCATTCGCAGTTTCTTTTGAAGGAACTGGTGTTGATCCATGGGGTAATGAAAAAGCTGGTTTTGCTGTAGAGGGCAAATTAAAGCGCAGTGATTATGGTCTAACTTGGAATGCACCATTAGAAGCTGGTGGAGTGTTAGTAGGCGATCAAATTAAAATTTCTCTTCAACTTCAAGCTGCAAAAGCTTAATGATAAAAGGGGCGAATCAATTCGCCCCTTATTTTATATTCTTTCCGTAGAAAATTTCATCCATTTCCTTCGTTAGTTTATCAGTAATTTGCTCTTGTTCTTCTTTACTTATTTTATCTTTGGTGTATCCAAATAAATAGTTGTTCAAATCGAATTTCTTCAGCTTACACTTCGTATGGAAAATATTCTCTTGATAAATATTCACATCAATCATGTCAAAATCTTCTTTTACTTCATCAGGAATATAATTTTGAATAGAACTGATATCATGATCAATAAATAATTTATCTCCATTAATGTCTCTTGTAAATCCCCTAACTCTATAATCCATTGTCATAATATCTGTGTCAAAGGAATGAATTAAGTAATTTAGTGCTTTAAGGGGTGAAATCTCTCCGCATGTGGAAACATCAATATCAGCACGAAACGTACTTATTCCCTCATTTGGATGATATTCAGGGTATGTATGAACCGTAATATGACTTTTATCTAGTCCCATTGTAACTGCTTCAGGGAGTGGACCTGGTGATTCATCATAGGATTCTGTTGGTACCTCAACAACTGGACCTTCAGAAACTAAGATTGTTACACTTGATCCTTGTGGAACATAGTCTTGCTTTGCAATATTTAAGACGTGAGCACCGATTATATCCGTAACATTTTTTAAAATTTTTGTTAAACGATCTGCATTGTATTGCTCATCAATATACTCAATATATGCTTCTCTCTCTTCCCTCGTCTTTGTATAACAGACATCATACATATTAAAACTTAGTGACTTTGTTAAATTATTAAAACCATGTAACTGGATTCTTTGTTCTGGAGTAAGCACCATAACTTCTTCCCCCTTTTAGTTGTGTTAGTTCCGAGACAAGCTTACATAGTTATATTACCCACTTTTTGAGATGACAATCATATTTCTCAAGCTTGAGAAATGATTACACGAAAAAGACAGCAACCTTAGGGATTGCTGTCTTTGTCTTAATATAGCTTATAAATTATTTAATGCAGTAGATATTGGATCTTCGCCTGACACAATATCAAAGGACTTGTGATAAGTATTTGGATTTTCAAGAGCTTCAATTATTGTTGTTGCGACATCTTCTCGTGGAATTGTTGCTCTTGGCACTTCATTACCTGCTGTGATTTTTCCAATTCCCTTTTCATTAAGTAAACCGCCCGGGCGAATAATTGTATAATTTAAGTTTGATTGTACTAGCATTTTATCTGCATAGTGTTTAGCTACATAATATGGTTTAAGATTTTCGTTCCAATTTTCCCGATTATTTGCTTGAAGAGCACTTACCATAATAAATCGGTCAATACCTGCTTTTTCAGCAGCCTCCATCGTTTTTACTGCTCCATCAAGATCAATTAGGAGTGTTTTATCAGATCCTGTGCTTCCTCCGGATCCAGCAGTAAATACGATTGCATCACAGCCATTTAATGCTTCTTGTAGTTCTTCAACTGTTCCTTCCAAATCAGCAATAACTGTTTCAATTCCTTTATTTTCAAATTCTCTCTGTTGCTCTTCCTTCCTTACCATTGCAAGTACAGTGTAGTTTTCACTCTCATTTAAACGCTCAGATAAATGTTTACCTATTTTTCCATTTGCTCCAACGACAAATACTTTCATTGTTTTATCCCCTCCTTTTATTACTCCTTTTCATTATTTCAAAGAAAAAACAAAAGTTCAAAAGGTTTGCTTTACAATGTAGTTTGAGCGATTACTGATAAAATTTTTTCTTCAAGTAATTTACCTTGCTCTTCATCTTTTAAATGATTCATCAAAATGGAAAAAATAAGTTTATTTCCGTCAGACAACGTTAAATAACCCGATATAGAGCTTACATTAGTAAGTGTACCGGTTTTCGCAACTACGTTTTCTTTTAGTGGTTCTTCTTTCATCCGATTACGCAGTGTACCACCTATTTTTTTTTCTTTTACACCTGCAACTGGTAAAGAGTTATAGAAAGACGAAAACCATGCCTGTGATTGAGATTTATATAAAAGATCTGTAACAGAGTTTGCCTGAATAGCGTTTACATGAGAAATACCCGATCCGTCTCTTAAGTACATATTCTCAACATCAATTCCGAGCGATGTTAATGTTTGTTTTTCAACCTCTAAACCTGCTTCCCAGCTTCCAGATTGCTTGTGAGCCTTCCCCATTTCTTTGACAAGCATTTCCGCATGTGTATTGTTACTATTTTTCATGAAAGGAATAAGTATTTCTTTTAGAGGAATTGATTGATGTGTAAGAAGCATTTTCGAATGATTTGGTTTTACCCCTTTACGTTCCCTACCTTTCACCTTAATTCCTTGTTGTTTTAATGCTTTTTTTAGGACTGAAAGAGAATAGCTTGTTGGATCCCATACTGCCACCCACTCTTTTATGGGCAATGCTTTATATGAAATGGTCCCTTCAACAATGACCTCATTTTTACCATGAGTACGTGAGATTGTAAGCTCACTTTCTTCATCTGTGGAAACTGTGTTAGTTTTATTTATAAGTGTAACAAAATCAGTATTAGGAAAAATTGAAATTTCCGCCTTTTGATTTTTTTGACCAGGAGAAACCTCAATGGTAACCGTTCCTGCATCAAAATCTTTATCAGGAGAAACTGTTAAGGCTGAAATTTGCGCACCATAATAAGCTGTTTCATCACTCCAAGGAAGATCCACTGAATACCGTACATCATCATACCAACTATCATCAGCAATTAAATCTCCTGTAATAGATTGTATTCCTTGTTTTTTAAGAGTTTTAGCCATTCTTTCAATATCATTTACACGGAGTGTGGGATCACCATGTCCAACAAAATAAACATTTCCCTTTATTTCATTACGTCTAACTTTTCCATCTGTGAATAGTTCCGTTTGGAAAGAATAATCTGGCCCTAAGGAAGCTAAAGCTGATGCTGCCGTGAATAATTTTAAATTGGATGCTGGGGTTAACGATAAATCTCCATTATACGAATATAATAGATCACCGTTAGAAGCCGAACGAATACTAACACCTGCAATCGCTCCTTCTAGTATAGGATCTTCTGTTATTAGAGTATGTAATGGAGAAAAGACGTCCACTTGTTTTGCTTGTGTAAGAGACGGGGCTTGAAAAGTGCTTATCATTGTAAATGATAAGATCACCATGCAGAGAATTAATTTTGCCATAAAAGCTTCTCCTTTCAATCTTCTATCTTTAAGGTCTTCATCTATTTTCTTTTTATCCATTTAAAAACAGCTGATCAACATTGACCAGCTGTTTTTGTTTACTATTTTTTACACTACATTAAATTCATCAGGATCTGGACCAACACGCTTGTCTTGGTTCAACGCACTAATTTTTTTCATATCTTCTTCACTTAGTGTGAAATCAAAAATATTTGCATTTTCTTCAATACGATGAGGCTTAATTGATTTAGGAATTGTAACAACCTTATTTTGTAGATCCCATCGCAAGATAATTTGTGCTGTTGATTTATTATATTTTTGAGCAATTTCCACTAGTGTTGGCTCGTCTAGTAACTGACCTTGCATTAATGGTGACCATGCTTCTAGTTGAATTTGATGCTTTTTACAATATTCGTGTAGACTTTCTTGTGTTAACCGTGGATGATATTCAACCTGATTGACCATTGGTTTAACATCAGCTTGATCAATAAGATCTTGTAAATGGTGTTCCTTAAAGTTACTTACGCCAATTGCACGAATTTTCCCATCATGATAAAGCTTTTCTAATGCTTTCCAAGTATCAACGTATTTCCCTTGTTCAGGTACAGGCCAATGAATGAGATATAAATCCAGGTAGTCTAACTGCAGCTTTCTTAAGCTTTCTTCAAATGCAGCGATTGTTTCAACATATCCTTGATCTGCATTCCACACCTTTGATGTGATAAACAATTCATCACGTGACACACCACACTCCGCAATTGCCTTACCAACACCCTCTTCATTCCCATAAACCGCAGCAGTATCAATACTTCTATAGCCAGCTTTAATAGCAGCTAAAACCGAATTTACTACCTCTGACCCATCTTCTACCTTAAACACTCCTAAACCAAACCAAGGCATTTTAACGCCATTATGTAATGTTGTAGTACTTTGTAAGCTTTCCATCAGTTCAGCTCCTTTCATTTTCACCTTATTATTTTCCTATAACATCTTAATAATGAAAAGAAATTTGCTTACGTTTACAAAACTAGTAAAAGTTACTTAAAAAGAGCCCATTATCTCTTTTGAAAGATAAATGGACTCTTTTCTTAATTAATTAGTATCCGTAACCAACGTAAGAAGCTCCAATGATAATTAAAAGAATAAACAAAACAACGATTAGAGCAAAACCAGCTCCATAACCGTATCCACCTGTAGCGCCCATGATGTCACCTCCAAATCCATTTGTTTTACTATATGTTTATAGCACTAACTTCGTTATGGGTAAAAGTCCAGATATGAAAATCTATTTTTTGTCACAATGTATTAGGATTATAAAAGAAAAATTGTTACGATAGAAGAAAGTAATAGTTTGAGGTGAATTTTATGTGTGGTCGGTTTACACTTGCAACAAATCAAGATGTAATTGAAGATCAGTTTCAGCTAATTATCAATGAAGAACTTACATACAGATATAACATTGCTCCATCTCAGGATGTTTTCGTTATAGGATCAAACGGACAGCAACGTGTAGCTACAAACATGCGATGGGGATTAATTCCACCTTGGTCAAAAGATGTGAAAATCGGACATAAAATGATCAATGCACGTTCTGAAACAATTGAACAAAAAGTAAGTTTTAAAAATCCGTTTCGACAAAAAAGATGCTTAATTATTAGTGATGGTTTTTATGAATGGAAAAAAACAGAGAGTGGTAAACAACCCTACCGATTTGTGATGAAGGATAGACGACCGTTTGCTTTTGCCGGTTTATGGGAATGTTGGAATAAGGGCTCCGAACCATTGTTCACGTGTACGATATTAACAACTACCTCAAATGAGGTAACAAAAGATGTTCATGATCGAATGCCTGTGATCTTGCCACCCAATTCATATGATACATGGTTGGATCGGGAAGAAGATAATATTGAACACTTAAAGTCATTGTTAGTACCCTATGATGCTAAACTCATGGATCTATACCCAGTTTCTGCTCTTGTAAATACTCCTAAAAATGACCAAAAAGAATGTTTAGAGCCTCTTAATAGTGAATAAAAAGATCAAACCTTCTAAAAAGGGTTTGATCTTTTTATTCATTACTTATAAATTTGTTCATACCACGTTTTAGCTTCCATTATCTCTTCCCTTGTTAACTGGTGTCCAGCTTGCCCCCAGTGTTCTGTTACTTGTGCATTTGCATTTCTTAACACTTCAGCAAGTTCTTTTGTTTCTGCCTGCGGAATTAATGGATCGTTAACTCCAGCCCCTATGAATACAGGTGTATTATTTAAATCAGGTACTTCTACCCCTCTTCTAGGTACCATGGCATGAAGTAAAACAGCACCATTCAATGCTTGTTTATAATGATACATTAAGCTTGCTGCGATATTTGCTCCATTTGAATAGCCTATTGCTAAAACGCGATTGCGGTCAAATTTGTATTTTTCAGCTGCTTCTCCAATAAATTGATGCAGTTCATCTGTACGAAAAACCAAGTCCTCTTCATCAAAAACACCTTCTGATAAACGACGAAAAAAGCGAGGCATTCCATTTTCCAAAACATTTCCTTTTACACCAAGTATGGAAGCAGTAGGAGCGATCATTTCCGCAATCGGAAGTAAATCACGTTCATTTCCGCCAGTGCCATGGAGTAGTAATAGAGTTGGTTCGTTTTGATCTTTTCCTTCTATAAATATATGTTGCAATGTATCCATCTCCTAAATCCTTAAGATTCCATTGTATATAATGGTTTTAATTTTGCTTCTATTTCATTTCTTTGTGATTCAAAATATGGAGGCAGTGCAAGGTGTTCTCCCAGATGTTCAAAGTCCTCGTCACCTTCAAAGCCAGGTCCGTCTGTTGCAAGCTCAAACAAAATTCCATTAGGTTCTCTAAAGTATAAAGAACGGAAATAATATCGTTCTACGAAACCAGAATTCGGCAAGTGACTTTCTTTTAACAATTTCACCCACTTGTTTAGCTCTTCTTCATCTTCAACACGGAAGGCAACATGGTGGACGCTTCCTCGCCCTGGTCTTTCACGACTGCTCTCGTTGTCCTCAATTAAATGAATTTCTGCACCAGTACCACCTTCACCAGTTTCAAATACCCGAACTTTTTTCTGATCATTTTGTCTAACATATCCTGTTAATTCTCGAAATCCCATTAAATCTGTTAAAATATTAGCTGTTCGTTCTGGCCTTGAAACAGTTAACTCAACAGGGCCAAGCCCAATAATTCCCTTTTCAACGGGAACCGGGCTCTTATCCCAAGGCTTTCCTCCAGCAACGCCTCTATTGTTTTCATCCGAAATCAGAATTAAACGTTGGCCTTCCTTATCTCTAAAAGAAAGACTAGAGCGACCATTAACAACTTGTATTTCATCATGATCTACATCAAATTGCTCGAGACGGTCCTTCCAGTATTGGAGTGCCTGATCATCAATCACTCGTAAGGAAGTAGCAGTGATGCTATTCGTACCAGGATAAGTTCGACCTGCACGAGGAATTTCAAAAAAGGTCAAATCTGTCCCTGGATTCCCCCGTTCATCAGCATAAAATAAATGATATACAGAGGTATCATCTTGGTTAACTGTTTTCTTAACCAGCCTTAAACCTAATACTTTTGTATAAAAAGTATAATTATCCTTTGCATTAGCTGTTATAGCAGAAACATGATGAATTCCTTTTAAAGGTTTTATCGTCATGAGAGAACTTCCTTTCTAAATCTAACATAATATCTCGAATTCAAGATAATTATAATAAAAATAAATAAGATCGTCAAATAATCTACATATATGTAAAAGCGCGTAAAATACAAATCAACAGCCCTCAATTCACCACAAGCCAAAATAAAAAACTGTAGGCAAGCACGATTAATATCGAGTTTGTCTACAGTCTTAAAAGTTAACGACCAATCGTTAACCTCTTGTTTCTTATTGCTGGATATATTGTCTGTTTTGTTGTTGCTGCTGATAACTTCTGTAGTTAGGAATGTGACGCTGTTCTGCTTGATTGTAAGAATGTACAGTTTGGTTTGGAACTTGTTGATAAGAAGTTGTTTGGTTATATGCAACACCATTAGATAATTCTTGTTGCATTTGATTGCAAACATTTAAAATTTGCTGACATTGTTGTAATGCTTGGTTATGTCCTTGTAAGCTTTGTTGAATCATTTGAGTTGCTTGTTGTTCTCTTTGTAATAATTGTTGCAGCATTTGTACATTTTGTTGTTCTTGTTGAAGCATTTGTTTATATTGTTGGCTACCTTGTTGTGTTTGCTGAATAAGCTGTTGAACTACTTGACGACACTCATTTATTTGTTGCATTGCATGTTGTTGTGTATGCATAAATAATCCCTCCAGTTTTAATAAGTTTGTTGTTGATTACTATATAGAGCATTTGGTTGATAGCTGTTAAGTAATGCTTTTGTTGTTGTTTGGTCAAACGTTGGTACTTGGTAATAACCTCTTTGATTCATATAATTCCATGTCTCGTATGCTTGATCCGCACAATTTTTTGACCCCTGAATCATTATTTCTCTTAGTTTGGAATCTGTAAATTCTAATGCAGCATGCATTTTTGATACTGCAGACGCCTTGTGAGTTCCAAGCATAGCAGACGAAATATCTTTATCGTTTAATTGATTAATCGATGCGTTTGGTGATTCTGGTACACTATTTCTGTTCATTCCGTATGTTGGTGTTGCACCAATGTTTGATTTTACACTAGGTAATGATCCAACATTTGCTTTTTGTTGGAGTGCATTTACAACAGCATTGTATTCATTAGTCATAAATGAAAGCTGATTTTGTAAAATGTTCTGTAAGTATTGATCTTGACAATGTGGTTGTAAAAGCTGAAATTGATTGATTGCATTCACCATACAACTTAGTATCTCATGACATTCCATTAATTCATGAGCACCAATATTTACTGAATTCGATTGTCTTGGCAAGATGTTATCCTCCTTAAAACATTTTTTGAAGCCAAATTTAAACTACCACTATTGATCGTAAATTATTCAGCTGAATTTTCTTAAATATTATTTATGAACATAGAAAAACCCAGATTTTCATCTGGGTTTTTTAAGAAAATTTATATATAAAATGTCCGTTCGGTTTTAATTGAATGGTTATCTTACCATGGTCTTCAATCTTTCTCGTTAAAAAGAAGTGCAGGCCATTCCATTCTAATGACCATTCTATAGGAGCACTAGCACGTAGATGCATTAGCTGCATTTTGTAAATATCGTAATTATATGAAAAAGAGAATTCACCTTCAACGATTGAATACCATAAACCTTTTAGATAATTTATCGCTTCAGCTGATTGCTTTGAATTAATAATTTCGTTTACTGATCTATAATGCACTTTCTTCCCCTCGCTCTCTATTACAAGATTAGATGAATTAGAGGAGAAAAACTATGCTAAAATGTTACCAATGTTATTTTTTGATTCATTGATTGGTCTTGATTCACTTATGACGCATGGCTATTTTCGATAGATTCTTCTTGGTCACGATCCATTTCCTTGATAGGAGATTTTTTATAACGTCCAATTATCGTACTCGCGACAAAAATACAAAAGATTGAGAGAATAGCTCTCTCCCAACCAACTAAAGCTAGAGCAAATAAGATAATAATAGAGTCACATACAAAAAGAACTAAGCCTCTATTTATTCCGAATTTTTTATCAATATATAAGCCTAGTATATGAATTCCACCTAGTGAAGATCCGTTATTCAATACAAATGTCACTCCAATGCCAATTAAAAGACCGGCAATAATAGCAGCAATAATTGCATTTATCTCAAAGACAGGAATAATGATGTCAAACCATTCGCGAATTAGAGAAATTCCGGTAATTGATAATAAGCTTGAAATAGTAAACCACTTACCAAGTTCTTGAATAGAGATGATGAAGAAAGGCAGATTCACAACAAAAAACAGTGAACCCCAAGAGAAGGTTGTAAGATATGATAGAATAGTTGCAATTCCAGCAGTTCCTCCAAAGGTTAAATTATTATCTGATAATAATTTAATTCCTAAAGAGGTTAAAACTAGCCCAACTAAAACAAGAATCAGCTTTTTCGTTATATTCATAATTATCCCCCGATCATTGTTATCCAATAATAACTTATCGCAAAGACTTGACAAGGTCAATGGCTTGAAAAGTATTCCGAATCTTACGTTTTTTCCGAACAAAAAAAGATCTTATTTCTCGGGTAAAAGAAATGTACCTCCAAGAAAAAAGATCTCTTAAATCTATTAAACTATTAAAACATTGGAACTGGTGGGTCTATCGCTAGAACTGGTTGTCCATTTATTGTAAACCAAATATAATAATGATCTATTTCAATATCTAGGTGATTTTCTATTTTTTGTATAATCTCTTCTTGAACTTGAAAGCTAATTGAAGCTGTTTTATCACCTAAGGGTATATTTTTCAGCCCTAACAAATCTGCAATATATCTAGCATCCTCATATGAGACTTCAACCTGCTGATCATATTCTGATAAATAAGCAGCTTGAACAGGAGAAAATGTTAAAATTATGGCTAATGAGATCGCTGTAAATAAAGTTATCCAATATTTCATCTTTATCACCTCCTTTTAAGTTTGTAAATGAGCAAACACATCTACAATATCAGGATGATAAAAACTACCTTTGTTTTTCTTTAATTCATGAACAGCCTCTTCCTTTGTTCTAGCTTTTTGATAGGGACGATTACTAGTAATGGCATCATATGCATCAACCACTGATATAATTGAAGCTTTAATATCAATCTCGTCCTTTGATAATCCATATGGATAACCTCTTCCATCGTATCGCTCATGATGCTGTTCAACAATTTTTCCGGCATTTACTAATAACGGCAATTTTGTTTCTTCCAAAACCATACGTCCATAAATAGTATGCTTCTTCATGATATCCCACTCATCGGTAGTTAATTTCCCTGGTTTTTGTAGAATGTTTAATGGAATTATTATTTTTCCAACATCATGAAAAAAAGAAGCCATGTTTAGTTGTAATAAGTCATTTGAATTTAAGCCTATTTCTTCTCCAACCTGCATAGCAAGGTTTGCAATTCTTGCACAATGATCCCCTGTATACCCATCTTTCTCTTCTATAGAAACAGCAAGCTTAACCAATTGTCTTGATACATTACTATAGCGATGAAAAATAGGCTGTGAAGTAACATAGATAAATTCTGTAGGACCAATTGATTGGAAAACATAATGTTCAGTTATTGGTAATCTGTAAAAAGAATCGCCGGTTTTATAAGCCTTAAAACTACCATCTTCCATTTGAAGCTTCAGCTGACCATTTACGATAAATAAATACTCAAGTGCAGACCAGCCCGCTTCAGGCTCAAGTGCCCATCTAGTATCAGGTTCAAGCTGATGGTGAATAATTTCCGTTTGATCACCCGACGCAATAAGAGAAATGGTTAAACCCTTCATCTTTACTGACTCGATAAAATCAGTTTTATTTGCAAAGCAAGTCATAGAATCCTCACCTTATAATTAATTTAACTAAACTATTATAATGAATAATTTTGAAATAAAATAGATGGTTTTTATAAAATGAAGATAGTACCAATTTAGGAAGTAAAAATCCAAAGCTTAAGAAGAATTGTTCGATAACGGTTTCACCAGCAAACGAAAAAGAAGCAAGGAATCTTCTGTCCCCTGCTTCTTATACCTATTCTATTTTCTCCGGCTCAGGATAATCAACGCCAAATGTTTCAAGTGTAATTTGTTTTATTTTTTGATCTTCCACAGGCTTGTCCTGATTATCCCTTTCAACATTTACGATCTTATCGACTGCGTCCATTCCTTCTGTTACTTTACCAAATGCGGCATAATCACCATCTAGATGTGTAGCCTCAGCAACCATAATAAAAAATTGAGATCCTGCAGAATCAGGGTCTTGAGATCTCGCCATTGAAAGCACACCTCTTTCATGGTTTACCTCATTCTCAACTCCATTCGATTCAAACTCTCCTTTAATTCCATACCCAGGTCCACCAGTCCCTCGACCTTCAGGATCTCCTCCTTGAATCATAAAGCCTGGTATCACTCGATGGAAGATAAGGCCATCATAAAAACCTGATTCAGCAAGAGAAATAAAATTATTCACCGTATTTGGAGCGATATTTGGATATAACTCAACTTTAATCGTATCGTTATTCTCCATTGTAATTGTAGCAATCGGATTGTCTTCAATTTTTTGCACTGGTTGTGTAGTTTCTTCCTGTTCAGGTTGACTTTGTTCATTTGTACCACAGCCACCTATAATAAGCATGACTAAGAAAATAATACTTAATAAACTCTTGGATTTCATGACTTACTCCTTTCAAACATATATGTACTTTTCTAACCCTCATGACTTTATATCTAGACTTCATCTATGTTACGGTAAAAGTATACAGTAAAAGAATAGGTGGTGTCTAACTTGGTATATACGGAATTAAAGCATCTTTTGAAAGATTACTACCCATTTACATTGTTAACAGATTTTCAGTTACAAGAAATGACCGATAAAGCAACACAAGCGACTTTTGCTCAAAATGAATTTATTTTTCATGAACATGAAAGAGCAGATCATATTGATATCTTTTTTTTAGTATCTGGATTAGCAAAAAATATTTTACATCAAACAAATGGAAAGCAGTTATCACTTCGATACTATTATCCTGGAGATATTATTGGTTTAATGGTCATGTTCACAAGTGGTGAGTTAGAATTTTCTGTTCAAGCATTGGAAGATTGTACGGTTTTTAAGCTGAACAAGCGTCATTTCTTTGAGATCATGACACGAAATAATGATTTTTCAAAGGTGATTTGGGAAAGTATTGGTGAAAGAACAAAGTCCTTATATGATGAAATGAAAAACAAAGCAACTCATGATGATGATGAAAATGTTCACCTATTAAAAACACGTGTAAAAACACTAATGAATCAACCTATTCTCATCCAACCTCACCTTACAATGGATAGAGCAGCACAGCTTTTAGATGAGAGAAATGTTACTGGATTAATTGTGAATGATGAACAATTAAAAATGAAAGGAATCATTACAAATAAAGAAATATTAAGATATGTATCCCAGCCATCTTCCTCTAATCTCGTTTTAGACTGGATGAACAAGCAGCCTTATTATGTTGAAGCTGATGCGTTTGCTTTTGAAGCTCTTTCTTATATAAAAAATAAAGCAAATGAGTTTATTCCAGTTATTCATAATGGGAGTGCAATCGGAGTATTAACCAGTCGCTCATTCCTTAATCTTGAAAACTCCAGCTACTTAGATCTTACTTATAATGTGAAAAATTCAAGATCAATTGATTCTCTTTTACAGCAAGGATCTTTAGTAAATTCAACGTTGAAATCCTTTGTTCAAGAGCTTGTTGAAAAGGAGAGTTATGCTTATGAAGTATCTGAAGTAATTACAAATCATAATGATAATATCCATAGACAAATTATTAAACTAGCAGAAAATGAGATGAAAGCTGAGGGCTATGGAACTCCGCCAATTAACTATTGTTTTATCATTATGGGAAGTCAAGCACGACATGAACAAGGATTTCGCACAGACCAAGACAATGGTCTTATTTTAACCAATTATGATCACCTACCTAATCGTGCGAATATTGATGAGTATTTCAAAAAATTCACTCATAAGATTAATGAATATTTAAGTTTATCAGGTTTTCCTGAATGCACAGGTGGAATTATGGCAAAAGAGTCTAAATGGAGAAAATCTTTATCAGAATGGAAAAAAGAAATCCAAACATGGAAAGATGAACTTGATGCACAAGAAATTCAAAATTTCACGATGTTTTATGATTTCAGGCCTATTTTTGGTGATTTTTCTCTCGCTGAAGAAATAAGAGATTTTCTGACAAACAAAGCTAAAAAATCAAAAACCTTACAACAATTATTAATGAAGGATGCTCTTCGATTTAAGATTCCTGCACATCCTCTAGGTATTATTAATTTAAAGCAGAAGTATAAGAAAATAAATGTTAAAAAAACCGGTTTAACACAGATTATTTATTCAACAAGAATTAATGCCATTAAATACGGAATCAATGAAGTGAGTACGGTTAAACGACTTAATGAATTAAAGAAGATTCAAGCTATGCATCCGCGAGATGTTGAAAATGCAAAAACAGCACTTCACTATTTGCACTATTTTCGATTGCAACAAAACCTTAATCAGCTTGAGAACAACCAACAAGTTTCGAATGAAGTCAATGTGAATGAGCTTTCAAAAGAGGATCGAATAAAACTTAAGGAAGCACTGCAGGTTGCTCATCGCATGCAGCAAGTAACCAAGATTAGCTTTAATCGAAATCGGGTGGTGTAAAACAGATTGCCAGATGATATAAAAATATTAAAATATATATTTTGGGATCAATTATTTTTTAAACATCGCATGAACAAAATGATCCAGCTTCCAGAATACGATTATGCCGTTACTTCAATTGAACGCTTTGTAGAAAGTCAAAAAGGATTAATGAAAGAAGATTTACGCTCCTGTACATTTACAATTTTTGATTTAGAAACAACTGGTTTTTTCCCAAACATGGGTGATGAAATCATTTCTATCGGTGCGATCAAAGTCAAAAATTTTGAAATCCTGTATGATGAGGCGTTTTATACAATTATGAAACCAATCAACAAAATTCCGAAAACAGTGGAAGAACTAACAGGATTATCAGGAGAAATATTAGCTAAGGCTCAATCTTTTCCAGTTGGGATACGTAAATTTCTCGACTACTGTGAAGGAAGTATTTTGGTTGCCCACCCTGCTACATTTGATATCGAGTTTATGAAAACCGTTCTTAATCAATGGAATTTCCCAAACTTTTCAGTTGATTTTCTGGATTCCCATTTGATTGCAAATGACTTATATACAGGAGAAAGAAATTATTTAGATAATCTTGTAGAACGATTTAAAATATCCGAACGAGAACGTCATCATGCATTAAATGATGCTGTCATGACTGCAAATGTTTTTATCAAACTTCTACAGCAGTATGATCGGTCATTTATAAAAAATCCTAAACAACTATTAGATACAATCGAAGAAAACAGGATAATTAATGATGGTTTATCTTAAAGATGGCAACTAAAAAAGGTGTGACAAATTGTCACACCTTTTTGTTTATATTTTTTTGAAAATAGCAGCTTGAGACGTTATTTCTCCTGCTTGATAATTTGTAATATGAGAGAATTTGTACACGCATCCGAATCCATCAATATCGAATAATGTCATTTCCATAAAATCTTGTGGAAGTTCGTGTAAATGCTTCAAAAGAATTTCATTTTCTGTGTTGAAATGTAAATCCCCCTCCTGTAAGTAATGGACGAAAGGATTTGTTTCTAGACGTTTTTCTAATGGAATGTTATAAAAATTCATTTAAAGCACCTCACCTTTTAGTTTTCTTTGTTTTCTGTATTTTCTGATTATTTATATAATACAACAAAACTTCTCGTTTGAAAACTATTTTTTAAAAATTTTTATTATTTTTCTTGTCATATTATGACTATAGTAAAATCTTTATTTCCTACACTTTTATCTTGATCACATCCAGTTCCCTTTTCTCAAGTATACTAAACAAATGATACCAATTACCAAAGGGAATATTCGTGATAAAATGTGATGGAGGATGTGATGATTTTGAAGAAATTTAGAGGATTTTTTATTATATTACTATTATCATTGCCTATTCTTGCTAGTTTTACTACAGGCAGTACGGTTGGAGCCTATTCATCCTTTTTATCTCCAGAAGGTATTCATTTTGTTAGTTATTCCCGAGAATGGGACGAACATAAATTAGTAGAATTATATGAAGAACTTAAACAGAATAAGTACGGAGAAGAAATAAATAGGCTTCAAGAAATCAGGGTCGAAGCAGGAAGGCATTCCTCAGGAGATACAAAGGGCAGCTACCATGCGATATTAAAGACGATTATACTTTATCAAGGTGACAAGTATCTTGAACCTGCTGATTATCGCGAAACATTGTCACACGAATATGGCCATCATTTTGCTTATTATTATTTTCCTTCCCATCACCTCCCTTTTTCTAGATGGCAAAAGTTAAGAGGCATAAACGTTGGCCAGCTTCAATGGGATGCGTTTTGGAATTATGAAGAAAAAAATCATTCTTTCTATCCGCAAGAAATTATTGCAGATGATTATGTACTTTTATATGGTGCAACAAATCATGTTAGTCCAAATGATGTTTATAGTAATGAAGCTTTTTATCTGCGTACTCAGCATGAAAACCAACAACTTCCGAACGTGTTAGAAAATAAAGAACTTCTTGCTTACTTAGAAGAAGAAAGCGGAGTAGCTATTGATAAAAACCGTCTTATCCAAACCCCTTCCTTTACAATTATTGAAGATGACAAAATAAGCTTTTCTGTCACTGAAAAGTCTAATATTGCTTATAGATTAAATATTGAGCTTTTTAGTCCTTCTAACGAACAACAAACGCTAGAGCTCTATACAATTACAGATGATGAAGACAACGAGATCAATTTCTCTTTAAATGATGTTGGCTACGGTCACTTTTCAGATTATGAATCTGCCATAATATCAATTGATGTTGTCGATTTAACAACATCGATTGGATTTGAGACAAAGGAAACAACATTGAACTTTTAATATTAAAGAGAAAATGACAGATAATAAAGGGATAATAACGAGTTCCGTCTTTTATCCCAATTAATTAAATATGGTCTTATCACAGGCAGAATGTAGTGTTTTCTAAATTGAATAATGGTCCAGATTCATGAACTGGACCATTATTCTTATGTAAACAAAATTGTAATAAATTCACTTGTGTATCGTTTTCTAGTGAAAATGTGAAATATGCATTCGCAAACCAGAAATGTGTATGCTTTTGCATAGGTAGACAGCTTTAAACCATTCGCATAATCCAATAAATGTATAAAATGATATTAAAAGTGGTCGTAATTGTAATTTTCATCCATTTACGTATCGTTTTCTAGTGAAAATGTACAAAATACATTCACAAACCATAAATGTGTATGCTTTTACATAGGTGGACAGCTTTAAACTATTCTTAAAATCCAATAAATGGTAAATGGGATATCGGCAGTGGCCCTAATTGTTTTTTTCATTGTGTATCGTTTTCTAGTAATAAGCTAAAATGACCATCAAAACAGTGTTCAATTTGATGGTCACCTTGAATAATACTTTTAAAGTTTTTGAAAATTAACCGAACCCTTTAAATACATACACAATCCTTTTCCTATTTCCTCTCATATAAAACAGTTAAGCTAATCAATGTGACAAGTATAGTTGCTCCCATATCTGAAAGGATTGCAATCCATAGTGTTAGTAAGCCAGGAATGGTTAACAATAAGGCAATTAGCTTCAATCCAAGTGCAAGGGTAATATTAAGCTTAATAATGGAATTCACTTTCTTCGCTGATTTAATAGCTGAAGGTAATTTTCCAAGATGGTCCTGCATTAATACAATATCAGCTGTTTCAATCGCACTATCTGTTCCTTTTCCCATTGCAATTCCTAAGTCTGCTGTTGCAAGTGCTGGTGCATCATTAATTCCATCACCAATCATTGCAACCTTCTTGCCTTGAGATAGCTCTTTTACTTTTTCAACTTTCTCATCTGGCAACAAGCCAGCGAAATATGAAGTTAATCCAACTTTGGATGCTACTTTCTTTGCGGTGCTTTCATGATCACCAGTTAACATCACTGTCTTTTGGATTCCTGCTTCATGTAAAGCCTTCATAACGTCCGCACTTTCTTCTCTTATTTCATCTGAGATCCCCATGATTCCAAGTACATTTTCAGAAGTAGCTAATATAACTAATGTCATGCCAGATTGTTTATATTGTTGTATTTGTGCTTTTATTTCTTCCTCTATTTGCACATCTTTCATATGTGCTTCGTTACCGAGAAAGTAAGTCACACCATCAATTTTTGCAACAATGCCACTTCCTGAAACTGTTTTTATTTCTTCTGGTTCAATTAAAGTAAATCCTTCAGCTTTTCTGAGCACTGCTTTTGCAATCGGATGTGATGAGCTTTTTTCAATCGAAGCTGCAATTTGTAAAAACTTCGGATCATATTCTACATAATTCTCAACAAATGGCTGTCCCTTTGTAAGTGTACCTGTTTTATCAAAGGCCACCGTATGGATTTTACCTAATTGCTCTAAGAATACTCCGCCTTTTACAAGTATTCCATTGCGGGCATTTTTTGTAATACCAGACACAATAGCGATTGGTGAAGATAGAACTAAAGCACATGGACAACCTACAATTAATACAGCTAACCCTTGATAAAACCACTCTCCCCAGCTACCGCCAAAAACCAATGGTGGGATTAGCATAACAATGGCAGAAATGATCATAATTAATGGCGTATAATATTTGGCGAACTTATTTATAAACAATTCTGTTGGTGTTTTTGTTTCTTGAGCTTCTTCTACTAAATGAAGAATTTTTGCTAAAGACGATTCTTCATATGCTTTAGTGATTTTTATTTTTAGTACACCTTCATTGTTAATACTTCCACCATAAACCGGTTCATCTTTTTCTTTTTCAACTGGCATGCTCTCACCTGTTATGGCTGCTTCGTTTACAGAGCTTTTTCCTTCCAAAACTAAACCATCCGAAGGAATTTTTTCACCGGAACGAACTAATACAATTTGATTTGTTTTTAAGGATGAAATCTTGACTATTTTTTCTTGACCATTATCAAGTACTGTAGCTTCCTTTGGTGCAATTGCTAGCAGTTTTTCCATTGAATTTCTCGCTTTTTGCATACCCAAGCCCTCTAGGTATTCATTTAATCCAAAAAGGATTGCAACTAAGGCGCCTTCTTTCCATTCTCCAATACCTAATGCACCAATTAAGGCAATGGTCATTAACGTTTCAATATTAAATTTTAATTTAAATAGATTTTTCAATCCCTTGATAAAGGTTTGATATCCACTTAAAACGGTTGCTGCAAGAAAAAGTCCGATTGCAATATATTCATTAAAAAAGATATCGGTTAGAATCCCTGCAATATAGAAAATAGCTGATAAGGATAAAAGGACAATCCAATTTATCCCTGTAGGATGATGATGGTCATGATCATGCTGCTCATGCTCGTCAGCTTCTATATATGCCCCATCTGAAGATAAAATCCTTTTTACTTTTTCAATGTCAACATTACTTTCTAGTTTAAGCTTACCTGTGTTATAGCTTAAAGATGCTGTTTGTCCTGACGGCAATTTATTTATTTCTTCCTGTAATTCTCTAGTACAGTTTGCACATGTTAATCCTTTAACTTTATATTCTTCCATTGTGCTCAACTCCAACATAAATACTTAATGATGCTGTGCATGGTTAATTGTTTGTTGCAAGACATTCATTACGTGATTATCATCAGGCGAATAATATAATGTTGTCCCTTCCCTTCTATACTTAACCAAACGTAGATTCTTCAAAAATCTTAATTGATGTGAAACTGTTGACTGAAGCAAAGATAACTTTTCAGCAATTTCATTCACTGAGTGTTCACTTTGCGAGAGCAAGTGTAAGATTTTAATTCTGGTTGGATCACCTAATGCTTTAAACGTCTGAGAAACGATAAATAATGTTTCTTCATCTAATTGCTCTTGCGGTTCCTTTTTACCTGATTCTTCCATGATCAACACCTCTTACTCTTTAGTATATATTAAAATATGTATATATGTTCATATTATCTAACTAAATAATAAAAAAATAATTGGCTCTTGTCAATCCTAGCCAATTAATAAAAAAACGTTTACTAAGAAAATACCGGTTAATAAACTAAGCCAATGATAAAAACGATTTCCCTTCTCATTTGATGTAAGAAATAATTCAACAATCGAAATATATAACATTGTACTAATAGCTACACCTAATAAGGACCCTAAAATCATGTCATTTTCTATCATCATGAAATTTCCAAGTAATACAAATCCATAAAGACTAAATGTAAGATAAAGAAATGCAGAGACTAAATGATGAGGTTTAAGCTTTAATGCGATTGCTAGCATCATTAATGCCATCCCCTCAGGTAAGTGATGTAAAATAATGAGATGATAAAGATGTCCTTCGTGATCAACATGGTTCCCTAAAGCAAATCCAGAAGGTGCATTATGTAATGTAATGGCAATAAGAAGCAGTAAAAATGTGGACTTTGATTCACCTTTTGATGAACGGTGTACATACTGATCAATTACCACCATACAGAGAAGACCGACTCCTATTCCCATAATAATAGATATTGGTTGGTAATGTAAAAAACTATGTGGAATAAACTCAAGACATAGAATCCCCACTATCATACCGGCACTAAGAGAAAACAAGTAGTCGATCTTCCAATTTACTATTTTACTTATGATAAATGATAACACCCCACCTGTTATCAATGATAAAAACACATAAAGGCAAAATATAAAACCCACTCTATTCCCTCCATTACGTTACAGATAAAGCAATTACTTTAAGTTATGAATAGCTTTTCCTGTTTAGTACAAGAGCGGGTTAAGAGATGATTTGTGAAAGAAAGTAATCAATAACACTTTCAGAATGTAAACGTACTCCAACATATGGAGGTCTCACATAGTTGTTCATCTCATATGGCATACCTAGCCACAAATATTTTTTATCTATTATCATGAAAGGAAATGAAACAGATTTGGCTTTAAGCTGCTCTCCTTTCAAGTTATTCATTTTATCAGGAGAGATTGTTGTTAAACGAACATTGGCTTTTCGACTATTTAATATGTTATTCCACTCTTCGGATAACTCTTTGGTAGGAAGTCCAACAATTATTGAAGAAGTGGCCTTTTTCACATCCTTTATAATGGGTTCAAGTTTTTTTGCATGAATCCATATTAATTTTGAATGCTGATTTTTAATCCAGGTCCCTATTTGCTGTTGTCCTACTTTTTGATTTTTGCTTACCTGATGATCTACAAGCTGACGAATTGTTTTTCCACGAAAAACCTTTGATTGTAGAAATTGCTGATCAGCCAGATGAACGAACTTTCCTCTAGTTCTTGTCATTGCAACATTAATTAGTCGTTCACTATCCTTACCAATTAAAAGCATTCCAGGTCGTTCCTGCGGATAACTGTCGACGGTATCAAATATCATAACATCTCTTTCACTTCCTTGAAATCTGTGAACTGTTGCAGAAATAATATCCGACTCTATTCGTTCCACTGAATATACATCATTTAGCAACATGTCCATTAAAGCTGCCTGGGCACGGTACGGTGTAACATATCCAATTGACCTTGCGCCTGCTAAGAATGACTCATGGATTACTTGAAATGATAAAAGTAAATGCCAAAGGTTATATCGTGAATTTGATGTTTTTTCACGCATAGTGTACATTCCACTAAAACTACTATCCAACAATATGGAGGAACGATTTGAAAATGGTTCTCTTTCTACTATTGAATTTCTAGCCGATTTCACACTTTCGTGATCACCAACAAGATCATGATAAATGTACTTGTTGGTGAATGAAGAAATGTCCGGATGCATTCTTCTTTGTTCTTTTAAAAGAAAAAGATGAGGATGTAATGTACTACTTGGATCATTAAGCCAATCAACTACACCTGCTTTATGAAAAATATCGTTCCTTAGCCATTCATCAACAAGAGCATGTTTTGCAGAAGCGATTGGAGGGAGCTGTTTAAAATCTCCACAAATAATGACTCTGCGACCTAGAGTTGCCGCAAAAGCAATTTGAGGAATATAGGCCATACTTGCTTCATCAATTATGACAAGATCATAGTCTTTTTCATAAATACTCGGATCGTTCGCAGCCTTTGATAATGTTGTTCCTACAATATTGGCATCCTTAACAAGCTCAATTTCCTTTTGTCTTATTTTTTCTAAGACTGTCGCTAATTTACGTTCAATTTCAAGCAATTGTTCAGAATCTCTTTGACTATAGGATTGTGAAAGAGTTTGTTTCATTCCTCTTCTATGTTCATGCAAATCATTTCTTTGTTTTGCTAATTCAGGGTGCCTTTTATGAATCAGCTCCAATGTTGTTAGGTTATCGTTTGAAGTAATCGATGTTTGCGATCCATAACGAAGCAAATCACCTTCTCGAAAATGGCCCTTTTTATTAATAAAACGAGAAATTTCCATCATAAGCACATCAACTGCTTGATTACTTTGAGACAGAACTAATACTCGATCGCCTTTTACATATTTATTTCCTGCTGCCCTGCTCAATGTATAGGTTTTTCCTGTACCAGGGGGCCCCCAAACAAATGTAACAGGATTATATTTGCTCCGTAAAACAAGTTCATGAACAGCTGATTTTATTTTTTCGGTAGGGTGCTTAGGATCATTAGATGGATTCATCAATCTTTTCATTCGTGCTTTCTTCCGCTTACTTTCTTTTATTTCATCAAATCTTTCATGTAGTTGATCTAACAACTCCCATGGATCATGAAGTAAAAAGAGCTCGGAAGGTTCATGTCCAAGGGATTCCTCCAAGGATATGATTACACTTTTCCCCTCTGATGAAAGAATTTTACCGTTCACTGTTCTTTTTCCAAATTCGACTTTAATTGAAGAGCCTATTGGTACTCGAATGGGTACAGTGGTTTCAAAAAAATAAGTAAATGATCCCTCGTTTGACATCAGTTGACCATCTTTTAATGCGTATCTCGTACTTCCATATTTCTTTAGATGCATGATTTCCACACGGATTGCCTTTTGCCATGTTTTTATATAATAATTGGTAGATTTCATGTTTATAACGTCCTTATCGTTTTTCTGACAGTTTTCACCGAAACAAACTATACCATGATGGAGTTTGAAAAGCGAATATCTTTAAAATAAAAAAAGGACCAAAATTGGCCCCTTAAACACGAGTCTTATCTTATACCAACATATCCTTTGAATGGTTGGTACATGTGCATTCAGTTAAGCTGTAACCTGTAACTTGAAATCCATTTTTTTGTAAGAAGCGAACACCCATGTTCTTTTCAAGTTGGTTTCCAGCAATAAGATGTACTCTTTTATTAGGAATTTCATGGAAATATCTTCTTAAATATGCAATAGGTATAACAATTGAATCGAAGTTTTTCATCGTTGATAAATTATTATAATCTCTTACATCCACTACTTGACTAGATTGATCATGATGATCTATATCTACACAAGGTACATTCTTAATAGAAATTGACCTTTTAAAAAAACTTCCGATTAACACGATAAAAATAATACCAGCTATGAGATAAAGCATCTCCCTTCCCCCTCTAAGAAGTAAATGACAATGTTATTAACTTATATTAATATAGATGCTTTTAGATGGTTTTATCAAGTAATTGGATTTGAAATTTGATCATTTTTTTGCTAACTAGCTGTCGCTAACTGTTGCATGCATTCGCCTTACTTGTTAAGTTGATCTAAAATTGGATACAGCTCTTCAAGATGAGTGATTTCAAAGTCTGGTTGTACTTCGTTTCGTTCTTTGTTATGACGGTTAATCCAAACAGATTTCATTCCAACTCTTGATGCACCTAAAATATCTGTCATAAGATTATCTCCTACCATTATTGCGTCATCTTTTGAAAGATTCATCTTTTCTAATGCATGTTCAAAAATAGTTGGATCAGGTTTGCCTCTTCCAAAGGCACCGGAAATAATAATTTGCTCAAAGTAAGGAACTAGCTCTGGAGTAATTTCTAATTTAGTATTTTGTAAGTCTGGAGAACCGTTTGTTAACAAAAGAAGACGATAAGATTCCTTTAACTTGTCCAACACTTGAAAAGACTCATCGTAAACAAAAGGTTTTTTTCTTCTTTGTGCTGGAAATTCTTCAGCTAGCGTTGCTCCATAGTCAGGATCATCAATCCCACAAGCTTTTAAGCCTCTTGTCCATGCTTCTTTCCGATATGTGGGAACGATTTCTTTCATCTTTCGAAAATTCTCTTCATCGTCTAAAAAGTTACCCCAAAGACCCTCAAACGGATTGATCCCGATCATTTGCGTAAAATCATATGTTTCGTATGAGGAGTAAAGCTCCCTCGCTTCGTTTCGGACAGCTTCTTCAAGCTTTTCAGAATGTATTCCATATTTTTGTTCGGCTAATTGACATGTCGCAACAAATGCTTCCTTTACACTTTTTTGATCCCATAATAACGTATCATCTAAATCAAAGAAAATAGCTTTAATCATAATGTCCCCCTAGAATCTATGTATTTTCATATTTAAAAACTCTTACTATTCAAACAATAGCTTACAGAGATTTAATTAATATGTAAATAGTACCTGAGAAAATCCTTTTATGAAATATTCAAAACAGCAAAAAAACCGCTCTCACTAGTGAGCAGTTTTTCAGTTACAATTAAATTTATACGGATTGTTTCTTCATTTCATCTCGATCTTCATTAGAAATAATTTCCCTTAAAATATAAAAATAAATGCGGAACATTTCTTCAATTGCTGCTTCTATTTCTTCATTTTCACTGTTTTTTAATCTCTTTTTTAATGCATCATAAACAGATTGTTTATTGTGTCCACGCATTGCGATAATAAAGGGAAAACCGAATTTCTTTATATATTTATTATGATAAGCGATGAATTTTTTATATTCTCTAGATGTTAAAGATTTAAATCCCGATTGCTTGCTTACATGATTGTAAGGGTTTTGACCTAGAATTGTTTCAATAAAATCCGGAAGAGTTTGAAGTAGTGCAACTCTTTCTTCAATTGTATATTTTTTTACACGTTTTTTCATTGCATGATGAAGAAATTGATAAGAGGGAAAAGGTCTTAATTCGGATACCTGTTCGGCAATTGAATGCTCAAAAATCCAACGAAAAGTTGAAACAAATTCCTCACGTGTAAGCACATTCGCATCATGAATTGTCATCACTGGATATCACTCTCCATTAAAGATTTTTATCTTACTGAATTTCTTCTTTTTTGTTTACCATCTCTCTGTAACGTTGAACAGCTCTAATGATTCCTGTGTAACCAGTACACCGACAAAGGTTGCCTGATAAATGTTCAAAAACATCCTCATCTGTTGGCTGTTGATTTTGCTCTAACAAATCCTTTAGCGCTATAATCATTCCTGGAGTACAATATCCACATTGAAGTCCACCTTCTTCAAGAAATGCCTGCTGAATTGGATGAAGTGATTGATGTGATACATGTTCAATTGTTTCTATTGTTGAAAGATGTATCTGATAGGCCATGACTAAGCAAGAATTTACAACTTTTCCATTCAGTAATACGGAGCATGCTCCGCACCTTCCGATTTCACAAGATATTTTGGTGCCTGTTAATTGTAAATCTGTTCTTAAAATATCGACTAACCGATAAGTTGGCGGTACGGTTAAATGATACGGTTGACCATTTAATTCAAAAGATAGATCTATTTTATTTTCCACTTTTGCCTTTTTCATTGACGCACCTCCTACTACTTTTCGACAAAGGTTTTAATCGTTAATGCATTTAAAACTTCCTCAGAAGAAACTGGGAGATTCTTCACCCATAATCCACATGCATCATGAATAGCAGCAGTTACAGCAGGTGCAATTGCAACAGTACCAATTTCACCAACACCTCTTGGGCCAAATACATCTCCCTCCATTAAAGACTCGTCAACAAACACCTTCATTTCTTTTGGAATATCTTTAATGGTTGGAATGAGATACGAATCAAGATTTTGTGTATGATAGCGGCCATTTTCCATCACTGAATCTTCATTTATTGTAAAACCAAGACCCATAACTGCCCCGCCTTCAATCTGTCCTAAATAACCTAGTGGATTCACTACTGGCCCTGCAGCCACACAATGGTCCATTTTTGTTACCTTTACCCTACCTGTCAGTTGGTCGATTTCCACCTCAGCTGCAACTGCGGCAAAGGAGTATAAATAATGTCCCCCTATTACTGCATCTGGGGTGGTTGGAAAATGAAATTGCGTATGAAAAATGGGAAGTTTATCAGATAAATAGTTTGCTAAATCGTAATAACTGATAATAAGTTGATCAATTTTTCCTTTCCGCCAAATTCCTTTTCCCCCTAAATACAGAAGATCACGCGTCGTATCTGTGTAAGAGGCTGCCTCATCTAATATTTTATTTAAAAACGGTTCTTTTAGCTTTTGGATGCCATTCCAAATCATATTTGTTGAACGAGATGCTGTTGAGGAACCTGAAGAAGGAACGAGATCTGTGTCACCTATCACAATCTTTAAATCTTCTTTTCTACACCCTAAAGCTTCCATCATCATAATTTCGATTGAAGCCAATAATCCTTGGCCAAATTCTTCAAATCCGAAAGCAATTTCAATTTTCCCATCCTTGGTTAAAGAAATGCGAGAACCTGAAGGATCAGGTCGACCAAAGCCAAGACCCCCTCCATGCATAGTGATTGCCACGCCTCTACCTTTCACATTTAGAGGCTCTGTTTTTAAAGGCTGCGTTAATATTGGAGATTTTTTAATCATATTTAAAACACTTCTGGCTCCATCATTCTTTATATTCGTTGTCCTAGCGGCCCGGGATCATCTGCTTTTCTAAGATTTTGTTCTCTAAATACTAATGGATCAATTTGTAACAACTCAGCTAGTCTATCGATTTGTGACTCTAATGCAAAGGTAACTTGGTTCCCTCCGAATCCACGATATTCACCTGAAACTCCATTATTTGTAAACACAGAGATCCCTTCAATATCAACATATGGAATGATATAAGGACCGGTTGAATGCTCAACTGCGAAGTCTAAAACAGCTGGTCCAAGTGTTGCATATGCCCCTGTGTCTGCAACAATTCGAACAATGTGTCCTACTAGTTTTCCTTCTTCGTTCGCCCCTGTTGTCATGGTCATCTTCATAGGATGTCGTTTAATACCCGCTCTTACTGATTCCGTTCTCTTATTATGGAGCTTTACAGGTTTTTTTGTTTTAATAGCTAACAAAGCCGCATATGGTTGGATATTTAACTCATCTTTCCCACCGAATGAACCACCAATTGGACTTGATATCACTCGGATAGAACTTTCAGGTATAGATAAGATTCTAGCTAGCTGCATCCGGTCCTTAAAACCGTGTTGTGTTGCTGCATAAACCGTTAATTTACCATCATTCTCTGGAACAACAACTCCTCCCTCTGTTTCCATATATGCATGCATTTGTCTTGGTGTTTCATAGGTTTCCTCAACAATGTAAGGACATTTTTTGAGTTCATCTAAAACATATTCACTGTTCTTGTACCCTGCACGATGTAAGATATTTCCAGAAGGGTGTAATTTCATTTGTGAACTTAAAGCTTTGTCAGGACTATCAATTACCTCAAGTGGTTCATATTCAACAAGAATGAGTGAAAGTGCCTTTATAGCAATTTCCTCATTAACCGCTGCAACTGCAGCAACTGCATCACCTACGTAGCGGACAGTGTCTTCGCACAAAACTGGCTGATCAGGAAATATTAATCCAAAACGGTTCATCCCTGGAACATCTTTATATGTGATGATCGCTTCAACTCCCTCAAGTTGTTCTGCTTCAGTTGTGTTAATGGAGTGAATTTTTGCATGTGGAAATGAACTTCTTAACACTTTCCCAATTAACATATTTGGGAAGCAATAATCAGTTAAATATTTTAGCGAGCCTGTTACTTTATCATGGCCATCAGGACGGATTCTCCACTTACATTTGTACTCGTTTTTATTTAACTCCTTCATCCCTTATTCCTCCCTTAGGATGGTTTCTAATTTTTCTGAAAGAATGTTTGCTGTAACCTTCTTCCGATACGACTCTGTTACAAAGGCATCCGAATATGAGTGAAATTCTTCTAAAATTGTTTTGTATATGATTTCTCTTGTTATGTGAGATCCACTGCCGGTTAAGAGCTGTTCAAGTTTTTGGAATCTAATAGGAAAATGTGTTCCTCCTCCGACAGCTATGCGAACAAATGAAAATTCATTATGATCACACTTGCTAAAACAACAACTTACCGTTACTAAAGATGCTGTAAAGGCTTCTCTTCTTCCAACCTTTCGATAAAAGCTTTTTGTTTTATTAGCTTGAAGAGGAATTAAAATTTCAAGAAGCAAAAAAGGGTATGATTCTTTTTCTTTTAACCAGGTTGCTAAATCAATCATATATATCTGGTCTTTTAGCACTATTTTCACCTTTGCATCTAACACAAGAAGGGCTGGAATGCTGTCACCAATTCCACTTGCTACATTTCCTCCTATTGTTGCACGATTCCGAACAGCAGGTGCAGCTATGTTTCTACAAGCTTCAGTTAATAATGGACAGTGTTCTACTATCTCAGGATGCTTGATACACTCTGCAATCGTGGTAAGTGCACCGATTGCTAAAATATTCTCGTCATTTATTTTTTCATATCTAACTTTTTTTAATTGTTCAATACAGGAAAGATTAATTAGTCTTGAAGGAAAGGGAACACCTGATTCCCACTGAATTTGATGAAGCGTCCCCCCAGCTACGTACTCACCTTCAAAAAGTACTTTCAGTTTTATAGCATCTTCAACTGATATTGGATGTTCAACGACGATTTCTGATTTCAATGGAGTTGAGTGTTGTTCTACATTCATTCCATCACCTAATTTCATTAAAAATTTTTGTGAACAAAACAGATGAGAATAGCAAACGGAGGTAAAGTAGTTTGAGGTTGATTTAAAACCTAGTGCTTTCTTTGATTAGCTAAGTTGGGGACTTACTATTTGTTTATATGTCTCATACTGTTCAAGTGTATCAATATCTATTAATTGGTTATAATCTATATTTATTTTTAAACCTCTTAACATTCCCGTTTTCAGAAAGCTTCTTGCCCCTTGATCACCGTTTATTTTTAATAAAGAATCAAATCCATTCTTTTGAAATAAGATTGGTGGTTTTATGGAAACCCCATCGAAAGAGGCGATAAAATCATGTTCATTTGATGTTCGACTTATTAATTTGTCTATCAATTGTGAAGTAATAAACGGTTGGTCCGCTAAAAAAATGATAACGGCATCTGCTCCTACTTGCTTTGCTCTTTGAATACCTGTTCGAAGTGAATATGATTGACCGAGATGTGCTTGCAAGCTGATAATTTGTTCCCAATGAATAGAATTAGTAAGATAGGGTTCAATCGTTCGAAGCCAGGTTGGTTGAAAGTCTTTTGTGACAATAACTAAATGATTAAGCTTTGATTTAACAATTTCCTTTAATGCCATCGTTCCAAGGGGACCTCCCGCTAAAGGCAATGATAATTTACAAGTACCCATACGTGAGCTGTGACCTGCTGCCAAGTAAATGCCCACGATGTTTTCGTTATACATTTACACACCTCCTTGTTTTCTGTTTTATTAATTCAGCAACAATGCTAACAGCAATTTCATGTGGTCCTTCAGCCCCTATTGATAAACCAGCAGGTGAATGTACCCAATCTTGAACCTTTTTTCCTTGTAGCAACCTTTGCGCTCGATCTTTCGAGCCTAAAATTCCTAAGTATGATAGTTGTTTTTTTAGTAAGTCCTTCACTAACTCGAGATCTTTTTGAAAGTGATGTGTCATTAACACAATTGAGTCTAAGGTTGTAAACGTATAGCTAGACAAAAATTCTTCAGGAGATAAAACAACGGTTTCGGTTGCTTGAGGAAAATAATCTTTGTGACAATAGGCTGGTCTCCAATCTGCAACAATGACTCCATAGCCTGATTGTTGAGCAAGTTGTGCAAGAGGTCTAGCATCAGCTCCTGCTCCATAGATAAATAGTCTAGGTCTTGCTTGAATTTCTTGTTTAAAATGGAGATAGTCATCCTCCATTCTCATTGTTTTTGAATGCCATTTCTCTTTTTTTGGAAAAACTCCTTTCCATTGTCCAAAATACTCAGCATTTTCTGTATAAAAGAGATAGCCGCAAACATCACCTTCAAGAGATAGTTGTTTAATGTATGTGACGGATATACCGTGATTAACAAGCTCTCTTACTTTTTTTAAGTGCGACAACAATTGTGGGGTTATTGATTCTATTAACACTTCTATTGTCCCGTTACATCCAACCCCCTGTCCCCAAGACAAGTCATCTTCTGCTGTTAAATCATACGTAATCAATTCAGAGCTCTTCTTATGAAAATAATCTTTACATCTTTCTTGTAAATCTTCTTCCAAGCACCCTCCACTTAACAATCCTGTTTGAACTCCATCTTCATGAAAAAGCATAGTGGATCCAGCCTTTTTATACGAAGAGCCATCCACATTAACAATCGTTGCTAAAACCATTTCCTGTGAGGATTCTGAAATGGTGTCGAGGATTTCATAAATGTCGGTACCCATCCTGCTCCTCCCTCTCTATTAAATCATCGTATCCACTCTTGATATTCTTCGTACTAATCGCTGAATAGAAGAATTTGCTTCTTTTAGTACAGTAGATTTATCAATTGTTAGTAAACGTTGATCTTCCATCACAATTTTCCCATTAATGATCGTTGTTTCTACATCTGCTCTTGTTGCAGAGTAGACAATTCTTGAAATAGGATCAACCTCTGTTGAAGGATACGTATGAAAATCATTTAAGTCTAATATCACAACATCAGCTTTTTTGCCGACTTCTAAGCTACCAATCTCCTTTTCCATTCCCATTGCAGCTGCTCCACCCATCGTTGCCATTTTGAACACTTTTTTTGGCATCCATTGCCGTCGGACCATGGTCTGGCTTTTGAATAAGTGCAGTTAGCCTCATTTCATTGAACATATCAAGATTATTGTTACAAGGTGCACCATCAGCACCAATACTAAGAAATACTCCTTGATCATGCATCTCCGGAGTATTTGCCACTCCAGAAGCAAGCTTTAAGTTTGAGCCAGGACAATGACTTACCTTTACTCCTCTATCACGAATAATTCTTTTCTCTTGTTCATCAAGCCATATACAATGAGCTAACAATAGCCTAGAATTTGCTAAGCCAATATGATCCAAATAAACAACATTTCTCATTCCTCGCTCACGTTCAACAAGTTCTATTTCAGTTTGATTTTCTGATGCATGTGTGTGTACCAGTACTTGATACTGTTGAGAGAGATCCCGTACTTGCACTAACATCTTTTCTGAACATGAGATAACAAACCGTGGTGAAAATGCGTAATGAATACGACCATTATCAAAGAGATGCCATTTTTCTAACAAATCAACACTTTCTTGTATGGAAGAACTAGTATTCTCTAATAAAATCGATGGAACATTTGCTCCTTGATCCATCATAACTTTACCAGCTATAGCCCTAATTCCACTTTCAGCTATAGCTTGAAAAGCATAATCTGTATGCCTAACTGTTTCCATATCGATTATCGATGTTGTTCCGCTTCTAATTAATTCTCCTAAACCGAGCATTGCTGAATAGTAAATGGATTCCTCGTCATGCGCAGCTTCAAGAGGCCAGATCTTTTTGGACAGCCAGTCTAATAGCTCTAGATCATCACCTTGCCCGCGAAACAGTGTTTGACAAAGATGAATATGACTTTGAATTAATCCAGGAATAACCGTCTTCCCAGTTGCATCAATAATCTTATCCGGAGTCACATTCTCAATTTGATCCTTTATTGCAACAATTCGATCATCTCTTATTAAAAGATCACCGTGTAAAATTTCACTTTTTTCATTCATCGTTATGATTTCAGCGTTTTTAATTAAAATTTCCACTAAGTTCCGCCTCCTATGCTACCCGACAAACCCAATATCTCGTTACTAAATCTGACAATCATTAAAGTAATAACCTGGTTTTCTAGAGAAACATTCATTCTCTTCTGCTGAATTAGCTAAATTATATCCTCAATTGTAAATTATTGTTACATTTATGTGAGAAATTCTCACAGAGAGTTTTAAATAAGAGTATTTTTATTTTTCAGCTGAAATAAAAAAAGAGTTGCCTACATGATTGTAAGCAACCCTTATATTTAAACAGTAACATTTAAAATAAATTCATCTACTACCTTTGCGACTCCATCATTCATATTCGTATCTGCAACAAAATTTGCCAGATCTTTTATTTCTTGAGGAGCATTTCCCATGGCAACTCCAAGGCCTGCAAACTCAATCATGGATATATCATTATAACTGTCACCAATAGCAATAACTTCTTCCTGTTTAATGCCACATCTTTGAATTAGTTGATTTAAGCTCGTTCCCTTTGTAACACCTTTTTCAGTAAACTCCAGGAAATACGGCTTTGAGCGCATAATTGAAAAATGTTCGTCTAACTCTTCTTGTAACTTCTTTTCAACAACCTTAAGTACATCCGGCTCCGCTACCATTAATGTTTTTACTACTGGCACAGTTACTGACTGTACAAAGTCTGATACCATCTTAATAGGTAATCCGGTTAAAGTAGATTCTTTTTTCGTGAAAGGATTTTCATCCATCGTAATAATTTCATCACCTATATATGTATGAATAAATACATTTTCACGACGGCTTATATCAAACAATTGATGAACAGACTCTGCACTTAATGTACTGCTGAACATTTCTTCATTTGATGAGCAATTTATGATTTTCCCACCATTAAAAGATAGAATATAGCTTCCAAACTTATGTAGCAGCAATTCATTTGCATAGTCTCTCATTCCAAAAGTAGGACGACCTGATGCTAAAACCACCTTTACACCTTGTTCTTGCGCTTTCATTAATGCCTCTTTTGTACGAGATGATATTGTATGATCGTCACATAACAACGTATCATCCAAATCTAATACAATCATTTTATATGTCATGTTTTAAGTCCTTTCTATAGATAGATCACTATATTCATATCCTACTATAAATAGAAGCTTAAAGGAAAGAAACATTCCGGAATTCAAAATATTGCTTTATTAATTATTTAAAATTTCTATCATTCTGATCGACAAATAAAAAACTGGTTTGTGAAACGAGGCCACTGAAAAAGTCCAAGTAAAAGGTAGAAAGATTCACTTAGGTGAACTTTTCTACCTTTTTTACTTTATAATTAAAATTATAAATATAAGTGGGTGGTTTCCAATGATACAACAACAACAAACAATGATGTTTAGTCCATATGTGGCTCTATATGATATCGTCGTTCCTCAGGATAATATGTTACGAAGAATTAAGGATCTAATTGACTTTTCTTTTATTTACGAAGAATTAAAGGATAAATATTGTCTAGATAATGGGCGGAATGCGATAGATCCTATTCGCATGTTTAAATATTTGTTTTTGAAAACCATTCATGATGTTTCAGATGTTGATATTATCGAGCGTTCAAAATATGATATGTCCTTCAAATATTTTTTGGATATGGCTCCGGAGGAAGCCGTTATTGATTCAAGTTCTTTGACAAAGTTTCGTAAGCTTAGGTTAAAAGACATGAACTTATTAGACATGCTTATCAATAAGACAGTGGAGATTGCCATTGAGAAAGAGATTATTAAAAGCAAGTCCATTATTGTAGATGCCACCCATACAAAGGCGAGATATAATCAAATGACTCCAAAAGAAATACTAATGGAGCGCTCCAAAAACCTCAGAAAAGCAATTTATAAAATTAACGAGAGTATGAAGAAGAAATTCCCCGTAAAGCCAAACAATGATCTACTTGAAGATGAGATTACTTATTCCCAAGAGCTCATTGAAGTGATTGAAAAGGAAGAAAGCCTTTTAGAGTATCCAAAAGTCAAGGAACATCTTAATCTCCTGAAAGAAGCCGTTGCAGATGATATCGAACAGCTACAGTCCATGAATGATCTAGATGCCAAAGTCGGACACAAAGCAGCTGACTCATCATTCTTTGGCTATAAAACTCATCTGGCGATGAGTGAAGAGCGAATTATTACAGCCGCAACGATTACAACCGGAGAAAAAAATGATGGAAAAGAGCTACAGACACTTGTTGAGAAAAGTATAGATGCAGGAATGGAAATTGAAACGGTTATTGGGGATACTGCGTATTCTGAGAAAGACAACATTCAATATAGTAAGGAAAATGGAATTAAACTGGTCTCAAAATTAAATCCTTCCATAACTCAGGGTACCCGAAAAAAAGAGGATGAATTTGAATTCAATAAGGATGCGGGCATGTATGTCTGCAAGGCAGGGCATATGGCTGTACGGAAAGCTAGGCAAGGTAAAAAAGGAGTAGGCAAAAACCAAGTTGATACCTACTATTTTAATGTTGAAAAATGCAAGAGATGTCCTTTCAGAGAAGGGTGCTACAAAGAGGGAGCCAAAAGTAAAACATATTCTGTTTCCCTTAAGTCTGATCAACATTCATCCCAAGCACAATTCCAGAAAAGTGTATATTTTAAGGAAAAGTCTAAAGAGCGTTATAAAATTGAAGCGAAAAATAGTGAATTAAAACACAGACACGGGTATAATGTGGCAAAATCCTCGGGTCTAATTAGCATGGAGTTGCAAGGCGCCATGGCTATATTTACGGTAAACATTAAAAGAATTCTAAAGCTACTAGGGGAAAATTAGAGAAAATATGTGGCTAATGCAAAGAAAGAGCCGACTTTAATTCCTAAAAAAGGAAAAAAAGTCGGCTCTTTTTAAACTCACATGAATAATCTTTAAAATCGTCAGATTTTCAGTGGCCTCTGTGAAACAAACCAGTTTTTGTTAAGCGATTAAACCTTCGATGCATCATCCTTTGAAGCAACTACTTGAACCTCTATTGTTCCAGACTGTTTATTCACAAATGTTTTAATCATAACTGGGAAGTCTTTGTTATTCATAAATTTAAAATCTGGACCTCCCCAGGACACTGTTGCATCCTTCCCGGTAGGAACATACCCAACAGATCTTGAGTGTGAGTTAACTTCTAAAACTTCCAATCCTGCATTTGCAACTGCATTATATAAAGTAGAGGAAGTTTGACAAATTCCCCCACCGATTCCTTCAACAAATTCTTTATCTACAATTTCTTTTGCTTTTTGATAACCTTTTGCTGCAGTACGTTCACCAACAACTAAATTAAAATAAAAGCGATCGCCTGGACCCAATACAATTTGATTAATCTCATTTGCTGATAAAAATATATTTTGTGAGCGACCTGTTACGTTAGGATTAAAAGATGTTTTATAATGGCCAATAACTACTTCGTCAATATTTTTTACAGTTTCTGCTGATACATTCGGCGACATCACTTCTATAGGTAGATCTAATGTTTTATCAAGCGCATGAACATTCAATAACATATCAACTAATTTTTCTTCATCTAATAGAACACGACTTGTTCCTTCTGTTAAACCACCGTTGCTCGTATACTTCACTGGTATCATCGGTTGATCAAGACTCTCAGCTAAATCATTCGCAATAAGCCTTACTTCTTCCTCATAAGCTTCCGACTTTTGATTTAGTGAAGGTGAAAAGGAATATAATATTTTTTGTGTTTCAGGATGTAGCAATTGAACTTGAAATTCCACTTGTTTCTCTGCTAATTGAAAACTATTCATTGCCAAGCTCTTCACTGGTAAAGGTTCATCTTTTTCATTGCCATTAACTACATTCGAACTACAACCCGTCATCATGAACAAGAAAATCAACGTTGAAACATATTTCTTACGCATAACTCTCCCACATTTCCCATTAAATTTTCTTTACCACTTATTTTATTCACTCATATATATTTTGTATTTAATGAAAATATCCTAATTTTTGTTAAAAATTTCCTGAACATTATATATGAAGTGAATTAATATTCTTCTCATTAGTAAGACGTTTAATTAAGGGAAAATGTTTCATATTTTTTCCAAATTCTTTCTTGTTTAATACAGAAAAGGCCAATTCAACAATAGTTCCCGTTTTGCAAAGTGAGTGGCTACATAAAAAAAGCGGGATAGTTTGTTGAATTAACCTTTTGAATGATTTATATAATTTCAGTAACCCAATTAAATGGATCCTGCTTCGTACCTTTTTGTATGCCAGTTAATGTATCATAAAGTTTTTTAGATAATTCACCAGTTTCTCCGTTATTAATTACAATTTTATTATCGTCATATAAGAATTCACCAATTGGAGAAATAACAGCTGCAGTACCAGTACCAAAAGCCTCTTCTAATTGTCCATCTTTATATGCCTGATACACTTCTTCCATTGATATTTTTCGCTCAGAAACAGGGGTTTCCCATGATTTTAGTAATTCTAGGATTGATTTTCTTGTTACTCCCTCTAAAATACTGCCATTCACTTCAGGTGTAACAACTTCCCCATTAATTTTAAAGAAAATATTCATACTTCCTACTTCTTCTATATATTTCTTCTCAACTCCATCTAACCATAAAACTTGTGAGTAGCCCTTTTGCGCAGCCTCTTCTTGGGCTCTTAGGCTTGAAGCGTAGTTACCGCCGGTTTTAGCTTTCCCTGTTCCACCTTCAACAGCACGAACGTAATGGTTCTCAACGTATATTTTTACCGGATGAATTCCTTCTTTATAATACGAACCTACAGGAGAAAGAATAATCATAAATCGGTAAAACTTCGATGGAGCTACCCCTAAGTAATACTCTGTTGGGATAATAAATGGTCTAATATAAAGAGAAGTTCCTTCTGCAGTAGGAATCCAATCCTTTTCAATCGAAACAAGCTGTTTTAGGGCCTCAATGACAAACTCGCCATCAATTCGAGGAATACAAAGTCGATCATTTGATAAATTAAGTCTTTCCATATTTTTCTCAGGTCTGAACAATAATACTTTATCTTCTTTCGTACGATATGCCTTTAACCCTTCAAATACTGTTTGCCCGTAGTGGAAGACCATCGAAGCTGGGCTAAGTGTAATTGGTTCATACGGAACAATTTTAGGGTCATGCCATCCTTTTGCCGGGCTATAATCCATTACAAACATATGATCAGTAAAAACGCGGCCAAACTCCAACTGATCTGATTTGGGCTTTTCTTTTCGTGTTGCACTAAGTGTTACATCAATTTTTGTTTTTGTCATCATTTTAAACTCTCCCAATCAACAAAATTTAAAGAAGTTATCTTTTCCTAGAAATAACCTCTGATCATATTAGAAAAGGTATCTAATCAAACTTTCTATATTTCACTATTTTATAACTTTCATGGAGCAGTTAACAACTGTTTTTCGACAAAAGATTCAAAATAATCAATAAAAATATTATTTCAGCCCAATATTAAAGTTATTTTTCTATAGAAAAATTTTTATTCGAGGCATATGATCTATGAAAAAAGAGCGGGAAGCCCCCCACTCTTTTCTATAAAATATCCTATTCCACATCTTCTATTGTTATTAAAGTTCTTTTATTGTTGTTAAAAAACTTGGGTCCTTCACAATTTGTATTTTTGAGAATCTACAAAATATTCGCATTCTTTATTGAGGTAATAACCTTTTTTAACTTTTCTACATCCTGAACAAGAGCAATCCTTACATAACCTTCACCAGTTGGTCCAAATGCATGTCCAGGTGTTACAACAACATGTGCTTTGTCAATTAGTTCATAAGTAAACTCCGTCGAACTGAACCCCTTAGGAACTTCAGCCCAAATAAACATACCTGCATCAGGCTTTGTTATGGTCCAACCTAACTCATTTAAACCTTCAATCAAAGTATCACGGCGTTCTTGGTACACCTTTCTACTTTCTTCACAAAAGTGAGCACCCTCTTCCAGAGCACGGATTGCAGCCTTTTGAATAGGTAAAAACACACCATAATCCAAATTGCTTTTTAATTGATTCATAGCTTGTACCACATCTTTATTACCGGCGAGAAAGCCAATTCGAGTACCTGCCATATTATAGTTTTTAGAGAATGAAGACATTTCAACTCCAATGTCTTTTGCTCCTTCGATCGAAAGAAAACTTACTGGCTTCTTTCCTTCAAAATAAAGCTCAGAGTAAGCAAAATCATGTAGAACTAGTATATTGAATTTTTTAGCAAATGCAACAGCTTTTTCAAAAAATTCTATATCAGCTAATGCGGGAACCGGATTACCAGGAAAATTCAAGATCATCAATTTCGCTTTTTCAGCCACCTCAGAAGGAATAATTGATAAATCTGGTAAAAAATTCTTTTCCTTTTTCAACGGCATAAAATAAGGAGTTGCCCCTGCCATCGCAATTCCAGCAGCGTATGCAGTATAACCTGGATCCGGTACTAAAATCACATCTCCTGGATTTGCAAAAACCATCGGAAAATGAACAAGTCCGTCCTGAGATCCCATTAATAATAGTATCTCTTCAATTGAATCCAACTCCACTTTATAGTTTCTATTATAAAAAGAAGAAACTGCTCTATTAAACTCATTAGTTCCAGATAAAGAATAGCCATATTGATCTGCTTTCAACACTTCTTCAGATAAAGAATTGGTAATAAAAGATGGTGGAGCCAAATCCGGGCTACCAATACTTAAATCAATAATCGGTGCACCTTCACTTATTTTTCTCTGTTTATATTGAGCAAGCTCACTAAAAATAGAAGGCTTAAAAAAGCTCATTTTATTTGATAATGTAATTGTCATTTTATCCCCCACTTATTTCGCAAGTTCTCATTTTTCTGAAAATAAGTGTATCATAACTAAACGTTATACGGGAATAATGAAGTTTTAGATTTTTGGAAATAGTTGAATTTTAATAGTTTTTCTAAAAATGGACAGTTAAGCTTAAAATGAATCATTCGAGTTTTTTCCTGTTGTTTATACTTTCATCATACATTTGTATATCCCCATAGAAAAAAGAATGCTGTTTGTTGAGCATCCTAAATTAAATGATTACATTTTTTCTTACTTAAAGCCACTTCTTTGAAAATGTGAGTTTAATTGACCGCGAATCATTTTTTTCTTTAGATCGGCATCAGTTTCTTTCTTTTTGTAGTCTCTACGGATTTCATCGGTTTGAACGCCTTCCTCCACTTTTTCAGCAATGTCCATTAATTTCTCAATATCAGAAAAAGAATATTTACGAAATCCAGTTGATGTACGATCTGGAAAAATTAATTTTCTTTCCTCATAATAACGGATTCTTCTTTCTGATAACCCGGTCAATTCACACACAGTACCCATTGATATCACTTTTTTATCACGATATGATTTCGTCTTATCCAAAGAAACGCCCCCGGTTTTGTATGTTATTTTCCGATCTCTTCATTACTTTACCAATAGAAAGCGTTTTCCAACAAGAATAATTTACAGAATTTTATAAAAAATCACACAGAAAAAGACATCACAAATCTAGATGTCTTTTTCGATAGATCGGGAATTAGAATTAACATTTATAGTAATATCTGCTTTTTCACAGTAACTTTTGTTACACCAGCATTCCCAATCTTCCATCTTGTCGTTTTCTAAAAACACTTCACACTGAAAGCAATATAAGCCACTTTTTCAGTGTTTTTTGTATTATTCAGGCTCCCCGATTTCAAAGCTGCTATTAATAAGGTCCTTTGCCTGTTCGAGCGATATATTAAAATCTTCCGCTACTTTTTTAATAATATTTTCTCTTAATTCTATTACTGTCATATGATCAACCTTCTTCCGAATAATCTCTTTAAATCAATATTATCAGAAAATTCATGCATTAAAAGGTATTTGTGAGAAAATCTTACACATTATTTAAGACAACCCTTTACCCACCAATAGGATGGTAGGTTTTCCAACATACTAGCTTTTTGTCTTTTTGACAAGAAGTACAATATATAAAATAATTGAGACACTAACTGAAATAGCTGATGTTTGGTAAATTGTATGATAACCATAAACATGACCAATTTGCCCAAACAAGAGTGCACCAATTCCAACACCAAGATCAAAGGATGAAAAAAAAGTTGCATTTGCCATCCCTCTCCTATTTTTAGGTGCTTTTTCAATTGACCATGCTTGAAGTGCCGGTTGAACAGAACCAAATCCAATTCCATACAATACTGCAGCTGTTAATAAAATGGTTGTGCTTGGGAGCCATGACAACAAGATCATTGCGATCATAATGAATATAGCTCCAGGAATAAAAACAGCCTGATGACCTTTACGATCATATATTTTTCCTGCGAACGTTCTTGATGCCATTAGTGCAATAGCAAATACAAGGAAATACCATTGAATCCCTAATATCCCCTTTTGTTCAGCATATAAAGGTAAGAAAGATGCAATTCCTCCAAATGTTACAGTAATAAAAAACAAAAGCATAGCTGGCTGAAGTGCACTTTTTTCATAAAAATCCCATTTATCTTTCTTTGTTGTTTGCTGTGACTTTTCCACCTGTTTATACTGTATTCGTGAAGACAGAATTAATGCTACAATCCCTAAGAAAGCACAAATAAGAAATAATTGTTTAAATGTTATCATTCCTGCCAAACTGAGGCCTAGAGAAGGACCAAAAGCCAAAGCGATATTACCTGATAAACCATAATAACCCATACCTTCTCCACGTCGCTTAGGAGGGATAATATCACTAGCAATTGTGCCAGATGCTGTAGTTGAAAAACCCCAGCCAATACCTTGAATAACTCTCATAAAAAATAAAAAAGCAATAGTAGGCAGAAATCCGAACGAGCCTGCAGAAATGATAAAAATAATTAAACCGGTTAAATAAACAAACTTTCTTCCTTTTGATTCCAAAGTGTGACCAGCATATGATCTTACAAGTAATGCAGAAAATGTAAAAATTCCAACAACAACTCCTATTAACTGATCATTTCCGCCAAGCTCCTTAACAAAAAGAGGAATAGTTGGTAAAGTCATCTGAAACCCGAGAAAGATGAAAAAGTTTGATAAACAAATCAATACAAAATCCCGTGTCCAAATCTTTTCTTTATGTAATGCAATTCCGTTTGTATTAAATTGTTGATCCAAAAAAGCCCTCCTTTTCTCATTTCTCAAATGAAATTTTAACTAAGTTAACTTATATCCTACTCTTCAAGGTTATTCTTAACTAACTTTTATTTCAACTCATACGATTCTCTCCTCAAACGTTGCTTCAAGGAATGCATACCGTTCTTACTATTCTATTTGAGAATAAAGTTAATTATTTTAAAAATAATAAAAAGATACTTTTGTATAGATTTATAACGATTACTGCTTTAAGCTTTTCCTTATGAATTAAGCCTTGAGGAAAATAAAAACTTTTTAAAAGATAGGAGCTTATATGAAATTTGGCAGCCATGTTAGTATTCGGAATGGGTATTTTGCTGCAGCTAAATATATGGATAGCATTGGTGGCAAAGCATTTCAATATTTCCCTAAAAATCCAAGAAGTTTAACTGTGAAGGAATTTAATCGGCAAGACGCAAACCTCTGTCATGAATTTTGTGTTGAAAACAATCTTGTCTCAATTGCTCACACCCCTTATCCAACAAGCTTAACACCTTCAATAGATAAAAAAGACCTAACAATTGATTCTCTTCTTAATGACTTAGAAATTGCTGATTGTTGTGGCTCAATTGGAGTCGTTGTTCATTTTGGAAGTCAAATTAGTAAAACTGACCCACTCGCCAGTTATCAATTAATGATTGAGATGCTTAATCTTATTCTAAGGAAGTGGAACGGACAAACTCTTATTTTACTCGAGAATAACGCAGGGAAATCAGGAGCACTAGGCACAACATTAGAGGAACTTGTCCAGGTTCGGAATTTAACCGATTATCCTGAAAAAATTGGATTTTGTTTAGATACCTGTCATGCTTATGCAAGTGGACTTTGGTCCGGAAAGAATCAAGAAGAATTGTGGGGCAAAGCATCAGAATTGGGCTATATAAATTCCCTAAAAGCAGTCCATCTAAATAATTCTAAGTATGAACTTGGCTCCGGTAAAGATCGCCATGCGAATATATTTAAAAATGGATACATTGAAAAAGAGTGCTTTAAAAATCTATTTCAGTTACCTAATCTTTCAGATATTCCCTTTGTTCTAGAGACCCCTTCAGATGAAGGAATTACTCATCAAGAAGAAATATCAATGTTATATCAATTCATTCAGACTTAAATAGCTAGACCTTTTTATTATTTGAGCAAACTATTTTTCAATTCTCGTCCTATCATCTATACTTTTTTACGTGAAATACATAAAAGGAGCATTCCTGTTAGAAGGATTTTCGGGGACTTGAACAAAAAAGAGCCCTCTTGGTATGATACGGGGTGTCAAAATCTGCAGAAATTGACCCCTAATTTGTTAACCAAGGAGGACTCCATAATGGATTTTAAACAAAACCATAAAATAAATCAAGTCACTGAAAAAACACTCGTTGTCGGAATCGACATTGCGAAGCGAAAACATTTCGCCTGCTTTGTAGATGATCGTGGGAGAGTGCTCCAAAAATCATTTTCTGTATTACAGTCTAATGATGGTTTCCAGCATTTTTATCATCGTATTCTAACTGCGATGAAAGAACACGAAAAAACAGAAGTCATCGTAGGGATTGAACCTACTGGCCATTACTGGCTTAATTTAGCCTATTTCCTTGATGAACGAGGCATTCCCCTCGCAATGGCTAATCCTTTGCACGTCAAGCGTTCAAAAGAGTTGGACGACAATTTACCAACCAAACATGACCGCAAGGATGCACTGGTGATCGCTCGTCTCATAAAAGATGGACGCTTTAGTTATCCACGTATTTTGAAAGACATTGAGGCGGAACTTCGTGTTGGGTCAACATTTAGAGGTAAGTTGACAGAGGAATTTGGTGCTGTCAAAAATATGATGATTCGCTGGTTAGATCGATATTTTCCAGAATTCACTCAGGTGTTTCCGTCATTCGGGAAAATGGCTCTGGCAGTACTTGAATGTACTCCATTTCCAAGTGATCTATTTCAAAAGCAGCCAGATGAAGTCTTATCGCTTTACCGACAGGTTGAGGGGCTAAAATCTCCCCAACGACCAAAAGCAATACAACTTATTGAAGTCAGTTCTAACTCCATCGGAGTAACAGAAGGACGTGAGATGGCCCGTATTGAAATTGCCACGCTCGTTCGCCGTTACAACCAGTTGGAACAAGAAATTGAAAGCATTACACAGCAATTAGTTACGCTTGTACAAACGTCTGTAGAGTACGAATGGCTCTCAACGGTTCAAGGACTCGGCGATACCACAATCGTTGATTTGTTGGCCGAAATCGGTAGCTTTTCACACTATGAAGATCCACGCCAAATCATTAAACTTGCGGGATTAACTTTACGTGAAAACTCTTCCGGCCAGCACAAAGGGCAAAAACATATCTCCAAACGGGGAAGAAGAAAGCTTCGTGCCCTCCTTTTCCGAGTGATGATGCCAATGGTTCGCCATAATGAAGCCTTTCGAAAGCTGCATGAATATTACACTAACCGTAAGGTTAACCCGTTACGGAAGAAGCAATCTATTGTGGTTCTATGCGGAAAACTAATAAAAGTCTTACATGGAATAAGTACAAAGCACAAAGCTTTTGACGCACAGCGAATGATGAAGGATATTCCTAGTCTCGCAGAGGCTATGTAAAGTTCTACATCCCCTAATAGACCTAGACAACAGGATGACACGGAGAAGCTGGCACTATTTTTCCCATCCGACCTCGAGTCCCTAAAGGAGCTTCGCTAGCCTCTGCCTTATGACTAGACCGAACGAAGGAATGTAGGCACATAGATGCCCAGAGACATGGGAGGGTACGTCATCATAAGCTACGCAGAGATCCATTGTGCATCGCATAATTCCAGAGCACTACTTACCATCATTATCCAGTAGTGACCGCGTAGCGTACCCATACATTGGAATAGTTTCACAAAATATGAAAAATTTATTAGGATGCGTGTCGATAAATATTTTTTTGACACTCCGCCAACGGGTCAAACCGTTGATAAATCAACATTTATAGAGGGAGGATATTTAATCATGACAGAAAAAACTATGACAAAAGAAACTATTCTTGAAGCATTTCGCTCACGTCATGCAACAAAAGAATTTGATCCAAATAAAACAATATCAGAAGATGATTTTCGCTATATACTGGAAACTGCGAGGCTATCCCCAAGCTCAGTTGGATATGAACCTTGGAAATTTCTTGTTGTACAAAACCCAGAGTTAAGAGAGAAGTTAAGAGAAGTTTCATGGGGGGCACAAGGACAGCTCCCAACTGCGAGCCATTTTGTAATTATCCTTGCAAGAACAATAAAAGATACAAAATACGATTCAGATTATGTGAAAAATCAGATGCTAAACGTAAAAAAATTCCCACTAGAATTGTTTGATCAAATTAAAGAGCGCTATAAAAACTTTCAGGAACATGATCTCAAGCTACTAGAAAATGATCGAACAATGTTTGACTGGGCAAGTAAACAAACGTATATTGCATTGGCAAATATGATGACGGCAGCAGCTTTAATAGGGATTGATTCATGCCCAATCGAAGGATTTGATTTTGATAAAGTCCAAAAAATATTAGAAGAGGAAGAGTTATTAGAAGATGGTCATCTAGCTGTTTCCGTAATGGTTTCGTTCGGATATCGCGCAAAAGATCCTCGACCAAAAACAAGAAAAGCGATGGAAGATATTGTTCAATTTATTGATTAATTTGTAAAGTAGAACATCTTGTTTATTAGGTACTTTTAATAAATAGACAAATTAATCTAGTAATTAGCCCTATCAAAAAAGATATGTCTTCATACACTATAGCATTCCATTAAAAGGAGTGCTAATGATGTCAAACATCAATGAAATGAAAAAGCAATATGAAGGTAAGATGGTACGTTTTAAAAATAAAGAAAATCAATGGGTTGTTGGAAGAGTAGCAAATATTGATGACAACGGGATTGAAATAGAAGAATATCATTCCCCTGAAAATCAAAGTGAATATGGATATGGATTTTTTGCTCCAAGACCTTTTTACGGTCCACGTCCATTCAGAAGAAGGCCTTTTGTAAGATATCCTTATGGCGGATTTACTGCTCTTACTTTACTTCCTTTCTTATTGTGGTAATTAAGTAACCAAGAAAAAAGGATCATTCCATTTAGAGATTGGTCCTTTTCTTGGTTCTTTTTAGGAGTAAGTTTTAACTAGCAAATTCTTCCTCTATATTCCGACACTCATGTATTAAAATGTCAAGTTATGCGCTTTCCCAAGAAATAATCAACCCTATAAGCTTGCATTTCTTAAAATATTTATCATCATCTCAGCATTAGGATATCCTGAATCTTGATATTGTTTTATAACCATTTCAACATCATAATCAACCCGCTCAATCGATGTACTAATTCCACTTTCATTTACCTTAAGCAAGCCATAGGAAGCTTTTGTTAAACCATCAAATGGAAGACCAGTACTGCCTATATTCATAACTACTCTACCGTTTATGTATCGTATATATGGTTTATGAATGTGACCATAAACATAAATATGTGAATCAACTTTAGACATTAGTTTTTCTTTTATGTATTCTTCTTCCGCCTCAGGTGATACAATATCAAATAAACTGCTTGGTGTTGCATGAAATGCATGTATTTTAACCCCATTTTCTTCTATTGCAAGAGAATGTGGGAGTGTATTTAAATAGTCAATATCTGCTGATTGCAATCGTTCAAAAGTCCAGTCTCTCTCTCTATTCATCATCTCAAGAGCTTGAGCAGCTACTTCTCCTTCATTAACTCCCCGAACAACCCATTCATCTGCATTTCCCTTTATGACCTTTGTATGTAAATTACGTACTAAAGATAATGATTTCTCCGGTTCAGGTCCACGATAACAAATGTCCCCTAATACATATACTTTATCAATTTCCTTCTTTTTTATATCCCGTAAGACAGCTTCAAGAGCAACCGCATTTCCGTGAATATCTGAAATAAATGCTATTTTCATATATAGAACCTCTCTTATAACATTGTTATGTAAATCATATCATGTTCACATCGATCATGTATATGCTCCTGATTTACTCTATACAGGTTAATCTAGTTTATTCTAAGTATGAATGTGTTGAAAAGGATTATCTTACTCAACATGATTGAAAATGTTAAAATTTACTAATTTATTTTATCAATGTCAAGGAGGAAAGTTAATACATTTTACAGAATTGTCACTTAAAAGATTTTTTTATGAATATGAATCAATTTGTTACCGTTTAATTTTTAGGGATGTGGGAGGGGGATTTATGATAGATCAATGTTCAACTATTAAGAATTCAATGTTAGATGGAATTTTTCCATATAATGATAAGTTAGCTCCATTATATATACGAAACTCTTTATTTACTCTTATTCCAAAAGGTACAGAGCATATATATGTTATTGGAATTGGCTCAAATCAAATTAGCGGTGATAGTCTAGGTCCCTTTGTTGGAACTCTTTTGAATGAAAAATTCCCAGACCATTTAACAGTCTTAGGAAACCTGCAATTCCCATTGGATGCATTAACGTTAGAAAAAGAGTACGGAAGCATCTCTCTGCCTAATAATAGCTTTATAATTGCTATTGACAGTGTACTTGGTTCGAGAAAAATCGTAAATTCCATTGTTATTCGAAAAGGGGCATTACGACCAGGAGAGGGACTAGGGAAAATACTCCCTTCTATTGGAGATTGCAGTATTATGGGTGTTATTCAAGAAAAAGATTCCTCCCTGCATTCTTCGTTGTTTCATACAAACTTACACCTTATCTATACGATGACAACAACAATTGCTAAAGGAATTTCTCTTGCGGTCAGACAATATTTCAAATATCCTTCAAATTATCCTATAATATTCTAATTTTATTATGTAAGACCAAAAACAGAGACAAACATCTTGCTTCTGTTTTTGGTTTTAGCATTTCAATATTAACGAAGAACATTTTCCTTTTTTTCAATTTTTTCTACAATAGCTTCTGTTAATTCTTGTGTAATTTCCGATAAACTTTTCTTCAATTTAGAATTTATCATTTTTGCCATTTTTCCTTCAGGTGTGATATCAAGATACCCCAACATCATTGTTTTATTTGCTGAGATTTCCTCCGCTTCAAAGTAACCATTTCCAATGATCTTCTCATTTATACCCGTTAAGTTAAACATGACTTTTTTGGGCTCATTCCAGCCGGTAATATCGACTTTTAAATGAATTTTTTTCTTTATTACACCTAAATCTGTTTTGAATTTCCAAGTTGATTCTGAATCGTTTATTATTTCATGTTCAATATAACCCGGTACTAGTGGTGCCCAATGGTCCATCACACTAACAAACTCCCAAATGGCATTAATAGGCTGATCTACTTCTACCTTATATAAATCACTTGGCATCTCTTTTTTCTCCCTTCTTTTTAAAAAACTAACTTGTTAACTTCTTTTATCATTTACTTATTCAATAAGGGCTGTACATTATGCAAAACAAAAAAAGAGACATCCATTGTCTCTTCTTAAGGCTTTAAAATAATTTTCAAACATTTCTCTTTATGACTATTAAAAATCCTGTAAGCATGCTCTGCCTTATCTAAAGGTAAAGTGTGTGTAATAACATCATTGATAGAAATCTGCTTACTTTGAACAAGTTCATACAAAAACGGCATGATATGTATAACAGAGGCTAACCCCATTTTCAGGGTAATATTTCTTGCAAATAAGTCTCCTAAAGGAAATTGATTATATCTTAATCCGTATATTCCAATTAATTGAATGACACCTCCAGTACGAACGAGCTGGCTCGCAAGTTCGATCGCACCAAGAGCACCACCCTGTAAACGAAGAGCTGTTTCCACCATCTCTGCTGGAGTCATTTTACCACTCATTCCAACGCAGTCAATTACAACATCAGCACCACCCTTTGTTATTTCTTTTATATGCTGCTCAATGTCTTTATGTTGCTGAAAATTAAACACTTCTGTATGATTCCATTTTTTTGAATGTTCAAGTCGATATGGAACATAGTCTAATGCAATAACACGTTTAGCTCCTCTAAACCATGCAAGCTTTTGAGCGAGAAGACCAATAGGACCACAACCTAATATAATGACTGTATCTCCTTTTTTTACACCTGCTTGATTAATACCCCAATAAGCAGATGAAAGAGCATCTGTTAACAACAATAGTTCTTCATCTGAAACAGAGTTATTTTTCGGCACTTTAAAGGTACCGAAATTAGCAAAAGGAACACGTACATATTCCGCCTGACTCCCACTATAATCTCCATACAATCTTGAACAGCCATAACACCCACCGATCTCTCCTTCAGGGTTTGATTTTAAACATTGACTTTCCAGTTGATTTTGACAGTTGATACATTCACCACATGCTATATTATAAGGAATTGCTACCTTGTCACCTTTTTTAACCTTATGAACCGCTGAGCCGATTTCTTCAACAATTCCAACAGCTTCATGTCCAATAATATAATCTTTCCCCATACTTGGGATCATTCCATGATAAAAGTGTCGATCAGAGCCACAGATGGAGGTATGTGTGACTCTCACGATAATGTCATCTTTTTGTTTAATCACTGGATTTGGCATTTCTTTTACTTTAACATCCATAAATCCTTGGTAAGTGACTGCCTTCATTCTTTGTCCTCCATCAGTTTTAATCAGACACCTTCAATAAATAATCGATTAGTGCTTGTTGCTGCTCTTTTGTAAATCCTGTTGAGGAATCAACCCAGAACTCATGGCCTTTTCCACTTATATGAGCAGTTTTTAAATTGTGATTTTCATTATTTGTCTTAATGACCTTTTTCCTTAACGAGGAATCAATCATTGCTAACAAACTATTGCGAGGATCAGGTTTTTTATTACTCAAAATAGTACCAGGTACACCAACTTCATTCACAAGGTCTTTACCAACTGCAACTCCACCATCATGCAGATAAGGTGCACTCCAGTTTAAACCAATTAAGCTAGTTGTTTTATAAGCACCATTTGTTCCACCTTGCGCCCACCCAAGTCTTAGTTGCTCATTTTGTTCTTTTGTCAACGGGATTTCCATCACAACTGGATTTTCAGGTAATGGCACTGGAGTACTAGGATCATATATGGAAGGTAAGCTAAAATAATTCTCCGCTGCTTGAAATCCTTTAGCTCTAGAAGTATCTGTTTTGATCTCTTCAACTGGTATTAATTTATTATTTGTTAAATAATTACCTCCGTGGCATGTTATACATCCTGCTTTTACAAAAACCCTTCTTCCCTCTTCTACTTTTTTTTCATCAGATTTTATATTTGTTTTAGGAGGATGCAAAGAATTCATAAAAGCAGACATTGCATTTTGTTGCTCCCAGGCTTTATAACCATCAGAACTGGAAAATAAGCCAACACTTGTTACAAAAGAAGGTCTTGGATAAGTGGGTGCTGGTATTAAAGTGTTTACTCCATCAGCTCCGGTGTTGGATCAACTTTTGCAAAAAACTCTGAAGGTTTTTCCCCTGACTCGGGGTCATATCGATACTTTTTCCTAGCTGCGTTTTGTAAAATAGTACCCAAGTAAAGCTCTTTATCTATATTTAAGATTTCGTTACTTATTGTTGTTTGAGAGAGTGTATCCATGTTTTGAGCATGTGCATTGTTTATAGCTGCGCTTAATCCTTTAAACGGACCAATTTGACCTTGTCCACTCCAGCCATATGGATGATCACCTTTAGTATAAACATCTAGAATTTGTACTGGGTTATTTTTAAAGTCAATGGTTGTATCATTACTTCCTTTTGGCCACTTCATGACTTCTCTATCAACAAATTCTTCCAGTTCTTTCATATCAGGAAGTCCTACCATTTCCCCCTTTGTATTTTCGACAGTCCGATCGTCCGTTAAAACAAATTTTTTTATACTTTCCATCTCTGTATGTGAAAAATACGATGCTGAATTAGTTGCCATGGCTACGAGTAAACCTATATCTAAATCACTATTTGTCATTCCATGTACAACTTCTTTTTCTTCGTTTAAAGTTGCATGACAAACTGCACAACTAATCCCCGCTCTAATATTTCCTTTTTCATATACGAATTTAACACCAAGAGGAGTGAAAGCTCCTTTTGGTACATCAAGTCCTGTTTCAATTAACTCTCCCTTTTCAATCGTACGATCACCTATTTTTACTGTTTCAGCAGCCTCCACTAATAAATTATCAGTGCCTTTTCCATTTAACTTTACTATCGCCTTTCCTACATTTATTAGAGTAAATGTTCCATCAAACATCCCCATAATATCTGAAAAAAATACTTCATTACCAAATGTTTCTTCATAAAACAGCTTTTTCCCTAGTTCAATAAGCTCTTCAGAACTCTCATCCTGTATGTAAGAAACATTTTTCACATCGATAAGTTTATCTGATTCTTTATTGTGAACAATTTCATCAGGAGGGAGATAGGCATATTGGAATCCTACTATCGAAAAATATGTAACAACACCTATTAATCCAATGATAAATACAGATAATATGAGGAAAGCTTTTCGCAAAATAATTCTCCTTTTCTTCATATGTTTGTACTTAATATTTATCTAAATAGGTTTGTTATTCATTGTAAAAATCGATAGATGTGTTAAAAAATGGAAGTTAATAATGTAGCTAAGGAGCAATGCTTTATTAGTGCTATAGCCATTAAAGATTATATTTAGAGGATATAAAAAGGATAGAGGAATTTTTGCTCCTTACTCAAGAGAGATTAAAGCCACCTAAGTGCAATTGTTAAGTGACAGCATTCAGCTCCCCCAACTGCAGAGGAAAGTTTCATATTAATTCCATCTGGATTAAAAGTAGTATTAACTTTTGATTTAATGCCAGTTGATTGAATTAATTTATCCACTTCTTGTTTATTCGATTGTTGAGCTGCAGACATCACTTTTGTAGCAAAATCTTTTGAATCAGCCAACTTGTTTAAAACTAAACTAGCTTCTTTCATTAACTTTTGCATAGACTTTGCTGATTGCTCTAACAATGTCGGGTCTACTTCTGGGTATTGTCTTATTGAAGAAGGATAAATAGCAAAGGAAGGAATTGTATGAATCTGTCTTGCAGCCTTTGAGTAAGGCGGACAATAACACATTGGATAACAGTATAATTGTGTCATTACTAACAGCTCCTTTTAATAAAATCGCACATAAATAATATACGGTATTTACAATATTGCGTGATTATAATTCTAAATATTGTAGTAATGCTAGAATGCAAAATGCAACAAAAACTGGTAAAAATGACATCAGAAAACGAGAAATCCTTTTTTGAACAAACAACCTGTCATATATCTCTAAACGACGAGATTTTTCCATTTACACAACCTCCCTTTCTTTATAAATTAAATCGTTCATTTATGATCTAAATCTTGTATTTCACTAAAAAAATTAGACTAATACAACTTTTATTATATATTATCCCTACCCCCAAAAAATGTGTGGATTTTGTTATTTCTGTTTTTAAATGAAACAATTATTTAAAAAACATAAAAAACCCTAAAAAATTAGGGTTTTGTTGTAGGAAGTAATACGTTCACCTCAGTGCCTTCATTAACGACACTCTTAAATGAAATCTTCCCTTTATGAAACTCAACAATTCTATAACTAACTGTCAGACCAAGACCAGTCCCTTTTTCTTTCATAGAATAAAATGGTTCACCAAGATGCTGCAACCGATCTTCATCAATGCCACAGCCATTATCTTTAAAGGTAACATCAATATTCTGATTGTTAACCTTTCCAACTTTAACTGTAACATAATTTGCTGATGCTTCAATTGAATTTTTTATTATATTTATAAAGAGTTGTTTTAATTGATTTGGCTCACAATCAATTAAAGGAATGGAAGTATTAACCTCAACATCCAATGTAACACCATATAAATTTGCTTCAGATTTTAGTAATTGCTGAACATCTTCTAAGAGATGATTTATATTCACCTTTTGAAACTGTATTTTTTGAGGTTTAGCAAGTACTAATAATTCGCTTGATATGACGTTAATCCGTTCTAGTTCATCAAGCATTATATTATAATAATGTTTATTTTCATTAGAATCTGCCTGAAGCATTTGAACGAAGCCTTTTAAAGATGTTAAAGGATTACGTATCTCATGAGCAACACTCGCCGCTAACTCTCCTACTACAGATAACTTTTCTGATTTTAGAAGCAATAATTCTGTTTCTTTTTGTTTTGTAATGTCAACTGCATAGCCGATAACCCCTACAGTTTTTTCATTTATAATCATTGGCACAGAGGTACATCTTAAAACTTTAACTGAACGATCTTTTTGGATCATTTCAATTTCCTCGTTAATCCATGGTGTATTGTGATAAATAACGCTTTTAAATGCCTCTCTAACTCTAGAATGGTCTTTATTTGCTATTAGAGTCAAAACGGATTTATTGATAAATTTCCCTTTATCAAAACCAGTAAAACGAACAAAATGTTCATTTACATCAGTAAGCTTGCCATCTAGGTTGATCATATAAACAAGTTCAGGGTTAAATTCAAACAGTGATTTATATCGTTGTTCACTTTCAGCAAGCTTCTTTTCAGCCTCTACCTTTTCTGTTACATCTCTTCCCATAACAACTAATTCTTTTCGTGCACCATTTTCATAAAAACTAGGAATCTTTATCGTATCAAAGGTTTTTGTCGAGCCATCAGGCATTGGTATTATTTCAATACATCTACTTGGTTTTCCTTCTAGCCAAGCCTGTTCATCTGAAGTTTCACAATACCTAAGTGCATCAGCATAAAATTCCGTATACTCTGCAAGCTCGGAATCTTTTTTCCCAATATAATCTATGTTTTCAATCTGAAAAAGCCTTAAAGCAAAATCATTTGCCCGTGTCCACCGGCCTTCTCCATCCTTAAAATTAACAAAGTCAACCATCGAATTAATTAACAATGATAGCTTTGTCTTTTCTTGTTTTTCCGTTATATAGGCTTCTCTTTTTAAAACCAAATAGTATATGAAAATACTTGTTATTAAAACAAAAATAAAGCCCTTGATATTTTGAAATACTAATAAAGCTTCTTTTGATATATTTATAGTAACCAAAACATTGTCAGTAACTAAAATCCATATAAAACTAAACAAAACATAACCAATAAGAATTTTGTATTTTTTCAAGATTTACTTCTCCTTATTTGAAGGATACATAAATTTTATTGTACTAAAGATTAAAAGAGCAGTCCAATAGGAATAAATGCCAAAAGACCTAAAGTACGAGACTTTAGGTCTTAAAAATAAGAATCTATTTGAAAATTAAGCTAATACTGTACTACCCATTAAATACAGATCTACTTCACGTGCTGCTTCACGACCTTCGTTAATAGCCCAAACAATTAAGCTTTGACCACGACGAGCATCACCAGCGGCAAATACACCATCAATATTTGTACGGAAATCACCATATTTAGCAGCAACCACATTTCTAGCTGTTTGATCAACACCAAACTGCTTTAGAACTGGTTGTTCAGCTCCTTCAAAACCAATCGCAATGAACACTAATTGAGCAGGCCATACTTTTTCTGATCCTGGTACTTCTTCAAAGTAATAACGACCTTCTTCATCTTTTAGTTTTTCCATTTGAATAGTATGAAGTTCTTTAAGATTTCCATTTTCATCTGAAACAAGCTTTGTAGTTTGGATGCAATACTGACGAGGATCTTCACCAAACTTAGCTTCTGCTTCTTCATAAGCATATTCCATTGTGAAAACATGAGGAGCTTCTGGCCACATATTTTCTTTTGTACGTGACATTGGTAATTTCGGATGCTTACCAAACTGAACTACGCTATTACAATTTTGACGGATAGCTGAGGCAACACAGTCAGCACCTGTGTCTCCTCCACCAATTACGATGACATCTTTGCCTTCAGCATTGATAAACTGGCCATCTTCAAAGTTTGTGTTAAGATAGCTTTTTGTTACATCAGTAAGATAATCCATTGCAAAGTGGACACCGTTTGCTTCACGACCCTCAATCTTCAAATCACGCTGCTTCTGAGCACCAACACAAAGAATAACTGCATCATGCTGCTCACGTAACTGTTCAGACGTGATATCTTTTCCAACTTCAGTATTCGTGACAAAAGTAATACCTTCTTGAGTTAATAAGTTCACACGTCGTTCAACAATACCCTTATCAAGTTTCATGTTAGGAATACCATATGTTAGCAATCCACCTGGGCGATCTGCACGTTCATAAACAGTCACTGTATGACCAGCTTGGTTTAATTGATCTGCAGCTGCTAAACCAGCAGGACCTGAACCAACAATTGCAATCTTTTTACCTGTACATTTTTCTGGAACACGCGGAGTGATCCAACCATTTTCAAAGCCTTTATCAATAATCGCTTTTTCAATGTTCTTAATTGTAACGGCAGGATCTGAGATTGCTACGTTACATGACCCTTCACAAGGTGCAGGACATACTCTTCCTGTAAATTCAGGGAAGTTATTTGTTTTCAATAAACGTTCTAATGCTTCCTTCCATCTTCCACGATAGACTAAGTCATTCCACTCAGGAATTAAGTTATGAATTGGACATCCTGAAGTGAAACCATTAATCTCAGTACCAATATGACAGAAAGGAGTAGCGCAATCCATGCAGCGCGCCCCTTGTCTGCTTAACTTTTCCTCAGAGAAAGGAGCTGAATACTCTTTCCAGTCATTTAAACGTGTGAGAGGGTCGCGCTCAGCTGCCTCTTCACGTTTAAACTCTAAAAATCCTGTTGCTTTCCCCATCTTCCTCTCCCCTTTCTACTGTACTACTGCTTTGGAACGTGACGCTTTTGTCGCCGAACCTTTTTTCTCAGATTTTGCATTTGCTTCAAACGCACTCATAATTGCTTCTTCATTTGTTAGTCCAGCAGCCATTTGCTCAGCAATACGATTCATCATACGCTTGTAATCTTTTGGAATAACTTTCACAAATTTCGCTACTGTTTCAGTCCAATGATCTAGAACAAATTTCGCTTTCGGACTTCCTGTATAGTCATAATGATTTTGAATCATTTCTTTTAAGAAGTTTATTTCTTGGTCATCTACTAAACTCTCAAATTCAATCATTTCATCATTGCAAGTTGCTTTGAACTCATTCTTATTATCAGCAAGTACGTATGCAATACCACCAGACATACCTGCACCAAAGTTTTTACCAACTTCACCAAGAATCACAACACGGCCACCAGTCATATATTCACAGCCATGGTCTCCTACACCTTCAACAACAACATTTACTCCACTGTTACGAACACCGAAGCGTTCACCAGCGTGACCGTTAATATATGCTTCACCGCTTGTTGCACCATAGAATGGTACGTTTCCGATGATCACATTATCAGCAGCAACAATGCTTGAATCCTCTGAAGGTTTAACAATAATTTTACCACCAGATAAACCTTTTCCTAGGTAGTCATTGGCATCACCAGTTAAATGCATTGTCACACCTTTAGGAACAAATGCACCAAAGCTTTGACCAGCAGAGCCAGTGAAACGAAGGGTAATTGTATCCTCTGGTAATCCTTCTTCACCATAACGTTTTGAAATCTCACTACCAACAATTGTACCTGTAACACGGTTAATATTTTTAATAGTAAATGAAGCATCAATTGGCGTACCAGATTCGATTGCTTTTTCTACTTTAGGTAAAATTTCAACCATATCCAGTGATTGTTCAATTTTATGGTTTTGTTTAATCTTTGCAGTACGAGTACCTTCAGGTTGGAATAATAGTGTTGAAAGATCTAGATGTTTTGCTTTCCAGTGAGCTTTTGCACGATCACTTACTTCTAAAACATCCGTGCTTCCAACCATTTCATCCATTGTTCTGAAGCCAAGCTCAGCCATAATTTCACGTACTTCTTGAGCCACAAAACGCATGTAGTTCACAATATGATCTGGATCTCCAGTGAATTTATCACGAAGCTCAGGATTTTGTGTTGCAACCCCTACTGGACAAGTATCTAAATGACAAACGCGCATCATAATACAACCCATAACAACAAGTGGAGCTGTGGCAAAGCCATACTCTTCTGCACCTAAGATAGCTGCTAGAGCTACATCGCGACCAGTCATTAATTTTCCATCTGTTTCTAATACAACGCGATCACGAAGACCGTTAAGCATTAATGTTTGGTGAGCTTCCGCTAGTCCAAGCTCCCATGGAAGACCTGTATGTTTAATACTTGTTTTTGGAGAAGCACCAGTACCACCATCATAACCACTAATAACAATAACATCAGCAGCACCTTTAGCAACACCTGCTGCAATTGTACCAACACCAGCTTTAGCAACAAGTTTTACACTGATACGTGCATCTCGATTTGAGTTTTTCAAATCATGAATAAGCTGTGCTAGATCCTCAATTGAATAAATATCATGGTGAGGCGGTGGTGAGATTAATCCCACACCAGGTGTTGAACCACGAACATCGGCAACCCATGGGTAAACTTTGTTACCAGGTAATTGTCCACCTTCACCAGGCTTCGCACCTTGTGCCATTTTAATTTGCAGTTCATCAGCATTTACTAAATAGTGACTCTTAACACCAAAACGTCCAGATGCAATTTGTTTCACAGCACTGCGTCGAAGATCACCGTTTGCATCAGCAGTAAAACGGTTTGAATCTTCTCCACCCTCACCACTGTTACTCTTACCGCCAAGACGGTTCATAGCGATCGCAAGTGTTTCATGTGCTTCTTTACTTAATGAACCAAATGACATCGCACCAGTTTTAAAACGTTTAACGATTGAGTCAACTGATTCAACTTCATCAATTGAAATGGATTGTTTCTTGCTGTTAAATGAGAATAGATTACGTAAGAAACCAATTCTCTCTTCATTTGCAGCTTCAGAATATTGTTTAAACAGGCTGTAATCATTTTTACGACAAGCCCACTGTAACGTATGAATTGTCTTAGGATTGAATGCATGGTGCTCCCCATTTTTTCTCCATTGGAAGTCACTACCAGAATCCAATACCTTGTCAACCTTTTCAGAAAAAGCATCTTTATGACGTAATACAGCTTCTTTTGCAATTGTATCTAGATCAATTCCACCAAGTTGTGTCGCTGTACCAGTGAAGAATCGATCAACAACCTCCTGGCTGATTCCAACTGCTTCAAAAATTTGTGCTCCACGGTAACTTTGTACAGTAGAAATCCCCATCTTAGACATTACTTTTACAACACCTTCAGTAACACCTTTGATGTATTTTGCTACAACTTCATCATAGCTGTATGAAAGACTACCATCTAAAACAGCTTCTTTATAAGTTGCAAATGCTAAATAAGGATTAATTGCGTCTACTCCGTAACCAATTAAAGCCGCGAAATGATGAACTTCTCTTGCTTCACCAGACTCAATGACAAGACTCGCCTTTGTACGTGTTCCTTGACGTACTAAATGTTGGTGAATTGCACCTACTGCTAAAAGAGCTGGAATAGCAACCTTCACAGAGTTCATGGCACGATCTGATATAATAATGATATTTACACCATCAGCAATTGCCTGATCTGCTTCTGCACATAACTCATTCACTGCCGCATCAAGATTATCCGTAAACAATGCTTGAAGTGTTTTACTCTTAAAACCAGAGTGTAAGTTTAAACGTAATTGTGCTAATTGATCGTTTGAAAGTACAGGTGAATCTAATTGAATTCTACGTGCGTTTTCTTTCGTAGGATGAAGAATATTTCCTTCAGTACCTAATAACGTCATTGTTGAAGTAACAATTTGTTCCCTAATTGCATCAATTGGCGGGTTCGTTACTTGAGCAAATAATTGCTTAAAGTAGTTAAATAAAGATTGTGGGCGATCTGACAATACCGCAAGTGGAGTGTCATTCCCCATTGAACCTAGTGGGTCTTTTCCTTCTGTAATGATAGGAAGTAAATATTTTTGGATATCTTCGTACGTATAACCAAAAGCTTGTTGACGCTCAGGAATATCTGTTACAACTTCTTCTTCTAGATCTGCCGCTTGGTTTTCAAGCTTAATAAGCTGTTCAGTTAACCACTCTTGATACGGCTCTTCTTGTGCCATCTCTTCTTTAATTTCTTCATCAGAAATGATACGCCCTTGCTCTAAGTCGATTAACAACATTTTCCCTGGGCTTAAGCGGTCTTTGTATAAAACATCTTTTTCATCTACTTCAATAACACCTACTTCAGATGAGAAGATGATGTAGTCGTCTTTTGTTACATAATATCGTGCTGGACGAAGACCATTACGATCTAAAATCGCACCAATTTGTTTACCATTTGTAAACGAGATTGCGGTTGGACCATCCCATGGTTCCATTAAGCAGCTATGATATTCATAGAACGCTCTTTTTTCAGGACTCATATGAGGATTCTCAGTCCAAGGTTCTGGAATCATCATCATCGCAGCATGAGCTGGCTTGCGACCTGCTAAAACAAAGAATTCAAAAGCGTTATCTAAAATAGACGAGTCACTACCGTCTACATCTAGAATTGGTAGTACTTTATTTAAATCTTCACCAAATGCTTCTGACACGAATTGTTGTTCTCTTGCTTTCATCCAATTCATGTTTCCACGAAGTGTATTAATTTCTCCATTATGAATTAGGTAGCGATTTGGATGTGCTCTTTCCCAGCTTGGGAATGTGTTTGTACTAAAGCGTGAGTGAACCAAAGAGAATGCAGAAACGAAATCTTCATCCTGTAGATCAAGATAAAATGCATCAACTTGTTCAGGAGTTAATAGTCCTTTGTAGACAATTGTGCTGCTTGAAAGACTAGTAAAATAGAAACGTAGTTCACGTTCTCTTGCCCAGTTTTCAGCTTGTTTACGAATCACATATAATTTACGTTCAAACGTAATATTATCTTGGATTGATTCATCTGCTCCAATAAACACTTGACGAACAACTGGGCAGCTTAATTTTGCTACTGGTCCAATTTCTTCTGCGTTTACTGGTACATCTCTCCAACCTAATAAAGTTTGACCTTCAGCTTCAATAAATTTGTTTAATTGTTCTTCAATCTGTTGACGTTCTGAATCATCATTTGAGAAAAACATCATTCCGACACCGTAGCGTCCACTTTCAGGAAGGGTCATTTCCTGACAAGCCTTTTTGAAGTATGCATCAGGAATTTGTACCATTAATCCGGCACCATCTCCTGTTAATGGGTCACTGCCTTGTCCACCCCTGTGGTCTAATTGACAAAGCATACTTAGTCCTTTTTTTACAATATCATGTGTAGCATGGCCTTTAATATGAGCGTATAAACCGATACCGCATGCATCATGTTCAAATTCAGGACGGTAGAGACCTTGTGCTTTAGGTATTTGATTGTAAGTCATGTATATCTCCCCCCGTTAGATAATCTTACACCCGAGAATTTTCAGATAATTACATTATATCTTCCATAATTGATATTAACAATATATAATTTAGATTAAAACAATCTCAATTTGATATAAATAGTTTGGAGGCCTATAAATGGAATTACGACAATTACGTTATTTTATGGAAGTAGCTGAGCGTGAGCATGTATCTGAAGCTGCTCAATATTTACATGTTGCTCAATCTGCGATAAGTAGACAAATTGCTAATCTTGAAGCGGAATTAGGTGTTACCTTATTTGAAAGAGAAGGTCGGAATGTCAAGCTTACACCGATCGGAAAGGTGTTTCTTACTCATACAAAAACTGCAATGAAAGCAATTGATTATGCGAAAAAACAAATCGATGAGTACTTAGACCCTGAGAGAGGAACAATTAAGATTGGATTTCCAACAAGTCTCGCAAGTCACTTGTTGCCAACCGTTATATCAGCATTTAAGGATAAACATCCAAATGTTGCCTTTCATTTACGTCAAGGCTCTTATAAATTTTTAATTGATTCTGTTGTAAATCGTGAAATTGATTTAGCATTTTTAGGGCCAGTCCCTCAAAATAATCCTGAAGTTGAAGGAACAATTTTATTTACAGAGAGCATTTCTGCTTTAATACCATCATCACACCATCTAGCATCAAAAAGCAGTATTCTGCTCAATGAGTTAAGAAATGACTCTTTTGTTCTTTTCCCTAGAGGCTTTGTACTACAAGAAATAGTGGTGGAAGCTTGTAAGCAAGCAGGATTTGTTCCAAACATTTCTTCTGTAGGAGAAGATTTGGACGCTATCAAAGGTTTAGTTTCAGCAGGAATGGGTGTTACTTTGTTGCCAGAAAGTACATTTCATGAGTCCATCCCCCGCTTTACAGTAAAAATACCAATTGAACTTCCGATAGTTAGACGTTCAGTTGGTATTATTGTTTCTAAGAAAAGAGATCTTGCCCCTTCCGAAAAAGTGTTTTATAAATTTGTAAAAGACTTTTTCTCGATGCTAGAGCAATATCAATAAATCCATCCTGAGTTGACTCTAGAATTTGCTAGGTCAACTCTTGCTTTATCATAACATTTATTAGTATGTATTGAATTAGAAATTAATGGGATTTCAATCGATTATCTCGTTAGCTTGTTCCTAGTTTCTTCTATTATATATATGAATCAAACGCTTTCATTTTTAGGGTTTTGAGCAAAAGAGGCATTTACTTCTTAGGAATGATATCTATGGTTTAGAGGAACATAAGAAAACAAAATAAAAAAGGAGGATGTTGTTTATGAAAAAAGAACAATACCTATCTAATGCCCCAAAACAAGAGAAATTCACATTACAAACGGATGGTACTTTTCCTAATAAGAAAAATATTGATGGTGATTCGGTTATGGAACATAAAAACCAAGAAGTAGCTAATTCGTTAATTGCTGAAAAAGAAATTGGTCAACAACAGGAAAATCTTTAAACCTTATGCAAAGAGGCTCACAATGTGAACCTCTTTTCTGTTCATTCATCCTTTATGGTTCATAAAAAAATCAGGATAGTCTGTTATGATTCCATCCACTTTTGCATCTAGTAGTGGTTTAATTGTTTTTTTATCTCTAACTGTGTATGGCATAGTCCTCATGTTATAAGAGTGAATTTTTTTTACTAATTTATTCGTAACAAGAGCTTTATTTGGGTTTATAAATTGCACTAATGAAGACCAATCTTTTAATTGTACATTTGACACTCCTTGTACTCGATATTTAACAAGTAAGCCGAGAGGAACATGTGCTATCTTAGTATGAAATTTTTCTAACCATTCAAAATCAAAAGATTGGACAATAACCTCTTCATTTTCAAATTTTCCCTTCCTAAAAATATTAAGTTCTTCAGCCAATTTCACATGAAGATCATCATATAAACCTGGATTTTTCACTTCAATTAACAAACCTATTTTCCCTTTGAATGTTAGCAATACTTCTTCTAAACTTGGAACTTTTTGTCCAGAAAATTTCTTATGATACCAAGAACCAGCATCTAGTTTTCTTAATTCCTCATATGTAAATTCTTTAACTTCACCAGTTCCATTTGTTGTCCTATCAACGGTGGGGTCATGAATAACAACCACTTTACCATCTTTTGTCATCTGCAGATCAAGTTCAATATAATCTGCTTCTAGCTCTACTGCCTTATTAAAAGCTGCCATGGTGTTTTCAGGAGCATGCCCTGAAGCACCTCGATGTGCAACAACTTTGAAGTTACCTTTTATATCATGATGTTTTCTTTTTAAAAATTGAATGCTCTCTCTAAATTTATGTATCATATTCACATTTCCAAGCCCCTTTGCTTGTTCATATTAGAACATCGCTCACAACAAATTCAAATCTTTGAAAGAAAAGGAAAATTCAAGTAAAGTACAATTAAGAATATTGTTAGGAGGTAAAAATTGTGAATGATGTTATTAACACCTTAACAAGTCACCGTTCTTTTCGTCAATATGAAGAAAAACTGGTAGAACAAGAACATCTAAATGCGATTCTTTCCTCTGCTCAAGCAGCTCCAAATTGGATTAATGGGCAGCAGGTTTCTGTAATTGTTATTAAAGATAAAAAGAAAAAGCAAGAGCTTTCTGTTTTATGTGGTAATCAAAAACATATCGATCAGGCACCAGTCTTTTTAGTTTTTTGTGCGGATTTTTACCGAGCGAAAATAGCAAGTGAAATGGAAAATGTTCCTTTTGAAGTAGTAAATGATGCTGATTCTTTATTAGTTGGAGCAACAGATGTTGGGATCGCACTAAGTAATGCAATAACTGCTTCTGAATCATTAGGTTTAGGAACTGTTCCAATAGGTGGGATACGCCGAAGACCACTGGAAGTAATTGAATTATTACAATTACCTGAATACGTTATACCGATATCAGGATTGTGTATTGGTTATCCTTCAGAGGCCCCCGGTTTAAACCCTAGATTACCTAAAGATGCATTTATTCATAATGAGTCCTATAATGAAAACCAACAAAAATATATAGAAGAGTACAACAAGATGTTTAAACAGCATCAACTCAATAAAACAAATGGTCAAAGAGACACTTCGTGGACTGAAAGAATATCGAACTTTTATAAAGGCCCACATTATAATAATAATTACCCTGACGTACCCAAAATGCTTAAAAAGCAGGGATTTACTTGTAAAGATTTATCATAAACCACTTAACTGACAATATTTTCCTTGTCAGTTTTTTATTTATTAATCTAACATGCAATTTAGTTAACATTTCAATAAAAAATGATTTAATGAACGAAAAAAGGTTTTAATCGTACTTAAACCGGGTATAGAGAAATAGTATGTGTTTCTAAGCATCCTTTACTAACTGTGGAGGTGATACATTTTGACTGATGCTATGAAAAATGACAGGAAAAATGAAATTTTAGAATTAACACTTGAGGCAATGAAATCTAATATTAGTAAAGAAGAATTCAAACAATTTTTGAAACAAAAAGCAAAAGAGAAAAACCGTACTTGATTTTCGGTACATATGCTAAAAGGGACAGATTTTTCATTTCTTCTTGAAAAATTTGTCCCTTTTATTTAACAACTTATTTTATCTTCTTAAACTCCTCAATAAACTGCTCAGGATTCGATCGCATTTGAAATGAATACATACCTCTTGTTGTATGTAAGTAAAGAAATCCTATTTCACTAGAAATGATACGATACGAAATATCTAATACATCTTTTAATAAGAAAGTTTCAAAAGAGGTCGAGATCTCACTTGTAGACAATGTGATTTTATGTTGCTCTTCTTTATGACATATACTATTTTCTTCAATATTTCTCGTGACTGTAATATAGGGTAAATTGGCGATTACTTTCACATTGTCCCTCCTTTTGAACTTATTCTTCCTTACTATAAAGATGATCAGAGATATTTTCAACAAATGGAGTCACTTGTCCTGCAGAATAGATAAATAATTCGTGCATCGCTCTTGTGCAGGCTGTATAGAATAGATTTCTTACATCTTCTTCATAATATTGTTCTTTAGAAGCATTGAACAAAATAACAGCATCAAATTCTATTCCTTTTGCAAGATATGCTGGAATGATAATAATCCCTTTTTGGAACTCATTGCTTTTTTTATCGATTAGCTGTACATTCATATGCTGTTTAAGTTCTTGGTAAGCCTGCTGTGACTCCTCTGCAGTTTTGCAAATAATTGCAATCGTTTGATAGTTCTGCAATGTTTTAACTTTATTTTTTATGCTAGCAACAACTTCTGAGAGCTCTGTTTTTTCAATAATAACTGGTTTTGGTCCCTGTCGATTAAAAGGGTCAATTTCATTTTCATTATTAAGAATTTCACGAGTAAATTCAATAATTGGTTTGGTTGAGCGATAACTACGGTTTAAAATAATTTTTTCAATTGACTCTCCCTGAAACAAGTTCATTAATGCTTCAATACCTGATTTGGAATGATGTGAATAGATTGCTTGGTTAGTATCACCTAACACTGTATATCTTGCGTTTGGGAAAAGCTGCTTAATAAATGCAAATTGAAATGCAGAGTAATCCTGTGCCTCATCAATAAACACATATTTCACACTCGTATTCACTTGAAAACCTGTTATTTTTTCCTTTACATATAAATATGGAGTTGCATCTTCATAAGGCAGTCTATCTTGATTAATCTGGGAAATAGTAAAAGAACAAACATCTTTCCACTCTTCTTCTGAGAGGCTTTCATTTTTTCCAACGGTTAAATGGGAAGGCAGTTTAAATAGCTGTCGATATATTTCCTTTATATTTAAAAATAAGTGAGATTTGATTTCTTTTCGGATAGAATGAAAGTGTCGCTTAACAACATATTTACGCCGCATCTTTTCCTCTCGCTCGTAATCATCAAATGTATCTTCAGTAAAATTCCTTTGTTTCGTTAATTTTTCATAGAAAATTTGGTATTCTTCTTTACTTAAAAACTGAATTTCTTCTTCAACCCATGACTTTTCCCTTTCACTTTTTTCCATCTTCTTCAACTGACTTAATAGCCACTCTGAAACAAGCTTCACCCTATTTGAAAGGGAAAGTGCTCCGCTTAACGAATAAAAATACGATGAAATCTCATCAGAACGAAAAATAATGTTTCCTCTAAACGTAATGTTATGAAATAATAACCCTTCTTCACTCAAATAATTCAAATACTGATCAATTACTTTCATAAAATCATAAGATGATTTATAAACAGAAGACATTTTTCTAACTGGATACAATTGTTCATCCTTTGCCGTTAACATGTATTCCATTAAAGTGAAAGGATCTTCCACCTCATACTGATTACGAAGTGAATGTTGTAAATATTGCTGAAATGTTGTTTGCTGCATATTTTCTTCACCAAGTTCAGGTAAAACATTACGAATATAGCTATTAAACATAAAGTTTGGAGAAAACAACAAAATTTCTTCTGCTTGTAAAGTCTCACGATGTTTATATAGTAAGTAAGCCATGCGCTGAAGTGCAGCTGACGTCTTACCACTTCCTGCAGCTCCTTGGACAAATAGTAGCTTCCCTTTTTCATTTCGTATTACCTTATTTTGTTCTTGTTGGATGGTAGCTACAATGCTTTTCATTTGGGTGTTTGATTGATCCCCAAGCACTTCCTGCAATAGTTCATCGCCAATTGTAATTCCAGTATCAAACATACTTTTTATGCTGCCGTTTTTGATAATAAACTGACGTTTTAATTTAAGCTCTCCACTAACAACACCACCCGGAGCAGTGAATTCTGCAGAACCTAAAGAATAGTCATAATATAAACTAGAAATTGGTGCACGCCAATCATAGATAAGAAACTCGTCTGTACTCGGATCAAGGTAAGATGCAATTCCTAAGTAAATACTTTCAACCTCCCGCTCCCCTTCTTCCACAAAGTCAATTCTTGCAAAATATGGTGCTTCGATAAGCCGTTTTAAGTTTTTTTCGTCTTGATCCAGATTTTTATGTCGATGCTCTCGTTCAGCTAAAAATTCAGCTTGTTGTTTTATACTTGTTGCTGTTTCACCTGCTTCTACAGCATCATCAAAGTTCACCGTAACATCTTCCCAGAAACTCTTTCTTATTTCGATAATATCTGTTTTCACCGTTGACGTTTGTTTCTGTAGACCCATTAAATCATTTTTTAATTTATGTAGTACATCATTTATTCTAATTTGTTCATCTTGAAGATTTTTATCAAAAGTATCCATTAAATCCCGCCTTTATAGACTATTCTATTGAAACTAACCACTTTTTTTGTTCTCCTATCTTTACATTCTAGACGTATCGTGAAAATCCTACATATTGGAAAGCTTATGTTACTTTTAATAAATTCATTAAAACTTTACAGAATATTTGCTGTCTGTTCATTTTTCATTGCTAAGCTAATAGTAAGAAAAGAAGGAGGGATCTCTTATGACTAAACATAAAATGATCATTCTTTACTGTGTTATTAGCTTACTACTTGTGTCAACCACAGTTTATTCAGCAACAACCTTAACATCAAGCGATGATACGATTGAAATTCATTTACTTGGGCTGAATGATTTTCACGGTCAATTAAACACTCACCACAATATATTAGGCCAAAAAGTTGGTGGAGCAGAGTATGTATCAGCTTATATCAATAAATTTAGAAAGCAATATGAAAACACATTCCTTGTTCACTCAGGCGATATGGTCGGAGGAAGTCCCCCACTATCTGCACTATTCCATGATGAGCCTACAATAGAGTTTTTAAACTACCTAAATGTTGATATAGGAACTCTTGGAAACCATGAATTTGATGAAGGAGTCCAAGAAATGCTTAGATTAGTTGAAGGAAATAATGATCGATCTTTTCCAGGATCTACTGCTACTTATATTTCTGCCAACGTAATAGATAACAAATCAAATTCACCCCTTCTTCCCCCATACACGATAAAAGAGATTAATGGTGTAAAATTAGGTTTTATAGGTGCAGTGACTACTGAAACAAATAACTTTGTTATTCCAGAAAACCGTCAAGAAATTACGATTTCAGATGAAGTTGCGTCAATAAATCTCGCAACAGAAAACCTCATCGATCAAGGTGTTCATTCTATTATTGTACTAGCACATATTTCTGCTAAATCCAATTTAAAAGGCGGAAACCCTCAGTTAGATATGATCAAAATGGCTCCTCTCCTACATGATGAAGTGGATGTAATATTTGCCGGTCACAGTCATGGATACGCCAACACTGTTGTTGATAACAAGTTAATTGTCCAGGGCTATGCCTATGGAAAAGCCATTTCAGATGTAAAAATTAAGGTCAATCCACAAAACGGTCAGATTGTTAACAAAGAAGCTGACATTCATTTAACCTTCCATTCTCTTATTAACCCAGACCAGACGGTAGTAAACATGTTGACTCATTACGAGAAAAAGCTTTCTAGACAAACAAAAGAAATCATTTCATCTATCCCTCGTGATCTTTCTAGAAAAAAGAATTCAAAAGGACAATCAGCACTTGGGAGCATGATTGTTTCGGCGATGCTAGAAAAAACAAATAGTGACATTGCATTTCTGCATCACGGAGGTATTAGGTTTTCATTAAATAAAGGAAATATTACACTTGAAGATATTTATAGATCATTACCTTTTAATCACAAATTAGTAAAAATGCAAGTAACTGGACAACAAATGATAAACATACTAAATCAACAATGGACTTACGAAAAAGAGAATCTCTTACAATCTAATGGTATTAGTTATCAAAAGACTCACATAAATAATAAAATAATTGAGCTAAAAGATTCTCTAGGAGAAGATATAGAACCAGATAAAATATATACTGTTGTAACAAGTGATTACCTTGCTTATGGAGGGGATGGTTTTTCAGCTTTTAAAGCAGGAGAAGTTATTTTTACTGGTGAAACTATTCGGGATGTTTTTATTGACTACTTAACAAAAAGATAGAATCTTAAAGAGACATTTTTCCAATCAAAAATACCCCCCTTTTAAAGGGGAGTTTCGCTGTATTTATTCCAAATCAAACTCCGATAACGAGTCCATATGACTTGCTATCATCGCAATAATTGTACTCGCTTCTTCTTTACTAAAGATAAAATTTGTTTCATCTTTTATCATATCATCATCGTCAGTCTTAATACGGTTTATTCGACGAAGAACTCCATCACCAGTCTCCTGGACAACTCCAAATTGATAAGTAACTTCCACTTCATCTTCATACATAAAGGCTGTAACTTCTGGTGTTTCCCACTCAACATCAATTTCTTCGAATATGTCTGAATCCTCATCATCTTCATATTCGTCATCTAAGTATACAACATCATCGAACTCATCATCATTCATATAAAGATGGAAGCTTTCATGCACAGCATCTACGATATCTTCAATATCTCCTAATATTGCTCTAGATGTTTGCTCGTACTCAAGATCGAACGTTTCAATATAAAATTCTTCGTTGTGAGGATCAAAAAACAACGTACAGAAATAATCACGATCTTCATCCTCTGTTTCTACGAAAAATTCAATTCTAGGATGCTTTGCTCCGCGATCAATTGACATATGTCCTTCTTGGTCATATTTTTCACAAATCGACTCCAAATGGTCCTGTAATTCACTACTAACACGATCAAACCATTCCATACTCATTTTTCACCCCACCTTTTACTCTAATTTCTATTTTACTATTCCCTACTTTTTTGAAAATTTCCCTATTTTTTTTATTTTTAGGTAAATAAGAAGTTCTCACAAGCATACAATGCAGTCAAATTAACGAAAAAGTTTTAAGAATATAGATCATAAAGCTGGGTACCGGCATATGATGTTAACATCATCTATTAGACTGACTGAAAGGAGTGAGTTTTTTGGTTTATATAAAAAACGATCAACATCCTTTACTATATAAACATTCAGCAGAAGTTAAGGCTACATCGAACCAAGACTCTTATCGCAGAAACTATTTACAAGAATTTATTCATGCTCAACAAAAAATAAATTCACAATTAAGAAATGCTACAACACAAGTAAATACCCTTGTTCATGAAACAAAGGTTGAGCAACAGCATCATTTTGACCAATTATCAAAAAAAATAGAAAATCAAGAAGAAAGAACAACTCCACTGCTTGATAACATCCTTAAGCAGGAGGAAGCCTATAAAGTTTTACTGGAAAGATTTGAATCAATCGAAATGTTTAATCAAGAGTTGTTAAAAAAGTATGAAGATGAAGGTCTGCTTAATCAAGCAATTGTTGATCAATTAACCATTCAGGATACTGCCGTTCAAAACTTATCGATAAGGTTAGAAAAATTTGGTGAAAATCATGAAAACCTTAATGATAAATTGGCTGAACAAAATGAGATTAACGAACAAATTTTAAAAACAGTCGAAATTCAGGAAGCATTCCACAAAACGGTCCTACAAAAACTTGAACAACAAGAAGCAATCAACCTAAAGACTTCACGTGAAGTAGATAGTTTAAAAGCAACACTATTCGAACGAATTAGTTATGTTATTGACAAGATAGAAGAAAATTACCGCAGTGTAACAGGATTTATTAATCAATTCTTTACCAAAACACACATCATTCCAAAAAAAACAGCGGATACTGAAAGAAAACAGAAAGAAACAACGCTAAATAAATAACAAAAAAACTGATTTCATGTAGGAGTAACACCTTACATGAAATCAGTTTTTTAATAGTAATTTACTCTATTCTCACAGTCTGAATGTTCGCCATATATTATGCTCATCATTTCCTGTGCGGCGTCTCCTGAAACTTTTTCATAGTCCTTTGCAAAATGCTTCAAGCTATCACAAAATCCAACATTATCCTGCCCTACACCTTCTGACCAACTAACAAAGTTGTGGTAATCCTGAAGTGGGTCATAAGATTCAAAGTTAGCAATAACATCACTCGAACCAAGTGTTGTTACTTCAATCCCTTTATAAGTATCTGGAAGATGTTCATCATATTTTACACATGCGTAAAAAATCATAGTATCTGTCCCTTCACAAATTGTCATATATCATAGTTTGCTTAGTAGCTAGTGAAAATATGCCATTTAAAGAAATGGAAACTCAAGATCATTTTTCAAAATTATGAGTTGTCATCACCCAAAAAGGAAAAAATAATTATGTGATTCGATTTATGGAGGGAAATCATGTCAAAAAAGTATCCTAGTTTTGTAAAGAGTGAATTTTTTGTAGATGAACCTGGAAATTGGCACTTAAAAGAGGGTGCACCAGATGAAATGAAAAAAGAGTTAAAAGAATATGTGGAATCATTAAATACGATTCAAGATGAACCCGGTACAATTGACAGCATACATGTTCCATATCCTTATGGCGATTAACAAGAAGAAGACCGCAATCATCAGATTGCGGTCTTCTTCTTGTTAACCATTATAGTACTGAAAAAGAATATGTTGTAGACGTTTTGTACTCCTCATTAACATCTAAGACGCACGGAGAAAAATGTGGGAAGTGTATAGAATCAGGCAGCCCTTGTGTTTCTAAGCAAATACCTAGATATTTTCTTGCTTGAGTTCCTCTTATTTCAAAGGAATCGTCCATCATATTACTTGTATATATAACAACACTTTGTTCATCAGTTTCCACCGTTAATTTTCTCCCACTCTGTTCTTCAACTAAAGTGATTTCTTCATTATGATGGTCGTTTAATAAAAATGGATGATCCACACCATTACCCGCTATTTGTATTTGTTGGTGATTTCCCGCAATCGCTTCTTTTATAGCTTTACTATTTCTGAAGTCAAATGGAGTGTTATCCACTTCAAGAAATTCGCCTGTTGGTAGTAAATTTTCACCTAGTTCAAGAAATTGATTGCTCTTTAGTTGCAGTTTATGTGATAAGATATCATTTTTTAGATTTCCACTTAAATTGAAATATGTATGATTTGTGAGGTTAACTAAAGTCTTCTTGTCTGATGTAGCACTGTATGAAATCTTCAGCTGGTTATTATTTGTTAAGACGTACGTTACATGTACGGTCAAGTTTCCAGGGTATCCATTTTCGCCATCTGGACTACAATAAGAAAACTCAATTCCAACTTCTCCGTCATGATGGAACTCTTTTGCAGCCCACAGTTTTCTGTCAAATGCCTCTGGTCCACCATGTAGATGGTTAATATTTTCATTTTTCGGTAACGAATATTGTTTACCATCTAACTCAAATTCAGCATTGCCTATTCTACCAGCAACACGACCGACGATTGTTCCAAAGTATGGTGAATCATTTAAATAGCTGTCAATATCATCAAAACCTAGGACAACGTTTTCATAGTTTCCATTTTTATCAGGTACAATGATATCAGTAATAATACAGCCTAATGTTATACATGTCACTTTCATGCCATGATCATTTTCTAAAGAATAGCTGTATACGTTTTCGCTATTAAGCTCTCCGAAAGTATTTTTAGTTATATTCATCTATCTCTCTCCCTTAATACGCTTTATTGTTTTCCCATAAAGATATAATAACACAACTTGTTCATACATCTTTATCTTTATAATTAAATAATTAATCATTTATTTGTCGATTCCTGCTAAAAACGGAAATTTCCTTAATCAAGACCAGATATTACTTATTTTTGTTGGTTTAGTGTGGCAATAAATGATGAAATCTCTCTATTTGCTGATTTCCATCTTTTCGTTGGCACTTGATGGTTTGTTCGTTTAAAAAACACAACTCTAAGGTTATTCGTTCTTTTTTTAAAATAAGATAAATATTTATTAATTAAATCAGACCTCGTTCCATACATCAAAAGAATAGGAACGTTAATTTTATGAATATCATTTATTAAATTGCTTCTTAATACAACTTGATAGTATTTATACCAAGCACTAGGTTGACATTTCTCCATATGCTGAATAAGCAATTCCCTCAATTTTTTGTTTTTTGTATGACTTACAGCTAACAATTGACCTAAAAATTTTTGATGGTGTTTAACCATGTACATGCCTGCCTTGTGTTCCCACTGAAATGCTGTATTTATAACTGCTGGATATCCACCAAATAAAATAAGTCCACTTACACGATTTGGATATAATATACATAAATTTTGAGCAATTACTCCACCGGCAGAGTAACCACAAATAACAACCTCTTCAAGATTCAGCTTATTTAATAGTTCGATAAGCTCTTCACTATAATGACGAATCGAAACTTCACTTGATTTTATCCGTGAGCTATCTCCATGCCCTGATAAGTCAGGAACAATGATTCTCATTTTTTCACTAAGTTTCCTTTGGTAATAAAACACGTGCCGCCCCATCCCAGGTGGATGTATAAAAAGGACCGGTATTCCTTGTCCAAAATCATCATACGCAATTATTTTATTCTCATTTAATTGAACAGTTGGCACTGTATTTCCCTCCTATCATAGCCGTCTTGTCGTATTATTCCACATTCTTAATTTGTTACCCATCAGGATTGGAAAAAATTTCTTTCAATAAAAAAGAATAAATATTGTTTATCGTGCAATATTAAATATCAACAACGATACAGCAAGGCAACAAAGCAGTACATCTTCTTCATTTATCAGGGGTTAACCTAGATGGTTAATGGATTGGTGCAATTCCAACCTAACCCACCAAACAATACATTTATTAAAGGAGATGGATTATCATGGCAAGCAACAGTAACAACAATTCTAACCAATTAGTAGTACCTGGTGCTTCTCAAGCGATCGACCAAATGAAATACGAAATCGCAAACGAATTCGGTGTAGATCTTGGTGGCGAAACAACATCTCGTGCAAATGGATCTGTTGGTGGAGAAATCACAAAACGCTTAGTATCATTTGCTGAACAACACCTAGGCGGCGAAACACGTAAACAATTTTAATTGAATATAAATGGCAATAGGGCACCATTTCGATGGTGCCCTTTCTATTCCTGAAAAATTGTCATGAAAAAGGTACATATGGTTAATCTAAAGAAGAAACAAAAACTAAAAGGGAGTTGATATGATGGTTAATGAAAACTTTGATGAATTTATCAAAACTGAAGCAAAACATAAGGCAAAATATTTAGGATCTACACAACCATCACATGGTATTTATAAAAACGATGAAGAAATTAATTCTAGAACAAATACAGATGAATCTGTTGGAGCAGTTGGTAGAGACGTTTTTGATAAAGAAAATAAATAAAACAAATACGCTCTAAATAAAGTACCGTATTGTGTGGTAAAAATGATAGTTAATGCTAAGTTGTGGGTGATAAGGTCTGATGAGCAATAATAAGTAGACTTTCTTGAGTAACCTGATCGTTTAAATAAGCGGAGTTTTTCCGGTTATATTGAGGAATGGAACTCTTTTTTTTGATATTAGCGGAATTTTTCCGCTTAAGCAACGTAAAATGGTCCATTTTCACCTTTTTCGCATAAATAGGCGGAATCTTTCCGTCTATTTATTCTATTTTACGTGCTTTTTCCTCATTAAGAGAAATTTCTCCGTTTATTTTTATTTACTGGTCATTCTTGAGGGTTTGGAAATCGCTTAACCTAGTGCTTATCTTGGTTAAAAAAATGCTTGGAGCATATATGTCTCCAAGCATTTTTCATTGCTAAATTTCTTTCGAAAGCAATATTCATTCGTACTTCAAAACAGAATCAATTATAAAGTGACCCCGTTTTTTCCAACTTATCTTCCTTTAATAAACATTTGCACCCATGCTCCGTGATAGAAGCCAACACCTATCGCATCAAATTCAGGTTTTAAAATATTTGCACGATGTCCTGAAGAATTCATCCATGCATTCATTACTTCCTGAGGTGTTTTTTGACCTTTTGCTATGTTTTCTCCAGCATATGAATAACTAATGCCAAATGTTTTTAACATATCAAAAGGTGATCCATAGTTAGGACTTGTGTGAGAGAAATAATTAGAATTAATCATATCTTCTGCTTTCTTTTGAGCTACATTTTTCACATCAGCTCGATGTGTTAATGGCTTTAAACCAGCTTTAGCTCGCTCCTGATTTACCAGTTGGACAACTTGATCTTGGAAGTTACTTACGCTTCCTGCAGACGGTTTTAAGCGAATAACTTCACCAACATGCATATTTCTTGGCTCAACATTTGGATTTAGTTCCATTAGCTTTTTATAATCTAAGCCATATCTTTGAGCTATGTACCAAAAAGTATCGCCAGGAGAAACTTTGTAAAATTCAAATGGTGGTTCCTTAAATGTTTTAATTTGTCCATGTGACACCGCCGGCATCGCTAATAAAAAAACAAAAGTTGCAAGTACTAGTTTTTTTAGCATTATGTCTTCCTCCAGTTTAATCAATTTAATTATTCAGTTTTCCACCACTATAGTTTGGCTAAGATCTTGAAAATCATTCATTAAACTTTCACAAAATTATGAGGATTAATAGAGTTATTCAAAAACGTTTTATAACAAAAATGAAAAAGAGGCTGGCATATAAACACGGCCAACCTCAGGAATGTGATGATTTTATTGACAAACATTCATATTTCTATGGTAATTGAACGTTTAGAGCTTTTAGCATATCATAGACAGCAGCTTTAATGTCTTCTGACTGATTTTCCCCTTCAAGAGCAGCATTAATTTGTTGCTTAAACTCTTGAACAACTGCTTTTACTTCATGTTTATTCATTGTTCTTATTCCCACCATTCATATTTTGAGTAATTTTATCTAGTGGAATGTTTAGGCCTAATCCTTGTAGCATTTCAAATACGGCAGCTTGGATATCTTGGCCACTTGCTCCTTCTTTTTTTAAATCAGCGATTTTAGATGATAAACTTCCAATGGCTTCATTCATTTTTTGATTATCCATATCTCACCTCATGATTGATTTAATATTGAGCGAATGTTTGCACATAGCTTTTCAGGATTTTCATCTTGGAAAATATTTCTACCAATTGAAATTCCATCAGCACCGGCACTTACAGCATCATCGATCATTGTCAATAAATCATCATTTGAACCTAATCTCTCTCCCCCTGCAATTAGAACAGGGATTTTCACACCAGAAACAACTTGCCTGAAGGTTTCCGGTGAACCACTGTAATTTACTTTTACAATGTCTGCCCCGAGCTCTTCTGCTACACGGGCAGCATGACGAATACGTTCAGGATCAAATTCATGCGCTTTTGAACCGTCACGTACATACATCATCGCAAGCAAAGGCATTCCCCATTTGTCACATTCTTCAGCGATTAAACCCACATCCTTGATCTGTTCTGCTTCAAATTGAGATCCAAGATTCACATGAGTTGAAATTGCAGTAGCCCCTAAACGAATCGAGTGCTCTACAGAGGATACAAGCTCTTTTCGCATACTTTGAGATTCTGGAGCTAACGCAGTTGAAGCAGATAAATGAATAATTAGTTCACCTTTATTGGAGCCTAATGCATCTGTTAAATAGCGAACAAGTCCTTTATGCACAACAACAGCATCCGCTCCTCCGTCAAATACGGCATTCACTGTTGAATTGATTTCCGTTAAACCAGTTACAGGACCTATCGTAATACCATGATCCATCGGAACAATTAGTAACTTATCGGAATGATGATATAATTTTTTCAGGCGAATTTCTTTACCGGACATACAAATTCCTCCAATTTTTCTATCTTTCAATAATTGTTTCGCTAACTTTTACTCCAACGTGACGTCCTGGCTCACAAATATAAGACAATAATTCATCACCTGGCTTAATTGTTGAAGCATTACGAGGCTTGCCGTCTGCACTCATAATACGGATGTGCCAGTCATCCTGTACAACAACATTCAGTTCACGCTCTCCTACTTTCCCTTTGATTAACAACATTGGACGAACTTCAGTTTTAATACGACCAACTGTTAATACGCGTGTTTCACCTTTTGTATTCACACAAAGAACTTTATCTCCAGCTTTAAGATCACTTAAATACTCCGCTGCATCTTCAGGCTGCCATACATAAGAATGAACTGCACCTGCATTAACACGAAATGGTCTTAAGTTCATATATGGTAAATAATGTGTTTCAGAGCAAACAAATACCCCTCCACCTGAAGTAGAACCAATAATCATTCCTTCATCTTGTGTCATGATACCAGTTGTATCGATACAAGCACGAACACCCATACCAGCATGCACAACATCCGTAACAACCATTGGATGTAAGTCTAATTTCGGTAACGATTGTTTTGACATAAATGCAGTTAATCGTTTTACTTCATCAACATTTGTTGTCGCGAATAAAACACCGTCACTACCCTTTTCAAGCGTTCCATATGCAATTTCTGTATCAATTGCCGTGTTAACAGCACGTAATAATACGGTGTTACTTTCTTCTAATCTAGCAATAATTAATTCAAGTGGAATGTTTGTTGGTAAATCAAAATCTACTGCAGCAAAATCATATTCACTTGCTTCTCTTGAACAACGTTCTAACATTTCACGATTATCAACTGAGTAGAAAATACATGTTTGATGACCACGTTTTTTCGCATCTGCTAATACTTCTTGGCTATCAGAAAAAATGACATCTTCTGCTGGTACTTGCTCTAATTCTTCACTGCTGCTAACTTCTGTAATGAATGTCATTTTTTGAGGAAAATATCCATCTTGACGTTGTTGAAGTGAAACCAATACCTTATCAATAGGAGAATGATTAATTAACTCCCAAACATCCATATTCTCAACTGAAACTCCTCTACCGTCATACCAAACTTGCCTAGCTTTTTGTTGCATATTAATTAGCTCCTTCCAATCTGCTCATTTTTAATAAATTTTCTGTTTCTTGAGTTGTTAAAAAGTAGTGTGGCTTTGCTTTCATGCCAAAAGATAAATCATCTGATCTGTCATATAATGTTCCTTTATCTAAGAGAATAATAGAAATGGCAACTCTGTATTTTTCATTCAGTTGATCAATATAACTGCTTAAGATCCGATCATCTTTTGATTCTTTTTCGATAAAAATATAGAGATGAGAGTTGATTTTACCCGCTGACCAAAAACGCCTTGCTGGTAAAATTGTGATCATTTTCTCTAATTCATGCATATCAAAAGACATACTATCAATTGTAATTAGATTTTCTTTTCTGCCTCTAATAATAAAAGAACGATTTCTACCGCAGGAACAAGGATGTTCTACTACTTGCACTAGATCTCCAGTTACATATCGGATCATCGGTGTTGCCCGTTTGCGAAGAGTTGTTAAGACTAAATTTCCAATTTCACCAGCTTTTACCTCTGTTTTTAAATCATCTGCGAGAACTTCGACATGAAAATAATCTTCAAATACATGTAATTGTTGTGATGAGCAATCAACCATTGTTGTACCTACTTCTGTCATTCCATAATTATCAAAAACAGGTACACCCCATATTTCCTCTATTAATTTTCTTCGAAACGGTGTTAATGGTTCACCAGCAGTACAAATAGCTCTCAATGAAGGGAAATCCTTTTTCGGATTTAGTCCAAGCATTTCTGCTACCTCAGCAAGCATGATTGCTTGTAAAGAAATACATGCTAGTACCGTTACATTTAACCTTTTTACTAAATCAATGACTTTTGACATTGGTGTAATTGTTGTTCGACTATCAGCAGGTACAACACAACCACCTTGCCTTTGCACGGCACGATGAACAAAGTGTGAAATCGTTGAAAGTGCATAAGGAAATCGGATTAGAACAATATCACTTTCGTTAAAAGAAGCACCACATGTTGCGATACCGCTCGTAATTTCATCAAGATCTTTTTCGTTATACCATACTGATACTGGAGTACCTGTTGTTCCAGAAGACTCATGGTATTGTGACAAAGAACTCGAAGAAGCTGGCAAAAGACCAAAAGGTGATTGCTCTCTTAAATCAGATTTTGTTGTGAATGGTATATTTTTTATGTCTTCTAGTGAATGTAGTGGTAGATTTTGAATTCGAGTAGAGTAAAATGGTGATGTTTTTGCATAGTTTAGTACTTCATTCAAAGCAGCAATCTTATTTTGTGTGTTCATCTTAAACACACCCTTATTTCATCTGTAAAAGATGTTTAATGTTTTGAGATAGGATTTCTTCACGTTCACGATCTGTTATTTGAAGCTTTATAATTTTTTCAAGCTCTATTCCAGGATGTGATAACGGATATTCTGATCCAAATATTACTTTTGATGATCCAACTTTCTTAACTGTTTCTTGGATGTGAAGAAAATTACCTGTTGATGTTTCTAAATAAAAATTCGATAAATTTTTTGCGGCCTCTAACGCTTCCTGATCAGCAGGACCAAATCCCATATGTCCGATAATAAAATTCGTTTTAGGAAATTGTTTAGCAAGCTGAATAAACTTTGCTGTAGAAGCACCAGGACTATAAACAACATGAGAGTAGACCGGGAAACCATAATCACCACAAAGATCAGCTAAACTTGTAATGCCTTTTGAGGCAAAGGAAAATTGGTGTGATAAAGGCGATAGCTTTAAACCTTTAAATCCTTGTTTTTTTCCTTTTTCCAGCTGTTTGTTAACATCCTTGTCGTGAGGATTAATGCAGATAAAACCTTGAATGTTTTGATTTGCTTTAATAGCCTTTTCTACATATTCATTGTCAGGAACAGGATTATCCGGCTTTGCTCTACCTGTAATATATTCAGTCATTTTACGAACATCAAGCATCGCACCAGGTACTGCCACCCCTTGGTCGATCCCTGCTTCCTTTATTACTTTTAAATACATCTCTGTATTTCCGTATTCAGTGTCAGACAAATGTGCATGTGCATCAATAATCAATTTTTTCACCTCTATTCATAAACAACACGTACTGTTTTACCTTGTGGTCTTGGAAGTTTATCAACGAACTCAAGTTTAAATGGAATTCCAGATGCAAACTCCAATTTACTTTCTAATGAATCTGCTAGATGATTTGATGCTTCAACACCTTCAGCAAGTTCGCATCTTACGTGGATTGCTTCATTATCTTCTTCTTTTGCTAAAACAAATTCAAACCAGTTACCAATTTCAGGTTCACGCATTAAGAACTCTTCTAAATAAAATGGTGAAAGTGATGTTCCGTTATATTTGATTTGATCAACAACTCTTCCTCGTAAATAGAACTTAGGCATCGTAACACCACAAGAACATGTTTCAGACTCAATATAGCCTATGTCTCCAGTTCGGAAGCGCAAAATTGGTGTATCATAACGAAGAGCACTTGTTACGACAATTTCACCAATCTCCCCTTCATCAAGTGATTCACCTGTTTTCGGATCCACAATCTCAACAATTGCATGTGCTTGAGCTAAATGATAGCCGTCATGACTGTCGCACTCAATACCTAACACTCCACATTCAAGGCTGCCATAAAAGAAATTAGCTGTAGCTCCCCAAAGCTCTTCAAGACGCTCACGGAATGCAGGTGAACATCCTTCACCTGTGATCCATAATTTCTTTAATTGCAAGCTCTTCAAGTCAAATTGTTGTTCTTCCGCTTCTTCTGCAAGCAACATTGCCCATGAAGGCGTTGTAATAACAACATTAGGCTGTAAATCTTTTATCATTTTCAATGTTTTCTTAGGTGTTGAATAAGCTCCACCTTTACCAGCAGGGATAACCGTTGCTTCACAACCTTCCATAAATGTTTTATGAAAAGCTAAACCTGCTGCACTCATTTCATATGGCAAGGCATTTAAGCAAACATCGCCAGGATCTACTTCAAAAAGCTTTGGATAGCGTGGAGCAAGATCATGTAAATAATAATCATTCCACGTATACATCATATAAATCTCTTCTCCACCCGTTGTACCAGTAGAAACCTGAACAAGTGCAATATCTTTTTTATCTACCGTTAATAAAATATAGGGTTTGCCGCGCAGTTCATCTTTCGTTAAGAAAGGTAACTTACTTAAATCACTTACTGATTTAATATCATTCGGCTTCATATTCACTTCATCTAACTTTTGTCTGTAAAACTCATTTTTTTCATATGCGTTTTTAACAATATGCTTTAACGATTCTAAATGATAAGAGTCAATCTGTTGCTGTGACATTTGATCAGGATGAGTGGTGCCATTGAAAAATCGCTTAATCGTTAAAGGCATTCTTACCTTTTTGATTTTTTTCTCAAATAATGAGCTCATTCTTCTTCACCTACCTGATGTGCAATTCGACGAGCATACTCTGAATGAGGATCTTCTTTCATAAGAGTTTTCCAAGTTTTCATTGCTTTGTCTATGAAACTAGTTTTTTTGTATAAATGCCCTAAATCATACAACAGTTTTAAATACTGCTCTTTTGTAATTGGAGCATTTTCGCGATTGTTTTCATATGCTGATTTAACCGATTTAAAATCTTTAGCTGCCTTGTCGCTAGTATGGAAAAATCCTTCCGGTAAACACATATAAATACAGCCTCGCAAATATTTTAATTCTGGGTCATCAGATTTAATGCAAGATTTTAATAGTTTTAAGCCTTTAATTGTTTCACCAAACATTTCTTGTGGATCACTTGCAAATTTGCCCTTTAACGCAACAGATGCTGCATAATAGGTTTTAGCAATTTCACAATCCGGAAAAGCATCTTTTGCTTTTTCCCATGCTTCTAAGCTTTGTTTAGCTGCAGCCTTACTACCTTTTGCACCTAAGTGATGCATTTCTTTTGCTGCTTCATATAGCTTTTCTTTTGTTACAGTAGAAAGGGTCCGAAGATCAATTTCCTTATAAGAGTGAATGTTTAATTTCTCTTGAACTCTCTCTTTTATATCTTTAGAAGGTCTGAGCTTTAATAGCTTATTCCATGTCTCATGTGCAGCATCAAGCATATCTAGCTTTTCATATGCAAAACCTAGATCAAATAGTAGTTGATGATGTGTGTCTGCTCCCGCTTCTTTAAGATAATCTTCAGCTTTTAATAATGTTTCTATATCACTTACAGCGATCGCAGCTCTTCTAAAGAAAAGTTCCGGTAAACGCAAGCAGTGCCTCGAACGAATTGCACGTAACTCATGCAAAGACGGATGTTCATTGATTAAGCTATCCATTGCCTTCATAGACTTAATAGCTGAACCGAACATTTCGTACGTGTTAATAGAATCACGACCTTGCATAGACTGAAGGTCAATATAAATCATCTCTACCTCTGGTGAAGGATTGGTTAACACAAAAACATCAAAGAAATTAAGAGCTTCTTTCACATCATCAGCATCACCATATAATGCTTTTTTATAATATTCCATTGCTTCATCAGTGAGCCCTTCATTAGAAACTTCATAATTATTGTCCACCGGTTTAGCTTTATCTTCAGCTTCATTAAAATGTCCACCATGTTTAAGTGCTTTTAATTTTTCCTGGTAATTTGTAGCTTTTTCTAGTTGATTTGTTCGTTTACATGCTTCAACTAAGTTCTTTAATACTTCTGTATACTCAGCTTCCGATAGAATAGATGAGTTCCCTTCAAATGCAGTTACCAAGTATGAAAAATCCTCAATTGCAGTAGATGTTCGTTGAAAATATAATTCAGGTAGACGATAGCACACATTTCCTCTTAAAAATCTTGCTAGAACAAGATCAGGAGAAGTTTCAACTACTTCGTCTAGTTGTTTTAAACCTTCTAATGCATATTTCATTTTGTCTGTTACACTATTTGCATCTCTTGCTAGTAGAGTTGTGGCACTTCCATAGTAAGCTTTTATTTCCAAATTTTTCGGCTGCTTTTTAGATAACTCTTTTAGTGATGAATAAGCTTTCTTTACAGCTAGTTTATTGCCCTTAATACCTGCATCATGATCCTTAATAGCTTCTTCTAAAGGTGACTGAGATTGGACAGGGTTTTTACTAGTTTTATTTGACAAATCTTCTTCTTTTTTTATTTTTGTTGGAACATGATTAGAAGTAGTTTGTTCTTTCACTTGCTGATTCCTTGTTTTAGTAGTTGCTGCTTCCATATTGTTTAATTGTGGCTGGGTATACTGAGCAACTTTTTTATTGATTACTTTTTTTGCTTTATTCATAAAAGGGTTTGTTTTCATTAATGATTCCAACAAATCTTCTCTTTTTCTGAAACTCAAGTTTATTCACTCCCTGTTTTCCTTGCCTGTTCAACAAGTTTTTTATATTTTCCGCTATTTATTTTTAGTAGTTTCTCCCAAGTATTCTCGGCATTTTTAGAATCACCGATTGTTTGATATGAACTACCTAGATTTAATAGAAACTCACAGTATTGGTCTTTTGAAATATCAGTTTTCTTTTTTTCATAATCACTAATTAAAAACTGAAAATCTTCAATAGCAGTTTTTGTTCGTTTAAAATACATTTCGGGCAATCGATAAGCAACGTTTGCTCGAAGCATTCTTATTTCTGTGTGATTTGGTTCTGCCTTTACTGCCTTATCGAGAGCTTTTAATCCTCTTTTTGCTAAGTTCATTTTTTCAATTAAATCAGGGTGATCTCTTGCTATTAGGGCAGATGAACTCCCAAAATATGCTTCAACAATGCTATAATTCATAGCTTGAAGCTTTATTTTTTTCAAAATATCATAAGCTTTTTTTGCTGCTTGTTGATCTCCATCGATTGCCTTTTGGTGAAGTTTAACTGCCTCTTCAAAGTCTTTTTCCCAATCACCTTTTTGATAAGTCAATCCTTCCACCTCCTTTTAACCAATACATGTTCGTAAATCTATCTCACTCAATCTTCTTGAGTACATTTACAACTTATGTGAGTGATAAAGTATGGTGATAGACATTAATGGAAAAGAAGATATTTGATGATAGAGTCCACAATGTAAGCGATATCATTTAACTAATTCTTGATTTTCTTATTGTTGTATAGACTATTAAACCTATTTAAAGAAGAATTTTAAAAATGTGCTTTATGAGCTTAAGTATTCTCATAAGAGGTCAATTAAAGAAAAGGCTAATCCTATTAGAACAAAGAACAAAATTCTATATCGCACAAAATATAAATCATTTATGCAAATTTAAACATAAAAAACCATCAGATTTTATCTGACAGTTAAAAAAGAACGATAAAGCTAGTTTATTGGAGATGACTAGGAGGTGTTGGGCTGTGTTTACCTTTTGTTATTTCAGTAAATAAAGTCGTATTCTGTGTTGATGGTTGATTTTGCTGCATATTAAGGTCTAATGGAATGACCCCCATTGATTGCTTTATTTGCTGAATTTCCTGTAAGATCATATTTATATCTTCTTTTGTTGCTGGCTTTTTATTCTCTTTTAATTCAAAACCAATTTGACCATTTGGTTCTAATGTTGCATATTTAATATCTTCCATCTTATTAACATTTGATTGTCTTAGCTTCATTTCCAGTAAGTCAACTGAAAGACGAAGCTTTTTTAATTGGCCTTCTTGCAGCTTTCCATCTTTAATTAAGATTTTGGCTTTTCCTGAAATGAACTTTTCAAGCTTATCAGATTTTATTTGAGTAAATTCCACTACTACAAGCGTTAGGACAAGGGTTAAACCAACCACTAATGTTGTCCATACATTTTTTCCAACTAACGGTTGAACAAGTAAAGATCCAATTCCAATCATAATCACTACTTGAGCTAATGTCATTTGCGAGATTGACTTTCTTCCTGCTATTCTTAAGAGGATTGTCCCACCAATCACAATAATGACGCTTTTCCAAATCAAATCCAAATCCATGGTTAATAAAACCACCTTTATCATTAGTTACTATTATTTTTTGTAAATTCCCTTATTTTATGCTTTTTAGGAAAGAAAGGATAGAAATGAATGACAAACAGATTCAAATTTATTGATTCAATTCGAGGCCTTGCATTGTTTGGAATACTTCTCGTTAATATGAAGAGCTTTCAATCTCCAGAGTTCATCGATACGATGTTTAGCAAAACTTCTTATAAAGATGATTTTGATCAAGGACTTTATTACTTTTTGCAATTGTTTATTCAAATGAAATTTTACCCCATTTTTTCCTTTTTATTTGGATTGAGTTTTTATCTTTTTATGATTAAATCAACTCTTTCCAACTTTGTTTCAAGAACACTTTTTCTATTTTTGATCGGAATAATTCACCTTATCTTTATTTGGTATGGTGACATTTTACATGTTTACGCGATAACAAGTGTGTTTCTCCTATTCTTCCATAAGCTTTCGAGCAAAAAGGTTGCAATGTGGAGTATAAGCTTATTATTTGCTTACCATTTATTTCTTTTCGCGTCTATATTTGTTTCTGCTTCTACGATTCCAACAGCGAGCCAAAGTAAAATCGCATTAGAGTATATTCAAATGTATAAGGAAGCTCCTTATTTTGAGTGGGTATTGTTTCGCTTTAACATTGAAGTATTGCCGATACTTCAACAGCTACCAATTGTCATGATTCCTGTATTAGGTTGGTTTTTATTAGGTTTGTTCGCAGGGAAAGAGAAGCTATACGAGAGAACCCATAGAAATATAGTTCGTATAAATAAGTGGTGGAAAATTAGTTTATTTTTAAGCTTGATTACAGTATGTTTGAATGGACTAGCTATACTCACAAACTTAGATGACGACAGTATTACCTATTTTCTTACTAGCTTGAGTGGTCTTTTTCTTGCTGTTTTTTATATCACGGCGATCTATTTGCTTAGTAGTCGGACTATTTTCAAGAAGATTCTTTCTCCCTTCCAATATGTTGGGAGAATGTCACTGACCAATTATTTAGCTCAATCCATAATGGTCATTTCCTTTTTTCGTTTTTTTCACATGTATAACACCCTAACTCTTACTGAAGGGTTGTTAATCAGTTTAGCTCTCTTTGTCATACAGCTTGGAATTAGTTATATATGGTTATCTTACTTCTACTATGGTCCATTAGAATGGATTTGGCGCAGCTTTACTTATCAAAAAATAAGTCCTTTTTTCATTAACAAAGAATCACACAAGTTAAAAATCCAAAAATAATTTCCAAATTGTATAACAGCGAATAAAACAGGTAAAAATAAAATGTTGATAAATTTTTAGGAGGTTATACAATTGGATATGAATCGAGTAAAACAAATCTTATCTTCATCTGCTGATATTAAAGTTATGTATAATGGTAGTTCTGTTTGGATTGATGAATTGCATGAAGAGCAAGGAATGGTTACTTGTCATTTAAGAGGACCACTTGAAGAACGTTCACAGGTAAGTGTTGCAGAACTAAAAGAAGTAGAGTAATACGAAGGTTATTAAATAAAGCTAATCAGGCTTGAAATAAGGTAATAACATAGGAATTTGTTAACATTTATACATATTGTTAGAAAAAATGTGTATAATGTACTTAGTACTAAATCTCCTTACTAAAGGATGTGTTGATATGAGATTTCAACAACAAGTTGAAAAACCACCAGAGGTAAGCTTAAAAATTTGGACTTGTGGTTCAGAAGATTGTAATGGTTGGATGCGTGATAATTTTAAATCAAACGAAGAGCCTGATTGTCCTCTTTGTGGACACGCAATGATTGAAGGAGAACGCACATTACCTGTTCTAGAGAATTTTTCCGCTGTAAGCCACAAAAAGGAATAATTTCATACACAACAGTAATACTGTTCAAAATAAAATTCCATGTATTCACATGGAATTTTATTTTTATTTATTTCAGGCCGAATCATGCAATATGTAGTGCATTGTTTTTTAGGAAGGTTTTCCACAGTGAAAATTGTGAGAAAACAATGAAGGTAACTGAGGTGTAAAATGTCTTGGATTGATGAGCAACTTATGAAGCATATTTTTGTATACAGTAAAGATCCATTCGATCCTGTTATTGTAAATAACATACCGAACGGATGGAAACTAATTGGTAAAGGTAATTTTGCAGCTGTATTTACTCATCCTTCTTTAGACGGAAAAGTAGTAAAGGTTTATGCTGAAAACCGTGAAGGGATTACAGAAGAAATCATGGTTTATAAAAATCTTGGAGAACACAATGCATATTCAAGATTATATGAGTATGGAGAAAGATATCTAGTTCTTAAAAAATTAGAAGGAATTACGCTTTACCAAGCCTTTAATACAGGAACATTTATACCAAAAACTGTAATTGAAGATGTAGACAAAGCCATACATTTTGCTAAATCAAAAGGGTTAAATCCTACTGATATACATGGAAAGAATATTACAATGAAAGATGGTAAAGGATATATAGTTGATGTATCCGACTTTCTAAAAACCTATTCCTGCCCAAAGTGGAAGCACTTTAAAAGGGGTTACTATTTAATCTATCTACCATTATTTAAAAACATTCGTATCCCTTTCCCTCATTGGCTACTAGAAAGAATTCGCAAAAGCTATCAATTTTACTTACTAGTAACCGGCTTTAGAAGAAAACAAGAATTATATAGTAATAAAAATAGATCTAGCTAATAGTAACCATCTCTGGGGTTAATTATAATCATCCATAAGAAAGGCACGCTGTTAATGGTTCTGCGTGCCCTTTTGTTATTCTTCTCCCTTTGCTTTTTTATTCGTTGCAATAACAGCCTGTTGAACAAGTTGAGTAAACTGACCATTTTGTAACACCTTGATCCCTTCTGCTGTCGCACCTCCGGGTGTTGTTACTTGTTCCCTTAGTTCCCGCGCAGAAAGATTTCCTTTAAGCATCTCTGCAGATCCAATTACCATTTCGTTTACTAATTTCTCAGCCACTTCAGATGATACCCCCATCTTTTCAGTAAACTCTATTAGTGTTTCAACGAAAAGATAAACAAAAGCCGGTGCACTCCCAGTAACGGCAGTTAAATCATGAATTTGTTGTTCAGTGCAATATTGTGATGCTCCAATGGAATTTACTAGCATTTCCATTTGTTTCTTATGTTTATCTTTAACAAACTTTCCATATGTATAAAGTGAAATGGAATGACCAATTGTAGCTGCCGTATTTGGCATTATCCATCCAACAGGAGTGTTAGTTGGAAGGTTATCCTCTAAGTAGGCAGGTCCAATTCCTGCTGCTACTGTTACAATAAACTGATTGGTTATGTAAGGACTTATTCTCTTAAGAATATCTTTATGTTCACCTGGCGGCATCGCCAATACAATAACATCTACTCTTTTAATAAACTTTTCAATTTCATGTATTGCATTAGCTTTATACTTTTTAGCTAATTCAGTAAGTCTCTCTGGATTTGATCTGTTCGAAACATAGATATGACTTATTTGTTCATCGCTTTTTTGGTATAACCCAGATATGATTGCCTCTGCCATTCTACCTGCACCAATAAATAGTATCGAATTTCTCATCCTGTACCTCTTTCTTCTCATATTTCCTATTACGATATGTTATTTTTGGAAATTATTCAAATCAAACTGTTAATTCTAAAAGGTCACGACAATATTATATTCGTACTTATATGAATTTTTACAAATAAAAAGAGACGCCTATAAAGACGTCTCCTGCGTATTGAGGCGAAAAACTGCACGCCACATCGTGCATTTAGCCTTCCGGCATGTTTTTCGACTTACACAATTCAGCTCATCGCTAGATAAATATAACATAATGCTAGCAATAAGAAAAGAGGAAAATTTAAGAAGATGGTATACCCGAAATTTTCTTTATTTAATCACAATATAAAAAAGTTAGTAGAATTCTACTAAATTAACTAGTAACATGCATTTTATGTTTAATACATCTTTTGTGTAATAGAATACTATAACATTTTAAAGGAGGAAGTTAGTATATGAAACCTTATATTGAAGAATTCCAAAATGAAGACAAGCTGGAGCAAGCTGTAAATAATCTTAAAAATAAAGGTGTACAAGCTAATGACCTTTATGTGTTAACACATGATGACGAACGAACAGAAAGAATTTCTGATAAAGCAGAAACAAATGTGATTGGTATTGAGGAAACAGGTTTAAATCAAGCTGTTGAAAACTTTTTTAGTAAAAAAGGTGACGAACTCCGAAATCAATTATATGAAATAGGGTTTTCAGAAGATGAAGCACAAACATATGAAGAAAAACTTGATGAAGGAAAAGCTTTATTAATTGTAACAAATGCTGAACAATATCATTTAGTATAATGTAAATGAAAGGGAGCTCTAGAATATTAGAGCTCCCTTTCCCCTTTCATTACCCACATTACTTTCAATCTACCCTCACATACCGATTATCTTGAAACTTTTTGTACAAATTAGACAAGTTCTCCTTTCTAAAGTCATATAGTTAAATTGAGACATGCTTAGGGGGGATATGATGCGGTTTATTTTTATTCGCAAGAGCTGGTTGTTTTTTCTTTTTGTCGCAATTGTCATGGGTAGCTTGTATTACTTCTCGAATGATGTTGTGCCAACATTTCAAAATAGCGCTGAAAAAGATACGAACATTGTTATAAACATGGTAACCGGAGAATTCTCGACAACAACATCAGATGGTAAGAAAATTGAAGCTTATCGTTGGGATCCAGGTACAATTGTTATTCCACAAGATAAAGATGTTACATTAAGTATTATTGGTGTGAACGGTGAGGAACATCCTTTTTATATAGAAGGTACTGATATTAAAGGTACTGTTAAAAAAGGAGAGGAGACAGTTATTCCACTTCATTTCAAGGAAGAAGGAACTTATCGTCTTATTTGTGATACACACTCTCATGATGGTCAACAAGTTCCAATGATTGGATACATTGTTGTAGATTAAACACTTTATCAATCCTTAGCCAAAAATAGGCATTAATACCTAGTTTATTTATTTAGACAAGCGGGTATTAGATATCTATCAAAGAAGAAAGGCAAGGGTGAGTAGTTTTGAAGATTGTCATCTATAAAGAGGAATTATATGAAATATTTTATACATACACCAGTGGATACGTAGAGCTTAAGAAACTCGAATCTGAGATTGATGATATCATACTAGTCCACCATTCCGAGGTATCAACGCTTGAATCTAGTGCATAAACTGAATTTTGTTCAAGTTAATCATAAGAGGAAAAGAACATTTTTTTCCGTTTTCTGTATAAAAAAAGCAAAGCAAATTATGCTTTGCTTTTTGTTTATTTTGTTATCTTACTTAGATCGCTCATAAGAATCTAATAAATATTGAACGAGCTTCTCATCTTTTGATAAATGAACAGAATAAGTTCTTTTAACAAAGCGCTCTGCTTCTTCATAGCTTGAGAATTGATTTGAAAGTAATTTATGATTTTTTTCTATATTCCATACAGCTTCTTTATTTTTGTAAAGCAAGAATTTATCCTTTTCAGCATTTTCAAAATGCGAACAATGATTTTTCAAGTTCATTTTATTGTGAATGAAATCTGTGCGTAATGGCTTTATTGAAAAAGGTTTTTCAATAAATTCTTTATAAGCATCGATTGTTAAGGAACACCCAGCTGCTTTTGCATGTCCACCACCACCATATCTTGAGGCAATCTCAGAAACATCAGTATGATCATGTATTGTTCGAAAACTAATCTTTTTATTACCCATATTTAATATCGAAATACAATCAAGATGTGGATGTTCCTTTCCTAATTCATTTCCTAATTCAGAATGATAAGATTCAGCATGAACAATCCCTATACATACATCACCTAAAAACGATTGCACTAACTCTCTTTTTTTACGCCTTATGTAACGGTCTGTTTTCTTTTCTTCGATATCGAGAATTTTCTCTTCAAACTCACTAAATGTAAAATGATCAAATGTTAACAACCTATCTAACATGCTTGCTTCAAACTCTTCTATTGATTGCATATATAGAAGATCATTTAACCTTTTAGCTTGAATATTCTCATTCTTTTCCCATTCCCATGTATCATATTGACGTACTAGTTCAACATACTCATCCAAGATTGGATGAGACGATATAATGTTGTTCTCAACTAAGTAGGAATAAAGCAGTGATGTAGCAGAAGCCAGCTTTCCTTCTTTTTCTTCTACCTTCACGATCCCCCACTCATACTGATTACAATGAAGAGCTGTTTTATGATGATCAATTAATCTTATCTGCCCCCCATTTTTATAAAACTTTTCTAACTTTGCCTCATTTTCTTTATTAACAGATAAATCAGTTATGTATACTTCCTTATCTAAGTCCTGCTGATCAAGCAATTGTTCAACATGATAATCTAGACTATTAACAGAATGATAATGTACCTCAACATTTTCTTTGAACGCAAATTTTGCTAGAATGCCACAACTTACACCATCTAAATCATTATGTGATAATAATATCTTTTGCATAAATCCACCTTCTACCTCAACATGTTTAAATTCTTTCAATATATGTCAGTATTTGTTTTAATGATTGATCTATTCAATCTATTTTATATTTTTACCTATTTTTAAAACAAAAAGAGGATACAATGAACCTGATTGGCCCAATGTTTCCTCTTTTTTTATTCACATACTCTTTTACCGAGAATAACTAAATCTCGTTCTACCCCATCCATGTTTGCAATCCTCGGTAAGTGTGCCCATCTTTCAAAATTGTAGTTTTCAAAAAGCTTAATACTAGGTGAATTGTGACCAAATACAAATGCTAGTAACGTTTTTAATCCCAGCTCGGGACATTGAGCTATAGCCCGTTCCATTAAAACACGAGCGTAGCCTTTTCCGTGAGCGGAAGGATCAAGATAAATACTTACTTCTGCTGTTGCATCATAAGCCGGTCTCCCATAAAAAGATTGAAAGCTTAGCCAGCCAACTATAGTGCCACCCTCTTCTAACACCCATAATGGTCGTTGGTGTGCGTTATGTTCATGAAACCACTTTAATCTGCTCTCTACAGTCACCTCTTGTAAATCAGCTGTTGCAAGCTGCCCTGGAATAGAGCTGTTATATATTTCAACGATCTTTGGGAGATCATCCAGATTTGCATCTCTTATTCTAAGATTCTGTTCACTCATATCTGTCTTTCCTTTCGTCATATAACATTTCTTCTTATTATAGAATAAAAATAGACAGACAAAAACTACTTTTTTGCTTCCGGAATAAAAATTGTCGACAGATGTCGAGCTTTTCGATCATTTGATGGTTCATTATCTATTACTTTTTTGTACACTTGTGAAAGTTCTTGCATAAATTCTTGAAATTCTTGATCTGTTAAGTACACCATAGCTTGCCGATAACTTACTCCATCTTTTATTAGATCAATATTTTCTTGGTTTAAATAACTTTCATACTGTCCAAGTAGATGAGTCATAAAGGTTAAAAATAAGTTTAAATGTTCATCTTTAGATATTTTTGTTAAATCTCTCTCATTAGATACCTCATGTTCATTTAAGGCATAGATTTTTTCGACCGTACCTCTTATTTGGTTTTCCTTTACAACTTTTAAAACTTCAGCCTCTAATAATTTATTTAGATGTCGATATAATGTTGCTTGTGGTACATCTGTTAATCTTGTTGCAATTTGCTGAACAGTATACTCTTTGTTTCCTATTAAGGTTTGAACAATTTTCATTCTTACTGGATGAAGGATTAGTTTCGCTTTTGAATCCACTGAGGTCACCCCTCCTAATATAAAAATAACATTTGTAACACAATGGTTATCATTATCAATTATAATAATAATATAGTTCATGTCAAATAATATAGGTTATCAATAGGTATTTCTAAGAAAATAAAAAAGAATGACAGTTTCCCGTCACTCCTTAACGAATTATTAAATCACTTCAAAATAGTCTTTGTAATATCCACCGACTTTACCGGTATTGTCAATAACAAAGAAAAATTCCTCTGTTTCATTTTGTACATCATACTCTTTTCCTGCTGTTAAAGCTCGATCTACCATATATTTTTCAGCATTCGTATGAATACATTTTACTTTCTTAATTTCTTTAGAATTTTGCCATGTTTTATGAATCATATCTATCACCTCTCTAATTTCTTCTTTTATTTTATCCGAAAATAGTTAAAAAGCCAATTATTGTGGAATGGCAACCTTAACAGCCACACTTTTCTTTTTCATTTCATATTTTACATATAGTAAGATTGGTAAAGCGATAATTGTAATCATCACTAGTGTACCAAAAAGATATAATGGTTTGTTCGCGCCAAATTGCTCTAATAAAATACCGCCGATCCATGGGCCGATGACATTTCCAAGTTGTGTAAAACCCATAGCACCAAAATATGTTCCCTTTAAATCAGGCTTAGCAAGCTGATCGATAAGTAAATCTGTCATAGAGAACATCAAGATTTCACCAATTGTAAAAATGATCATCATTAAAATTAATAGTGGCAATTCTTGACTAAATGCAAAGCCGAAAAGTCCTAAGCAAATGACAACATTCCCAATCATAATTGAAACAAGTGGGGAATATTTTTTCCCAATTTTTATTAACGGAAATTGCAAAACAATAACTGTAATTGCATTTAAAGTTAGTAAATATGAAAATAATTCAGCTCCATTTTTGAATAACTCCGAGCTTGAAAAGTATTGTGGCAATGTTGAGCTAAATTGAGAATATCCTGTAATACATAATACAAGTCCAACAAGACTATATAAAAAAATATGATCTTTACGGACAATTTGGACTGCATCTTTTAACTGAACAAGATTATTATTCGTTATGTTTACATTGTCATTGTATTTTCTCAACGTATAAAGTAAAACAATTCCATATAGAAAATACGTTATTCCCGCAAATATAAATGGAGTTGTGCTAGCAGCTGCCCCAAGTTTAAGTCCAATTAACGGTCCAAATGTAACACCAACATTTATTGCTGTATAGCGAAGATTGAAGATTACTAAACGATTTTTTTCAACCGTTAAATCCGAAAGCATGGCCCTGGAAGTTGGTTCAAAAACAGAACGACATAAACCGTTTAACGCATTCATCATAAAAAAACCTACAATAGAATGAGTAAAAGCAAATCCTACAAAAACGAGGCCCCAAGCAAAAACAGAGATTAACAGAACTCTTTTTCTTCCCCATAAATCTGATAAATATCCACCATAAAAGCTTGATGCAATGCCAACTAGAGAGCTAATTGCGATGATAGCACCTGTTGTCGACGGTGATACATGTTTTTCCTGTGTTAAGTAAATGGCTAAAAACGGTATACACATCGATGTTGCTAAACGTCCAAATAAAGTACCGATTAGAATATTCATTGTAACTGGACTAACATCTTTTAACTGTTTCCACATTCTGTTCCCTTCCATCTTCTAATAGAATAATAATTTATTATACCTGATAATGGAAAAAAGAATAGTAGAAAAACAGATAAAATCGTTCAGTTTCATAACACACAGAATGATTGCATAATGTATGGAGAGGTGAACGGATATATGTATACGAATGAAAGTATTGATCAGAAGATAGAAGAAATGATCGAAAAATTAAGAACTACTCAACGAAAAGATGGTTCTTGGAAATATTGTTTTGAAGGCGGTTTAATGACTGACGCTTTTATGATTATGACATTGCGTGCCTTAGATATAAAAAATGAAGAAAAGCTAATAAAACAACTAGCAGATCGGATCTATTCGTTACAAAAAAACTCAGGGGTATGGAAGGCTTATTCTGATGAAAAAAGTGGGAACCTTTCTATTACCATACAAGCATATTGTGCTCTTTTATATTCAGGTTACTTTACACAAGAACATCCTGGCTTAAAAAAAGCTGAAGCATTTATCCGTAAGAATGGTGGATTGGGTAATTCCCATTTTTTGACGAAATGGATGTTAGCTGTAAATGGGCTTTATCCGTGGCCAACTCTATTTTATATACCAATGACCTTCCTTCTAATTCCAACTTCATTTCCCTTAAATTTTTATCAATTCAGTAACTATGCCAGAATTCATTTTATTCCAATGATGGTTGCTGCCAATAAAAAATACACGATTAAATCAAGTTATACACCAAACTTGAATCACCTGATTATTCGTTCTTCTTTTGCTAACGAAAACTGGGAACTTCCATTTGCGACACGTACAAATTCATCGTTTACAAATGAAATGAAAAAACTTCTGCAACTACCTGAATATTTACACCGGTTAGGCTATCAAAAAGCAGAGCGATATATGTTAAAAAGACTTGAAGCTGATGGAACTCTTTACAGCTATGCTAGTTCAACCTTTTTCATGATTTATGCCCTACTATCTTTAGGCTATAAAAAGTCTTCTCCAACGATATTAAATGCCATAAACGGATTAAAGCATTTGGTTTCAACCAATTGTGATGGTATTCATCTAGAAAACTCAACCTCTACTGTTTGGGATACAGCTTTACTTAGCTATGCTCTTCAAGAAGCTAATGTTTCCAGTACTTCACCCATGATTAACAAATCCGTTCAATATCTCTTATCAATGCAACATACAAAAAAGGGTGATTGGAAGATTCATAACCCTAATATTAAGCTAGGGGGATGGGGTTTTTCCCATAATAATACGATTAATCCAGACAATGATGATACCTCAGCCGCATTACGAGCATTAACAAGGAAAGCTCGTAAAGATCAAAAAGTACGCGATGCTTGGTATAAAGGAGTTACTTATCTTCTCTCCATGCAAAATGCTGATGGTGGATGGGCGGCCTTTGAAAAAAATACAGATCTAGAAATCCTTACGTATCTTCCGTTAGAAAACGCAGAGGACGCCGCTATTGACCCTTCAACTCCGGACTTAACAGGTAGAGTACTAGAGTTTTTAGGTAACAATGCTGGATTAACAAAAGAACACCCAAGTGTAAAAGCAGCAATAAGGTGGCTGATGGACAATCAAGAAGAGAACGGCTCTTGGTATGGAAGATGGGGAGTTTGTTATATATATGGAACTTGGGCAGCTGTGACAGGACTACTAGCTGTTGGTATCTCCCCAAATTCATCTGCTATAAAAAAGGCAATCAACTGGCTAGTAAGCATACAATTAAACAATGGAGGTTGGGGTGAATCATGTGCAAGTAGTGAGGAGAAAAGATATGTACCCCTTTCATTTAGTACCCCTTCACAAACAACATGGGCATTAGATGCATTAATTCAGAGTAGAGCCTTTTCGAATTTATCTGTACAAAAAGGTATATCTCATCTAATAAATGATTCTTCTTTCACTGAAGAAGGAAGAACATATCCAACCGGCATTGGACTACCAGGGCAATTTTACATCACTTACCATAGCTACAATCTACTTTTTCCATTGTTAACACTTGCCCACTACCAAAAAAGGTCATAACAGGTTTATTTAGAAAAAAGATCAACCTTTTTGGAAAAGTGCATATATTGTCTACGACTGATGTCAGGGAGGGAGAAATAATGTCAGAGCAGTACATCGTATCCATGCAAAAATGGTGTGAGGAAATTTTAGAAAGTTATCATCATTCCTATGAAGAACTAAGCCGAAACCATCACAAAGATACATTAGAAAATTGGAAAAGTGAGCTTGAAATCTTCCAAGCTCAACTAAACAAAGATGATCGTCCTGATAATAAGGAAGTTTATGAGCGTGCTGATCGTCTGTTTACACAGTTTGAAGCTTACTTTGATGATGAAAATAATGAACAGGAAAGCATTTTACGCGCCCATAACGAAGCAGGAACGGTTCCAATCGGAGGTCATACGTTACCACCACTACCCTACAGTTATGATGCATTAGAGCCTCATATTGATCGTGAAATTATGAGATTACATCATGACAAGCATCATCAAAGCTATGTTGATGGTTTAAATAAAGCCGAAAAAGAAATGCAAAAAGCTCGTCAAACAAATAACTTCGAATTAATTAAGCATTGGGAACGTGAAGCAGCGTTTCATGGTGCAGGTCATTACCTTCACACAATCTTCTGGAATGTAATGAGTCCTAACGGTGGTGGCATGCCTTCTGGTATGTTAATGAGAGAGATTAATCAAACATTTGGTAGTTTTGAAAAATTTAAAACCCACTTTTCTGAAGCAGCCAAAAATGTTGAAGCAGTTGGATGGGCAATTTTAGTTTGGGCACCACGTTCCCGTAGATTAGAAATTCTTCAAGCAGAAAAGCATCAAAACTTAAGTCAATGGGATGTTATCCCCTTACTTACGCTAGATGTTTGGGAACATGCCTACTATCTTCAATATAAAAACGAACGAAAAAAATACGTTGAGAATTGGTGGAATGTTGTAAATTGGCGTGAAGTAGAGAGACGTTTTCATGAAGCACAACAACTAAAATGGAAACCATTTTAATATACAAAAAAGGCAGATTATCTTATAAAGAAAAATCTGCCTTCATTTATTCTATATAATACCTAAAGCATCTAAAAAGACAAAGATAATTACAATCGGTGATACATATTTTAATAGTAGGTACCAAATTGTAAAAATCTTTTTACTAAGAGATGATCCTTGTGATAGTTCATCAAACAGAACTTTTTTAGATATCTTTAATGGAACAAATATTGAAATTAAGAGCGCACCAAGTGGCATAAGAATATTGCTTACTAGAAAATCAGCAGCATCAAAAATTGACTTATCGAATAATGTTATATGTCCAAGCAGTCCGAAAGAAAGTGCTGACGGAATTCCGACAACAAAAATGCATATTCCAACTAACCAAGAAGATTTTCTTCTTTTAGAATCATTCCCCTTCGCAATCGGAGCTACAATTATTTCGAGCATTGAAAAAGCAGATGTTAAAGTAGCAAATAAAAACAATAATAAAAATGCGATCAAAAAGATTGTTCCAAATGGCATTTGATTAAACACTGTAGGCAGTACATTAAACAATAACACAGGACCTGCATCCGGAGCTAAACCAAAAGAAAACACGGCCGGAAAAATTGCTAATCCTGCTAAAAACGCAACTAATAAGTTAAGAACGACGATTGAAACTGCCGATTGTGGTAAGTTTTCATTCTTAGACAAATAAGAGCTATAAGTTACCATAACTGACACTCCAACACTTAGGGCAAAAAAGGATTGTCCCATCGCATATAAAATCGTCTCAGATGTTACGTTTGTAAAATCAGGCTTTAAAAAGAAAATAATTCCTTCCATGGAGCCATCTAGTGTAATAGAACGAACAATCAAGATGACAAATAATATAAACAACGCAGGCATCATAATTCGGCTTGCTTTTTCAATCCCATTTGAAACACCTTTAGAAACAACAAAACTTGTAATAAGTAAAAATAATAACTGTGCAAAAACGGTTAAAATCGGATCCGAAATGCTAGTACCAAATAACTCACCATACTCCTGCTCTGTTAAGCCACTAAGATTTCCTGTAACAGCTTTAAATAGATAAATTAAGATCCAGCCACCTACTACGCTATAAAAAGACAACAAGATAAAACAAGTCACTACACCAAGTCTTCCAATTAAGTGCCAAGAGGAATTCGGAGCAATTTGTTTGTATGCTTGAATGGCATCTTTTTTCGTACTTCTACCTATCACAAACTCTCCTAATAGAAGTGGTAGTCCTACTAGTAAAGTAAATAAAATAAAGATTAGAAAAAATACACCGCCCCCACTAGTCCCCGCAACATAAGGAAACTTCCATATCGCTCCTAAACCAATTGCAGACCCGGCAGCCGCAAGAATAAAAGAGAGCTTGGACGACCATTGTTCTACAGAATTATTCATAACATCACCTCAAAATCCTACTGATCAAAGATTTCTTTCAAAAGAATATAAAATCAACCTTTGAAAAATATATTATATAAATACACATTTTATCATTTTACTAGGATAATTTAAATTAAATTTTAAAATAATTCAATCAGCAAAACTGAATTAATAGAAAAAAAACAGCTTATTGCCAAGTCCTAATGGCAAAAGCCTTAGTTTTCTATACTATAATTCATAAAACTTATCCTTGCTGATAGTAAAAGAAAAAAGGCTGACACATTTAGTGCCAACCTTCTTAGATTTATTAAAAACTTATCCTTCTAATAATAATGATTCTGGATCTTCAAGTAATTCTTTCACTGTTGATAAGAAGCTTACTGCTTCTCTTCCGTCAACAATTCGGTGATCATATGAAAGGGCAATGTACATCATTGGACGATTTTCCATTGTATTTTCATCGATAGCAACAGGGCGAAGCTGTATTTTGTGCATGCCTAAAATACCAACTTGTGGTCCGTTTAGGATAGGTGTTGACATTAATGATCCGAAAACACCACCATTTGTAATCGTAAATGTTCCGCCTTGTAAATCAGAAAGACTTAATTTGTTATCGCGTGCTTTCTTAGCAAGATCAAGAATTTCTCCTTCAATACCTGCAAAGTTTAAGCGATCTGCATCACGAACAACTGGTACAACTAATCCATCTGGAGCTGATACCGCAATTCCAATATCATAGAATTTCTTCACCAAAATTTCATTGCCTTGTATCTCAGCATTAAGAAGTGGATATTGTTTTAATGCAGCAACAACAGCTTTTGTAAAGAAGGACATGAAGCCTAAACGAACATCATGCTGTTCGAAAAATTTGTCTTTACGACGTTTACGAACTTCCATAACAGCAGTCATATCTACTTCATTAAATGTTGTTAACATAGCAGCTGTTTGTTGAACTTCTACTAATCGATTTGCAATCGTTTGTCTACGTCTAGACATTTTTTGTCTTTCTACTGGTTTACCAGGTTTATCATCCTGTACGGCTGGTGTAGCAGCTTTTGGTGCAGCTGGTTTCGATTCTTGTTTTGGTGCTTCTTGACCCGAGTGTGCTTCAACATCTTGTTTACGTACGCGGCCAAGTGGATCAACTGTTTGAACTTGTTGTAAATCTATTCCACGCTCACGAGCTAACTTACGTGCCGCTGGTGAGGCAATTGTACGTTGTTTTTTCTCTTCTTCCGTTACTTCAACATTGTTTTGTTGAGCTTCTTGTGGCGCCGGTGCTTCTTGTTTAGTCTCTGTTTGCTCTGGTTGTGAAGGAGAAGCTTCACCACTCTCATCAATTATCCCAATTGTTTCTCCAACTTGAACAGTATCACCTGATTCTTTGTGTAGCTCTTTTAAAACTCCAGAAAATTCAGCAGTTAATTCAACATTTACTTTATCTGTTTCAACTTCTAAAAGGTATTCACCCTTCTCAACAACATCACCTGGTTGTTTTAACCATTGTGCAATCGTTCCTTCAGTAATAGATTCTGCTAGTTCTGGTACTTTAATTTCAGCCATTGTTGGTTCCCCCTTGAGAAACTTGCTTGTTAAAAGAATCACTTTTATTACATCTATATCAATTTAACGCGATAATATGATAACAGCAAGTCTCGCATTTTTCAATTTAAATGATGATTAATGGTTAAATAATTATTTATTCCAAGTTAATGCTTCTGTAACGATCCGTTCTTGATCTTTTTTGTGGATATTCGGATCACCTTCCGCTGGACTCTGTCTTCTTCTTCTACCTATATAGTTCACCTGAACTCCTTCAGGTGCAATTTCTCTTAATTTTGAATCAATAAACGTCCATGCTCCCATGTTTTGGGGTTCCTCTTGAACCCAAACAATTTCTTCAAGAGCTGGTAAACGATCCAAAATAGATGTAATAATTGTCTTAGGGAAAGGATATAGTTCCTCAACTCTTAGCATGTGAACCCAATCCAGATCGCCTTCAATCGTATTTAACTTATCAGTTAAATCTGTAGCTACCTTACCAGTGCATAAAAGAAGTCTTTTTACTTTTTCCGGAGAAGTGCCTAGTCCTGGTTGTTCAATAACTGGCTTGAACTCTCCTTCACATAATTCATTTAGATCTGATACAGTTTGTGGATTTCTTAGTAAGCTCTTTGGCGTCATAATAACAAGTGGTCTTACTTCTTCACGCTTTAGCAAGTCCGCTTGACGACGTAATATATGGAAATATTGAGATGCACTTGTTAAATTCGCAACTTGCCAGCTATCTTCAGCAGCTAACTGTAAGAAACGCTCCAACCTAGCACTGGAATGCTCGGGACCTTGTCCTTCAAATCCATGTGGTAATAACATAACAAGCCCAGATTTTTGACCCCATTTTGCACGACCTGCAGCAATAAACTGATCAAAGAATACTTGTGCTGCATTTGCAAAGTCTCCGTATTGTGCTTCCCATAAAACTAATGTTTCTGGTGCAAATACATTGTAACCATATTCAAAACCAATAACAGATCCTTCAGATAATGGACTATTGTGGATTGCAAATGATGCTTTAGCGTCATCTAGTCGATGTAATGGTGAATAAAACTCACCAGTATCAACATCATGTAAAACAATATGTCTCTGTGCGAATGTTCCACGCTGTGAATCCTGTCCTGTTAATCGAATAGGAGTTCCATCTGTTAAAATGGATGCAAACGCTAACGCTTCACCTAAAGCCCATTCCACTTTTCCATCTTCCTTAAGCGCTTTTGCTCTTCTTTCTAGAATTCTCTGAAGTTTAGAAAACACATTAAAGCTTTCCGGCCATTTTACAAGCTCATCATTTAATTGAAGTAACTTATCCTTATCAACAGCTGTTTTTAACTTAGGAAGGCCACTGTTAACGAATTCCGGTAACTGAATTTCATGTTTTTGAGCTACCTTTTTATCAGGAACTTTTTGATATGCCTTTTCTAGTACTGTTTGAACTTCATCGCTAATTTTTTCAACATCTTCTGGCTTAACAATTCCTCCACCTTGTAGTGATTTTGCATAAAGCTCACGTACAGTTGGATGTTTACGAACTTTTTCGTAAAGTTTTGGTTGTGTCATGGATGGTTCATCCATTTCATTATGACCAAAACGTCGATAGCCAATAAGATCGATTAAGAAATCACTCTTAAATTTATTTCTGTATTCCATTGCAATGAACACTGCAGCAATACATGCTTCTGGATCATCTGCATTAACGTGTACAATAGGAATTTCATATCCTTTTGCAAGGTCACTTGCATATGTGGTTGAACGGGAATCACGACTTTCAGTTGTAAAACCGATCATATTATTCGCAATAATATGTATTGTGCCACCCGTTTGATAACCAGTCAGCTTATTTAAGTTCAATGTTTCCGCAACAATTCCTTCACCCGGGAATGCAGCATCCCCATGGATAAGAATAGCCATAGCATTATTTTCATTTTGTTTTGGATAACCTTTTTCTGTACGAGTTTCCTGTGCAGCACGGGTATATCCTTCAACAATTGGATCGATAAACTCTAGATGACTTGGATTATTAGCTAATGTTACTTTAGCACGCACTGTACTTTCATCTTTTATTTGTTTATTGGCACCAAGGTGGTACTTAACATCACCACTCCAACCATAGTTAATTCCAATAGAACCTTCTGATGGAACCAATTCTTTATTAGGTGCATGTTGAAACTCAGAAAAGATAATTTCATACGGTTTGCCAAGTACATGAGCTAAAACACTTAAACGGCCGCGGTGCGCCATTCCTATATTTATTGTATCAGTGCCAGCTTGAACGGCATTTGAGATTAATTCATCAAGTACCGGAACTAGCATATCTAAACCTTCAATAGAAAAACGTTTTTGACCAACAAAAGTACGGTGAAGGAATTGTTCAAACCCTTCAACTTCTGTGAGTCTTTTTAAGATAGAAATACGTTTTTCCTTTGATAAATTTTCAAAGATCGCTCCTGATTCCACCATTTTTACAAGCCATGTTTTTTCCTCATAGTTATGAACATGACTAAATTCGAATGCGATCGTTCTCTTATAAACTTCTTTTAAGTATTGATATGCTTCAAGCCCATTGGTCACATGTGCAGGAGCATCTTCACATAATAGGTTTACAGGTATATCTTTTAAATCTTCTTCAGTTAAATCATATTCTTCAAGGCGAAGAAACTCATTCTTCTCATTTCGGTCCTCAAAAGGATAAATTGCTGCGTTTAAGTGACCATATCTACGAATATTTGTCACTAATCGAACTGCTTCAGCAACTTTTTTCATTTTATCAGTACTGATTGTTTCATTTTCAGCTGACATTGTCGTGTCTTTTGTTGTGATTGAAGGAGAACCCCAGGTATCAAAGATTTCTTTTAATTCTATATCAATAGAATTTGGATCAAGTTTATATTGATCATATTGTTCCATGACATAGCCGAGGTTAGGACCATGGAAGTCTTCCCAAGGGAAATTCTTCTTGCTATTGCCTTGTGCCATCTAACATTACCCCCAACGATTCATAAGTGATCAGAAATGATTTTCCTGATACGTAGGAAGGATAAAATTATCCTACGATATTAACCACTCTTACGAGTATAGTAGTATGATATTAAAACGCTTCCAATGCTATTTTAACATTGCTACCTTCACATTCCAAGATAGTTAATAGAAAAATCGAAAAAAAATGTTTCTTTTTTCTTACGGTTTTCCTTAGAGTGTCTAATTGTTCGGAATAATTGGAATTATCCAACAAAAATATCACTATCTTTATTCCAATCATACAACATATACCAAGGAAAAAAGTACAATTTTTATTATTTTAATGTAAATTAATTATATTTTTTTAGTATTAATGAAATTTATGTTTATTTTGAAATTATTATTAATGTCTTTCCTACTTTATGAGGCTAATTTTCTCCATGTAATTTCAATAAAAACCTCTATTTTTATAAATAAATGTGAGGTTTTTACTATTTTGCAAACTTTGTCACAATATGAAATTTCAGTTAGTGCTTATAAAGTAGAGATACTCGTTCTTTTCTCACATCTACTCTTACAGACACTGCATACTCGTTTCGGATCAATCCTTTTATAACATTTTTAATAACAATCTCTTAAGTATTGGATATAACTGCTCTGGGAGCTCTTCAATTTTGTCGACAAAAACACTATATTTCCCATAAATATTTTTTATTGTTTTTTGTGTTGCTTCATTAACTTCGCCATTTGACAAAAATACATTGATTACTTCTATACCCAGTTTTCTTGCCTCTAAAACTGCTTCATGTGTATCAATTATACCATTCCGTTCATAACCTGTTGCAGCGGGCTCACCATCTGAAAAAACAAGGAGAAATTTCTGTTTTTCATTTTTCTTCATTAGCTGTTCTGTCATATGTCTTATAGCATATCCATCACGATTATCTTCTTCTGGTGAGAGTTGCATAATTTCAGGTCCTGACTGCTGATTTAAAGAGGTCTCAAAAGAGATTACCTCATAGAAATGATTTGGCTGTCGTGTTTTTGTCGATTCGTTCGTGTCCTCCCAAAATCCAACAATTTTATGTGGAACTCTTACTGATTTTAACGTTTCATGAAATAAGATAATCCCAAGCTTTGATTGATCCATTTTATCGAACATGGATGCAGAACAGTCAACTAATAGAGTAAAAACAGCATCAATATCAGGAGACTTTTCCTGTTTTTTATAAAAAAGCTTCGGATTGTCATCTGTTATAATTCGGAGCAGTTTTTTGTTTAATCTTCCAATTTGAAGATCAGACCTCGGCATTGTTCTTTTATGCTCCAGCGTTTTTTGAATCATTAGCTTCAGCTTATTTTGGTATAACTGAATAACCATTCGATCTTTTTGATATTGCTCAATATCTGATATTGTTGGAGTCTTAGCTTCTTGAAACACAGGTACAGCATATTTATTTTCCTTACCATAAGATGCATCCCCACTACTAGCTCGATCTTCTTTTTGATTTTCCAATGCTTCCATTTTGGAGTAATCATTTCTTTTTGCTTTTTTTGAAGTTCCTTGAACCATCGCTAGAGCCTGGTCACCGTCTTCTCCCTCACGTACAGCACCGTCTCCATTTATCGTCGTATTTGTTCCTTGTTCTAAATCGAATTGAAGAAAACTTTTTGTAGGCTTGCTTGTTTCACTATGCCATGTTGGTAATTTGTCACCATGTACATCTTCATCACCTTGCTTAGCATCTTCTAACACATCTTTGTTTTTTAATTTAGATTTTCTTTTTAATTCATCATATAGGCTGCCAGACAAAATGTTATTGTAAGGTAGTTCCGCTAAATAAAAATAGGTATTCAGCATATCTTTTTCCAATATTTCTTCTAAAACATCAACAATTTCTAAGACAATATCAATAACCTGCTTAGTAGAACCTACATCAAACACTTGAAAAAGCTTTGACTCAATATAAGGTATCGTTCTGTCAATACTCTCAGATAAAGATGGGATTGTCTCGATTGTGGATTGTGCTGTTAGTGTTAAATACATACTATTAAAAAGCGCATCCGTTAAAATACTTCGCTCTTGATGAATAATTAACTGACTTTGAAAATGTTTTCGATAAAGCTCTCTTCGAATATTAAACGCTTTTTTCGTACCGCGTCTTTCTTTTCTGCATTTTTCCTCTATTCGAAGGTCCTCCAACAGCATACATAATTGCTTCGCAAAGCTCTTTAGTTTTAATTTTGAAGACTTTTCAATAAAAACACCTAATTCTTTAAAATCAGTATAATAATAATTACCAATACTTCTAAGATAAATATCGCTTTTTAACGCTAGTTCTGTTTCTTCCTTCTCACGGTGATCCCAGAAATGACTAACATAAACTTTTTTTTCAAATGGATCTAGATATGAGTGAACGCTGTAATCAACCTCAATGTCTGGAATTTTCGTTAAGCCCTTCGCTAAATCTGATAATGACATAAATAAAAAAGAATCTACCTGTTGATCATTAAATTTTATAAATCTCAATTTTATACCCTCACTCGAATAACGTTTCTGCTAGATTTCGAATGGCGGCTTTTTCTCTTTCATCTTCAAGCTTATTAACAATTCCTCTTTCTACAGCACGGTTTGGTGGCATATAGCAAGCTAAATCACATGTATCAATAAGCGCTCGGATCGATGCTGCCTCTTCTGAAACCTGGCCATTTTTCACGAGAGTTAGTAGATCTGACGAAAGACTAGTAAACGTTTCTAATAAGCGTTGATCAGACAGTTGTGATTGATTCTCTAAAACTATTTTTAGCTCTTCCCCTTGGATATAGGGTACTTCAATAACAACAAAACGATTTTTGAGTGCTTCATTTAATGGGACCGTTCCCACATATCCTTCATTAATAGCGGCAATAACACCGAAATCTTCATGTGAGCGGATAACTTCACCTGTAAATGGGTTTGTAATCATTCTCCGGTAATCTAGCACACCATTTAATATCGGTAATGTTTCTGGCTTTGCCATATTTATTTCGTCTATATATAATAAATGGCCTTTTTTCATTGCCTTTACAACAGGACCTGAAATGAATTCAATGGAAGTTTCACCGTTTCGATTTTCAATTGTTTTGAAGCCTAAAAGTGCTTCAGCATCCATATCAACAGAACAGTTTACACTATGCATAGGTTGATTAAACATAAATGATAATGTTTCTGCCAACTTTGTTTTTCCTGAACCTGTTGGACCCTTTAATAAGACATTTTTACCAAGAGCAAGAGCGATCATTGCATCTAGTAGAATTGATTCATCAGATGGAGTATAACCACCTTTACCAATTAATAAAGCGTCTTGTTCATCTTTTCGTTTTAATGATCTATTTTGAATTCTTTCTTTAATTTCTTCCGGTAATGGATAAGCTTGTAAATTATTCATTGTACGCCTTCTTTCATCTATATAAAGTTAAGTTGATACGGTTTTATATCAACCATGAGTATACTAAAAAGTATATTGAGATTCAAAGAAAAGAAATAATTAAAGGTCTTAAATATTTTAATCATAAAAACAAAAAGCTACCCTTTTAAAGAATGTAGGTAGCTTTTTCTTAGTTATATGCTTTTATTGGTATTAATTGATCCACAGATAATTCTATCCCCTGCATTTCCAGAAGGATCAGTTACATAATCATCTGGTTTTTCATGAATAACAAAGGAACTTCCATCTTTATCCAAAAGCGAAAGCTGTTCTCCTTTTTTTAATGTTACAGAAGATGCAAGAAGCTCAATATCAATTTTCCCATCGGCACCAACTTCAATATTTGGTAGATCTCCCTCATGTTGTCCTTTAGGATTATCAAAGCCATGTTCGTGATTTGACAAGCTTAGGTGACTACCAGCAGAAGTGAAAGTTGGTTTTTCACAGATTCCTATTGAATGGATATGAAAAGCATGCTTGCCCGGTGGTAGATTTTGTCCAATTAACCGAATGGTTACACCTTCAGCTGTTTCGTTTAGAATGATATTTCCTACATTTTTTCCTTTTTGGTTGATTAATTCTAATTTTTGCTGATTTAACTCAGGCTCAGAGGCAGTAATTGACTCCTTTTTAGTATGAGTGTTGTTATTAGTATTTTTTTCTGTTACTAAAACAATAAAAATGGATAGAGTCATAAGTGATATAAAAACAATAGATAATCCTTTCAACGTTAGTTCCTCCTAGATAATGGCGCTTATAAGTCATTCTTGCCAGGTTCTAAAGAAATAAACGCTGTGGTTAGGTTCTACAGTTAGAATGATCTATTTCCTAAAGTTTAATAGAGCAAAAAAGAACCAATTTGGTTCTTTTCATTAAAATCGCTTAGCTCCTAAGTAACGTTGTTTCCAATAAGAGTTATTTAAGTTAGAAATACTTACACCTGAACTACTGGCATGGATAAATTGATTATCCCCCAAATATATTCCCATATGTGATGGACCTTCTTTATATGTAGTAAAGAAAACAAAATCACCTCTAGAAGGTTCATTTATTACTTTCATCATATCCCAATACCCTGCAGTGCTAAGGCGAGATACAGAAGTAACCTTATTTAATACATAATAAATAAAACCGCTACAATCAAAACCACTAGGAGTATTACCAGCCCAACGATATGGTACTCCTAAAAGTGACTTTGCCTCAGAAATCATTGTTTCAACCTTATTGTTTTGATTTTGAGGTGCCGTATTTTCAGTACTGTTATCAATAATAGCTTCTCCAGTCACCTTCAAAACTTGTCCAACGATTATTACATCTGACTTCATATTATTTAATACTTTTAGTTCAGCAATTGTTATGTTAAATTTATTGGCGATTTTCCATAAAGAATCTCCAGCAGAAACAGTATATGTAGATGTGTTCGGATTTGATATAACTTGCTGTTTTGTGGGCTCACTCTGTTTAACATCTTCTTGTTTAGTTTGTGTTGTTTCCTGTTTTACGTTTAACTTCTGCCCAACATAAATAACATCACTATTCAAATTATTTGCTTTCTTCAATTCTGATACCGTTGTGTTATATGATCTGGCAATAACCCATAAGGAGTCACCACCCTTAACTATGTATTGTACATTACTAACAGTTTTTGAAACTGATTTTTCTGGTGCTGGAGTAGTAATTTCTTTAGAAGAATTTGTCCCGGGAATCTGAAGAGTTTGTCCAATCCTAAGAACATCAGTTGTTAGTCCATTAGCTTTTTTTAGTTGATCAACTGTCGTATTGTATTGGCGGGATAATCCCCAAAGAGTATCATTACTCTTTATACTAATGCTTTCGGCTTCTGCCATAGTTGCAAATAATGAGGAGCTAACTACAGCTGTTGCTGTTAACCCTAATATCTTATGCTTCATCTTTAAAGGTACCTCCTAGATCTTATATATAAATAGATTAACAACAATAAATGACATAAAAATTTCATTGAATAGTAGTTTTACAGAATAACAGGAAAAAAGAGACAAAACTTTTATTTTTATCATACAAAACATTACACTTGTAGACAATCATTTCTTTTATGAAGAACCATCTTTATTTAAAATTTATAAATTATTTAAATAAAAAAGGCCGGGTCCATTCCAGACCCATACCCAATTGTTAAACTATTTTTTTCTGATTATCTAGTAATCTCTTATTTGCTCCAATCTTAAAATGCTGCACACCAAAAATAAATACTGCCACTAAAGAAATCACACCAAAAACAATAACCATATATTTTAGACCAATTGTATCAAGAAATAATCCTGTACTTAATAAAACTACTTGAAACATGATGCGGTCAAACATATTTCGAAACGAAAAGAAACGACCGTGATATTCTTTATCGATTTTCGTTTGAAAGATCGTAGCAGCAATTGGGAAAAAGCAACCAACTGCAAAGCCAAAAATTCCAAAAGAAATAAGTGACATTATTTTTACATCACTAAAAAATAATGAAAGGTGGGCCAAAGATATAACAAAGGAGAAAATAAACATTAGTTTAATTGGCTCCACAAGATGTGTAATTCGTTTGACGAAGAAAGCACCAATCATAAATGAAACACCTTCTGCTGTATAAAGAAGGCCTTTAATTGCAGCGTCTCCTTGCGTTTCACTAATATTAATAACCATTAAATTAAAGCCACCTAGAAACAATACTGGAACAAATGTTAACACAAGTGCCATCATGGCAATCGGTGTACGTCTCAAGACTGGTATTATTTCTGTAAATCCTGCTGATTTTTTCCCCTTCACTTTGTTTGATTCAGGTTCTTCAAATGATAACAAGTATGTTGTTGCTAAAATCGTAACATAAGCCATCATTGACCCTATATAAAGAAAACTAATATCCATAATTACTAATAAAATTCCACCAAGAGCTGTCCCTGCAACACGTGAGATAGTCGATACATTCATATGAACTCCATTCATTTGAATGTAGTCCTTCTCTTCTACTATTAAAGGTATAACAGACTGTAAGGCAGGAAAATAAAAGGCCGCACTAATTTGAATGCAAACCATAAAACAAATCATAAAGATAATCGATTCGAACTCTAGTGCTAAAAACATAAATATTACACTTAAAGTTCTGCCTATTCCAGCATAGATTAGGACTTTCTTTTTTGAGTAACTGTCAATCACTCTACCCGCAAGTGGTCCAACCATAACACCCGCTAATAATCCTAAAAACAAAATCATTGATTTCATAAAATCTGAAGGAACATATTTTTGCATGAACTCTAAGTTACCGATAATCCCCAGCCATAAACCAAGACCGGCAACAAGTTCCCCAACCAACAAAATCCAAACATTTTTATTTTTCCACATGCTCTCAGCTTCTTCCAATATAATTCACAATATAAGTCAACTATAACACCGATATTTTTATTTCGCTATACGAAATAAATACTTTATTGAAGATTCGAATCAGGGGTGCTAATCGGATATAATGTTCCCTCTAGAGCAAATGACATTTTCCCCGTTTCTTCAGAAACAATTAATATTAAAGCATCTGTTAATTCAGATAGACCAATAGCTGCGCGGTGTCTTGTCCCAACCTTTTCTTGACCAAAATTTTGTGAAGATAGAGGTAAAACATTTGCAGCAGATATCATATAATCCCCTTTAATCAAAACAGCACCATCATGAAGGGGATTTCCGGGATAAAAGATGCTTTCAATTAGTCGGTTTGATAATGTTGCATTTAATTGTATTCCCTCTTGAATTAGATGATCTACATTTTGTTGTCGCTCAACAACAATTAGCGCACCATGTCGTCGTTCCGATAGATTTTTAATCGCCTTAGCAATTTCTATGTACTGACTCGTAAATTCCGCAATATATGCCTTTAAATAGAAAAAAGACGCAGTTGATTGTATTTCATTAAATCGATCCCTTATTTGGGCGAGTTCACATAATAAACAATACTCCTTTTCTCCTATAGATAATCGCATTTTCTCGGCTTCTTCAATAATTTGTTCAAGGTGAAAAGAAATATGATGTTTAATAGAAGAAAATGTGTTGTGTTCATTTTGCATATGTAATCAAGCCTCCTTTTCTTTAGTCTTTTCATTGATAAAAAACTTATGTTAACTAAGTCCATGTGTATTTTTTCCAATTGAAAAACCATACTAATAATAGGAGGCGTTTTACATGATTACACATAAAATTTTGCAGTATACATTTAGCATTCTTGGTGTTATTTCATTAGGATTTTTTTATTATCAAATGTTTAAAGGTGAATCAAGAAAATCTGATAATCAACCAAAGTAACATACCACGAATTTTTCATGATATAATTCTCAAGGTATTAAGTAGAAATGAGGATGTATAAATGAAAAATAACAGTTTAAAACGGGAAAAGCTTATTTATTTTTCGAGCATTTTATTTCCCATTCTTGTTACTCAGCTTGGACTTTATGCTATGAACTTTTTTGACACAACAATGTCAGGTAAAGTTCATCCAAACGACCTTGCCGGCGTTGCGATTGGTTCAAGCCTTTGGGTACCTGTTTACACAGGATTAAGTGGAATTTTACTTTCAATTACACCGATTGTTGCTCAGTTAGTAGGTGCAAAAAAGACAAAGAATGTTCCTTATATGGTTGTACAAGGAATATACGTCAGTATTGTGATTTCAATCATTGTTACTATACTTGGTGTTATTGTTTTAGATCCGATATTGAATAATATGGGATTAGATAAACCTGTTTCACATATTGCAAAATGGTACCTTATTTCGTTGTCACTTGGCATCTTACCTTTATTTATTTACGCCGTATTAAGATGTTTTATTGATGCACTAGGATATACAAGAATAACTATGTTCGTTACGCTTTGCTCTTTACCAATTAATTTTGTATTTAATTACTTATTTATCTTCGGTAAACTAGGCTTTCCTAAACTAGGTGGAATCGGTGCAGGTGTCGCATCAGCTATTACATATTGGTGTATCACAGCAATAGCAGTGATCATTGTTATGAAGCAATCTCCTTTTAAAAAATACGGTATTTTTAAAACGTTTTATTCTGTTTCGATAAAAGCATGGATGGAAATATTAAAAATCGGTGTTCCAATCGGTTTATCAATTTTCTTTGAAACAAGTATTTTTGCTGCTGTTACTCTTTTAATGAGTCAATATAATACAATTACGATTGCCTCACATCAAGCAGCAATAAATTTCGCCTCATTTCTATATATGATTCCACTAAGTATTTCAATGGCCCTTACTATTGTTGTCGGACATGAGGTTGGGGCGAAACGAATTAGAGATGCTAAACAATATAGTTATTTAGGAATTAGCATGGCTATCTTTTTATCCGTTTTGTCAGCTGCGCTTATTTATTTCTTTAGACCTGAAGTTGCATCAATTTACACAGAAAATTCTGCTGTTTTAAAACTAACACAAGACTTTTTAATTTACGCAATTTTCTTCCAGCTTTCTGATGCAATAGCAGCACCAATACAAGGAGTCCTTAGAGGTTATAAAGATGTTAATGTAACATTTATTATGGCCCTAATATCATATTGGGTCATTGGATTACCTATAGGATATCTTTTAGCAACGTTTACTTCTCTTGATGCATTCGGCTATTGGATCGGCTTAATATCAGGCCTAGCAGCAGGTGCTGTAGGCCTTTCAGCAAGATTATTTGTTATTCAACGTAGAAACGAATCTGCATTAGGCAATTCATAACAAAAAACCCTCAGAAATTTGAGGGTTTTTCTTTCTACTTAATTATTCCACTTATACGTATAAAAGACTTCATTTTCAAACCAATGCATAACCTCTGGATCTTTGTTAAGGAACTTCTCTTCCATTGCTTTTAACATACCTTCTGTTTGAGAACGATGAGCTTTTAAAGCATTTAATTTAATATCTGCTACATCTGTAATGTTTATCTGTACATCAGGATGACCAATCACTTCGAAACGATTTTTTGTAATCGCCATACAATACGTCATTGGTCGTTCTGCAATAGGTTTACGGTTTAATGCACGAATAACTCCTGCACCACATGCATCATGATCAGGATGAACACCATGACCTGGATAAAATGTAACAATTAATGTTGGTTTTACTTCATCAATAATTGTCTCAAAAAGATCAGCTAATTGTTCATCATCTTCAAATTCTAATGTTTTATCACGTAGTCCGAGCATTCGTAAATCTTGAATATCCATAGCAGCACAAGCATCCATTAATTCCTTTTTTCTTATTTCTGGTAATGTTTCACGGTTGGCAAATAGAGGGTTTCCCATATTCCTGCCCATTTCACCTAAAGTTCCACATGCATATGTAACAGGTATTCCTGCTTTTCTTTTTTGCGCGATTAATCCAGCTACTCCAAATGCTTCATCATCAGGATGTGGTAAGATTACTAGAACATGTTCTTTCATTAAATACACTCCTTTTGCCGATCATCTTAATTTTCAAACGGTGTTTCACTTATTTGTAATGATATCGCTAACTGTCCTTCTGAATTATGTCCTGCTGTTAACAATTGGTTATTTTCGTTATACACCCAATCTGTTAACCCTTCAGCATAGATCCAACCTTCTTCTAGCTTCAATCCAATTCGATATGGTCCATTACCCGTAATTTTAGCTTGATGATATTTCACCTTTGCATTTCGAATAAACGCAACTACTGTCATGCTTTTTTCATCTTTATGTGCCGAATAAGAGCCAGTAGTTGTTTCTAAATGAATATATACTGGTTTGTTTAGAAATGTATTTAAATATGCTTGTACATCTTCTTGTACAATTCTTTTCATAAATTAGCCCCCTAAGTAGGATTTTTTGTTAAGTTTTCCATCACTTTAAGATGAATTTCAATTAAACCGAGTTTTTGGTCTTGATTAAGTGAAGAAGAGAGTATTCGCTTAACCGACAAATGAAATTTAAAATGGATATTCTTACGAAGACGCGGATGAGTCATTTCATCTAACAATTCTTTTGTGATGGCATTCATCAGCGTCTCATTTTCGTTATTTTCAACAGGTAATTCACGATTTGTCCATAACTGTCTGTATGCATGCAATAAACCATTCATTTCCAAAATAAACCTCCACTCAAAGTTTACATCTCCAGTGAATTCCGATTTTTAAGCTTGAATTCTGCTTTTTTGAAGGATCTGGAATTTGATAACGTAAATAACAGTAGTGATGTCCATATACATGAGAATGTCATCACTTCAATTTTTGTAAAGGGTTCTTTATACAGTACAATTCCTATTATTAAAGTAATTGTAGGAGCTATGTATTGTAGAACACCAACCATAAACAGCGGAATTCTCTGTGCTCCACTTGCAAAAAGTAGCAAAGGAACAGCTGTTGCAATTCCAGCTCCAATTAAAAGTAAATTTGTTGGTACATGAAAAGATAGAAATTCAAGTTCCCCTTGAGTAGCAAGCATTATTAAATAAATTATCGCGATTGGTGTGACAGCCATTGTTTCAAAAGTAAGGCCGATCCCCGAGCTTAGTTTTGTTATTTTTTTAGTTAAACCGTATAAACCAAAACTTAATGCCAATGTAACCGCAACAAATGGAATTTGCCCATAATGATAGGTCATAATGAAAACACCAACTGCCGCAATTAAGAAAGAAAGTTTTTGCCATAAATTTAACTTTTCTTTAAAAAAGAGCATTCCTAGCAAAACACTAATTAACGGGTTTATATAATAACCTAAGCTTGCCTCAATCAAATGATCATTATTTACTGACCAAATATACACAAACCAGTTGATACTAATTAACAATGATGAAACAACTAGTAAAAAAATCAATCCTGGATTATTAATCATTCTTTTACTCACATCTTTTACATTTTTCCATTCTTTCGTAAAAGTGAGCAAAGCAATCATAAAAATGAAGGACCAGAAGATTCTGTGTGCTAAAATTTCTTCAGGTGAAACATTGTTAATCATTTTCCAATATAGAGGTAATATCCCCCAAAGGATATAAGAAAAAGCCGTGTAAAAGAGCCCTTTCTTGTATGTATTTTCTTCTGTTGTATTCATCTTGTTTACCTCGATTCTTATGCCTTTCTCAATCAATCTCGACTTTCAAAGTACACTATTCTTCCTCCACCTAAAACTCATTATAAACTTGTTAGAAGCTGTCCCACAACATATTAGCTTTCTAACCCATTTCCCTTCCCATGCATACTCTATATTATCAAATCAGGTATAAAGGAAGTGAAGATATGTTTCCTTGGAATAATAAACAATTTCCATTTGATCAATCCGGTTTTATGAAGCATTTAAACAAGATGAATCCAAAAGACGTCGAATCCTATATTCAAAACGTTATGAAAAATGTTTTTAGTGGAGATTTTACACAGGGATTTCCTTTTCAAGGTAATATGACAGGTAACGATCCTTCAGGATTTCCTTTTCAAGGAGATTTCTCAAAAAGTGAGACGCAAGTGAAGCCCCAGCCGGAAATCTTTGAAACAAATGATTTTGTTTATGTAAAGCTTCCCTTGTCAAGCAAAGATAACAAGAATTTAAAATTACAACACACAAATCATCAGCTTATTCTTATAAACTACCCTAAAGAAAATGAACAATCTAAATACATGTTGCCAAGCCCTGTTAAGAGAAAGGGAACTCGAGCACGATTTTTAGATGATTACCTTGAAATTCAATTTATTCGATTAGATGAAAGTAATATTTCTGAAATAGATATTTCATATTAAATCTTAATGTTATTGTTTGATAATCGTTTCAAATGAGAAAAAACTACCTACTTTATTAGGAGGCCACTGAAAATCTGACGATTTTAAAGATTATTCATGTGAGTTTAAAAAGAGCCGACTTTTTTTCCTTTTTTAGGAATTAAAGTCGGCTCTTTCTTTGCATTAGCCACATATTTTCTCTAATTTTACCCTAGTAGCTTTAGAATTCTTTTAATGTTTACCGTAAATATAGCCATGGCGCCTTGCAACTCCATGCTAATTAGACCCGAGGATTTTGCCACATTATACCCGTGTCTGTGTTTTAATTCACTATTTTTCGCTTCAATTTTATAACGCTCTTTAGACTTTTCCTTAAAATATACACTTTTCTGGAATTGTGCTTGGGATGAATGTTGATCAGACTTAAGGGAAACAGAATATGTTTTACTTTTGGCTCCCTCTTTGTAGCACCCTTCTCTGAAAGGACATCTCTTGCATTTTTCAACATTAAAATAGTAGGTATCAACTTGGTTTTTGCCTACTCCTTTTTTACCTTGCCTAGCTTTCCGTACAGCCATATGCCCTGCCTTGCAGACATACATGCCCGCATCCTTATTGAATTCAAATTCATCCTCTTTTTTTCGGGTACCCTGAGTTATGGAAGGATTTAATTTTGAGACCAGTTTAATTCCATTTTCCTTACTATATTGAATGTTGTCTTTCTCAGAATACGCAGTATCCCCAATAACCGTTTCAATTTCCATTCCTGCATCTATACTTTTCTCAACAAGTGTCTGTAGCTCTTTTCCATCATTTTTTTCTCCGGTTGTAATCGTTGCGGCTGTAATAATTCGCTCTTCACTCATCGCCAGATGAGTTTTATAGCCAAAGAATGATGAGTCAGCTGCTTTGTGTCCGACTTTGGCATCTAGATCATTCATGGACTGTAGCTGTTCGATATCATCTGCAACGGCTTCTTTCAGGAGATTAAGATGTTCCTTGACTTTTGGATACTCTAAAAGGCTTTCTTCCTTTTCAATCACTTCAATGAGCTCTTGGGAATAAGTAATCTCATCTTCAAGTAGATCATTGTTTGGCTTTACGGGGAATTTCTTCTTCATACTCTCGTTAATTTTATAAATTGCTTTTCTGAGGTTTTTGGAGCGCTCCATTAGTATTTCTTTTGGAGTCATTTGATTATATCTCGCCTTTGTATGGGTGGCATCTACAATAATGGACTTGCTTTTAATAATCTCTTTCTCAATGGCAATCTCCACTGTCTTATTGATAAGCATGTCTAATAAGTTCATGTCTTTTAACCTAAGCTTACGAAACTTTGTCAAAGAACTTGAATCAATAACGGCTTCCTCCGGAGCCATATCCAAAAAATATTTGAAGGACATATCATATTTTGAACGCTCGATAATATCAACATCTGAAACATCATGAATGGTTTTCAAAAACAAATATTTAAACATGCGAATAGGATCTATCGCATTCCGCCCATTATCTAGACAATATTTATCCTTTAATTCTTCGTAAATAAAAGAAAAGTCAATTAGATCCTTAATTCTTCGTAACATATTATCCTGAGGAACGACGATATCATATAGAGCCACATATGGACTAAACATCATTGTTTGTTGTTGTTGTATCATTGGAAACCACCCACTTATATTTATAATTTTAATTATAAAGTAAAAAAGGTAGAAAGGTTCACCTAAGTGAATCTTTCTACCTTTTACTTGGACTTTTTCAGTGGCCTCCTTTATTAGCAGGTAGTTTTTTCTCATTAGTAGAAAGGATAACCGCCATATGGAGTTCCATAACCATAACCGTAACCGTATCCACCATAAGGATATCCATAGAAAGGTGGTCTTGGTCTAAAGATCGCACTTCCAACTAACCCACCTAATAAGCCTCCAACAAAAGGACCTCCCCAGAAAAATCTCCCACCAGGATAAGGTCTACGAAAATCATTACGCATCATATAAGGTGCCATTTTTTTACCTCCTCTAAAATATACCTACACTACTTCATATTCATTTAGAGGAATATTGGAGTGGGCTCACACCCACTTTATTAGGTAAATGACATATTTTTTACGGTTTTAGAAATGTCCCGCAAAATAAAATTCCTGCATTATATATTATTCCTCATAAATCATCTTTTTCGTCATACCACCATCCACAACAATGTTAGTACCAGTAACAAAATCATTGTCTTCAGATGTTAAATAAAAACAAGCCTTTGCTATATCAGATGGTTTTCCGACTCTATTTGATAAATGTTGAGCATGATCTTTTTCTCGAAGTGCTTCATACTCTCCAGTTTCAATCCACCCTGGCGAAATAGCATTCACTTGAATATTATCTGAACTAAAAGAAGTGGCCAATGCATGTGTAAGGGCAACAATCCCGCCTTTTGTTGCAGCATATGCCTCAGAATTTTCTTCAGACATAAGTGCTCTTGTTGAAGCTATATTAACAATTTTCCCACCTTTGTTCATTTTCATCACTTTTGCAGCTTCTCTTGAAGCAAACATAACACTCCGTAAATTAGTATGAATTATCTTCTCCCATTCTTCTACAGAAATGTCATACGGTGAAAACCATTTAGAAAGTCCAGCATTGTTAATTAAGATATCTACTGTATTATATTTTACTACTGCTTGCTCTATTAAGTTCTCAATATCGGCCACATTTGATACATCTGTTCTTGTAAATGTGGCCTCCAGTCCTTGATTTTTACAAGTTTGTTCTAAATCCAAACCAGCTTGCTCTTCTATGTCTGCAATCACAACATTATACCCTTTTGCTGAATATTGAAGGACAAGTTCCTTGCCGATCCCGTTTGCACCACCAGTGACAATCACAGTTCTTTTCATTCCTAATTGTCCTCCTTTTGTTCAATACAATGTTTATTGGCCCAGATTCCTATTTCATTAATTACTCCCGTTAAGTCTTTCCCTTTTTCCGTTAACTCGTATATCACTTTTACTGGAGTATCGTCGATAACAATTCTCTTTAAAAGACCTTCATTTTCCAGTTCCTTAAGGCGTTCAGATAACATCTTTTGACTAATACTAGGGATAATATCAGTTAAGTCTTTAAACCGTTTTGGTCCATCCAATAAAACATGAATGATAATACCAATCCAACGTTTTCCCAAAAGCCTAAATGCAGATTCCATTTTTGGACAAAGATTGATTTTCAAGTGATCACTCCTTGCTTCGTATCTCTTGACTCATTTTAACACTTCAATTAAGATATGTTTTATGAGTAAACACTTACTAAAAGTTAGTTTATTACTTTTAGTATAAAACATGCGATACATGAAATCAACTTAGGAGGGTTTCTCATGAATACAGATTACCTAGACGATGTAAAAACAGTTATTAATAATCGCGCATCTGTTCGTCACTATAATCCAAACAAGAAAATAACAAAAGAAGAACTAACAGAAATTTTAACATTAGCAACTAAAGCTCCATCAGCATGGAACTTACAACATTGGCATTTCTCTGTTTTTCATTCAGATGAATCTAAACAAAAGCTGTTGCCAATTGCCTATAATCAAAACCAAATAGTAGAATCATCTGCTGTTGTTGCATTATTAGGTGATCTAGAAGCAAATCTTAATACAGATACAGTATATGCTCCGCTTGTTGATGCCGGCTATATGACATCCGAGATTAAAGAAACACTTGCAGGCCAAATTAACCGAGCTTACGAAAATAAAGGATTTGCAAGAGATGCTGCATTTTCAAACGCATCATTAGCAGCAATGCAACTTATACTTGCCGCTAAAGCCAATGGCTATGACTCCTGTGCAATTGGTGGGTTTAATAAGGATCAATTCATTGAGGAGTTTTCCGTATCAGAAAGATATGTTCCAATTATGCTAATCACACTTGGACAAGCAGCTAAACCAGCTCATAAAAGCAATCGTTTAGATATTGACACTGTAACAACTTGGTTGTAGCAAAAGAAATGTAGGGTGTCTCGTAAAAACTGAGACACCCTACATTTTTTCATTTTAATTTTTCAGCAATTGAAATTGTTCGTTTTGCCTGAAATTTAACCGCTTCTTCCACATCTTCTTTCATATTCCCATCTGAATCAACTGTTACACTCGTGCCATATGGATTCCCTCCAGCAGCAAATGTCACAGGATCAGCATATCCCGGAGCTGCTACAATTGCTCCCCAATGATACATTGTGGTATATAAGCTTAAAATTGTTTGTTCCTGGCCGCCATGTAGGTTGTTTGCCGAACTCATCGCACTTACAACTTTATTAACAAGCTTTCCATTAAACCAAAGACCACCTGTTGTGTCGAGGAACTGCTTCATTTGAGCTGGTACATTCCCAAAACGTGTTGGTACGCTGAAAATAATTGCATCCGCCCACTCTAGATCATCAAGTTTTACTTCAGGGACATCTTTAGTTTCCTCTAAATGACTTTTCCACGCTTGATTCGATTCAATTGCTTCTTTTGGAGCAAGCTCAGGAACTTTTAGAACCTTTACTTCTGCTCCAGTTTCTTTTGCGCCTTGCTCTGCCCATTGTAGTTCGTACCTGTTGAACTGTAATAAATGATTGCTAGTTTAACGCTTGACATTCATCATCTCTCCCTTTTCATTGAAAAAATAAATTGAGGTATGTATAAAACAACCTTTAGTATAGATATTTCGTTCTTACACATTCTTTACCACAATTTATAAATTGTAATCATGTTTTTTGATTAAATAAGAAAAGCAACGCTTCTTTGGGAGCGCTGCTTTCTTATCTTAAAGTTGTTCTTTTAGTACAGAAATTGCTTTTTCAAGTTGAGTGTCGTTATCTTTTATTTTGTTTTGAATTAATTCGATTATTTTTATTGTTGTATCTTTTGTTATTTCCCCATCAACAGTTAGGCCTTGGTCTTCTTGAAATTGTTTTACCACGTTTTCTGTGTTTGCATCAAAATATCCTTTTTCACTTACATCATTATAGCCAAGAGCTTTTAACATTTGTTGTGCTGCGTTCACTTCAGGTGTTGAATCTCCTAATTTTAAAACATTGTCAGGATTAATATAAGGAAGATTAGCATATGCCGGAAGTTCAACTTTTACTGTTGGCTCGATTCCCTTTTCATGAATCCAAGATCCATCTGGTGTTAACCATTTTGCTGTTGTATATTTAACAGAGGAAGAATCATCAAATGCTTTTGCTGTTTGTACAGTTCCCTTGCCAAACGTTTTTTCTCCAACTAAAGGAATTCCAGCAGACTGATGAAGAGCAGCAGCCATAATTTCTCCTGCACTTGCTGTCCCACCATCTATAATAACTGTTACTGGTAAAGTAACTACTTTATTATTTTCTGCTTTATACACTTCTTTTGCGCCTGTCCGATCTTCGACTTGTAAAATATTTTCACCTTTATCTACAAACAAATCAGACATCAAAAGAGCTTGGTCCATCAATCCGCCAGGATTTTGACGCAGATCAAGTACTAGACCTTTTACATTTTTACCTTGTAGTTCTTTTAGTGCATTAGAAAGTTCTTCACCTGTTGTTTCCGAGAACTTTGTAATTTGTATTTTACCAATATTATCTTCTATTACCTCATAATAAACAGTTTCTAGAGGAATTGTGTCTCGTGTAATCGTAAATGTTAATTCACCAACACCAGCTCGTTGTACCAAGAGGTTAACTTTTGTTCCTTTTTCCCCTCTTATCTTCAAAACCGCCTCATTAACTGAGAGTCCTTCAACTGATTCGTCATTTACTTTAAGAATGACATCTTTAGGTTTTAATCCAACTTCTTCTGCAGGAGATCCTTTTATTGGTGAAACAATCATAATGCTCCCATTGCTTTCTTGGATTTCAGCACCAATACCTTCAAACGATGATGAAATGTTTTCACTAAAGCTTTTTGCTTCTTCAACATCCATGTAGACAGAGTATGGATCCTCCAGTGAATCGACCATTCCTTTGATGGCGCCTTCTACTAACTTAGTCGTGTCAACATCTTTGTAATAATTTGATTGTAAAATATCGTAAGTAGACCGCAATTTCGAAAATGGATCATCAGGATTACTTGAAACACTTTCCCGAGGTTGTACAACACTATAGGTAATTCCTGCTGTAATAATTGCTGTCACGATAACTGAAATAAGTAATTTACTATTCTTCACTGCTAATCTGCACCACCTTTATGTATGTACTTATTATGTCTAAGGTACAAGAATACGTCAATTATTTTGAAGGAAAGAAGAATTTCTATTTCGTAGGAACCACTTTCTTCATGCTTAACCCCAGGCATTTACCTATATTCAGTTCATTCATTTTGTTTACACAAAATTCACAAATTATTTACGTTTATAAATTATTGTCAAGACTAATGCTTGTCATAACATATATTCTCAAATACACCTTTTTAAGCAACAAAGTAAAGTTGCACAATATAAACATGTCCTTCATAAAGTTCCTAAAAATCAGTACTTTTAAACATTTTTCTGCGTTCGACAAAAACCACGATACTTTTTTATTAATTTATTGTAAAGTTTATTACACGAATGTAAATGCAAGGAGGTATTCATATGCAATTAGCAGACTACATCGGAAAAACAGATTTTGATTTAATTCATTTTTCTATATCACTAGCAAAGGAAATTGATTGTAAAATAAAAAACAAGGTGTTTTTTTATCAAAATCAAGTTTCCAACTATATAAATGATAAGATTGATCATTTTATCCATACTTTACATGTAAAAAGTGCTCTAGAATTTATTTATAAAGTTGAAATTCTCAAGATGTTAAAACCAAAATTAGACTTACTGTTTGAAAAACATCGTTTATTATCCTGTGTGTAATCACCAGTCCATCAGTTTCTGAATACTATTAGGTAGAAACTGAATGGAGGTTTGGTTTGTGAATTATTTACAAATGCTTTCTGTGTTAGGAGTTGGTGGAGCTCATCCAGGTGGTCTATTATTAACAAAGTCTATTTTCGAAAAAGAGCAATTTCCGATACCTTCTAAGATACTTGATGCTGGCTGTGGTACAGGACAAAGCTCTAGTTACCTTTATCAGTTAGGGTATGAAGTAAAAGGACTAGATAAAGATCCAGTTATGATTGAGCACGCAAAAAAAAGAAATGCCACTTTAGAAATAGATATTCCATATCTAAATCAAGATTTATCAAACATAAAAGAACCAAATGAAAGTTATGATATTGTTATGTGTGAATCTGTATTAAACTTCACACCACTAAGCGAAACACTACCCGAAATAGAAAGAGTATTAAAACCAAATGGGATTGTTATTGCAATTGAAATGATCCGAAATGAATTACTTTCAAAAGAAGATTTTGAGGAAATTTCAACATTTTATGGCTTTCCGTCTATTTTCTCCATTGAAGAATGGAAAGATCAATTTGCTAAACATAATTTAATGACCTATAAGATACTCTCTGAAAATGACTTTACCTTCCCTTCTCTTGAAGAACCTACTACAGAATTTCACTTTAATGATCTAATTCCGGAAAATACCTTTGACATTCTTTCAATGCATGAGCATATAACACTAAAATATCAAGATAAACTTTCATACCGAATCTTCTTTGCACGTAAGAAATAAATGAATTCCTCATGGATATAAGTACAATCCCTCCTTGTTCTCAAGACATATCATATTGAGACAACTGATAAAGGAGGGATTTTTTTGTCACAGCATTATTATAATTTATGTTGTCGTTATACTGGAAAAGTTGTGAGAATTAATGATAGAAACGGCCGTGTACACGTAGGAAGGATTCACCGTGTTACACCGAATAGGGTATTTATTCAACCTATGGTCCGCGGCGGTAGAGGCGGATTTGGATACGGCTACTATGGTGGTGGCTGGGGATGGGGTCCTGCTTATGGAATCGGTATTGGTTTTATTACCGGAATTGCACTAGCTGGACTTTTATGGTGGTAAACCATCTAAAAAAGGGGAGCTAATGCTCTCCTTTTTTAGTTGATTAAAATTAATTAAGGCTATCTAATAAATCCTTAACACCCTTATAGATTAATATGATATCAGAGATTTTCATTCGAACTAAACCGCTTGATGAGGGGGCGACATAATCTATAACACCTTCAACCATACTCTTATCTTGTTTTCCCCAATCGGCCTTTTTACTTTGACTGTACTGAAGATAAACACCTTTGCCGACAAAAAAAGCAATCTTTGGCTTATAAAATGATATCTTCTCTTTCAGGACTTCTCTTCCTACTTGATATTCCTCTCGGGTAATTTCATCTGCTGCTCTTGTTGGTCTAGCCACAATATTCGTAAATCCATACCCCATCTTCCATAAGGTGCTATCTTCTTCAGGGAGGTATAATCGATCTGTTAATCCAGCTTCGTAAAGAATTTTCCAAAAACGGTTATTTTTATTTGCATAATTATGTCCAACTTCACCAGAAACTAAGCTGGGATTATAGCCTATAAAAAGAATATCTAATCCTTTAGAGATTTTATCTAAATCTTTTTCCATATACTCACCAACTATATTTTTCTTACCTTTTTAAAGTATTCCTCTAATGTTAATTTATTTTCATAGATATATGTTGCCTTTTCCTTGCCAACATATCGAATATGCCATGGTTCATATTGATATTCTGTAACCAGTTCCTTGTTTAGTGGATATCGGATAATAAATCCTGCACGATGTGCATTATCACGCAACCACTTTCCCTCTTTTGTTTCGCCAAAATCTTGAGTAATCTCTAAATCTACACTTTTGCTTGTAACATCCATGGCTAAACCTGTTTGATGTTCACTTTTCCCAGGCAAAGCAACAGCTGCTAAAGCATGCTCTTCGCCACTTTGCTCTTTTTCCACATTAAAAATTCCTTGTTGCCTTGAATAAGAGCGATAACCAGATACTGCATACAGTTCAATTTCTTCCTCTTTGGCATATTTGAAAAGTTCCTCCAAAGCATCAGCTGCCTCTTTACGTAAATATTTTTTAGGAACATCTTCATCACCAAACGAAAATTCAACATTTGGAACTGTTAAATCATTTGGTTCGTAACCAGCAGGAAGACCATAAGTTTTATTTACTAAAGCAAGAATATTGTCAGGATTTTCTATTTGAATATTACCATCTACTTGTTTGACTTCATTAAAATATTTAGACTCTAATAAAAGTTCATTTGTTTGTACAGAAATACTCTTTGTGTAACTTCCATGTTGTTCCCCACTAAAGGATAATCCTCCTGAAATAACAGAACAGGCTGTTAGCATAAAAAGAAAAAGAAATATAAGAGTTAGTTTTAGATAAAACATTTGATCACCCTATCTAATCATTCATTAATAGGCGATTCATCACGTTTTTCTTATTGATGTGATAAAAAGCACTTAATCACATCATTTCCGCATATCTTATACCTTAAAACATATAAAAAAATTTTATTTCGACAAAAAAACCAAGACTTTTTACTTTATAGGAAAAAGGTAATAAATAAATATAAAAAACCGCACAAAATCTAAATGCGGTTTTTTTGCGGAATCTTACATTTCTTTTTTTATTGCAGCATCTAACGCAACAACAATCATATCATTAAAGGTAGTTTGACGTTCCTCAGCAGTTGTTTCTTCTCCAGTTAAGATATGGTCGCTCACTGTTAAAACAGATAATGCTTTACGACCAAATTTTGCTGCTAATGTATACAGTGCAGCAGACTCCATTTCAATTGCAAGTATGCCATATCTAGCCCATTTCTCAAGTTCAGCGTTATCATTATAAAACATATCAGCTGTAAAGATGTTTCCAACTTTAAGGTTGAGTCCTTTTTCAAGACCAGTATCATACGCTTTTTTAAGTAGCTCAAAATTAGCAGTCGGCGCATAATCAACTCCACCAAACGTTAAGCGATTCATTTGTGAATCTGTTGAAGCACTCATCGCTAAAATAACATCTCTTACTTTAACATCCTTTTGAATGGCACCACATGTACCTACTCTGATAAGGTTTTGAACACCATAACTGTTCATAAGTTCATTTATGTATATTGAAATAGATGGGACTCCCATCCCTGTACCTTGTACTGAAATACGCTCTCCTTTATATGTACCAGTAAAACCAAGCATTCCCCTTACTTCATTATAACAAGTTACATCTTCTAAAAATGTTTCTGCTATATACTTAGCACGTAGTGGATCACCTGGTAAGAGGACCGTTTCTGCTATTTCATTTTCTTTTGCTCCTATATGTACACTCATTAATAAAACCTCCAATTCTAAAAGTACAAAAAGTCAATTTACTATACCATATTACATGAAATTTTTAAAAAATTATAGGAAACATTTATTAACTTTACTCTTCCTTCAGCCATTCATACAAAACAAATTTTGTTAGCTTTATCATGAACCGATATGGACATGATATAAAAGTAAACAGTTTAGGGAGGTAATTTCGCATGAAAAAGAAACTTGAACAAGCCGTACAACATGCAAATGAAACAAACCCAGGTTCCCGAAATGGAACTCAACCTCATGAATCCAAGAACGCTAAAAAGAAAAAAACACATGCGACAAATAAATCTAATGAGATTTAAGGAGGAGTGTTATCATGGGTAAAAAACATCGAAACAGAAATACACCTAAGAAAAACAATCACATTTCCCCTGAAGTACTCGCAGCTGAGGAAACAGCTCATTCAAAAGAACATACTTCAGATAAACGTAAAAATGGTCCTGGTCATCATATTTAATATTAAAAAGCTGACAGAAATAGGTTTCTGTCAGCTTTTATCTTACATGTATTCGGTTAATAATCTGCCATCCTTGTGGACAGAGCTTGTAATAAGTTTGCCCCTTTTTTCCCTCATCAATTAAAACAATATCACCCGTACTTAAATACCTTGCATCATAATCTGCAGGCATGCGGTCCGCCACATTAAAAGTTTGAAATACTTTTTCTAAAACATCCTTGTGGTTATTTCCTTCAAGAATAAGCCGATAAACATCCTTGTACCCTTTTTTCTCTCCAAAACTTGGAGTTTGGAAAATGGTAATATCAAAAGATAAAGTACGTTTTCTTACTAACAAGGAATAGACCATATTTCTCCCCCTCTACGAATCCATTTCATACTATAATAATTAGCTATTAAGAGGAGAATTCCTTTATCTAATACCTTCTATTTTTGTCGATATAATGATGGGTTTTAGCAAATATTGTAGACAAAATAACTAACCAAATAAAACCTACACTCCAACCTGCTAATACGTCTGTTAGATAATGAACACCTAAATAAATTCTACTAACACCGATTAAAAATACTAGTACAGCTGTCATAACAGCTGCTATTATTCTTTTATTAGGATTCTTTATTATGTAAAATAACAATAAAAAGCTAATAAATCCATAAATGGCCGCTGAATTCATAGCATGTCCACTAGGGAAGCTATAATGAGATGCTTCATAAACGGCATCAAACGATGGTCGTTCCCGCGAGAATAACTCTTTTAATTGATAATTAAGCTGCCTGACACTGTACAGCACCACAAATAAGAAAATGACTCCAACTATTTTTCGCTTAAATAAAAAATATAGTCCAATAACAAGACATAGTGGTAAATAAAATTTTAAAGATCCCATTTCGGTAATGACCAAAAATACGTCTGTTAAAAATGGTAAACGTAATTTCTCAAAGAAAAGAGTAACACTAACATCTATGTTGTAAAAAAAATCAGTTGAATAAACAGATGCACAGGTTACAAAAATTAAACATGCAGCAATTACAAACCATTTCACACCACTTACCTCCAAATCCTTTTACTTCTTTAAAGCAAAACATTCTATCAAGTAAAAAAGACCGACTATGAACGTATCGGTCTTTTTCTATAATCTATTATAAAAAATAGATGATTATACCTTTTTATGTTTTGATTGTTCGCGGTGACCGGGTGCTGGCTTCTTTTTATAAGCATATTCTTCTGCTGTTTCTGTATCTCTATGAGCCATTATGGCCTTTTGTTCAGGACTATTATGATGTTTTTTAGACAAAACGCTCACCTCACTGAGTAAAGTTAATTGTTAGTTTCTCTATCTTCAATAAAACCATTTACCTGTTAAATAGGTAAACCTCTTACTTTAGGCTAAATACTCCCTCATTTGTATAAGGGGCACTTTTATTGACCATCAGCACCATTTAAGGTTACTCTTCGAACATGGTCATCTTCAAAACCATTTTCTCTTAGTTTCTTCGCCTTATCATCCACTAACTTCTTTTGATCTACCTCTGATGATGGTGTGTTTTTCTTCTTAGACATGTTATACCTCCAAAAAAGAATGTGTCGCAATCTTAAGTTTAGCTAAAATGGAGATTTTCATTCAGGTGCAACTACTCAATATTTGCAAAATAATATCATTCATAAACTCATTCTTCAGCTTTGTTTTGTCTTGTATAAATCAAAATTGCATCTCTTAAAAATTCAGCAGTTCCTTTATTTTCTTTATCATAAAATGCTGTGAAACGTTCATCTTCAACATACATTTGCGCTAGTCCTGCATGCGCTTCCTTTGTATAATGATCCCAATAAAAACTTAACCATTGGCGATGTAAATCTGCTGTTTTTTGAGCAAGCTCACTCTCGGGGTCACCTGTTTTAAACGCTTCATTAAGAATACTTAAAATATCAGTACCTAATTGTTCAGCTTGAGAATATTGATATTCGGACATGTTTTTTAATTTATTGTTTGATTTGTCAACTGTAGCATTACCATATTTTGACCTTATTTCCTCTCCATATTTTTGTTCATTTTCCTCAATTAATTGATCTTTGAAGCCCTCAAACTTTTCTTTGTCACTCATTGTCAATCTCCCTTCCTTTGTAGCAATTGTTTTTCTTACATTTTCAATTAGAACATTTAGTTGTGCTCGCTTAGATAAAAGATTTTCTAAATGTTCTTCAAGGGCAGCTGTTTGATCAAATGATGGAGATGATAAAATTTGTTGAATGCTATCTAAGTCAATACCAAGTTCACGATAAAACATAATTTGCTGTAATTTATTAACTTCATCATGTCCGTATATACGATAACCTGATGAATTGATTCTCGCCGGCTTAAGAATCCCAATCTCATCATAGTATCGTAAGGTTCTTGCACTCACTCCAGCCAATGTTGCTAGCTTTTTTACTGTGTATTCCATCTTCAGCCCCCCTGATAAAAATCATAAAGCCTTACGTTACGTTAATGTAAATAGCATTTTTCAAAGAAACAAATAGGTAAAATGTCTCAAAAAAATAGTTGATACCACTAAATGGTATTATTTGTAAATATAAGGTAGATAATAAGATTCAGTATGATTTAAGGAGTAATTATATGCACTTCCTAATTTTATCCTTTGTTCTATATCTAGCTATTAAAAAAGCCAAGTGGAATAACTGGGAGCAATATTATCCAACAATGCTGTATATGTCATTGGCTAGCTTTATATATGAATATATTTCACATACCTATTACCATCTTTGGGAGTTAGAAACAGGTCCTTTTATTTCACATATGAATGTTCACTTTTTACATAATTTAGTTATTAATCCTCTTATTGCTTTTATCTTTTTATCAAATTATCCTACGCTTCCTTTAAAGAAATTTCTTTATATATTACGTTGGGTATTAATTTTTTTTGTTGGAGAATGGATTGGAAGGATAACAGAAATTCTAACCTATCATCATGGGTGGAACTTAGCATGGTCACTTCTTTTTATCACAATTATGTTCCCAATGATTCGATTTCATTTTATTTATCCTATTAGAGCGTTGCTATTATCGGTCTTTTTCGTGGTCTTCTTTTTGAAAATATTTCGATATATTTAAGCATTTAAATAGCAATCCAAATAAAGAAAACCTTCGTAATATAGAAACGAAGGTTTGGAATATTACTTATTCACTTAAATCTACATTATGGAAGACTTGTTTTACGTCTTCTAAATCTTCTAACGCGTCAATCAACTTTTCAAATTGAGCTTTTGCATCATCTGATAGTGTTACATCACTTTGCGCAAGCATCGTTAGTTCAGCAACTGTAAAATCAGTTATACCAACACCTTTAAATGCTTCTTGTACTGCATGAAATTGATCAGGCTCTGCATATACGATAACTGAATCATCTTCTTCTAGAATATCTCTTGCATCAACGTCTGCTTCCATTAATAGTTCTAAAACCTCATCAGCTGTTTTTCCTTCAACCCCAATAACAGCAGTTGCATCAAACATATAAGCTACAGACCCACTAACACCCATATTTCCACCGTTTTTTCCGAATGCAGCACGAACATCTGAAGCTGTACGGTTCACGTTATTTGTAAGAGCATCAACGATGACCATTGAACCATTTGGCCCAAATCCCTCATATCGAAGCTCATCATAACTTTCTTCGGTTCCACCTTTTGCTTTTTCGATTGCACGGTCAATAATTGTTTTTGGTACACTATATGTCTTCGCACGTTCAAGAACAACTTTTAATGCTTGGTTAGCTTCTGGATCTGGCTCACCTTGCTTTGCTACAACATATATTTCCCGACCAAACTTTGCATAAATACGACTAGTATTTGCATCTTTAGAAGCTTTCTTTTCCTTAATATTATTCCATTTACGACCCATTAAAAACACTCACTTTCAACGTTAAATCAATAAAAAACTTATATATTGTAATTCTTTAAATATAATCACTAAACTCTATTATACCTTAATTATTCATTTTGTTAAAAGATATTATATTTTGAAAAAGGATAGTAATAAAGCTAATTATTATAACAAAAAGACAGAAAAGCAATGAAGCTCTCCTGTCTTGGAATTTATTCTGTAACTTCTTCTTCTGTATCATAAACGATCCAGTCAGATCCCTTCACTTGATTGGAATAATGAATGATTTTATCCTTAACTCTCTCATATTCACCCCCACTTAATAAAGTTGGTTGATAATCATTATGAGATGAAACAGATGAGATCGAAAACGGAACCACATTAATTTCTTTTTTGTCACTAAGTTCACCATTTTCTATATGAAACGTTTGCTGAAAAACAAATGTATCCTTGTCAGAAGGGTTTTTATTTCCGCCAAACATAAAGTTACCTAGACTGTAAACAATAAACTTTCCGTTATACTCCTCAATTCCTTGTAAAACATGTGGATGATGACCTAATATTAAGTCTGCTCCAGCATCTACACTAAATCTTGCAAGTGATTTTTGATCCTCATTTGGAACATAGTGTTATGAAAGTGGATCAACACAATTTGAACTCCCTGCTCTCTTAAAGACTGTATGTCTTTCTCGATCGTTGAGCGGATTTCTTCGGTATCCTCCCATCCTTCGTAACCCAATGCACCGATTTTAACTTCCTTAATGGTTGTTATAAATTGATTTTCATAACCAAAATAACCAACATCTCTCTCTTTTAAAGCCTCTATTGTATCTTCATATCCTTTTTGCTTATAATCAAAAATATGATTATTTGCTAAATTGACTGCCTCAATTCCACCAAGTTTTAGTATTTGGGCATATTCAGGATCTCCTTTAAAACGAAATGTTTTCTCAGCTTTTTCTGTTGCATTCGTTAAGGTTGTTTCTAAATTTACAGTAGTAAGGTCATCTTTTTTAAAAACATCATTAAGTCCTTCTAAAAAGTAAGACAGACCATTCGTAGAAGCTGTATGAACAAATGAACCATTATACTCAAAATTCTCATCCATTCCTAGTGTAAAATCACCAGCAGCACTAATTTTTATTGACGCATCTACATCACTTGGCACTTCCACTAGTTGTTTTTCAGATATAACACTCTCTTTTCCTTCATGCTCAGATGTCGTTACAACTGCTGATTTTTCTGGTTTTAGCAGTGAATATGCAGAACTTACTATTATGATAAAAATAATGCCAAGAAGTATTCTTCTATAAACCTTTTTAAGTCTTCTTCGTTTCCTTCGATTGGTTACCCTTGATAAAGATGCCTTTTTCTCGTCCATTTCTTTTTCCCCTTTTTGCAAAAGTGCTCTACTTAACATACTTTAAAACTTAAACATGTAAATGCAACTATAAGTTAGAGTTTAAATAAGAATAGTTTAATATACATATAACGATATTTTCTACCTAATTGTTACATTTTTTTAAAACAAATTACCTACACTATTATTCTATCGGTAAATTTTTATATTTTATTAATATATATAAAGTTAGTTAGCTTGAATGAATTTCTTTTAAATGATGAAACTATTCATGTATAATAAAAATGAGTCAAATTTCATAGGGAAAAATAACTATTAATCTTGGAGGACTGTTTATGAGTATATATCATTTTACAGCGAAAGCAATGAATGGAACGGAAAGATCTCTTGAAGACTATAAAGGAAAAGTATTATTAGTTGTTAATACTGCAGGTAGATGCGGATTTACATATCAATATGAAGACTTACAAAAGCTGTACAATCGCTATAAAGAAAAAGATTTTGTAATATTAGGGTTCCCTTGTAATCAATTTGATAACCAAGAACCTGATTCAAATGACGCCATTCAAGCGAACTGTCTATTAAACTATGGTGTTAGTTTTCCATTATTCCAAAAAATAGATGTAAGAGATGAAAACATTCACCCATTATTCGATTATCTATCACAAAGTAAACCTTTTGAGGGATTCAATCCTTTCCATCCTGTTGCAAAAATACTAATTCCGTTACTAAATGAAAAACACCCAGAATATTTAACAGATAATTACTCAATTAAATGGAATTTCACAAAATTCTTAATTGACCAGGAAGGTAACGTTGTAAAACGTTTTGAATGTACAACAGATCCTATTGACATGGAGCAGGATATAGAAACATTATTAAATAATGTAACAGCGTAAATACATGCCAAAAACTATTGGAACTTTATTCTGTTCCAATAGTTTTCCTTTTCTAACTATGATTTTCTAGAATTTCCTTAAAAATGTTTTTTACTTGATGCAGTTCATTTTCTTCTATTGTAAATTTAATAATCGATTCATCTAAATCAAGTGCTTCTGAAAAAAGACCAGCAAGGCCCCTTGCACGGCGGTCGACTTCTACTACAACCTCTATTTTATGATCATCAATTAAGAAAAACAAAACTTCCACTTCATCGAATTTTCCATAATACGAACCCGTTGTTGGAATAAATTCAAATTCTTGTACAAACGGTAATCTTTTTCTTAATTTAAATGAAGCCTCTTCGTTTTTGACCTTTCTTAAGGAAAAACCTAATTCTTTCATAACATTTAAAATCTGATCCATCATATTATTAGGTAAAATTGTCACAATATCTCGATCTTGTGGATCAAAAGCACCTTTTATGTCCACACCTGTTTGAATCCATACTTGTGATGAACCTACACTAACCGGTGTGTCTAATGGCATTTCAATTTGGAAAGGGAATGTTTTAGTTTCTCCAGGCATAATGACAAACGGTTCATTTAACTTAATGGTTGCGATCACAGCATGCTTATTGATTACGCGATCATCTTGTTCTTTTTCATAATTTGTGTTGACTGTTAAATAGATCTCATCAACTGCTTGTTCTACATTTCCACCTTGTACATCAATAACTCCTTCTACTTTTTCACCAATCATGATGGATGATTTAGAAAGTTTAGCATCAACCTTTGCAGAACCAACTCCAACACTTGCCAGTATTTTATTAAAAAATGACATCCTGATTCCTCCTCATTTTATGACCCTCTTATATCCTTCATAATTTGATTGATTTCATCATATGGTTCATCTAATTGGAGCATTTTACGTAGAATTCTTTTTGTATGGTCTGTAATATCCAACTCTTCTTCCCATGATCTTTTTTCCCTAGTTTTCGGTTGATATGAGGAATAAAGTAAAAATAAAAGAAAATGACCTAATGCATAAAAATCACTTTTAAATGAAACTTCTCGAAACAACTTTTTCTCTAAAGAATCAAATTGTTCAGAATGATTATCATTTATGAATCTAGCCAGACCAAAATCAATAATGTACTTTTCTTCTTCATTTTTCAAGATATTAGGAATACGTAAGTCACGGTGAACCCATCCAATATCATGAAACAATTTTACTAATACAAGTACGTCATAAAGCTCTTTCAATGCTTCTTCTTCTGAAAATGTCATATTTTCTATAAAAATTAAATCTTCATATGTTTTTCCTTTTTTATATTCCATCACAATAAAATGTTTTTCATTTTCTATAAATTCATCATAAAAAGCTGGAATAGAAGAATCATTTAAAGTTCTTAAAATAGTGACTTCATGTTTAAAAGATTCTTCCCCAGACTTTTCGAGCATTTTATATTTCCGTAATTGCTTTAGCACTTTATTCTGATTTTCTTCATCTTTCACTAAATATGTGAACCCATAGCTACCTTTGCCTAAAAGATTCTTAATGATATATCTTTCATTTACAATTTGATGAGCTTTTAATGGTTGCTCTGTTAGTTCAATCCACTTTTTGGTGAACTTGTTCATTAGCTACTATATGAACTAAAAAAACCACTTGATTTATGCTTTCTTTTGTAATGTTGGTGCCCATACTTTGACGGATGATAATGATGAGATTTTCTTCTTTTAAAATCACTCGAACTGTAGCTTCTTCGGTATGAATGTGAATGTTTACTTGAAGATAATAAAGATTTAAGGATTTTCTTTAACATATTAAATCCCTCTTTCTAAAAATTTTATTTTTATTATAGCTCATTAGTATATACGACAAAAAAGAACAAAGGTTTCATAAATTTCATACAAATAATATAGGAATTTAACTGAATCCATTTCATAATGTATCATTTGTTACCAAAAAACGTATGAATTTCACCTTTATTAGTGTTTTCATCCGTGTATTGTTTATTAACAAGTTCAGGATGAAGAAAGATGTTCGTTTTTTGATTTAAGAGTCATTATTATAAAATTAACTCAACTACAACTACTGTAATAAACAGCCTAAACTTAAAGGACGGTTTAATTATGAATGAAGAAATTAGAAATAAAAAAGCAAACGACCGGTTTCTTGAGCAGCAACTAAAGAATATATTGAAAGAATCTTCTCCTTTTGTTATTACACAAAAAGAAAGAAAAATAATCAACACTATTTCTAATGAAACAAAAATTAATAATAAAAATAATCTTACTAGAACAAATGCATATTTAACATTTTATCGTCAACATCCAGAGATTCATTGGGCTTTTCTTGCGCATATGGTTTCTCGCAATGGTGGATACAATATGACCGATTTGAAAAGTCCTTTACTTGAATCTTTCGTTGATAGCAAGCAACAAACAATTCTGTTTCATTTTTTAGAAAGAGCAAATGCCCTGATTTTTCATGATGCCTTTCCACAGCTATTACTCTATAAAAAAAGCAAAGAAGATTCTACTGATTATTCCCATTTATTACCTTCGTTTCATGTTTCTAAGTTCATGATACCAATTTGGAAATTCTTCTTTACTTCACAACAATCTTCACTGCTAACATATGCATTAATAACGAATGAACAGCATTATGTTGAAAAACACTTAATGACACTTCCTTTCATAAAAAAAACTGTTCTCCTTTCGTTTATGTATTTGCTTCAGGAAAAATTAGGATTCACACATGTTCTTTTTCCTTTTAAACGCTACCGCTTTTTAAATAAGCATTCATTAGCAGGTTTAGAAGTTCATGATTTTTCTTCTGTTAAGACAAGAATAGATACTGGTAAAAAACTATACAACATCCTTTTTTCAAAAAATTGGCTTTCTTCATTTTCTCAGTTTGCTACTAAACATGAACATACAGCTTCACGTCATGATTATTGGCCACATATTTTCACCAATAACATAATGGACGATCCTAAAATTTACAGCCCACCACTAGCTAAGGCTTGGGAGGATGTTCCACACACTTTTCCAAAATACCAAGATTGGTATATAGACTTTTCACAAATAAAGAAATTTAATAACCCCTTAAATATTGAATTTCAAGTTATCACTAAGAATGTAAACCATGATTTAATGCTCATTAAAGCATTGTCAACAATGAAGGAACTATTAACATAATAAAAAAGGCTGACATGTAAAATTCATGTCAGCCTCTCTAGTATTCTTCCTATTCATTCTCTTCATAGTCTAAATCTTCATCGATAATGCATTTGTTAAGAAGGTAATCGAATGTTATATCTGCAAGTTCTCCAAGTTCTTCTTCACCTGGAACATACCCTCTTTTTGTGAGCTCATTGTAAAAGAACTCAGCAATCTCCTCAGTATCAATAATTACTTCTATTTCCTTCACAATATCGCCCCCCTTCTATTTTTTATGTCCATTTAAAGGGACATATGCAAATCAATGAATATTTTTTTATAAGACTTTATAAAATGAACTGGAATAAATATAAAGTAAAAACATATAGTTAGTTTTAAGTGGACAAGCTTAAAAAAGGGGCGGTAATCGATATGTTAAAAGACATCCAATATACTTCAGACTATAGTGAAAAGAAACAACAAAATTCGAAAGAACGTGTACTAGATTTTATTGATGGGAAAGGCTTTGATTCTCTTTTAGAAAATTCTTTAAAAACATTATTTTATGGAATGGTCTTTTTCTGTGTTCCTTACCTTATTTATCTCATAATCTCTTTGGCCTTATAAACTATTCTTTATATCTATATAAGCTCTTTAAAATTAAGTTCATCATATCTTTGTATTCTTCATCATGAAACATTTTATATAAGGTTTCATAATCGTTATAGATATCAAGCATTTCATCAATTAGCTTTTTATAATTTTCTTCTTCAACAGGTTGTTTTGTTGACTCGAGACCAATGTAACTATGAATCATTGATGCATAATATCGACTTTCGTCTGAAATCGTATTATGCAAATGAAGCTGCTGCATAAAAGACTCAGCCTCTTGATTGCTGATCATTAGGCTCATTTCATCTTCAGTAGCTTCTAACCATTCTCCATCAGACATGCGATTTAATTCATATGTTAGTTCTTCCCACCCATCTTCGGCATATCTCCACACTTCTGTTCTCACACCTACAATGCGAAATAAAGAGCTTCCGTATCCTTTAACTAAAACAATATCACCTATTTGATAGTGAACATCAATATTTATTTTCTCTGTCTCAATAAGAGATCCTTCATAATCAGAAAATAATTGAAGGGCATTTTCATAATACAAAATATCACCATGATTCACTTCGTACGCATATTGATGATCAACAAAATGGAGCTTTGTTATGGTACCCACAGTTCCATACATAATAATCACGACAATATCCCCTATTTTAAATTTTGGTCTGTTTTTATTTTTCATTTTTCATCTCTCCTTTGTCGTGATTGTAAGGATAAGATAGTATATGCTGAAACTTAAAATTCGTCATGGATAGTTTTTTACAACGAAAACTAAAAGGACAAAGATGAGCTTAGTTCATCTTTGTCCTTTTAGTTATATTCTTCTTAAAATTTCATTTTGATAACGATCCCAGGCATCGTCGAAAACTGACATACTTTGTAAATAATGACCGTTCATCTCCAAATAAGAACTTAGCTCATCATAACTATCAGTTGTCTTTGGAAAAGCATGATCAAGATACGCATCATTGGCAAATTTAGATAACTCATCCTTTGGTTTTGGATGACGATATTTCATTAAATAATGATAAAAGGACTTCATCTGGTATTCCCCCGTTGTTTTTGCTTATTAAAGACTAGGATAATACAACTGAAGAACTTTAATCAAGCCTCGATTATATTTCTCCCTTAACTAAAAAGTGATCTTCTTAAACCCTCAACTAATATAACAAGTAAAACCACAGCAGATTTACTGTGGTTTAGTTCCGGTAAATTTTAAACACTCATTTCTTCATACTGAAAATCTATCTCAAATCCAAGATCCTTGAGCATTTTATGGTCTGCAGTGCTTTCTTGTCCAGCTGTTGTCAAATAATCTCCTACAAATATGGAATTTGCTGCATATAAGCCAAGTGGTTGTAGAGACCTTAAATTCACTTCACGTCCACCAGAAATTCTAATTTCTTTTGTTGGGTTTATGTATCGAAATAAAGCTAGTACTTTCAAACAATATCTAGGATTTAAATCATTTGTCCCTTCAAGAGGTGTACCATCTATTGCATGTAAAAAGTTTACAGGGATTGAATCTGCATCTAATTCTCTTAAACTATATGCCATATTCACCACATCATCTAATGTTTCACGCATTCCAACAATTACACCAGAACAAGGTGAAATACCACTCTGCTTTACCAACTCAACTGTATTCGTACGATCTTCGTATGTATGTGAAGTTGTGATAGAAGAATGATGTTCTTTTGATGTATTTATATTATGATTATAACGATCTACTCCGGCTTCTTTTAAACGCCTTGCCTGATCTGGTTTTAAGATACCTAGGCATGCACAAATTTTCAATCCATATTTGTCCTTTATTTCACCAACAGCAGATGTTACATGATCAACTTCCTTATCACTTGGTCCCCGGCCACTTGCAACAATACAATATGTTCCCACTTTTAGGTTATGAGCTTGCTCTGCACCTTTTAAAATAGATTCTTTATCTAGCATTCTATATTTCTCTATTGGTGCTTTTGAAACAACTGATTGTGAACAATAACCACAATTCTCAGGACATAATCCTGATTTAGTGTTGATGATCATATTAAGCTTTACTTTTTTTCCATAATAATGTTTTCTAATCTTAAATGCACCATTTAATAGCAATAACAAGTCATCATCATCACACATTAAAATTGACTTTGCTTCTTCTCTGGTTAAAATTCTTCCATTAATCACATCGTCGGCCAATAATTCCCAATTCATTTTAACATTCCCCCTTAGATTACTTATATTAATGGTAATGAATGGTTGTTATAATGTCAACCATTTTAACATTACAGTTAACATATTGAGCATAATATTTCCTAATATAGGTTTACACTTCAGTTATATTATGATTCACCTTATATATAAAAAAGAGCTCACATCGGAGCTCCTTTTAATAGAGATTAGTGAATGTAAGCTGCACCAACGATGATTAATAAAATGAACAAAACAACGATTAATACGAAGCTATTTCCATAACCGTATCCACCAGCGTGTGGGTATCCATGATCATAATAGCAATGCATATTGATTCACTCCTCATTTGAATTTAGATTTCCCTTTACTTTATGTCATGGGTGGGTTGTATCGTATGTGCATTCGCCCATTTTTAGGTAAAAAACTAATTTTAAAATAAAAAGCAAAAAACCAGGCTGCATCCAAGGCCCGGTTTCCTTTCTTTAACGTTCAAAAAATTCGATCCATTCTTTTTCTGGACCTCTAAAGAAAATATACTTTGCTCCATTTGGCAACTCTGTGATCTCTTCAAAGATCCATTCTACGTTTGCCGCACGTAATCTATCTCTTTCTTTCTCAATATTATCAACTTGAAAAGCAATATGATGAACCTTTCCTTCATCAGGTAAATTAGGATTATATCCTTCTATAAGTTCAACAATAATATTGCCTCCCACACCTAAAAATGCTAGCTTCATATTCCCATCTGTATGTAAAAACTGATCAAGCAAATCAAGACCAACTACATCTTTGTAAAATGTAATGCTTCTTTCAATATTTTCCACTTGTATTCCAACATGCTCAAAGCCTAATACTGACATCTGCTCTACTCCTCCTCTTCTATTTTATTCCCATTTTATACAAAGAATACAAAAGTGTCTATACTAGAAAAAGGCTGAACATCATTCAGCCTTTTTCACTATTTATCAAATAACTGAGCGTATTTACCATACCCCTCTTTTTCTAAATTATCCTTTGGGATAAATCTTAAAGCAGCCGAATTAATACAATATCTTAACCCATTAGGACCTGGTCCATCATCAAATACATGACCTAAATGTGAATCAGCTGTTTTACTTCTAACTTCTGTACGAATCATTCCATGCGTTGTATCCATTTTCTCGACAACTTCAAAGTCTTGGATTGGTTTTGTAAAACTAGGCCAGCCACATCCTGCGTCATATTTGTCTTTTGAACTGAATAAAGGTTTTCCAGAAACAATGTCTACATAAATACCCTCTTCATTGTGATTCCAAAACTCATTATGAAAAGGAGGCTCTGTTCCATTGTTTTGAGTAACTTCATATTGAATAGGAGATAAAGTAGATTTTAAACCTTCTTTGTCATTCCCTTTCCAATGCTCTTGTATAAAGCGGTCTCTACCAGATCCTGTTCGATATTGTTTGTAACGACCGGTACTCTTTTTATAGAAATCCTGATGATATTCTTCCGCAGGATAAAATGGTTTTGCCTCAAGAATCATTGTAACGATAGGCTTTGAAAACCTTCCACTTTTCTCCAACAGTTCTTTTGAGGCTTCTGCAATCTGCTTCTGTTCTTCTGTATGATAGAAAATAGCTGTCTTATAAGATTCTCCTCTATCAAAGAATTGACCACCTGGATCTGTTGGATCAATTTGTTGCCAAAATAATTCTAACAGCTTTTCATAAGGGAATATCTCAGGATTAAACGTTATTTGTACAGCTTCAAGATGACCTGTTGTATTTGAACAAACTTCCTCATATGTAGGATTTTCCTTATTTCCCCCGGTATAGCCTGAAATAACACTTTCGATACCTGGTAACTCATCGAAGGGCTGGACCATACACCAAAAGCAACCACCAGCAAATGTAGCGAGTTCCAACTTGTGCTTATTCATCGTTTACTTCCCTCCTATTAACTAATGGATTCTATTATATATCATGCAATAAAACTTAGAAAGTATACAGCTTTTTATAAATAGTCTCTTACTTATCTTCCACATCATTTTCTTTAATAAACCTTGACACATTCTATAACATTCCTTAGTCTTATTAAAAGGATACTTTGATAGTACGGAGGAAACTAGGTTGAATAATCGTCAAGAAAAGATGTATGAAATGGAAGCCCTAATGCGTGATGTATATAAGAAAACTCGTCACGAAATGAATCAAGTTTATGATAATGAAATGTCTAGAAATGAATTTTTCATTTTAAAAACTTTGTACGAACTTGGTCCAAAAAAGTCATCTGACTTATCCAAAATACTAAATGTTTCTGCTTCTCATATTACAGCGGTAACTGACTCTCTTATCGAAAAAAATTGGATTGAGCGCGTTCGTTCTGTCAAAGACCGTAGAATTGTTGATATTCATCTAACGGAAAATGGGAAGAAAATTCTTGAACAGTATGAAAAAAAGAAAACAGACTTTTTGTTAGAAAAGTTTAATGATTTTAGTGATGAAGATATTGCAAACTTCATTATCTTATTTAAAAAACTATTAAAAGAATAGTGTATATTTATTAAACGCTGTAGGTTTGAGAGGAACTCCCAAACCTACAGCGTTTTTACATATAAAAAAATAATTTATACATACTAAAGAAAATAAGAATTATTACGGAGGTCAGAATAATGTCTTCACCATATTTATGCCCAAATTGTAAAACAAATAGAACCAGGTTTAATATTATTGAACAACTTGCAAAACCGGTTAAATTAAACCCACAAACAGGAGATATAGTAGAAGAGCTCCAGCAGTCAAATTTAGATCCGTTCCATGTTTCATATAAAGGTCCTAATTATCGAGTACAGTGCGGTACTTGTGGTCTAATTGAAGACGAAATATCATTTATTAAAAGAGCACAGATTAATCAGTCTTACTAACATAACGAAAATAAGTGGAATAGAATCTTTTATGATCAGATCTATTCCACTTTTTCTTCACTCACTATTTTGAGTCATATTAAAAAACATCGGGTCTTCTTTTTTTTCATTTTTTGAGGATTTCTCATCTTTCTTCCCCATTTTCCCATCTGATTCATAACTTAATTTTTTATTTTTGTTTTTCAACCTTATCTCTCCTTTGCATAAGAACTACCATCATTTTTTCCATTTAAGATGAAATTATGTAGACGATGAATAAACGAAGAGCTGTCCTACCACAGTCTGATTGAAGAGGGATTTGAAGTATCGATTGAACTAGTTTTACAATAAATTACTGTAAAGATCATTAATGAATTTTTAATTCATTTTTAATTTTTTAAGATCATGTACAGATTCTGTAAAAAGTCTATGCACACCTGAAATTTCCATTATTATTAAGTTGAGCCAACTGGTTCACATATAAATTACTCAACGTTACATGGGAGGAAAAGACAATGAATAAAAGTTTATTATTAAAAGTTGGAGCTTCTTTACTTGCTGTATTTTTAATGGCTGCATGTAACAACACAGAGGATACTGAACAAGAAGAAACAAATGTAGAAGAAACTGAAGAAGGTACTGAAGAAACCGAAGAAGACGCTGAACAAACTGAAGAAGAAGCAGAATAATCATAAAACTTTTTCAAGTAGAAAACTCGCTGACCGGCGAGCCTACAAGATGAAATGTGATGAGTAGTTGCACTTAAGCTAAATACTTAGGAATTGAACACTATGTCGGAATTTTTCAGTGCTGCTGATTTATGCTTTTAACGTACAAAAAATGAGAGGGGATTTCCCTCTCATTTTAATAAATTAACTTTCACTTTTATGTTTTTGCTTTTCATCTTTAATATGCCAAACATAAACTGCAATACTCATACACAATGTGCTATAGGCGAGATTTAAGTACACCTCATCCATATTTTCTGCAACTAGCTGCTGATAGGCAATTCCACCGAAAATAAGCGCAATAATGATGGCTGCAATTCCCATTAAAACAAATTTGTTTTTCATAATAACCCCCTTATATTATTTAGTAATCCAAGGAATATATATGATTAATCAATCCTGCTTTTTCTCTGATATAATTTTGGCCTGATCATTCTCGTAAGCTATCACATAATTCACAGAAGTTGAAGTAGTTTCTTGACCACTACCTGTTCTTTTCACAATCTCAAGGACTGTTTCAACGATTATTTGTTCTTCTTTTTTTACCGTTTTTAATTCTTTAATAGTTATAGATAAAATATTCAAATACTCTTTACGAAATGATTGATAATCTACATTTGACTGCCATTCACTTCCTAACAAGGAATAAGCAGTGACAAAATCATTAAAGGTTATACTCTCAATGAAGTAGCTAATTAAATAATCTGATGTTTCTATAATCTTATTTTCGTCTATATCAACGGCTGCGTCAATAGAAGGTTCAACAGGAAGGTTCTTCATAGGTGTTTCTGACCAACTATTAACAAGTGGTAATACTGCACTAATTGGGAGGCTAAACCCGATATTTCCTTGCTCAATTCTAGCGGAATTAATGCCTATAACAGCTCCAGTTTGCCTGTCAATCAGCGGACCTCCACTATTACCTGGAGCAATGGGTGCAGATATTTGATACACATCTTCATAAATATACGGATCAACACTTAGTTCTCTGTCCGTTCCACTAATAATTCCAGTTGTAACCGTATTTTGAAAACCTAATGGACTACCTAGTGCCAATATTTCATCGCCAATTTCTAGTTTGGTATTTGGTGATAAACTTAAAGGCTCCACATCCTCTAAACCTTCAACTCGAACGACCGCTACATCAGTTTCTGTACTTATTCCAATTACTTTTCCATCGAAGCCTTTTGCATCGGTTGTTCTAACTTTTACCTCACTAGCACCACTAACAACATGTGCATTCGTAATAATATCACCTTTATCATTATATAAGAAGCCAGATCCAACCGTACCATCATTTAATTCAACCATCACAACTTTCTTTTGAGCCTCACGAATAATTTCCTTTATCTCAGGAACAGTTTTATCATTATTTGAATCTTCAACTTTGTTTAAAATCGTTGATTCAGAAAATACATTTTTTGTTGTTTGTTCTTTTATATAAAAATAGCCAAACCCACCTGCTATCCAAATTAGAAGGGATACTATGATACTATATATCACTCTCTTATTCATAAATTATCCTTTCTTCTCTTCTAATAACCATGAAATATTCATAATGTTAACTTTTGCATTTTCTTTTGTTGAATAAGTCACATGTTCAAAATCACCAGTTTCACCTGGCTCCAGCTTATTTGGAAACACATTTGTTTTACCAGACTCTAATTCCTTTCCTTTTTCATCGCTAACTGTAAACTCAATAACAATTGAGTGCACTGTTTCAGTCCCATTATTATTTACAGAACCATTAATATATGCATCACCATATTTATCAACTTTTATATTGACTGCTGTTAATTCCACGGCTTTTGTAAGATTATGTTGTTCTTCCATTTTAGCGGCTTGAAGAGCTTTATTAATTCGTTCTTGTTCAGCTTGTTCAAAACCGGTCTTTTCCTCTATTATCCGATCTTTTAGTGATAGCAGTTTCTCATTATTGACAACATACTGTAATGCCTCATCTACTACATTTAACGCTTGGTTAAAATGTTTATTCGCCAAGTTTTCTTCAGCTTTAACCGAACTAATTGTGACCATTTTCGTATAAATCTGTTGTTTTAATTCAGTAGCTTCTTGTAATTCCAACGAATAAAAAGTGGCCAATTTATCAGCCAACTCATCTATAGATTCTAGCTTATTTATTTCTTCCTTCATTTCCCCAACCTTGACAGAAGTTTCGGCTTGTTTAATTTCGTGACTAAGCTTTACAAATAATGGTGATCGATTCGTACCCATTTGGCGCTTAAGTAAATCAAGATCCCTTTGAGCACTTTCATATTGTTCATCCATTATTTTTTTTTCAACTTCCGTAAGATCCTCGTTTAAATCCATAATTGTTAAAAGTAATTTTTTCTCATTTAATAGAATATCGTAATTATTACGATATGAAAGACCAGTTTCTACAAAATCTAATGCTTTGTTATACTCCCCTGCTAAAGCAGCTTTTTCTGCTTTTTCTTGATAAGTAATGACATTTCCATTTACTTTAGTTTCATGAGAATAAACAAATATTAGAACAAAGAGAACCGATAAAAAACTTCCTACTGGAATTAAGAAGCTTAGTAAATAAGTTTTTTTGTTTATTGATTTATGATGATCATTTCTTCTTTTCCCACAATGGGAACAATAATTTGCATTTTTTTCTATAAAACTAGCTCCACAGTTTATACAAAACAATTATAACCCTCCCACTCTAATTTCAGAGTTAGAGCTTACTAATACGTCGTCTAATAGATACATTTTTTCAGGCATCTATTAATCTATCTATTTATTCGACATACTATTCTATAAGTATACATGTTTCAACAAGATCATTCTAGGTTTTAACCTGGGGGTAATTCGTACCATTTTTCAGTATAAAAAAATAATGCTGTAAAGAACTAAACTTCCCATAAAAGGCTATAAGGTCTAACATTTGAAGTTAGACCTTACGGCAGTGGAACATATAATGTAAATGTGATGTCATCTTTTTCTAAATTAAAGCTTTCAGCTCTTGCACTTAAACCACTCTTTAATGTTAATTGGTCAAGATGAATATCAATCAATTTTTCACTTGGATCTATTACCACATACTTAGGAAGATCATAATAAGTATTCATATATTTCAGTACATAAGACACAGGAAGCTTCAACTGTCCTATTGACAATTCATTAACCAATAACTGAACATTTCCATCAGATTTAACTTTCGGTTCCAGAATTAACTTCATGTCAATATCTTTATTAAAAGCTTTTACAACTCCATACACGTTTACTTTATCTTCAAATTCCACTCGATATTGTAAATTTTGCTGACCTGTTTCCTGTTCTAAATAGTGATTCACTAAATGAGTCAAGTCACTTTTCTGGGTTTTAATAAGAAAAGGGACAGTTCCTTCCTTACTAACTTTCGTGTTTTGTGCGCTAGGTTTTTCGGTTGGAATTAATGAAGAAACTGTCACGAACAAAAGAAACAGTACGTTAATCCCAGCTAGAACAAAAAATGAAATTTTCCACCTTCTCATTACATCACTCATTTCTACCTATTCATTAAAGGATACTTCTGCTTTAGATATAGAATCATATACTCGCTCAGCTATTAATGTATACCCGCTTTCGTTAGGATGAAATTCATCTTTGTACAATAGCTTATTGTCTACTTCAGAAGTAGAGAAAATATCTTCAACAGATACAAATATCCCATTTTTATCTTCCGTTATCATCTGTTTTGAAACTGAGTTCCACTCATCGATAATTTGATCGATTTCCGTTATATTAGGAAGCATATATTTAAAAGGATTATAAAGGCCAACAAATACAATTTGTGCATCTGAATTATAAGATCGAATTGTTATAATAATATTACTTAATCTTTCCTCGTAAAGTTTTTGCTATGCTCTAAACGGTTGAAAGTCCAATGAGAAAATATTCTGTCGAACAACATTCATAATGTCATTTCCACCAATAGTCATAACAATCATATCTGCTTCCTTAATGGATTCAATTACTTTATCATTTGTTAACTTTTTTTGGAGATTAGATGTTTTATGTCCCTTTACCCCGTAATTTTCAACCAAAACTTCTTTAATGTGATCTTGCTCTTCCAACATTTCAGTCACTCTGCCAACATAACCACCCAACTCTGCTCCGTCGCCAACTCCCTTTGTTAAAGAATCACCTATCCCAACTACCTTCATAGTTTTAGGAAAAAAATCTTCAGCAGGGGTTTCCTTTTCGCTTAGTGACACAGGTTTATATTCTAGTTTTGCAGCAGGCTGATTTATACAACCAGTTAAGCACAAGCCAATTATACTAAACAATACAAGCTTTTGGAGCATACAATCACCCCGTTATTTAGTTTCAAAAAAACATTATATCATGTCACCATGGATAAAAGCCTTTTAAATCATGAAAAAGAGTTAGCTTTTAAACTTTTAACTTTATTATATCTTATGAAAAAAGACTCCTTATGGAATCTTTTTTCATGGCTTATCTTTTGTTTATTCCTGGCTTATTGCTTTTATATCTGCAATCATTTGATCATATGGTGGATTTTCAACACCATTGTAATCTTTTAGCACCGTTCCATTTTGATCAACTAAATAAAAATAAGTACCATGGATCACTTGTTCTGTACTTTCTGGCTTTTGAACAATAGTCTTAAAGCTTTCTTTTGCAAATTCTTCAATTTCCTTTTGTGAATATCCCGTTAAAAAATCCCAGTTTTCAAATGAAATTGAGTAAGGCTCTGCAAACTCTTTAAGTTTATCAGGAGTATCAATTTCTGGATCAACACTAAAGGAAACAATCCTTGTATTAAGCCCTTCATTCTCTAGTATCTGTTGAAGCTCCGTCATGTGCGCTGTCATTGGTGGACATACTGTGTCACAGCTAGTAAAAATAAAATCAGCTACCCACACCGTTCCTTTTAAATCCTCCAATGATACTTGATCATTGTCTTGGTTTGTATATTCAAAGGATTGAACTTCATAATTAAGTGGGTTTTCAATTGGTGATTTTTGTCCGCAGGCACTTAAAATAAGAATAGTGGCTCCGATCAAACTCCATAAAATTTTCTTTTTCATTAACACCTTCACCCTTCTGTTTCGTTCATAATGAAAAGTTTATCAAAATACAACATAAAGGGGAAGATGAAATGATGTGAAGCTTTTTTGAATAATTATTAAACTTATTGCCATTTATAAAGGTATCGTATACATTCTCAATATAGAATTGGTAATCAAATTTTATCGCAATTGAATGTATAGGATACTTTTCGAGCTCTTTATAAGGCCTGAAATCTCCAATGCTCTGCCCTCTCGCCACACCATCTTCCGTACTGATTTTTACAGGCTTATCAACAAATTGAAAATGGTTACTATTTTTTACTGCCCAGAGTGTTAACAAGTCATGCATTGGTCCACCCGAAATGGAGGGATCTCTTTTTTTATACCATTCTGAATAATGGGTGATAATCGGCTTTAATAATTGACCTACACTATCGCCTGTTCTTTTAAAATATTGGTCAAGTTGATTTATGATGTTATCAGGAATAATTGCATAATTCGTTACATTAAGAGGAAATATCTTTACTTTTTCTACATTACTTATTACTAGATTTGCTGCGTAATGATCACTATAGAAATTTGCTTCAGCAATTGGGGTTGCATTACCTGGAAAAAGGAATGCACCGCCCATAATATAGAACTCTTTGACTTGCGATAGAAAATTCGGATATAAAACAATTGCTGTTGCTAATGATGTTAAACGACCAACATTAACAATGCTAATTTCATTTGGATATTGATTAATAACGGTTAAAATCTCATGAAAGTTCTCAAATTCAGGTATCGGTTCGCTCAAATCAGGCGTAATCGGACCAAGTCCATATTCACCGTGAATTTCAGGAAAATAAGTAGGTTGTTCGCCAGTTAACGGTCGATCTGCACCTCCAATAATAGGGATATCTGTCAGCTGGGTAATTTCTTGAATATATCTTGCTGTTATCGTGGCGTTTTTCTTTGAGATATTTCCGTAGTCAACAACAATTCCAACAATATCAATACTTTTACTATAATAAGCAAAAAGTAAAGCAACAATATCGTCAATTCCAAAGTCTCCGATAAACAACACTTTTTTACCGATGATTCAACACCACCTGTTTTGAGTGATTAGCTAATTTAAATACTTCATTGCACTTTACTGTTCTTTTTATAATAATTATGCGTAATTTTTAGCACGATGTCTTTTTATATTTTGACCCATTACAAATGGGTTTTCTATATATTTGAATCAAATGCCATGAAGAACTAAAAAAGACCCAGACAATCCCCATAAAAAATGGTCTTGTCTTGGTCAAATATTTACTCTGCAAAAAACATAAAACCTACTGCACCCGGTCCCGTATGTGTTGAAACAACAGGTGTTGTAAATGAGATATCTACCATGCAATTCGGACTAATTTCAAGAACAGCTTGCTTTAGTCTTTGAGCAAAATCATGTGCGTCGGCATGGGCAATGCCAACTGCTTTAACAGTTTTCCCTTTTACATCTTCTGCAAATTGTTTGGCTAAGTATTTTACTGCCTGAGATTGACTTCTAACTTTTCCAACTGGAGTATAAAGCCCATCTTGTAATTTTGCTATTGGCTTAATATTGAGTAAGGAGCCTATTAAAGCTTTTCCACGACCAATCCTACCACCCTTCACAAGATTTTCCAGTGTGTCTACACTTAAATAAAGTCTTGTTTGATCACGAATTTCAGCTATCCTATGAAGTATTTGTTCTTTTGAAGAACCTTCTTTAGCCATTTTTGCTGCTTCCAAAACTTGAAAACCTAGTGCCTTAGAAATAAACATTGAATCAAGAACTGTTACATCAGCTTCGGCCATTTGAGCAGCCGATTGAGCTGATTGGACTGTCCCACTTAAGCCTTTTGTCATATGAATAGAAATAATTGAACTCCCATCCTCGCTAAGCTCCTCATACACTCTTAGAAACTCCCCAGCAGGTGGTTGTGAACTCTTAGGTAGTTCAATAGATTGATTCATCATTTTTATAAAAACGTCTGGAGTAATGTCAACTCCGTCTGTAAACTGTTTATCATCTATTGTAATGGACAATGGAACAACCGTAATATCATATTCTTCTATCAAATCTTTTCTCATATCTATTGTTGAATCAGTTACAATTTTAATTTTTTGCAAATCCTCACATCCCTAAAAAGTCTACCTACTATTATACCCCCATTAAAGGCACATTCAATGAAATTATTTCTTATCTTTTAAAATTATATGCGACTTCAAACCTATTGATTGGTATATTGTCCATGTGTTTTATTCCGAAAGAATAAAACATTGAGTAATAATTTAAGTATTTTAAAACAAAAAAAGAGAACCAGACACTCCTGGTTCCCTCCTAAGCATTGTTTTTTAATATACTACTTCCAAAGATAGCCTCGTAATCAGGCCATTTCAACACTTTTTTCAAGTAATCTTTAAAAGAATAAATACTTCTTGGATTTATCTGTGTTTGGATAATGGATATAAACTTCTGTAAACGGATTTGAAGCATGAAACGGTTTTTGTTATCCTCCTCCAATACTGGGATATCAGTAATTTTTACCTTCTGTCCACTTGCCAGTTTGAACTCTAGGCTCTTGAATAACAAGTTATCAATCCTCTTTTTTACCCGTTTCCTATATTATAACCCAATTACAATGAGAAGTCTGTCTATTTTTGTCTAATGAAAAGTTTTTTTTCGGCGTTTTCATCGTTGAGATATCAATGTTTTGCACTAACCTCAACTCTTCAGAAGAATACTATTAGATTAAAAGGTGAAATAAATTACTATCCTTATTCACTTCAGTTACAAAAAAACCTTTCTTTTTCATTCTTTTTACAAGAGGTTCATAATCTTCTTTTTGTTTTAATTCAATACCTACCAATGCTGGTCCATTGTCTTTGTTATTCTTCTTGGTATACTCAAAGCGATTGATATCATCGGTTGGCCCAAGTACTTCAACTAAGAACTCTCTTAACGCTCCTGCACGTTGTGGGAAATTCACAATAAAATAATGCTGTAATCCTTCATAAATCATTGAACGTTCTTTGATCTCCTGCATTCTACCAATGTCATTGTTTCCTCCACTTACGATACAAACAACATTTTTACCCTTAATTTCATCTCGTAAAAAATCAAGAGATGCAATTGACATCGCTCCAGCAGGCTCTGCTACAATTGCATTTTCGTTATATAACTCTAAAATAGTTGTACAGATTTTTCCTTCTGGAACAAGCAGAACTTTGTCCAATACATCGTTACAAATAGAAAAGGTTTTGTCTCCGACCTTTTTGACTGCTGCTCCATCAACAAATTTATCAATCTTCTCAAGCGAAACTACTTTGTTTTCTACTCTTGATTGATAAAGAGCAGGTGCACCCTCTGGTTCAACACCTATCAGCTTTGTTGAAGGTGAAATCGCGTGAAAGTAGGTACCAACACCAGAAATTAAGCCGCCTCCACCAACACTTGCTACAACATAGTCAATGTCCACATCAGCATCGTTCAATATTTCTACTCCTACGGTCCCTTGTCCAGCAATTACATCTACATCATCAAAAGGGTGAATGAAAGTACGGCTCTCTTCTTCACTGCTAATCATTGCCTTTTGATATGCATCATCAAACGTATCGCCGGTTAAAATAATATCAACGTATTCTTTACCGAACAGTTCAACTTGAGAAACTTTCTGACGAGGAGTTGTTGACGGCATAAAAATTTTCCCATGGATTTTTAATTGACGGCAAGAGTATGCAACACCTTGTGCATGATTTCCAGCACTAGCACATACGATACCATTCTTTGTCTTTTCAGGATCAAGCTGCTTAATCTTATTAAAGGCACCTCTGATTTTAAATGAGCGAACAACTTGTTGATCTTCTCGTTTTAAGTAAACATTACACTCATATTTTTCAGAGAGTTGTTCATTTTTTTGTAATGGAGTATGTGTTACAACATCTTTAAGTAAATGATGCGCTTTTAAAATATCTTCCACAAAAACATTTTGCAATTCATTGATTGTTTGTTTCATTGTCACGGTCCTTTCAACTGCTTGTTAATTTGAAATTATATCATGAATATTCAAAATTTAAAGGAAATATCAAAAAGTTTTACATAATTTTTAATTTTATGTCTCATAGATAGATGAACTACAAGCAATAAGCTGACAAACCTTCAAAAGAATGAAAAAATTATTTACACAAAAACTTTTATGAGGTGATAAAATAATGGAATATGAAATAAAAAATAAGGAAGGTGCAATTCCTTGTTTAATTGTTGCAGATGATGAAAATGGTCGTTACATGATAAGAGAAGCTGACACGAGCGGTGAAGTGTTTAACAGTTCGAGAGAAATGCTTTTTTGGATTTATGAAAATTGGAAAGAACAAGATTTTGAGGACAAACAATTGTTTCATCAAATAGTCTCTTCTTTACAAGATCATGTTCAGCAATCAAAAAGCTAATTTTTCTAGTAAATAAATGATAAATGTCACTATTTCATCTTATGAATGAATGATATAATTTATAAATTATTGAAAAACAATTTCATTGAAAGGAGAAAAGCATGGCAAACACACATACCTTTTCTAAAGGTGAAGAAATAGCAAATTCAATTACGCATGGAATTGGCGGCTTACTAAGCATTGCTGGTTTAGTCATATTGATTATCTTTTCCTCCTTACATGGAAATGCTTGGCATATCGTAAGCTTCACTTTGTTTGGAGTAACGATGGTTTTGCTATATACAGCTTCAACCTTAGTTCACAGCTTTCCAGCAGGTAGAGCAAAAGATTTTTTTGAAATATTAGATCACTCCGCTATTTACTTTTTTATTGCTGGCACCTATACACCCTTTCTTTTTATTGCGGTAAAAGGATGGGTCGGTTGGACATTATTTGGAATTGTTTGGGGTTTGGCAATAGGCGGAACAGTTTTCAAATCATTCTTCGTTAAGAAGTACTTATTCTTTTCTACCATTATGTATGTTGTAATGGGATGGTTAATTGTCTTTGCTTGGAACCACATTATTAGCAACGTACCCTTTAATGGTGTAGTCTTGCTTGTCATTGGTGGAGTATTATATACAGTTGGTGCAATTTTTTACGTTTGGCGTGGTTTTAAATATCACCATGCTGTTTGGCATACTTTTGTTTTAGCAGGTACAGTGCTGCACTTCTTCTCTGTATTATTGTATTTGTTGCCATAATAAAATGGATTTAAAAGGCGCTATCCTTCAGGGTAGCGCCTTTTGCTTTAATCAAATTACTTTGAGTCTTTTTATTAAATAGAGGAAACTGTTAAAATTCACTTTGTTATAAAAGGTTAAATTACTGTTGTATTTGTATTTTCCCTCTTTAGTAAAGCCCTCTTTGTTAGTAAAACATTTAGTTTTTCAGAACTTAACAGCATTGCTGCAATAATAAGAATAATACAAATTGGGAATATTCCTATTGTTGTATAAGACGCCATGAAACCAAGTAGAGGCGGCAAAAATGTACTTCCTGTATAAGCTACCGCCATTTGATAACCCATAATAGTTTGGGAATGCTTTTTCCCAAAACGTGAAGGTGTCTCATGTAACATACACGGGAATATTGGCGCTAATCCTAACCCGATCATAATAAAACCTACTAAGGAGAAAACCGACGGCAATGGTAGGAATAAAAAGATAGCACCAGTTAATGCTAGTAATTGCCCTGTACGAATGAGACTAAGATTACTAAATTTGAAAGTAATAAAACCTGTTAGAAAACGACCAATTGTTATTCCTGCATAATAAAAGGAAACCCATTGTGCTGCAACTGCTACAGGTATCTCTCTAACATTTACCAAATAACTACTTCCCCAGAGACCAACTGTTGCTTCAACTCCACAATAAAACAGAAAGGATGCCAAAGCCAGTTTTACTCCCTTAATTTGTAAAGGTTTCACTTCATCATCACGGATCAACTCATCTGAATCTACCATTTCTTCATTTGAGATCGTATTGTTATTTTTTACCACTCTATTCCATAATGGCAATGTAAAGAAAAGAATTACAGCCAATGTAAACTGAATTGCTGCAATTGTAAAATATCCATTTCTCCAAGTATTTTGGCCTGATATGAACTGCGCCATAATGATCGGACCAAAAGTAGCTCCAACTCCCCAAAAACAATGTAACCAGCTCATATGGTGAGCTTTATAATGTGTAGCAACATAATCATTTAATCCTGCATCAATAGCTCCTGCACCTAAACCTAGTGGTATAGCAAATAAAAATAACCATAAAACTGAAGGAGCAAAGTTAAACCCTAATAATGCACCGGCAGTCATTAAAACACTGACAAATGTAACCTGCCCCGTCCCGAACCTTTTAAGAATCTTTCCGCTAGCTAAACTTGAGATAATCGTACCGCCTGCAATCGCCATAAAAAGAAATCCAGCAGTCTCAAGGGGAGCACCATAATCCGATTTCATTACAGGCCACGCTACCCCTAACAGTGAATCAGGTAAACCTAAGCTTATAAATGCTAAATAAATAATAACTAAAAGGAATGTTGTCATATTAACCTCGCCTATATCTATTAATAATAGTCTATTCTTCTCTTTAACAATTCAATATTATAGAAACACTTATTAAAGATTTTTAAAAAAGTAAAGAGAATAAAAGTATTAAACTTAAAAGCTATGGACAAAAATTCACTTCACATAATTTTACACTTATGTAATTTATTGATCATTAATCATAAGATCAAGTCCAATGCTTTGTAACCCAAATAAATAATCTTGTTTCAAATCACTAATGACTAGCTCTGGAAGATGCTCTGACGGAATATATTTTGAACTGCATATAGCCATTTTATTTAGCATTTCTTTTTTTATTTCACCATTTGAAAAAATAATTGAATGTGGGTTAATGATTGCTGCAAATGAAGCTACCAATCTGCTAATTGCATCAATCGTTTCATCATTTTCATAAGGTATTATTTTATTAGACCCATTTTCAATTTCAAGAGCCTGCCCAAAATTTCGATTATTATACTGAGGTACAAATGAAACCTCTCCAGAGAAAGAAGTGCTTCCCCGCATCACATCACCATTTATCATAATACCTGCACCCGGACCATTTTGACCAAGATACAAATAGATGAGAGACTGCCCATTTATATTCCCTGTTTTATTGTTATATCCAAGAACAGAAGCGTTCATATCGTTCTCTACTGCAACCGGTATGGAAAAATAATCCTCATAATATCCTTTTAAATCAAAATTTTGAAACTGATCATATTCTGGTATAAAAATAATCCGACCATTATCTACAGAACCTGGAACTCCAATTGCTAAAGAACTGATTTTGGGAAATTTATTTAGCAAGTTTTCGATACAGCTAGTTAGTACTGGTAAACCGTCATTTATTAATACACTTGATACCTTTCCCTGCTCCTTTACTTCTCCTATACAATTAAATATTGTATAATTTGACTCACTTTTCTCTAAAAAAATGGCCAGTCCTAGCATATGCTCGGGATTGTATCTGTATCTTTTTGCTCGTCTCCCTCCACTAGATTCATCTAATCCGACTAAAATAATTTCCCCATCTTTCTCCATTTCCGCGAGGAACTTACTTATTGTCGGGAAACTAATTTCTATTGCTTGACTGAGTTCAACTTTTGTAGCACTTCCCAACCTTAAAAGAGTTGTACGAATGTTACGAAGAATATTCTTCTTTACCATCTCTTGTGTAGCAAATACTTTTTTCAATGTATTCACCCCCCTAAAAAACTTCGTATTGTCAAAACTTCTATAAGAAATAGGTTATAAAATATCTCCATAGAGGGCTTTATAGGCAAAAAAATTGCCACCCCCTAAATTCTTTGGATAATTGAGGTTACCACACACCCAACAACCAAGAATGGAAGTGACAATTTGTACCCTCAAATTATAACCTATTTATTAACTTTTATAAACTATCAAGAACAACTCATTCGAACATTGCTTACTTTATTGATTGGTAAAAGCATGTTCGATAAACCTACTGAACAGCCCGTAAATAAACCTTATCGAAAACTTCAAGTGGATGACCTTCCGGTCATTGAAGTTCTAGAACAGCTTGATTATCGAGTTCTTCTTAGTGAATATCTAGAGAAGAACGGGAAAGCTCTCAAACCTGTTCAAAGGCGTAAGAATGCAAAAGTTTCCGTACCTAAAGCCATGAACTGTCCAAAGTGTGGTGCTCCATCGGATTATCTTTATGCCAACAATGGAGATAAAGGTCAGTATCAATGCAAGGTGTGTACAGAACTTTTCAGTGAAAAGAACCGTTACTCTAAGGAGGCCATCCTGAAGTGTCCTCATTGTTCCAAGACTCTCGAGAAAATAAAAGAAAGAAAAGATTTTCACGTGTTTAAGTGCAAGAACAATGACTGTTCTTATTATCAAAAGAAGCTCAATGGGATGACTTCAAAAGAAAAGAAAAGGTTCAAAAAGGACCCTCAAGCATTTAAATTGAGATACATTTTCCGTCAGTTTTATATCGATTTCCAGCCGTTATCTAAGGAATCACCAGAACTGCCGGCCGTGGACTTATCAAAGATTTATGCATCCCCACATACATTAGGATTGATCCTAACCTATCATGTAAACTATGGCCTTTCGGCCCGTAAAACAGCTGCGATTATGCAGGACGTACACGGAGTGATGATTTCACATCAGACTGTATTGAACTACGAAAATAGCGTAGCTTTATTACTTAAACCTTATGTGGATCACTATCCCTATGAACTTTCAGACCAATTCTGCGGTGATGAAACGTATATCAGAGTAAACGGTCGATGGCATTATTTATTTTTCTTTTTTGACGCCGTGAAAAAGATTATTCTTTCGTATCCGGTGTCGCCTAATCGAGACACAGCAACAGCCATTCGAGCAATTGATGAGGTCTTAATCAAGATGAAAGAGATTCCAGAAAATCTGACCTTTGTGGTAGACGGGAATCCAATCTATCTTTTAGCCCAACATTTCTTCGCTCAACATGAGATTTTATTCGATGTGAAGCAGGTCATTGGATTAACCAATGAGGACCCTGTTTCAACCGAATATAGACCAATGAAACAAATAATTGAGAGACTTAACCGCACCTTTAAGGGCAATTATCGCTCCACTCATGGATTCGGCTCTGAACATGGTTCCATTTCATACGTCACCTTATTTA